>NZ_QAJK01000146.1 GCF_003852515.1 Variovorax sp. KBW07 | reverse complement strand
TGGTGTACCGCTGATCAACGACCACTCTGATGACGCTCACGCGGATGGTGTGCTCTGCGCAGCGAAATAAAGGAGGAGCGAAGCGGGGGACATTCGCGGAGCAGAGCACACCGTCGGCGTGGGCGTCGCCCCGAATGAACCCGAATCGAACAGCAGCGCTCAAAACACAAAGCGCAATAGACAGAAGACGCTAGATCTTCAGGCCCCAGGTAGCCCGAGCGCCCAACGCCAGCACGCCGCCCACGACCCAGAACACGCCGGCAATGCCGATCAGCGCCCCCAGCGAACCGAAGAGCATCGGCATCGCCACGCTCGATGCGTTGATGGTCATCAGCCGCAGGCCCAACGCCTCGCCGTGCCGCGCGTGCGGTGTGATCTGGTGGAGCATGCTCATCACCATCGGCTGCACCGCGCCCAGTGCAAAGCCCAGGATCACCGAGCACAGGCCCATCGTCAAGGCCGAGTCGAGCAACGGATAGACCGCGAACACCACCGCCGTCACCACTGTCGAGCACAGGATCACGCTGCGCTCCGATGCACGCGACGCAATCATCGGCAGCACCACGCGAATCACCGCTGCCGCGATCGCGAAGGCGCCGAGGATCGAGCCGATCACCGAGGCGCTGATGCCGCGGTCGTGGCCCAGCACCGGCAGCACGAAGGCGTGCACGTCCCAGCTGGACGACTGCAGCCAGTTCACGAACAGCAGGCGCCGGAACATCGGCTCGCGCAGCAGGTCCCAGGCGCGCGTGGGCACCGCGCCCGCAACGGGCGCGACCAGTGGTGGCTCGTAGGCGCCGCGCGCGAGCATCCAGCAGACGATGGGCAGCACCGCCATCACCGCGAAGGAGATGCGAAAGGCCAGCAGGTCGGCCGGTATGCGGCCGGCGTGGTCGATCAGCATGCCGGCCAGGAACGGGCCGACGAAGTTGGCCACCGCCGGTGCGATGGCGAGCCAGCTGAACACGCGCTTGAGTTGCGTGGTGTTGGTGGCCGAGCGCCCCACATGCCGCTGCAGCGCAATGACGGTTGCGCCGGTGGCACCGCCCGTCAGCAGGGCTGCAATGCACATGACCGGGAAGATCGGAAAGACCACCACAAGCCCCGCGCCGACCGATGCCGCGATGACCGACAACCAGAGTGGCCGCTTGAATCCGTACCTGTCGGTGAAGCGCCCGGCCGGCAAGGCCAGGAACACCTGCGTCAGCGCGAACAGCGCGATCAGCACGCCGACCGCTGCCGCGCTGTAGCCCTGTTGCAGCGCCAGCAGCGGCGTCGCGAGTCGCATGCCGGCCATGGTGGCGTGCAGGCAAACCTGGGCGCCGATGACGCGCAGCAGTTCGGAACCTTTCACGGGAGTTCTTCGCCCTCGGTGTCGTTGTCGATGCTGTTGTCGGTATCGGCCGTGGGCGGCAGCAGCACCTGCGCCTGCGCCTCGGGCAGTGCCTCGACCTTGCGCAGCGCCAGCCGCATCTGCTTGGCGCGGGTGTCGGCCTTGTCGAGCGTGTCGGAGGCCTTGGCCACCTGCTCCTTGATGCGCGAGACCCACTCGCCATAGCGCTCGAATTCGGTCTTGACCGCGCCCAGCACCTTCCACACCTCGGAGGCCTGCTGCTCCAGCGCCAGCGTGCGAAAGCCCATGTGCAGGCTGTTGAGCATGGCGAGCAAGGTGGTGGGGCCGGCCAGCGTCACGCGGTGCTGGCGCTGGATGGCGTCCATCAGGCCGGGGCGGCGCAGCACCTCGGCATAGAGGCTTTCGACAGGAAGGAACAGGATGGCGAAGTCGGTGGTGTGCGGTGCCGCGAGGTAGTTGTCGGCGATGGACTTGGCTTCGGTGCGGATGCGTGCCTCGAGCGCCTTGGCCGCCAGTTCGGCACCGGCGGCATCGGCGCGCTCGTGGGCATCGATCAGGCGCTCGTAGTCGTCGCGCGGAAACTTGGCGTCGATGGGCAGCCACACGGGCGCGCCGTCTTCGCCGCGTCCCGGAAAGCGGATGGCAAAGTCGACGCGCTGGCCGCTGCGCGGCTTGGTCTCGATCTGCTTGGCGTACTGGTCGGGCGTAAGCACCTGCTCCAGCAAGGCCTCCAGCTGAACTTCACCAAAAATGCCGCGCGTCTTCACGTTGGTCAGCACGCGCTGCAGGCTGCCGACGCCGACGGCCAGCGTCTGCATTTCGCCCAGACCCTTGTGCACCTGTTCAAGCCGGTCGGCCACCTGCTTGAAGCTCTCGCCAAGGCGCGCTTCGAGCGTGCTCTGCAGCTTTTCGTCGACCGTCTTGCGCATCTCGTCGAGCTTGGCGGCGTTGGTCTGCTGCAGCTGCGCGAGCTGGGTTTCCATGGTCTCGCGCACCTCGGACAGCCGGCGCGCATTCGATTCGCTCAGGCCCTGCAACTGGGTGTTGAGCGTGTCGGCCAGCGTTTTCTGCAACGAGGCGAGCTGCAGCGCGAAGGCATCGAGCTGCGCATTCTGCGTGCGCGTGGCCTCGGCGCCCTGCTGCACCAGCGACTGCTGGAAAGTGGCGAAGGCCTGCGCGGTTTCCTGCCGCGCACCGCGCGAGTTGTCCCCGATTTCGCGGCGCAGTTCGCGCTCGGTGCGTTCGTTGGCGCTGCCCATCGCGGCCAGCACGCGCAGCATGTCGCTGTGGTCGGGCGGGGGCGGCCTGCGTGCGAGCAGCCAGATCACCAGCGCGAGCTGAACGAGCGCGAGCGCCCCCAGCAGGAGAAGAATCAGGGAAGTGTCCAAGTCGCGGTGCGGGGCCTGTTTTTATTTTTGAGCGGCCGGAACGGGCGTGACGGGCGTCAGCGGGCCCTTGTCGCTGAAGTACGCGATCAGGTTGTCGGCGGCCAGGTCGGCCATGGCGCGGCGCGTAGGCACCGTCGCGCTGGCGATGTGCGGCGTCAGCACCACGTTGGGCACGGTGAGCAGGTCGGGGTGGACCTTGGGCTCGCCCTCGAACACGTCGAGGCCCGCCGCCGCGATGCGCTTGTCGCGCAGGGCTGCGGCCAGGGCCGCGTCATCGACGATGCCGCCGCGCGCAATGTTGATCAGCGTGGCGGTCGGCTTCATCAGCGCGATTTCGGCCGCGCCGATGGTGTGGTGCGACGCCGGCGAATACGGCACCACCAGCACCACGTGGTCGGCGGTCTTGAGCAGCTCTTCCTTGCTCACGTAGCTGGCCTTGCATTCGGCTTCGAGCGTTGCATCGAGCCGCGAGCGGTTGTGATAGACCACCTTCATGCCGAAGCCATGCGCACCGCGCCTGGCAATGCCCTGCCCGATGCGGCCCATGCCGATGATGCCGAGCGTCGAGCCGTGGATGTCGGAGCCCGCGAACATGTCGAAGCTCCACTTCTGCCACTTGCCCGCGCGCAGGAAGTGTTCGCTCTCGGTGATGCGGCGCGCCGTGGCCATCAACAGCGCAAAGCCGAAATCGGCCGTGGTTTCGGTCAGCACGTCGGGCGCGTTGGTGCCCAGCACGCCGTGCGCGGCCATGGCGTCGACGTCGAAGTTGTTGTAGCCCACCGCCATGTTGGCGCAGATCTTCAGGTCGGGACAGGCGTCGAGCACGGCGGTGTCGATGCGTTCGCTGCCGGTGGTGAAAGCGCCCTGCTTGCCCTTGAGCTTCTCGATGAGCTGCTCCTTGCTCCAGCTTTCATCGGACTGGTTCGACTCGACCTCGAAATGCTGCGAAAGGCGCTCGATGGTCTCGGGAAAGATCGCGCGTGCGACCAGGATCTTTGGCTTGCTCATGATGTTGTCTCTCGGCGGAAGGCGGTCAGCGAAAAAATCAGCGGAAGAAGATGAAGGTGCAAAGAACGAACAGCGGAACCAGGATGGCCATGGACCACGCCATGTAGCCGAAGAAGCTCGGCATGCGAACGCCGCGGCTCTCGGCAATGGCCTTGACCATCAGGTTGGGCGCGTTGCCGATGTAGGTGTTGGCGCCCATGAACACGGCGCCCGCTGAAATGGCGGCCAGCGTGCTGGCGTAGGTGGTCATCAGCGCGACCGGGTCGCCGCCCGCGGTGTTGAAGAACACCAGGTAGGTCGGCGCGTTGTCCAGGAACGAACTCAGCACGCCGGTGGCCCAGAAATACATGGCCGGGTCGGGTTGGCCGTCGGCGCGCGTCACGGCCGAGACGATGGCGCCGAACGGCCCCTGCGTGCCGGCCTTGAGCATCGCGATCACCGGGATGATGGTCAGGAAGATGCCCGCGAACAGCTTGGCCACCTCGGCCATCGGCCCCCATTCGAACTGGTTGTCGGCGTGCACCTTGGCCGACGTGAGCTTGTACGACACCAGGGCGATCAGCGCCAGGCCGACGTCGCGCACCAGGCCCGGCAGGCCGACCTCGGTGCCGAACACGTCGAACTGAATCGGCGATTTCCAGAAGCCGCTGAGCAGCACCAGCGCGACCACGCCGCCGAGCAGCCAGAAGTTGGCGGCACCGTCGAAGCCGACGCCGGGCGTGTCAGGCGTCGGGTCGACCGGCAACACGCCCTCCTTGCGGTAGTAGTGGCGGTCGATCATGTAGAACAGCGCCAGCAGCACGGCAAGGATGAAGAGCGTTTCGGGCAGGATGTTCTGCACCGTCCAGAAGAAGCTGACGCCCTTCAGGAAGCCGAGGAACAGCGGCGGATCACCCAGCGGGGTGAGGGAGCCGCCGGCATTCGACACGATGAAGATGAAGAACACGATCACGTGCACCTTGTGCGCACGGTTGTCGTTGGCGCGAATCAGCGGCCGTATGAGCAGCATCGAGGCGCCCGTGGTGCCCATGAAGCTCGCGAGCACCGCGCCGATGGCCAGGATGGCGGTGTTGAGGCCGGGTGCGCCGTGCAGGTTGCCGCGGATGTGGATGCCGCCCGCCACCGTGAAGAGCGCCGTCAGCAGGATGATGAACGGAATGTATTCGGCCACCAGCGCATGCACCAGTTGCACGCCCGCCAGCCCCGCACCGTAGGTCGCGGCAAAGGGCAGCAGGAAGGCCAGCGCCCAGGCGGCCGAGATCTTGCCGTAGTGGTGATGCCAGAACACCGGCGCAAGCAGCGGCATCAAGGCGATCGACAGCAGGATGCCCGCGAAGGGCACGCCCCACAGCGGCGACAGCTTTCCGCCGTCGAAGTCGGCGGCCGAGGCCAGGGCGGGAAGCAGGAGCAGAAATACCGCGGCTGCGGTCAGTCGGATCGTTTTTTGCATGGGGCCGTACCGTACCAGACCGTTCAGTGCGCAGCGCGGGTACAGCCGTCAGGCGGGGGGTTGTTCGATCTCGAAGACCTGGCGCAGGTAGGCCAGGTATTTTTCGTCTTCGCACATGTTCTTGGACGGCGTGTCCGACAGCTTGGCCACCGGCTGGTCGTTGCAATGGATCATCTTGATGACGATCTGCAGCGGCTCGTAGCCCAGGTCGTTGGTGAGGTTGGTGCCGATGCCGAATGCCAGCTGGCAGCGGCCGCGGAACTGCTGGTACAGCTCGATGGTGCGCGGCACCGTGAGGCCGTCGCTGAAGATCAGCGTCTTGGTGAGCGGATCGACCCGGTTGGCGATGTAGTGCGCCAGCATGCGTTCGCCCCACTGGAACGGGTCGCCGCTGTCGTGGCGGGCGCCGTCGAAGAGCTTGCAGAAATACAGGTCGAAGTCGCGCAGGAACGCGCTCATGCCGTACACGTCGGACAGCGCGATGCCCAGGTCGCCGCGGTATTCGCGGGCCCAGCTCTCGAAGCCGAAGATCTGGCTGTCGCGCAGCCGCGGGCCCAGCGCCTGGCAGGCCTGCAGGTATTCGTGCGCCATGGTGCCCAGCGGAATCAGGCCCAGCTTCATGGCGTACAGCACGTTGCTGGTGCCCGCGAGCTGCGGCAGCCGCGCGCCGGGCGTGGCATGCGCGGGTGGCGATGTCACGGCCCCCAGCCGGGCGTTCAGGGTGCGCAGCACCTCTTCATGCCAGTCCTTCGAGAAGCGGCGGCGCGTGCCGTAGTCGGCAATCTTCAGGTCGGACAGGCCGGCATCCTGCAGCTGGGCGATCTTGGTTTCGAGCCGGCGGCGGCCTTCCTCGAAGTCGGGCTTCTTCTGCGTGTTGCGGAAGTAGACCTCATTGACGATGGCCAGCACCGGGATCTCGAACAGGATGGTGTGCAGCCACGGCCCCTTGATGCGGATCTCGAGCTCGCCCGAGGGCTGCGGAATGATGTTGATGTATTTCTCGTTGAGCCGGAAGAGCCCGAGAAAGTCGACGAAGTCGCTCTTGATGAAGCGCATCGAGCGCAGGTAGGCCAGTTCGGCATCGCGGAACTGCAGCGAACACAGGCTGCGCACCTCGTCGCGGATCTGGCCCGCGAACTGCGCCAGGTCGACGCCGGGGTTGCGGCACTTGAAGCGGTACTCGACCCGCGCCCCCGGGAAGTGATGCAGAACGACCTGCATCATCGTGAACTTGTAGAGGTCGGTGTCGAGCAGGCTGTGAATGATCATGGTGCTGTACGCGATGCAGTGCGATGCGGTGCGGTGCGGTGTCTCCAACTTTTCGGCGTCGCATCGATTATCACGGTGCGCGTCGGCCTCTGCCTACGGGGCCTGAACAGCACGTCCTACCGTGGGGGTGAATCCATGCGGCGACATTGATTTCACGGCGGCAAAAAACACAGCCCGCCGAATCAACCCTCAAAGGAGATTCACATGAACAAGGACACCATCGAAGGCAACTGGAAGCAGCTCAAGGGCAAGGTCAAGGAGCAATGGGGCAAGCTGACCGACGACGACTTCGACGTCATCGCGGGCAAGCGCGACCAACTGCTCGGCCGCATCCAGGAACGCCACGGCATCAGCCGCGACGAAGCCGAAAAGCAGGTGAAGGAATGGGAATCGCGCGACGGCCGCACGCCGGACGCCCTCTGGTTCGAACGCTACTGACACCCTGACACCGCATGGCGCGAGCCAGCCGTGCCCGCGCCCTCCCCGAACATTCTGAATATCAACAACCTCGAAGGAAAAACTCCAATGAAAAAACATCTGCTCATGCTCGCTCTTGCCTCCTCCTGCTTCGTTGCCACGCAAGCCGGCGCGATGACCAAGGACGAATACAAGGTCGCCAAGGAAAAGGTCGAGGCCGACTACAAGGTCGCCAAGGCGCAGTGCGACACGATGAAGGACAACGCCAAGGACGTCTGCCAGAAGGAAGCCAAGGGCAAGGAAGACGTTGCCAAGGCGGAGCTGGAGCAGCAATACCAGCCGAGCGACAGCCACGCCCGCAAGGTGGCTGAAGAAAAGGTGAAGGCCGCCTACGAAGTCGCCAAGGAAAAGTGCGATGACCAGAGCGGCGCCGCCAAGGACGCTTGTGTGAAGCAGGCCAAGGCCGATGAAGCCCAAGGCAAGGCCGACATCAAGGCCATGAAGAAGTAATTCTTTCTTCGTCGTGGCTCTGGCCCGATGACAAAAGACGACGGCGCCCTCGGGCGCCGTTTTTCTTGCGCGTCTTCTAGACGCGGGCCTTCTGGGTCAGGCCTTCAATGAATCGACCACCTGTTGCAATGCGTCGGGCAGTGGCACCGGCCGCTGCGTGGCGCGGTCGACGTAGACATGCACGAAGTGGCCCTGCGCGGCCGCGGTTTCCGCGCCTTCGGCGAAGAGCGCGATCTCGTAGCGCACGCTGGAGCGGCCGGCCTGGGCCACGCGGATGCCTGCCTCCACCGTCTGCGGGAACGCGATGGGCGCGAAGTAGTTGCACTGCGTCTCGACCACGAAGCCGATGGTCTGGCCTGCGTGAATGTCGAGCGCGCCGCGCTCGATGAGCAGTGCGTTCACCGCGGTGTCGAACCAGCTGTAGTACACGACGTTGTTGACGTGGCCATACATGTCGTTGTCGGCCCAGCGCGTCGGGATGCTGCGGAACGCGCGGTAGCTGTTTCGGTGGTGCGGCGTGGGTTTGGTGGCGGAGCTCATCGCGCGGCATTTTGCCAGCGCTGCCAGTACCCGAAGGCCACCCTGAAGGTGCCGACCTGCACTTGCACGGTCTCGGCAATGTCGCTGGCGTAGCCGCCGGCCATGGCAAAGGCCAGCGGCAGGCGGCGCTGCCAGGCCCAGTCGAACACGCGCCGGTCGCGCGCTTCCAGACCGTCGAAGCTCAGCTTGAGGCGGCCCAGCCGGTCGCGCTCGAAGGGGTCGGCGCCCGCAAGGTAGATCACGAGGCCGGGGGAAAAGCGGTGGTCGAGTTCATCGAGCGCGTGCTCGAGCGCGGCCAGGTAGTCGGTGTCGCCGCAGCCGTCGGGCAGCTCGACGTCGAGGTCGCTGGCTTCCTTGCGGAAGGGAAAGTTCTTCTGGCCGTGCAGCGACAGCGTGAACACGCTCGGGTCGTCGCGAAAGATGCTGGCCGTGCCGTTGCCCTGGTGCACGTCGAGGTCGATCACCGCCACCTTGAGCTGCCGGCCCGCGCGGGCATGCTCCGCCTGCATCAGCCTGGCGGCCACCGCGGCGTCGTTGAAGACGCAGAACCCGCTGCCCTTGTCGGCGTAGGCATGGTGCGTGCCGCCCGCCATGTTGGCGGCCACGCCCCCGGCAAAGGCCGCGCGGCAGGCCGCGATGGTGGCGCCGGTGGAGCGGCGCGAGCGCTCGACCATCGCCTCGCTCCAGGGAAAGCCTATTTCGCGCATCGCCTGCGGGCTCACGCTGCCATCGCTGATGGCGGCGATCCACTGGAGCGTGTGCGCCAGCGCGAGCTCTTCGTCGGAGGCGCGCGGGGCCTCGTCCATGTCGACGGCCGGCAGTTGCTCGAGCAGGCGGTCGCGCAGCAAGGCGTAGCGCGACATGGGAAAACGGTGCCCCGGCGGCAGGGGCAACACGAACTGACCGGAATAGAAGGCGCGCATGCCCGCATTCTGCAATCCGGGGTCCAAGGGGTCCTTGGGGACCGATTTAGAAAGCGGCCTCTAGATTGCTGCACAGCAGCAAAAACCCCTTGATCGCAAATTTCAGCTGCCTATACTTGAGGCCATGCTGCACCGCAACATGGACGACGAGGCAGCGCAACGTGAACCGACCACTCAATCATCCCTTCTGGAGATCTCACATGGCCCTGACCGCTGACCAAATCCTCGCCGCTCAAAAAGCAAACCTCGAAACCCTGTTCGGCCTGACCACCAAGGCTTTCGAAGGCGTCGAGAAGCTCGTCGAACTGAACGTGACCGCTTCCAAGGCCGCCCTGGCTGAAGCCGCCGGTACCGCCCAGGCTGCCCTGAGCGTCAAGGATGCGCAAGAACTGCTGACGCTGCAAGCCAGCCTGTTCCAGCCCCTGGCCGAAAAGACCGCCGCCTACAGCCGTCACCTGTACGACATCGCCCAAGGCACCGGCGCCGAGTTCTCCAAGGCTTTCGAAGCCAAGGCCTCTGAAGCCCAGCAAGCCTTCGTCGGCCTGGTCGACAGCGCTTCCAAGAACGCACCCGCCGGTTCGGAAACCGCCGTTGCCGTGCTGAAGAGCGCCGTGGCCGCCGCCAACAACGCTTTCGAATCGGTTCAAAAGGCCGTCAAGCAAGCGTCGGACGTCGCCGAAGCCAACTTCAATGCCGTGTCGACGCAAGCCGTTGCCGCCGCAAAGACCGCCACCGCTTCGCGCAAGCGCTAAGCCGCCGGCCACCACCAGTTGTCTCCTTGGGTCCTCACGGATCCAATTCAGGGGCCTCATCTTCGGATGAGGCCCTTTTTTTCGTCTCGCTTTCTTCTCGCTTTCGTCCCGCGGGCGTCTTCGATAATGCACGCCTTATCCCAGGAGACTTTCAATGCAGATCGACGGCAGAGTTTTTATCGTGACCGGTGGCGCTTCGGGCCTCGGCGAAGGTGCGGCGCGCATGCTGGCCGCGAACGGCGGCAAGGTGGTGATCGCCGACATGCAGGCTGAAAAGGGCGAAGCCGTTGCCAAGGAAATCGGCGGCGTGTTCGTCAAGTGCGACGTGAGCCAGGAAGCCGACGGCCAGGCCGTCGTTGCCGCCGCAACCCAGCTCGGCAAGCTGGCCGGCCTGATCAACTGCGCCGGCATCGCGCCCGCCGAAAAGACCGTGGGCAAGAACGGCCCGCACGCGCTGGCGGTGTTCAGCAAGACCGTCACGGTCAACCTGATCGGCAGCTTCAACATGATCCGCCTCGCGGCCGACGCGATGAGCAAGAACGAGCCCGAAGCCACCGGCGAACGCGGCGTGCTGATCTCGACCGCCTCGGTCGCGGCGTACGACGGCCAGATCGGCCAGGCCGCCTACAGCGCCTCCAAGGGCGGCGTGGTCGGCATGACCCTGCCCATCGCCCGCGACCTGGCGCGCAACGGCATCCGCAACATGACCATCGCTCCCGGCATCTTCGGCACGCCGATGCTGTTCGGCATGCCGCAAGAGGTGCAGGACGCCCTGGCCGCCAGCGTGCCCTTCCCCTCGCGCCTGGGCACGCCCGAGGACTACGCCAAGCTGGCCAAACACATCATCGAGAACGACATGCTGAACGGCGAAGTCATCCGTCTCGACGGAGCGATTCGACTCCCTCCACGCTGACAGCTGCCGCGTCGGGGGCCACCGGCGGCACAGCGGTGCTGCCGGTGCGGTCAAGCCGCTCGTACTGGGCGATCACCTGGGCACCCAGCAGCACCAGCGTGGCGGCAATCTCCAGGCTCAGCAGCACCACGATGGCCGTGGTGAGCGAGCCGTAGACCACGTTGACCTGCGACAGCGTCGAGAAGTACCAGATCAGCACCCGCCGCGTGGCCTCCCACAGCAGCGCGGCCGTCACGCCGCCCAGCAGCGCGTGGCGCAGCGACATGCGGCCGGCCGGCATCACGAGGTAGAGCGAGGTCAGCATGAAGATCTCGCCGCCCAGCCCCAGCAGGTAGAGCAGCAGGCCCGAAACGCCTGACAGCGACCAGCTGCGCCCCAGCAGGTCGACGCTCTCGCGCCCCACCAGCTGCAGCGCGCCCGACACCAGCGTGACCAGCAGCAGCCCCACGCACAGGCACAGGATGTAGATGTACGGCATGGCCACCGACACCAGGAAATGGCGCTTGTGGTCGGCCTTGCGGTGGTGAAAGATCACCGCCATGGCGCTCTCGAGCACGCTGAAGGCCAGCGAGCTGAAAAAAATCATCGTCACCAGCAGCACCGGCCCCATCACGTCGCGGTGGTCCAGGAAGCTCGACAGCTCGGCCACGATGGCCTTCGATTGCCCCGGCAGCAGCCAGCCCAGGTACTGGCCGATGGTGCGCAGCAGCTCGGCCTGGTCGATCACGTGCGACAGCGCGATCACGCTCACGATCAGCAGCGGCACGATGGACAGCAGCGCGTAGTACGCCACCGCTCCCGCGAGCAACAGCCCCTGGTTGGCGCGAAAAGCCTTCAGGGCGTCCCAGATGAACCGGAGCGGGTGGCGCAGCAGCGGCGCGGCGTGTTGCAATGGGTTGGGCTTCGTCATGCGTAAGGATTTCGGTCGCATTCAGTATGCCGTCCCGCCGCAAGTGGCCGGCCGCTTGCGTATGATTTGCCGCTCTTCGCCTACATGACCATCCCCGCTTCATTCATCCAGGAACTCATCGCGCGCGCCGATGTGGTCGAAATCGTCGGCCGCTATGTGCAGCTCAAGAAGGCCGGCGCCAATTTCATGGGCCTGTGCCCGTTCCACGGCGAAAAATCGCCCTCTTTCTCCGTCAGCCCCACGAAACAGTTCTATCACTGCTTCGGCTGCGGAGTGCATGGCAACGCCATCGGCTTTTTGATGGAGCATGCGGGCATGGGCTTCGTCGAGGCAGTGCATGACCTGGCCGGCCAGTACGGCCTGCAAGTGCCCGAAGACGACGCCTCGCCAGCCGAGCGCGCCCGCGCCGCCAGCCAGCGCCAGAAGCAGGCCACGCTGAGCGACGTGCTCGAAAAAGCCGGCGACGCCTACCGCAAGCACCTGCGGCAAGCCCCCGGTGCCATCGAATACCTGAAGGGCCGCGGCGTCTCGGGCGAAGTGGCCAAGCAGTTCGGCATCGGCTATGCGCCGGCCGGCTGGCGCGCGCTGGCCAGCGTGTTTCCCGACTACGACGATCCGCTGCTCGCCGAAAGCGGGCTGGTGATCGTCAACAACGAAGAAGGGCAGCTCAGCGAGAGCGAGGCCAAGCGCTACGACCGCTTTCGCGACCGCGTGATGTTCCCGATCCGCAACGTCAAGGGCGAATGCATCGGCTTCGGCGGGCGGGTGCTCGGCGACGAAAAGCCCAAGTACCTGAATTCGCCCGAAACGCCCGTCTTCAGCAAGGGCCGCGAGCTCTACGGCCTGTACGAGGCCCGCTCCGCCTTCCGCGACCGCGGCTACGCGCTGGTGACCGAGGGCTACATGGACGTGGTGGCGCTGGCGCAGCTCGGCTTTCCGAACGCAGTGGCCACGCTGGGCACGGCCTGCACGACGGAGCACGTGCAGAAGCTGTTCCGCTTCACCGAGTCGGTGGTTTTCAGCTTCGACGGCGACGCCGCCGGCCGCCGCGCCGCGCGCAAGGCGCTCGACGGCGCCCTGCCTTATGCCACCGACGTGCGCAGCATCAAGTTTTTGTTCCTGCCGGCCGAGCACGACCCGGACAGCTTCATCCGCGAGCACGGCGCCGAAGCCTTTGCCCGCTTCGTCACCGAGGCCACGCCGCTGTCGCGCTTCATGCTCGAAGCCGCCCGCGAAGGCTGCGACCTGACCACCGCCGAAGGCCGCGCGCACATGACCAGCAACGTCCGCCCGCTCTGGAGCGCCATGCCCGACGGCGCGCTCAAGCGCCAGTTGCTGAGCGAAATCGCAACCATGGTGCAGCTCGACGCACCGGCGCTGTCGGAGCTCTGGGCCTCCCTGCCCGGTCCGCGCAAGGCGGCGGCGCCCGCGCAGCAACAGCAGCGCTACCCCGAGCCCGGCGATGGCGGCGGCAGCAACAGCAGCGGCGGCGACTACTACCCCGACATGCCGCCCCCGCAGGACTACGAGCCGCCTAGCTATCAAAGTGATAGCGCACCGCGCAAGTTCGTCAAGGGCAAGGGCAAGCGCTGGGGCGGCAAGTTCGAGGAACCCATCGAACCGCTGCGCGGTCGCGGCAAGCCGCCGAGCCGGCCCGACGTGGCGGTGCGGCTGCTGCTGTCGAACATGGCGCAATGGGACGCGCTGTCGCACGAGCTTCACCTGATGCTGTGCGACCTGCCCGGCTCGCACGGCATGCTGTTCACCTGGCTCGACAGCCAGTTGCACGAGCATGGCGTGCAGCCCTGGGCGGCCCTGCGCGAAGGCATGCGCGGGCAAGATTTCGAGGCCCTGGCCGAACGGCTGATGAACGTCTCCGAAGCCGGCCCGGTGCCTGAAGGCGAGGAAGAGCAGCACCTGGCCGACGCCGCCAAGGAGCTCACCAGCGTGCTCGATTTCATGCTGGACGACCGGCTCAAGGCCCAGCAAAGCGAGGCCATTGCAGCCGTCGGCAAGGACCCCAAGGCCCTGGAACGCTACAAGGCACTGGAGGCGCGACGGCTCGAATTGCGCAATCGCCTGCGCCCGTCGGGTGCAGAAACTGCTTGAAATTTCCGCAACACGCTATAATGTAGGGCTTTGCAACTGGCGAAATCCAGGCAAGAGCGACAGCAGCACCTCCGGGCCGACCCCTAGCGCAACGCACTCCAACGGTAAATTCCGGCGGAAAGGGTCAATAACCGCAAGGACTGCATACCAAATGTTCGCCCGACATCTTGCCTGCTGAGGAATTACTTCCTCTTTCCCAATTGTTTTGTCCGTGCCTTGTGCACGGGCGTGGTGGCGTTGTCCCAACGGACGGCGTGCGCCTGTGACTCCGCTTGTCTTTTCTTTCCGTAACGAGGTCGTATGCCCAGTTCAAAGAAGCCTGCTATTTCACTTGCCAAAAGCGTCGCCACCAAGCCCGCAACAGAAAAACCGTTGAAAGCCGGCACAAAGCCGGCATCTAAGACGGGTGCCGCCGCGACCAAATCGGCAGCCGCAACGAAAGTGAAAACCGTGCCCACGAAATCGACCTCTCTCGACGATCCCAAAAAAGCTGCCGCCAAGACGGTTGCTGCCGCCCCCGCCGCCAAGAAAGTCGGCCGCCCGCCCAAGGCCGCCGGCGCCGCCGCGCCCGCCACCGGCGCCAAGCGCGGCCGCAAGCCCAAGGCCGGCAATGAATCCGGCGAGAGCGACATCGATCTGTCGGACATCGAGGAAGACCTGGCAGGCGACGAACCCGCGGCTGCCACGACCACCGAAGAGAAGGTCAAGCCGCTGCGCATGAAGATCAGCAAGGCGAAGGAACGCGCCTTGATGAAGGAGTTCGGCCTCGACGAGACCGTGCTCTCCGAAGAAGACCTGGCCAAGCGCCGCTCGCGCCTGAAGACCCTGATCACGCTGGGCAAGACCCGCGGCTACCTCACGCACGGCGAAATTTCCGACCACTTGCCCGACAAGCTGGTTGACGCCGAGACCATGGAAGTCGTGGTCACCATGCTCAACGACATGGGCGTGGCGGTGTACGAGCAGACGCCCGACGCCGAAACCCTGCTGCTGAACAACACCGCGCCCACCGCCACCACGGTGGAAGAAGCCGAAGAAGAAGCCGAAGCGGCTCTCTCCACGGTGGACAGCGAATTCGGCCGCACCACCGACCCGGTCCGCATGTACATGCGCGAAATGGGCACGGTCGAGCTGCTGACCCGCGAAGGCGAAATCGAAATCGCCAAGCGCATCGAAGGCGGCCTGATGGCCATGATGGAAGCCATCTCGGCCTCCCCCGCCACCATCGCCGAAATCCTGCGCCTGGCCGCTGAAATCCGCGAAGGCAAGGTCGTCATCTCGACCATCGTCGACGGCTTCTCGAACCCCAACGAGGCCGACGACTACGTGGCCGAAGAAGACTTCGACGAATTCGACGAAGAAGACGACGACGACGGCAAGGGCGGCTCCAAGGCACTCACCAAGAAGCTCGAAGAACTCAAGCGCGACGCGCTCGAGCGTTTCGACCGCATCGCCGGCATGTTCGAGAAGGTCCACAAGATCTACGACAAGGAAGGCTACGGCACGCCTGCCTACGACAAGGCCCAGCAGGCCCTGTCGGAAGAGCTGATGACCATCCGCTTCACCGCCAAGACCATCGAGAAGCTGTGCGACCTGGTTCGCACGCAGGTCGACGACGTGCGCAAGAAAGAGCGCGAACTGCGCCGCATCATCGTGGACAAGTGCGGCTTCCCGCAGGACGAATTCATTCGCGACTTCAGCGGCTACGACAAGAACGGCAACCGCATCGCGTCGAACCTGCTGAACCTGAAGTGGGTCGAGAAGCAGGCCGCCGCCGGCAAGCCCTGGAGCGCCGTGCTCGCCCGCAACATTCCGCCGGTGCAGGAACTGCAGCAGCGCCTGACCGACATCCAGTCGCGCGTCGTGGTGCCGCTCACGCAGCTCAAGGACATCAACAAGCGCATGAACGAAGGCGAGTCGTCTTCGCGTGACGCCAAGAAGGAAATGATCGAGGCCAACCTGCGCCTCGTGATCTCCATCGCCAAGAAGTACACCAACCGCGGCCTGCAGTTCCTGGACCTGATCCAGGAAGGCAACATCGGCCTCATGAAGGCGGTCGACAAGTTCGAATACCGTCGCGGCTACAAGTTCTCGACCTACGCCACGTGGTGGATCCGCCAGGCCATCACGCGCTCGATCGCCGACCAGGCGCGCACCATCCGCATCCCGGTGCACATGATCGAAACCATCAACAAGATGAACCGCATTTCGCGCCAGCATCTGCAGGAGTTCGGCTTCGAGCCCGACGCCAGCATCCTGGCCGCGAAGATGGAGATTCCTGAAGACAAGATCCGCAAGATCATGAAGATCGCGAAGGAGCCGATCTCGATGGAAACCCCCATCGGCGACGACGACGATTCGCACCTGGGCGACTTCATCGAAGACAGCAGCAACACGGCCCCTATCGAGGCCGCCATGCAAGCCGGTCTTCGCGACGTGGTCAAGGACATCCTCGACTCGCTCACACCGCGTGAAGCCAAGGTGCTGCGCATGCGCTTCGGCATCGAAATGTCGACCGACCACACGCTGGAAGAAGTCGGCAAGCAGTTCGACGTGACCCGCGAACGCATCCGCCAGATCGAAGCCAAGGCGCTGCGCAAGCTGAAGCACCCCAGCCGCTCCGACAAGCTGCGCAGCTTCATCGATACCCTGTAAGCCGGGTTCCCTGAAGCAACAGCGCCCGCTTCGCCCCTCATACGGGCGGCGGGCGTTCTCTTTTTTGCAGACCGCACGAACAACACCAACAACGGAGCCGCCCTTTCCATGAATCCCGACGCAGACAAACTCTGGCGAGCCCCGCGCTGGGCGCTGGCCGTGCTGCTCGCCGTGCTGGGCATGCTCGGGCCCTTCTCCATCGACACGTACATCCCGGCGTTCTCGGGCATTGCGCGCTCCATCGGCGCAACGCCGGCCGAGATGCAGCAGACGCTGTCGGCCTACCTGTTCGGCTTTGCGTTCATGAACCTGTTCCACGGCGCGCTGTCGGACAGCTTCGGCCGCCGGCCGGTGGTGCTGTGGGGACTGGCGGTGTTCACCCTCGCCTCGCTGGGCTGCGCGCTGTCGCAGAACATCACGCAGCTGGTCTTGTTCCGCGGCCTGCAGGGCCTGTCGACCGGTGCCGGCATCGTGGTCTCGCGCGCCGTCATCCGCGACATGTTCCCGCCCGCCGAGGCGCAGCGGGTCATGAGCCAGGTCACCATCTACTTCGGCGTGGCGCCGGCCATCGCGCCCATCGTGGGCGGCTTCCTGTTCGTGCATGCGGGCTGGCACGCGATCTTCTGGTTCCTGGTGGCGGTGGGCGTGGTGCTGTTCGTCGCCAACTACAAGCTGCTGCCCGAGACGCTGCACAAGGACCATCGCCAGCCGTTCCAGGTGCGCCACCTCATGCGCGGCTACCGCGACCTGTGCTCCGACCCGCGCTTCCTGCTGCTGGCCTTCGCCAGCGGCGTGCCCTTCAACGGCATGTTCCTCTACGTGCTGGCCGCGCCGGCCTTCCTGGGCGACCACCTGGCGCTGCAGCCGCAGCAGTTCTTCTGGTTCTTCCTGCTGACCATCGGCGGCATCATGCTGGGCGCGCGCGCCAGCGGCCGCATGGCCGGCAAGGTGGCGCCCAAGCGGCAGATCCGCGACGGCTTTCTCATCATGCTGGTGACCTCGGTGGTCAACGTGGTGGCCAACACCTTCTTCCATGCCCACGTGGCATGGGCGCTGTGGCCGCTCGCGGTGTTCGCCTTCGGCTGGGCGCTGATGGTGCCGGTGGTCACGCTGCTGGTGCTCGACCTGCACCCCCAACGGCGCGGCATGGCCTCGTCGCTGCAGGCCGTCATCGGCTCCACCGCCAACGGCGTGGTGGCCGGTGCCATCGCGCCGCTGGTGATGCATTCGACGCTCGCGCTGGCGCTCACCTCCACCGCCATGCTGGCCATCGGCCTGGTCGCCTGGGTCTGGCTGCACGGCCGCTGGCCCGACATCGGGCGCCGGGTGGCCACCGAAGGCTGACGCAACGAAAAAGGGCTCGGATCGTTCGATGCGTCGTCTGGCTTCTTCTTTCCTGAACCACGCGCGCGCCTGGCTGCCGGGCCGCACCACCGTCGATGCCCGCGAGCGCCTGCGTGCCGTGGGCGGCGCGGCGCTCGGCCTGCTCATTACCGGGCTGCTGTGCCGCTGGCTGGCAAGCGCATTGCCGGGCAACCACAGTGCCGTGTGGCTGATCGCGCCGCTGGGCGCCAGTGCCGTGCTGGTGTTCGCGGTGCCCGCCAGCCCGCTGGCCCAACCCTGGTCGGTCATCGGCGGCAATACGCTGTCGGCGCTGTTCGGCATTGCCTGCGCCAACTGGATTCCCGATCCGGCCTGGGCCGCCGCCATTGCGGTCGGCGGCGCCATCGGCCTGATGTTCACCGCGCGCTGCCTGCACCCGCCCGGCGGCGCGGCCGCCCTGCTCGCGGTGCTGACGCACACCACGCAGTTTTCTTCGGCGCTGTTTCCCGCGCTCACGAACTCGGTGCTGCTGGTGCTGGCCGGCGTGGCCTACAACTCGCTCACCGGCCGGCGCTATCCGCACGTGCAGGTGGCGCGCCCGCCGGCGGCCAATGCACGCTTCAGCCAGGCCGACATCGACGCCGTGCTGTCCCGCTACAACCAGGTGCTCGACATCAGCCGCGACGACCTGGAGTCACTGATCCAGCAGACCGAGCTCGAGTCGTACAAGCGGCGCCTGGGCACGCTGCACTGCGCCGACATCATGTCGGGCCAGCCCATCTCGGTGGAGTTCGGCACGCCGCTGCAGGAGGCCTGGGCGCTGATGCACACGCACCGCATCAAGGCGCTGCCCGTCACCGACCGCACGCGCCGCGTGGTCGGCATCGTCACGCAGGCCGACTTCTTTCGCCAGCTCGACCTGCAGCACCACGAAGGCATTGCGGGCCGGCTGCGCGACCTGATCCGTGCCACCCGCACCGTGGTCTCGAGCAAGCCCGAAGTGGTCGGCCAGATCATGACGCGCCAGGTGCGCGTGGCCAGCGCCGACCGCCCCGTGGTCGAGCTGGTGCCGCTGTTTTCCGAAGGCGGCCATCACCACATTCCCATCATCGACAGTGAGAAGCGCCTCACCGGCATGATCACGCAGTCGGATTTCGTGCGGGCCTTGTACCGTGCCGTAGGCCCTGCGTAGGCCACGCACTGCCCCCTCCCCCTTCCCGGGGGAAGGAGCACGGCCTTCACTCCAGCACGACGTTCGCCTTCTTCACGAGCGCCGCATAGCGCGCGGCCTCACTGCGGAAATAGCTCACGGCCTCTTCGGACGAGGTGGGCTTGATGACATTGCCCTGCTTGTCCATCGCCTCGCGCACCTCGGCGCTGGTGTAGGCGGCCACCACGGCATCGTGCACGCGCTTGATGTCGGCGGTCTGCATCTTCGGCGGGCCGATCACCGCGAACCAGCCTTCAACCGCGTAGTTCGGCAAGCCCTGCTCGGCGATGGTCGGAATGTCCGGCGCGGCCGGTGAGCGCACCGGCCCGCACACGCCGATGGCGCGCAGCGCGCCGCTCTTGATGTGCTGCTGCACCGCGGGCAGCGCGACCACGCCGATCTCGACCTGCCCCGCGATCATGTCGGTCACCATCGGGCCGGTGCCCTTGTACGGGATGTGCCGCGCCTTCACGCCGGCCTCGTCCATGAACATCTCGCCGGCCAGGTGAATGATGGTGCCGTTGCCCGACGAGGCGTAGTTGTAGCCCTCGGGCCTGGCACGCAGCAGCGCGACCAGCTCCTTCACGTTCTTCGCGGGCAGCTTGGGGTTGACCATCAGCACCAGCGGCGTTGCGCCCACCACGCTGATCGGCGTGACGTCGGCGATTGCATCGAATGGCATCTTCTTGAACACGCTCGGGTTGATGACGTGGTTTTTCGACACCATGCCGAGCGTGAGCCCGTCGGGCGCCGCCTTGACGATGGCCGACGTGCCGGTGATGCCGCCCGCGCCCGGCATGTTCTCGACGACCACCGGCTGGCCGAAGGCCTTGCCGAGCGCCACCGATGCGGCGCGCACGATGTTGTCCACGCCCGAACCGGCGCTGATCGGCAGGATGAAACGGATCGGCTTGTCGGAGCCCTGGGCCCGAACCGGACAGGCGGCCAGCACGGCGGCACTGGCGCCGAAGCCCAGCACCGCGCGGCGGTTCATCGGAAAAAGATTCGTGGTGGTCATGGGTCTTGTCTCTCTTTATGGTCTTGAAGAATCGTCGGCGTCAGCTCACGGCCGCATCGGCATGCATCGCATCGACCTGCGCATCGGCGTAGCCCAGCTCGGCCAGCAGTTCGCGCGTGTGCTCGCCGAGCGTTGGCGGATGCAGCCGCACGCCCAGCCGCTCGCCGCCGAGCGTGATCGGGAACAGCGTCGTCTGCGCCATCTGCCCGGCGCGCTCTCCGTCGGGCAGGCGGATGTCGGCCAGGCCGCCCGTGGCCTTCAGGTGCGGATCGGCATACAAGTCTTCCGGCCGCGTGATCGGCGCGAACGGCAGGCCGCGCGCCTCGAAAATCGCCGACAGCTCCGCAGCCGAACGGCCGGCGAGCCGCACGCGCAGGTCGGCCAGCAGCGTGGGGCGCAGGCGCACGCGGTCGTTGTTGGTACGCAGGGCCGGGTCGGCCTTCAGGTCGTCGAAACCGAGTGCGTCGCAGAACACCGTCCACTGCGCATCGCTCACCGCGGCCAGAAAGATCTGCTCGCCGTCCTTCACGGTGAACACGTCGTACAGCGCCCAGGCCGAGATGCGCTCGGGCATCGGCGCGGCCGCCTCCCCCGTGATCGCGTACTGCAGCATGTGCTGCCCGACCAGGAACACGTTGTTCTCGAACAGCGCCGACTGCACCTCCTGCCCCTTGCCGGTTTCCGCGCGCTGCATCAGCGCGGCAATGGCACCGATGGCGCCGAACATGCCGCCCATGATGTCGTTCACGCTGGTGCCCGCACGCAGCGGATCGCCGGGGCGCCCGGTCATGTAGGCCAGCCCGCCCATCATCTGCACCACTTCATCGAGCGCGGTGCGGTGCTCGTAGGGGCCGGGCAAGAAGCCCGTGTGGTTCACGTACACGAGGCGCGGATTGAGCTTGCCGAGCGCGGCGTAGCCCAGCCCGTACTTGTCCATCGTGCCGGGCCGGAAGTTCTGCGCCACCACGTCGGCCGTGGCGCACAGGCGCAGCGCCGCTTCGAGCCCCCGCGGATTGCGCAGGTCGAGCGCGATGCTCTTCTTGTTGCGATTGAACATCGGGAAGAAGCCCGCGCCCGCGCCCAGCAGGTGCCGCGTGCGGTCGCCGTCGATCGGCTCGACCTTGATGACTTCCGCGCCCAGGTCGGCCAGCACCATGCCGCAGGTCGGCCCCATCACCATGTGGGTGAACTCGACCACGCGAATGCCCGCGAGCGGCAGGCGTTTTTGTTCTGTCCTGTCGGTGGTGCTCATGCCGCCACCTCTTCGGCCGCTGCTGCGTTCGGCACGAAGGTCTTGGGAAAGCCCGCGCGCCACACCGTGCCCTGCAGCGTCTCGCCCTCGAGCCAGCCGGCCACGCGCCTTCTCAGCTCCAGCAGTTGCTTCAGATCGACGCCCGTCGCCACGCCCATGCTCTCCAGCATGAAGACCAGGTCTTCGGTGTCGACGTTGCCGCTAGCACCGGGCGCGTGCGGGCAACCGCCGATGCCGGCCAGGCAGGCGTCGAAGCGCGTGATGCCGACCTCCAGCGCCGCATACGCGTTCGCGAGCCCGAGGCCGCGCGTGTCGTGGAAATGGCCGCACCAGAGGCGGTCGCCCGCGATGCGCAGCGCGCGTTCGAACAGGCTGCGCACCATCGCGGGATCGGCGTAGCCCACCGTGTCCGCCAGGCTCACGCGGTCGGCGCCCGCGTCGAGCAGTGCCTGCATCAGGCGCAGCACCTCGTCGGGCTCCACATGACCCTGCAGCGTGCAGCCGAAGGCCGTGCCCACACCGCCGTCGATCAGCGTCTTCGAGCCCGCCGCGTCGCGCGCGGCGCGGATGCGGCCAACCTCGGCCACCACCTCGTCGGGCGTCTTGCGCAGGTTGGCAAGGCTGTGCGCGCGGCTCGCCGAGAGCGGCACCATCATCAGGTCGGCCTCGCCCGCGATGGCGCGCTCCGCGCCCTTGAGGTTGGGCACCAGCACCGAGGCGAAGAGCCCCGGCAGCGTCTTCGCATAGGCCAGCAGTTCGGCCGTGTCGGCCAGTTGCGGCAGCAGGTGCGCCGGCACGAAGGAGCCGACCTCGATCTCGCGCTGGCCGGCCGCGTGCGCGCCGCGGATCCATTCGAGCTTGTGTGCCGTGGGCAGCACGCGGGCGATGCTCTGGAGCCCGTCGCGCAGCCCCACTTCGCGAACGACCGCGCGGGGCGGCAGGAAGGCATGAATCAAGGCGTTGTCTCCGTCATGGTGGGGTACGGCGCCGATGTTAGAAGTTCCGATTCGATCCAGAAGGTATATTTTGGAAGCCATCCGCTTCCAGAACGGAACACCATGCGAGACCTCGACCTGACCACCCTGCGCCTCTTCGTCTCCGTCTGCGAAACCCGCAGCATCGCGCGCGCTGGCGAGCAGGCCAGCATCGTCGGCTCGGCCATCAGCAAGCGGCTGGCGCAGCTCGAAGACACCGTCGGCACGCCGCTGCTGCTGCGCAAGCGCCGCGGCGTGGTGCCGACGCCGGCCGGCGAAACGCTGCTCGAACACGCCCGCGCCATGCTCGGCAGCGCCACCCGCATCGAGCGCGACATGGCCGCCTATGCCGGCGGCGCGCGCGGACACGTGCGCATCCTGGCCTCGGCGTCCGTCATGGCCGAATCGCTCGCCGAAGACGTGGCTGGCTTCCTGAAGAACCCCGCGCACCGCAATATCCGCGTGGACATGGAAGAACGCGTGAGCCCCGAAATCGTCCGCGGCATCCGCGAGGGCATCGCCTCCATCGGCCTGTGCTGGGACGCGGCCGATCTTGAAGGGTTGGAGCGTCGCGACTACCGCTCCGACCACCTCGCGATCGTCGCGCACCCCACGCACCCGGTGGCGCGCCACGACGCGGTGCGCTTCGAGCAGGTGCTCGACCATGAATTCGTCGGCATGCCCGCATTGAGCGCCGTGCAGTTGATGCTCGCGCGCGAGGCCGCCGTGGCCGGCAAGCCGCTCGTGTACCGGGTGCTGGTGTCCAACTTCGACGCGGCGCTGCGCGTGGTGCGCGCGGGGCTGGCCATCAGCGTCGTGCCCGCGGAAGTCGCCCGGCCCTTCACCGATGCCTTCGGGCTGCGCCTGATGCCGCTCACCGACGACTGGGCGCGCCGTCGTTTCGCGATCTGCTTTCGCGGGGAATCGGCGCTGTCGCCCTCGGCGCAACTACTGGTCGCGCACCTTGAGCAGTGCGCGACAGACCGTCCGCCAGACCACTGATTCGGCCGATAACAGAAATAATTCATTGCGACATCGGAGGTTTTTGTTTCGATTTCCGCAACCTAACATTCGGTCTGTTCACGCTGTCACCCCTCAATCACCGACAACCGACCGAAAGACACCCATGTTCCGCAGAGCCCTTTTCTCCGCCGCCGCCCTCGCCACCACGCTGAGCCTCGCACCACTGGCCGCGCAAGCCGCTCAGGCCGCCCAAGCCACCGAACCGCTCAAGCTCGACGTCTACAACCCCGGTGCCAAATCGATGTTCCCGGTGTCGTCCGAACTGGTCACCGGCCAGACCGACGCAGTGCTCATCGACGCGCAGTTCCAGCGCAACGACGCCGAAGCGCTGGTGCAGAAGATCAAGGCCAGCGGCAAGAAGCTGACCACGATCTACATCAGCCACAGCGACCCCGACTACTACTTCGGCCTCGACGTGGTCCAGGCCGCCTTCCCCGACGCGAAGATCGTCGCCACGCCGCAGACCGTGGCCGCCATCCAGGCCTCGAAAGACGGCAAGCTCGCGCACTGGGGCCCGATCCTCAAGGACAACGCGCCCAAGGCGCTGGTCGTGCCGCAGCCGCTCGCGGGCGACAGCATCGAGATCGAAGGCCGCAAGATCCAGGTCGTCGGCCTCGACGGCCCCACGCCCGAACGCAGCTTCGCGTGGATTCCGTCGCTCAAGGCCGTGGTCGGCGGCATCCCGGTGTCGGCCAACATCCACGTGTGGGTGGCCGACACGCAAACGCCGCAATCGCGCCGCGACTGGATCAAGACGCTGGGCCGCATCGAAGCCCTGCACCCCAAGACCGTGGTGCCCGGCCACTACCTGCCCAATGCCAACGGCTCGGCGCCGTACACCCTGGCCTCGGTGAAGTTCACGCGCAGCTACCTGCAGGCCTTCGAGACCGAAGCCGCCAGGGCAAAGGACTCGGCCGCGCTCATCGCCGCCATGAAGAAGCGCTACCCGAAGCTGGAAGACGCCTCGTCGCTCGAGCTGGGCGCCAAGGTCATCAAGGGAGAAATGAAATGGCCGCAGTGAACGCCACCGGTACCGACAACGCAGTCACGCTGCACTACATCTTCGATCCGCTGTGCGGCTGGTGCTATGCCGCCGCGCCGCTGGTCGACGCGGCCCGCGGCGTGCCGGGCCTGCATGTCGCGTTCCATGGCGGCGGCATGATGACCGGCGCCAACCGCCGCCCCATCACGCCGCAATGGCGCGACTACGTGATGCCGCACGACCGCCGCATTGCCGAGCTCACCGGCCAGCCCTTCGGCGAAGGCTACTTCGAAGGACTGCTGCGCGACACCGGCGCGACGATGGACTCCGAGCCACCGACCACCGCGATCCTCGCGGCCGAATCGCTGCGCACAGGTGGCGGGCTCGACATGGCGCACCGCCTGCAGCGCGCGCACTACGTCGAAGGCCGGCGCATCGCCGATGCGGATGTGCTCGCGGCCGTGGCCGCCGAACTCGGCTTCGACGCCACAGCCTTTGCCGCCGCGTTCAAGCAACTCTCGGGCGAAGCCACCGCACAGCACATCGCCGAAAGCCGCCAGCTGCTGCAACGCGCGGGCGGCCAGGGCTTTCCGACCTTCGTGCTGACGCAGGCCGATGGCAGCGCGGGGCGCATCGACATCGGTCCCTGGCTGGGGCGTGCGGACGAATGGAAGGCCAAGCTGGCCGAGTTCGTCGGCCCGTCCATGGCAGCCACCGCAACCGCAACCAGGGCCGATGCAACGCTACCGGTGTGCGGCCCCGAGGGCTGCGCGATCTAGGCGATCTTTTCCAGGAAGACCAGCCGGATCGGTTCAGCGAGCAACTCGTCGAACCGTTTCTCGAAGGCCTGGAAATACGGCGTCGCGAAATGCGCGTCCAGCGCGGCCTGGTCCTTGAAGGACTCGCGCATGTAGAAGCTGCCGGGTTCGTCGCGCAACTCGAACAGCGTGTAGTCGAGGCAGCCGGGCTCCTGCCGCGTGGACGGCACCAGGGCGCTCAAGGCAGTGCCCAGCGCCTCGCGCTGGCCGGCCCTGGCCTTCAAGACGGCGATGCTGATGAGGGGCGTGTTGCTCATGGATGTGTTCCCTGCGGCATGAAGTAGTTCGATGCCCGCAGTGTGGGAGCGCGGCGGCGCGGGGCCAAGCCCTCGCGGCCGGAAACTCTTTCAACCCGCGCTTGAAGATCAGAAGATCAGTACGCCTTGCGGGGCACGTTCGGCATCGACAGTGCCCACTGCGCGATCTGGTCCTTGCGCACGAAAGCCACGCCCGGGCGCTTGTTGGCATAGGCCAGGAAATCGCCCATCACCTTCACGCGCGCCGGCGTGCCGCCGATGCGGTCGTGCGTCGAGATCGACATCATCCGGCGGCGCATGCCGGCCTCTGCGTAGAGCTGGTCGAACTCGTCCCGCAGCTCCTGGCCGAAGGCCGATGCCGTCAACGGGCCCTCGGCGCCGTAGCGCGCAATGTCGTTGTTGCGCAGCGTGTAGGGGACGATGGCAAAGGGCTTGCCGTTGACCTCGGTGGTCATCGGCTCGTCGCTCGACAGGTCGTCGATGTGGTACGTGAAGCCCAACTGCTGCAGGACGCCCAGGGTGTTGGGCGTGCCGCGCAACCAGAACGCGTTGAAGCCCACCGGGCGCGTGCCCGTGGCCTTTTCGACGGCCGCGATGTTCGCGGCATACGAGGCACGCTCCTGCTCCGCGGTCATGGTCCAGTGCGGCGTCCAGGTCTGGCCGTGTGCCGCCGCTTCGTGGCCACGGCTGACGATCTCGCGCGCCAGCGCCGGATTGCGCTCCACCGCCTGCCCCGTCATGTGCGAGGTGACCTTCACGCCGTGCCTGTCCCACAGGTCGAGCATGCGCGGAATGCCCTCGCGCACACCGTAGTCGAACCAGGTGCGCGCCGGCAGGTCGGGCACGTCTTCGGCCAGCGGCGGAAACGGCGCGCCGTTGTTGCGTTCGCTTTGCGCGCCTGCCTCGAACTGCATCGAGACCGAGATCACCAGCCGCGCGCCGTTGGGCCAGAAGCGGCCTTGTGGCTGGCTTTCCTTGCTTTCCTGGCGTTCCCGGTTCCGTGCCTGCGTGCCGGCCGCGCCCGCGGGCGCCGTGGACAAGACCGTGGCCGCCATCGCGGCACCGGCACCAAGCAACACGTTGCGGCGGTTGCCGCCGGGCTCTTGCGTCATCGACATCTGGTTCATTCTTTGCTCCTTGAAATTCACTCAGGGTTGCGCCATCGGCGCGGACAGATTCCATTGCTGCTTGAGGTAGTTGCCCTTCGGCACCTCGTGCAGGAACACGCAGCACTGCACCCACCGGCCCGGTGCCTGTGCGGCAATCGCCTGCGACAGGTGGGCATGCAGCGTTTCGGCCATCTGCCGGCACACCTGCGGCGGGCGCGGGTTGGTCAGCGTCAGCGTCGCGATGAGTTGCTGCGATGCCGGTGCCGCGCCGCACAGTTCATGTGCGATGAGATGCACGCGCGACTTCAGGTCGTCCAGCGCGGCCCATCCGGGCTCGGCCAGTGCCTGGTGCAGGCCCGGCAAGAGCGTGTTCCAGTCGATCCCCGCGGAAAGCGCGGGAGAAATTTCGATAGAGATGTGAGGCATGGTGGAAAGGGGCTCGCGTTGCTCAGTCCAGCTTGATGCCGACCTCGCGGATCAGCTTCTGCCAGCGCGTGCGCTCGCTCGCCATGAGCCGCGCAAAGGCCTGGGGTGAATGGTCGATGCGCACCGAACCCAGCTCGGCCAGCTTGTCTTGCGTGCCGGTGGCCGCCAACGCCTTCTGCATGTGCGCGACCAGCCATGCCACGCGATCGGCGGGCGTGGCCGCCGGCGCAAGAAAGCCGTACCAACCGCTGATCTCCGCATCGACACCGCTCTCCTTCAGCGTGGGCACGTTGGGCAGCGCCGGAATGCGGCCGGCCGACGTCACGGCCAGCGGCTTGAGCCGCCCGACCCGGATGTGCTGCAGCACGGCCGGCGTGGCTTCGAACAGCAGTTGCACCTGCCCACCCATCACGTCGTTGAGCGCCGGTGCCGAGCCGCGATAGGGAATGTGCAGGGTCGAGGTGCCGGTGTCGCGCTTGAAAAGCTCCGCCGCCAGGTGCTGCGGCGTACCGCTGCCCGCCGACGCATAGGAGAACTTGCCCGGGCTCTTGCGCAACAGCGCCAGCGCCTCGCGAAGATCGGACGCGGGGAACGAAGGATGCGCCACCATCACCAGCGGCACCGACGCGGCCCATGCCAGCGGCACGAAATCCTTGGCCGGGTTGTAGCCGAGCTTCGGGTACAGCGCCTCGTTGGCCGCCATGGGACCGAGCGCACCCAGCAGCAGCGTGTAGCCGTCGGCCTCGCTACGGGCCACCGCTTCGGTGCCGATGTTGCCGCCGGCGCCGCCGCGGTTGTCGACCAGCACCGTCGCGCCGCTCTCGACCTGCAGCGCATTCGCCATCAATCGCGAAATCGCATCGGTGGTCGCGCCCGCGGGATAGGGGCAAACAAGGCGGATGGGCTTGCCGGGAAACGCCTGCGCATGAAGGGCGGGCGCCATGCATGCGGCCATCGCGGATGCAGCGGACTGCAGGAGAACTCTTCTTTTCATGGTGAAACTCGATGCCTTTCTTGCTTGTCTCTGCGGCCTAGTGTCGGCATCGCGTCGCACGCCGGCAAATCGCATTAATCGCGAAGCGCTATCGGATAATCCGATAACCATGGCCACACGTTCACGCGACCCGCTCGACCTTGTTTCGCTTCGCCAGCTGCGCTACTTCAGTGCGGCGATGCGCGCGCGCAGCTTCAACGAGGCCGCGCGCAGTTGCTCCATCTCGCAATCGGCGTTGTCCGACCAGATCGCCCTGCTGGAGAACCTGCTCGAGGTTCACCTGTTCGATCGCACCGGCGGCAGGGCCGTCCCCACCGCACCCGGCCGCGAACTCGATCGCCGCATCAGCGCCTGCCTGGGCGACCTGCAATCGGCGCTGCTTCACACCAACGAACGCGCGGACACGGTGGCGGGCCGCGTGCGAATCGGGTTGGTGCAGTCGTACAGCGGGTGCTGGGTGGCGCCGGTGGCACACGCGGCGCAGGCGCAGTGGCCCGAGCTGTCGCTGGTGCTGCAGCGACGAACGGCCCAGGCGCTGACCGAAGGCGTGCTTCGCGGCGACCTGGACATGGCCGTGAGCTTCGATCCCGAGCCGCATGCCGACCTGGACATCGAGCCGTGCTTCATCGAGCCCTTCGTCGCTGTGGGAGCCATGGCAGGCGTAGCCCGCCAGCGCGGCAAGTCAATAGCACTGGCTTCGCTTGCCGATGCGCGACTGGCGTTGCTGCCCAGCGAATACACGATGCGCCGCCAGTTGGACGCCGCCTTCGCCAAGCTCGGCCTGCGCCCGCAGGTCGGCCTTGAATCCGACGTGCTCGAAGACCTGGTGCATGCCGCCGATTGCAGCGGCATGGTGGCGATCCTCAATGCCGCCGCCGCGCTGAGCCTCGACGTGAAGAACGCGATGCCGCTGAAGACACCGGGGCTGCAGCGCCAGGCCTGCCTCGTGCGCTCGCGCACGCGCTTCCAGACCAGCGCCGCCAAGCACCTGTGGGAGGCGCTCAGGTCGTCGCTTCCGAAGATGCCCTTGCACTGGACCGGCAGCACCCGACACGACCCGCGAAGCAGGGCCGCGTCGAAGTAAAGGGCTACCTGGCCACGCCCAGCAACCGGTCGAGCACTTCGGGCTGCGTGCGCAGCACGGCCGCCTTGTCGGTGTGAACGATGGTCCCGTGGTCCAGCACCACCGCTTCGTCGGAAATCGCAAGAATCGCCTGCGGGTGCTGCTCCACGATGATCGCGGCCAGCCCCTCGTCCTGCGTGATGCGGCGAATGGCGCGCAGCAGCTCTTCCACGATGATCGGCGCCAGCCCTTCGAGCGGCTCGTCGAGCAGCAGCAGCTTGGGGTTCAGCACCAGCGCGCGGCCCACCGCCAGCATCTGTTGCTCGCCGCCCGACAGCTGCGTGCCCAGGTTGCCCTTGCGTTCGGCCAGGCGCGGGAACATTTCGTAGACGCGCTGCGGGCTCCACTTTCCAGTGCGCTCCACGGCCGTGAGGTTCTCGTGCACGGTGAGCGACTTGAAGATGTTCCGCTCCTGCGGCACCCAGCCGATGCCGGCCGCGGCGCGCTGGTGCGGCGCCAGCTTGTGCAGTGCCAGGCCACCCAGCGCAATGCTGCCGCCGTGCTGGCGCGTGGCGCCCGCGAGCGTGTTGATCAGCGTGGTCTTGCCCGTGCCGTTGCGGCCCAGCAGCGCCAGCGTCTGGCCCTCGCCGAGCGAAAACGCCACGTCGTGCAGCACCACGGCTTCGCCATAGCCGGCGCTCAGGTTCTCTATGCGCAGCAGTTCAGACATGGGCACCCTCCTTCGTGTCCGCGCCATGGCCCAGATAGACCTCTTTCACCTTCGGATCGTTGGCAATGGCCTCGGGGTCGCCTTCGGTCAGAAGCGTGCCGTTGACCAGCACCGTCATGCGCGTCGCAAAGCTGAACACCAGGTCCATGTCGTGCTCGATGAGCAGCACCGACACATCGGCCGGCAACGCGGCCACCGTTTGCAGCAGCTCTTCGCGCTCGCCGGCGGGCACGCCCGCCACCGGCTCGTCGAGCAGCAGCACGCGCGGCTCGCACGCGAGTGCAATCGCAATCTCCAGCAGGCGGCGCTTGCCGTAGGCCATGAACTTCGTCTGCTGCTTTGCCACGTCGCTCAGGTGGAACTGCTCGAGCAGCTGCGCGGCGCGCTCCGCCACCGCCTTGCTGGAACCGAGCGGACGCCACCATTGCGCGCCGATGCCCTGGTGCTGGGACACCACCAGCGCCAGCGTTTCGAGCGGCGTCATCGAGTCGAACAGCTGGTTGATCTGGAAGGTGCGCACCAGCCCGCGCGCCACGCGCTTGTGCGGCGCCAGGTTCGTGATGTCTTCGCCCAGCAGCGTGATGCGGCCTTCGCTCGGCGTGAGCACGCCCGTCAGCTGGTTGATCAGCGTGGTCTTGCCAGCGCCGTTGGGGCCGATGAGCGCATGGCGTGCGCCGCGCTTCAGTTCCATCGTCACGTTGTTGGTGGCCGTGATGCCGCCGAAGCGCATCACCAGGCCGTGGGTGGAAAGCACGGTTTCGCTCATGCCGCTTCCCCCTTCTCGCTCTTCTTCTTGCCCGCGCCTGCGCCGAACCATGTCCAGGGCTTGAGCAACCGGTCGCGCCCGACCAGCACCAGCAGCACCAGGATCAGCCCGATCCAGAACATCCAGTACTGCGGCGTCACGGCCGACAGCCAGGTCTGCAGCAGCTTGAACACGATGGCCCCGGCCACGCCGCCATACAGCCAGCCCACGCCGCCGATCACCAGCATCAGCAGCACGTCGGCCGAGCGGTCGAAGGCCAGCACGTCGAGCGAGGCAAAGCCCGTAGTCTGCGCGAGCAGCGCACCCGCGGCACCGGCCACGCCCGCCGCGATGGTGTAGACCGTCGCGAGCCGCGACACCACCGGAATGCCGATGGACATGGCGCGCAGGCGGTTGTCGCGAATCGCCTTGAGCGTGGCGCCGAACGGCGAATGCACCAGCCGGCGCATCAGCAGGAACAGCACCAGCATCACGGCCAGCGAATACCAGGCGGCCGTGCGGCCATACAGGTCGAACTCGAACAGGCCGAGCACCGGCCCCATCACCACGCCCTGCAGGCCATCGGCGCCGCCGGTGAGCCAGTCGAGCTTGTTGGCCAACTCGAGCAGCAGCAGTGCCGTGCCCAGGGTGACCATCAGCCGCGTGAGGTCGCTGCCGCGCAAGATCGTCACGCTGGCCACGAGGCCCAGCACCGCCGACAGCACCGTCGCCACCACCAGCCCCACGGTGGGGTCAGGCATCACAAGTTTGGCGAACAGCGCCGCCGCGTAGGCACCGAAGCCGAAGAACGCGGCGTGGCCCAGCGACACGATGCCGGTGTAGCCCAGGATCAGGTCGAGCGACATCGCGAACAGCGCGACGATGGCAATTTCGTTCACCAGCAGCGAATGCGAAGGCATGACGAGCGGCAGCGCGAAGGCCGCGGCCCACACCACGAATTCGAGTGGCCGCCAGCGCGCCTTGCGCAGCAGCGCCGACTGGAAATCGAGCGCGCTCATCAGCGGCCTCCCTTGCGCGTGAACAAGCCTTGCGGCCGCCACATCAATATCAAAATCATCAGCAGGTAGACGGTGAACGCCCCCATCTTCGGAATGAAGTATTTGCCGGCCACGTCGGCAATGCCCAGCAGCAGCGCCGCCGCCAGCGGCCCGGTGATCGACGAAGTGCCGCCGACCGAGACCACGATCAAAAAGTAGATCATGTACTTGAGCGGAAAGGTCGGGTCGAGCCCGAGAATCTCGGCGCCCAGCGCACCGCCCAGCCCTGCCAGCCCGGAGCCCACGGCAAAGGTCAGCAGGAACACGATGTTGACGTTGATGCCCAGCCCCGCCGCGACGCGCGGATCATCGACGGCGGCGCGCAGCCGGCTGCCGAAGCGCGTCTTCGAAAGAATGAGCTGCAGCACGATGGTGAGCACGGCGCACACGGCAATGATGAACAGCCGGTAGTGCCCCATGCCCAGCAGCAGCGCGCCGTCACCGATTTCGGTGCGCCCGCGCAGCCATTCGGGCAGTTGCACGTTCTGCTGCGAAGAGCCGACGAAGTAGTCGATGGCGGCCACGGCCATGAAGGCGAGGCCGATGGAAAAGAGCACCTGGTCGAGGTGAGACTTGCCGTACATGGGCCGGTAGAGCGTGCGCTCGAGCAGGGCCCCGGCCAGGCCGACGACGATGAACGCAAGCGGCAGGCAGGCCAAAAATGGCAAGCCCATCTTCTGCATGGCAAAGACGGTGAGATACCCGCCGGCCATGGCAAAGGCACCATGCGCGAGATTGATGAAGTTCATCAACCCGAGCGTGACGGCCAGCCCGACGGCGAGCACGAAGAGCAGCATGCCGTAGGCGATGCCGTCGAAAAGAATGGTCAACATATCAGTGGTTTGTCACGCTGCTTTGTGGCTCGGTTTTGGTTGCTTTTGTTCTTTGGCGCTGCTGTTTGGGAACGGGGGCATTCTTTGTGCGTGCACAG
>NZ_QAJK01000145.1 GCF_003852515.1 Variovorax sp. KBW07 | reverse complement strand
GAAGCCATCCGCATTTCCAACGGCACGGCCTATGGGTTGTCGTCGGCGGTGTGCACCAACCGGCTGGACTACATCACGCGCTTCATCCGCGAGCTGAACGTGGGCAGCGTCAACGTGCGCGAAGTGCCGGGCTACCGGCTGGAGCTGACACCCTTCGGCGGCATCAAGGATTCGGGCCTGGGCTACAAGGAAGGCGTGCTCGAAGCGATGAAGAGCTTCACCAACTGCAAGACCTATTCGCTGCCCTGGTAAGCACGCATGAGCCTGAGCATTCCCGACATCGTCGGCCTCTTCGAGTCGAAGGGCCACGCGCAGTACGACGGCGAGCCCGTCACGCAACTGGAACACGCGCTGCAGTCCGCGCACCTGGCCGAGCAGGAGGGCGCCGGCAGCGCGTTGATCGCGGCGTCGCTGCTGCACGACCTGGGCCACCTGCTGCACGACTTCGGCGGCACGCCGACGCAGCAGGGCCTGGACGACCTGCACCAGTACCGCTGCCTGCCGTTTCTTCGGGCGCTGTTCGGCCCGGCCACGCTGGAGCCGATCCGGCTGCATGTGGACGCCAAGCGTTTCCTGTGCGCGCGCGAACCGGGCTACCTGGAGGCCCTGTCGGCCGACTCCAAGCGCAGCCTGCAGTTGCAGGGCGGTGTGTTCGACTCGGCGCAGGCCAGCGCTTTCGAGGCCTTGCCGTATGCCATGGATGCGGTCCGCCTGCGGCGCTGGGACGATACCGCCAAGTGCGCCGATGCGAAGACGCCCGACCTGGCGTACTACGCGAGGCACCTGGCGATCGCGGCGAAGCCCACTGCCACCGCACAGCCATGAACGCGGCGAGTGCGGTGAATGCGGCGAGCGCCACGCAACCGCTCGCACTGCAGCGCCGCCAGGCCACGCCGGAAGACATTCCCTTCCTGCTCGACCTGCGCCAGCGAACGATGAACGGCCACGTGCTCGCTTCAGGCGGCGAAGTGAGCGACGCGCACCACATGGCGCGGCTGATGCATCGCTTCGAGTGCGCGCAGGTTTTGCTGGACGACGGCGCGCCGGTCGGCCTGCTCAAGGTGTCGCGCGACCCGCACGAGTGGGTGGTCATCCAGATCCAGCTGGCGCCCAGCCACCAGGGCGGCGGCATCGGCACCGGCCTGCTGGCCGAAGTCATCGGCGAGGCCGCGCGCGCCGGCGTCGACCTCACGCTCAGCGTGCTGAAGGCGAATCCGGCGAAGGCGCTCTACGAGCGCTTCGGCTTCGTCGTCGCGCGCGAATCCGAAATTTCCTATGAGATGCGGCGCAAGCCCTGACACACCGAGAGCCCGACATGCGCCCCTTCTGGATCGAACAGGCTCTTTTCAACGACGGCGACCTGGCGCCCGCGCTGCAAGGCGAACACAGCGCCGATGTCTGCATCGTCGGGGGCGGCTTCACGGGTTTGTGGACTGCCATCCAGGCCAAGCTGCAGGCGCCGGCGCTCGACATCGTGATTCTCGAAAGCGATCTTTGCGGCGCCGGTGCGAGCGGCCGCAACGGCGGTTGCCTGCTCACGTGGTCGGCCAAGTTCCTGACGCTGCGCCGCCTGTTCGGTGAAGACGAGGCGGTGCGCCTCGTGAAGGCGTCGGAGGCCGCGGTGCAGCACATCGCGGATTTCTGCAAGGCCCACGGCATCGACGCCGAACTGCGGCTGGACGGCACGCTCTACACCGCCACGTCGCAAGCGCAGATCGGCACGCTCGATCCGATGATGCAGGCGCTCGAGGCGCGCGGCATTCATTCGTACCACGCGCTGCCGCCGGAAGAGGTGGCGCGGCGGTCGGGCTCGGCGCGCAACCTGGCCGGCGTGTACTCGCCCATTGCCGCCACCGTGCACCCGGGCAAGCTGGTGCGCGGGCTGCGGCGCGTGGCGCTGGCCATGGGCATCCGCATCCATGAGCGCACGCCGATGGTGGACTTCAGCACCGGCCACCCGGCCGTGGTGCGCACGCCCACCGGCAGCGTGCGTGCGAAGAAGCTGGTGCTCGCGATGAATGCATGGATGGCCAGTGCCTTCCCGCAGTTCGAGCGGACCATTGCCATCGTCTCGAGCGACATGGTCATCACCGAGCGCTGCCCCGATCTGCTGCGGCAGATCGGCCTGACCGATGGCGTGTCGGTGCTCGACTCGCGCACCTTCGTGTACTACTACCGCAGCACGATGGACGGCCGCATCATGCTGGGCAAGGGCGGCAACACTTTTGCATGGGGTGGCCGCATGGCCAAGGTGTTCGACGAGCGCTCGCCCTACGAGACCGAGCTGACGCAGGCCCTGCATTCCTTCTTTCCGGCCTTGCGCGGCACGCCGATCTCGGCCAGCTGGAACGGGCCGTCCGACCGCTCGGTCACGGGCTTTCCGTTCTTCGGCAAGCTCGACGGCGCGCCTCACATCTACTACGGCTTCGGCTATTCGGGCAACGGCGTGGGGCCGACCTACATGGGCGGGCAGATCCTGTCGTCGCTGGTGCTCGACCAGAACAACGCGTGGACGCGCAGCCCGCTGACGCACGGGCCGCTCGGCCACTTTCCGCCGGAGCCCATCCGCTACGTGGGCTCGATCGTGGTGCGCAATGCCATCCGCCGCAAGGAGCTGGCCGAAGACCAGAACCGCCAGCCGTGGCTGGTGGACCGCATGCTCGGCAAGCTGGCCAACGCCGCGGGCAAGGCCGACAAGGCCTGAGCCTTTCTGCGCCCGGCACCGGGCCGTGCGCGCCGCAAGCTAGCGCTGCCCGTCGTGGCCCGCGATCTCGTGCGCCGCGAGTCCGCCCACCCTCGGATGGATGCGGCCCCCGTTCGACATGACCAGCGCAAACAGGATCTCGTCGGGGCGCGGCGCGTCCTGGATGCCGATCTCTGCGGAAGAGAAATGGCTGCGCACATAGGCTGCGCGGATGTGGTGCAGCGGCACCATCAGCCGGTAGCCCGCGCAGGCCACGGCCTTCACCGAAGGAACGATGGCCTTGGGGTCGCCGAGCGCCTCCCGCATGGCCCAGCCTCCGGCTTCGTGCCACACGGCGCCATGCTCCATCTCGCCATTCACGCCGACGATGGCGGCCTTTCCGTAGGCTTCGACCTGGTCCTTGCCGAGTGAACGCACCAGCTCTTCGGCAAGGCTCGCGCCGACGGGCTTGAGCGCTTCCATGAACCCGAGCAGGTCGGCCTCGAAGCGGCCGGCATAGGGGTTTCGGATGACCGCGCAGGCCGAGGCCACGAGGATGGGGCGGCTGACGCGCGGCCCGCCCTCGTGAAAGATCATCTCGATGTTGAGGCTGCGCTTGCGGATGTCGATGGCGGGCGGCATGGGGGTTCCGGGTTGCATCGTCATTCCCTGGCGCGCGCATCCGATGGCGACATCTGCATCGGCATCATGTTCTCGTTGGCGTTGTGCATGACCCAGAGCGATCCGGCAATGACGATGACGATCAGCAGCGCCGTGCAGATGAAGATGCCGGTGTTGGAGCGCTGGTCGCTCGACGTGCCGATGTGCAGGAAACAGGCCAGCTGCACGATCAGCTGCGCGACGCACAGCATGACGATCACGGGCAGGCGCATCTGGCGCGGCAGCACGTCGAGCATCACCGCGCCGAACGATGCCAGCGTGAGCACGATGGAAAGAACGAAGCCGGCGGTATAGCTCTTCAGGGAGCCGTGCGCGGTGTTGGTGGTGGCGGCGTGGGAAGCGCTCATGTGAACTCTCGCAGGTAGACGAAGGTAAAGACGCAGATCCACACCAGGTCCAGGAAGTGCCAGAACAGGCTCAGGCAGGCCAGGCGGCGGCGCGTCACGGGGGTGAGCCCGAAGTGGTGGATCTGGTGCAGCATCACGGCCAGCCACAGCAGGCCGAAGGCCACGTGCAGGCCGTGCGTGCCGACCAGCGTGAAGTAGGCCGAGAGGTAGGCGCTGGACTGCGGCACCGCGCCGCGATGGATCAGCTCCGCGAACTCGACCACCTCCATGCCGATGAAGGCCGCGCCCAGAAGGAAGGTAACGACCAGCCACGCCGTGCCGCGCCGCACCCGGTCGGCCTGCAGCGACAGCGTGGCCAGGCCGAAGGTGAAACTGCTCAGCAGCAGCAGCATGGTTTCGCCCAGCACGAACTCCAGCTCGAACAGGCTGCGCCCCGAGGGGCCGTTGGCCGTGGCCCCCGCGAGCACGCCGAAGGTGGCGAACAGCACCGCGAAGATCAGGCAGTCGCTCATGAGGTAGATCCAGAACCCCATCGTGGTCTGGGCCTCGGCGCCGTGGCCGTGGCCGTGGCCGTGGCCATGATCTTCGCCGTGGGCCTTGCCGTGTTCGTCGACCGCGCGCACGGCGTGGCGGCCTGCAATGTGCAGCGTGCTCATGCCGTCGCTCCCTTCAGTTGCGCGAAGCGTTCGCGCTCGATGCCTTCGACCTCTGATGCCGGCACGATGTAGTCCACGTCGTTGTCGTAGGTGCGCGAGACGAAGGCCGCGATCACGCCGGCCAGCGCGGCCGCAGCAACCACCCACATGTGCCACACCAGCGCGAAGCACAGCAGCAGCGCGAAGGCCGAGACGATCACGCCGGCGCCGGTGTTGCGCGGCATGTGGATGTCTTCATAGCGGGCCGGTTGCTTGTATGCGGTGCCGGCTTCCTTGGCGTCCCAGTGCGGCTCGAGCGAGTCGATGCGCGGCACCAGCGCGAAGTTGTAGAACGGGGCAGGGGAGGCCGTGGCCCATTCGAGGCTTCGCCCGTCCCACGGGTCGCCCGTGAGGTCGCGGTTCGACTTGCGGTCGCGCACGCTCACGTAGAACTGGATGAAGGTCGCCAGGATGCCCATGCCGATGACCACCGCGCCGCACAGCGCCACGATGAGCCAGGGCTGCCAGCCTTCGACCACGTAGCTGTTCATGCGGCGCGTCATGCCCATGAAGCCCAGCACGTACAGCGGCATGAAGGCCAGGTAGAAACCGACCAGCCAGCACCAGAAAGACACCTTGCCCCAGAACTCGTTCAGCGTGAAGCCGAACACCTTCGGGAACCAGAAGCTGATGCCCGCCAGGCAGCCGAACAGCACGCCGCCGATGATCACGTTGTGGAAGTGCGCCACCAGGAACAGGCTGTTGTGCAGCACGAAGTCGGCGCCCGGAATGGCCAGCAGCACGCCGGTCATGCCGCCGATGGCGAAGGTCACCATGAAGCCGATGGTCCACAGCGTGGACGAGTGGAAGCGGATGCGGCCGCGGTACATGGTGAACAGCCAGTTGAACAGCTTCACCCCGGTCGGGATCGAGATGATGGTGGTCATGATCCCGAAGAACGCGTTCACGTTGGCGCCCGAGCCCATCGTGAAGAAGTGGTGCAGCCACACGAAGAACGACAGCACGCCGATGGACGAGGTGGCGTACACCATCGAGGTGTAGCCGAACAGCGGCTTGCGCGAGAACGTGGCGATGATCTCGGAGAACGCGCCGAAGCACGGAAGAATCAGCACGTACACCTCGGGGTGGCCCCAGATCCAGATCAGGTTGATGTACATCATGGCGTTGCCGCCAAGGTCGTTCGTGAAGAAGTGCATGCCCAGGTAGCGGTCCATGGTCAGCAGCGCCAGCGTGGCGGTGAGCACGGGGAAGATGGCCACGATCAGGATGTTGGTGATCAGCGCGGTCCAGGTGAACACCGGCATCTTCATCAGCGTCATGCCGGGTGCGCGCATGCGCCAGATGGTCACGATGAAGTTGATGCCCGTGAGCGTGGTTCCCAGCCCCGAGACCTGCAGCGACCATATGTAGTAGTCGACCCCCACGGTCGGGCTGTAGCCGATGCCCGAGAGCGGCGGGTAGGCCACCCAGCCGGTGGCGGCGAAGTCGCCGACGAACATCGACATCATCACCAGCGCCGCGCCGGCCACGCCGAGCCACAGGCTCAGCGAGTTGACGAAGGGGTAGGCGACGTCGCGCGCGCCGATCTGCAGCGGCACGATGACGTTCATCAGCCCGACGATCAGCGGCGTGGCCACGAAGAAGATCATGATCACGCCGTGCGCCGTGAAGATCTGGTCGTAGTGGTGGGGCGGCAGGTAGCCTTCGGCGCCGCCGCTGGCCATCGATTGCTGCACGCGCATCATGAGTGCGTCGGCAAAGCCGCGCAGCAGCATCACCAGCGCGAGCAGGATGTACATCACGCCGATGCGCTTGTGGTCCACCGAGGTGATCCATTCGGTCCAGAGGTAGCGCCACTTGCCGTAGTAGGTAATGGCGCCGAGCAGCGCCGCGCCGAGCAGCACCACCACGAGCAGCGTGCCCATGATGATGGGCTCGTGCAGGGGGACCGCCGAGAGGTCGAGTTTTCCGAGGAGCGACATGGGCTTTACTCTCCGCCCTGCATCGAGGTCGTGGTCGAGACCGCGGCCTGGGGCAGCGTGGTGCTCAGCGGCGTGCTCGGCATCGTGGGCCGCGCGGCCTGCAGGCGCAGCGGGAACTCCGGCGTCGAGGGGCCGCAGATGTCATTGGCGGCCATGTCTTCCACGCTCATGCTCATGTACTGGTTGAGGATGGCGCTGAACAGGCCGTTCTCTACCTGCGCGTAGGTGGCCGGCGGGGTCTTGACGCTGGGCACTTCCAGCTTGCGGTAGGTGTCCATGGAGAGTGTTTCGCTCGACTTTCTTGCCTGCGCGACCCAGCCGTCGAAGTCGCCGCGCGACATGGCGGACGCCTTGAAGTTCATGCCCGAGAAACCGTGGCCGCTGTAGGCGGCGGACATGCCGTCGTAGGCGCCGGCGTGGTTGGCGATCAGGTGCAGCTGTGTCTGCATGCCGGGCATGGCGTAGATCTGGCTGCCCAGCTGGGGAATGAAGAAGGAATTCATCAGCGAATGCGCGGTGAGTTTGAAAGCGATGGGCGTGTCGACGGGCACGGCAAGCTGGTTGACGCTGGCCACGCCATAGTCCGGGTAGATGAAGAGCCACTTCCAGTTCATGGCCACCACTTCCACGCGCAGGGGCGCAACCTCTGACACCAGTGGCTTGTAGGGGTCGAGCGAGTGGGTGGTGCGCCAGATGAGCACCGCGAGAAACGCGACGATGACGCACGGCACGCCCCACACCACGACCTCGATGCGCGTCGAATGCGCCCACTTGGGCGCGTACACGGCTTGCGTGTTGGTCTCGCGGTAGCGCCAGGCAAACCACAGCGTGAGCACGATGACTGGAACGACCACGGCCAGCATGATCCCCAGCGACACGACGATGAGGGTCTTCTCCTGCACCCCGATGTCGCCCTTGGGATCGAACAGCGTCATGCCGCAGCCCGAGAGAAGCACGAGCAGCCCGAGGCTGCTCCAGCGGGCGGCGCGGCCGGCGCGGGTGGCACGCCCGGCGGATTGGCGCACGGCGGATCTGTGGCCCCGCACCGGTGCGGGGCTGTCATTTGGAGGCATACAAGAAACACCCTATGTATGGGTTTATGTGGCGGATATGTCTGGATACTATTTGCCTATGAAGTTGGAAAGAATTAGGCAAAGTGACTCATACATAATCCATACATGAACATTCCGGTCGAACGTACATGGGTCGAGGTCTTCGGCGCGGGCAAGGGCTCGCGCTACCTGCGCATCCTTTCGCTGATCGAGCGGTCCATCGCCGAAGGGCAGCTGCAGCCCGGCGACCGGCTGCCGCCGCAGCGCCGCGTGGCCGAACTGCTGGGCGTGGACCTCACCACCGTGACCCGCGCCTACGCCGAGGCCAAGGAGCGGGGCCTGCTGGAATCGCGCGGGCCGAGCGGCACCTTCGTGTCCGCGCCGGCGGTGGACTTCGCGCAGCGCATCGACCTGAGCATGAACATGCCGCCGGCACCCGAGGGCGTGGAGCTGTCCTCGTTCCTGCGGAAAGGGCTGGCCGAAGTGCTTGCGCGCAACAACGCCGACCTGCTCATGACCTACCACGCGGGCGGTGGCAGCCGCGCCGATCGCATGGCGGGCTGCCGGTGGCTCGAGCCCATGTTCGGGCCGCTGGATGTGTCGCGCATCGCGGTGTGCCCCGGCGCCCAGTCGGCATTGGCCGCGCTGGTGCTTGCGCTGACGCGGCCCGGCGACACCATCCTTGCCGAGCCGCTGGTGTACCCGGGGTTGATCTCCGTAGCCGAGAGCCTGAGCCGCCGCGTGGTGGCGGTGGCTACCGACGAAGACGGCATGCGGCCCGGCGCGCTGGAGCAGGCATGCGATGCGCGGGGCGCGACCGTGCTCTACCTGAACCCGACCATCCAGAACCCCGTGGCCCGCACCATGTCCGCCACGCGCCGCAAGGCGTTGGCGAAGGTGGCGCAGCGCAAGGGGCTGCGGATCATCGAGGACGACCCCTACTGGCTGTTCGAAGAGCAGGCGCCCGAGCCCGTCGCCTGCTGGGCGCCCGCGTCGACCTACTACATATCGACGCTCTCCAAGTGCATCACGCCGGGGCTGCGAACCGCCTATGTGCTCATGCCGGCCGGGCAGGACGAGGCGAGCTTCCTGAACGCCTTGCGCTCGTTCGCGCTCATGGCGTCGCCGTTGCCCACCGCGCTGGCGACGCAATGGGTGCACGACGGCTCGGCGCGGCATCTGCTCGACCGCGTGCGCGCGGAGAGCTGGGGCCGCCACGACCTTGCAAGCGGCATCCTGGGCATGCCGCTGCGCGAGTCGGGCCGCGGCATCCACATCTGGCATGCGCTGCCCGCCCGTTGGACGGCGCCCGAACTGGCGCGCGCCGCGCTGGCCGAAGGGCTGTCGGTCACGCCGTCGGTCGCGTTCGCGCCGGGGGCCGAGCCGTCACCGCCGAACGCGGTGCGGCTCTCGCTGGGGGCGGTGCGCGGGCGTGCGTTGCTGGCGGACGCGCTGAGCCGCCTGAAGGCATTGCTCGAGCGCGAGCCGGGGGCCGGGCGGCGGCTGGTGATCTGATCCAGGCGGACGGGCGGGCGGACGGACGATGACGCCGTGGTGCCGTGGTGCCGTGGTGCGCTTCGCCGGCCAGCACCAGAACTGTCATAAATCCTACGCAGAATGCGCTTTTTTTCGTCCTGACCCGCACGGCAAGCGTTGCGCCGCAGGCGGGACGATCTCTGTGGAATGGTCGCTATGGCGGGAAGAATGGCATCGATCATGGCGTTCGCGCTTGTCGAATGCATGACGCTGGCGGGCGCCGCCGCGCAGGTCGCGCCATCTGCGCCATCTCCGCCACCTTCGCGACTTCCGTCTTCGCAGGCCGAACCCATGTCGTTCGCGCTGCCGTCGCAGCCATTGCAGGCCGCGCTGGAGCAGTTCATGACGGCCACCGGCCAGTCGGGCCTGTACGACAGCGCCATCACCCGGGGGCTGGTGTCGGTCGAGGTCTCGGGCCCGATGACGCCTCAGGCGGCGTTGCGGCAGATGCTCTCGGCCAGCGGGTTGGCGCTGCGCTACGCCGCGGACAACAACACCTTCACCCTGATGCGGGCAACGTCGAAGCCCGAAGAAGCCACGGTGCATTCGTCCGATGCACCCGATGCATCCGATGCACTTGGCACACCCGAATCCCGCGAGGCCTACTACGGGCTGGTGCAGGCCGGCGTGCGCAAGGCCTTCTGCACCGACTCGCTGACGGCGCCCGGCAACTACCGCGTGGCACTGAGCCTGTGGATCGACGCCTCGGGCGCGGTCAGGCAGGTGCATCTGCTGGACGGCAGCGGATCGGCCGAGCGCGATGCGCGCATGGCGTCGCTCTTGCGCGGGATGTCGCTGCCGGCGCTCGCACCGCAGTTGCAGGTCAGGCAACCGCTCACGCTGCTGGTCATGCCGCGTGCCGGAGACTGCATTGGCTAGGCCGTGCACTGCGCCGCGCTCGCGGGCACTTCTTTCCTTGCGCCGCTGAAGCATGCCGGCAAGCAAGCTGTCCTCGCTGCGCGAGTCGCTCGTCGCGCACTACGACGAACTCAAGAAGCGCCTGAGCTACCGCCTGGGCAATGCCGACCAGGCCAGCGACGCGCTGCACGATGCCTACCTTCGCCTCCAGAGCGAGGACGCGAGCGCGGCGGAAAGCGCAATCACTTCGGTCGCCCATCCGGTGGCCTACCTCTACCGCATGGCATTCCACATTGCCGTCGACGACATGCGCACCGCGGAGCGTCGGTTGACCACCGGCGAAATCGACGACCTGCTTGAAATGAGCGATCCCGCGCCGGGGCCGCAGCAGATCGCGCAGGGCCGGCAAGACCTGGCGCTGATGCTCGAAGACCTGGAGGCACTGCCGCGCCGCCAGCGCGAGATATTGCTGGCCGTGCGGCTGGACGGCACGTCGCGCGAGAAGCTGGCCGAGCGCTACCGCATCTCCCTGCGCACGGTCGATCGCGAACTGGAAAAAGGCTATGCCTTCTGCCTGCAACGCATGAGGCGCGAATGAATCCGATGGCAGTTTTTTCGACGTGCACACGTCTTGTCTGGATGGAGCAGTAGACGTGGCCGACATCATTCCACCTTCAGGGGCTTCCTCCGTCCAGCAACAGGCCGACGCCTGGGTGCTGTGGCTGCAGTCCGGGCGGGCCACCACGCGCGACGCGCAAAGCCTGCGGCAGTGGTGCGCGGCGGATGCGGCGCACGCGCAGGCCTTCGAACGCGCCAGGAGCGCCTGGCATGAACTGGGCGAAACGGGGCGCCTGTTTCGCGCGGCGCATCCGCGCGACGCCGTTGCGCCTGCCGGGCGCAGGAGCCCCGCGCGCCGCGCGTTCCTCGGCGGCGCACTGACGGCCGCCGGTGCCGCGGCGGCCACGGCGCTGGTGTATCCACCGCTGGGCCTGTGGCCTTCGTTGTCGGAGCTTGGCGCGGACTACCGCACCGCCGTCGGCGAGCAGCGCCGCATCGATCTGCGGGGCGGCATTCAGGTCGTGCTGAACACGCAGTCCAGCCTGAGCGTCGATGCGACGGGCGAGCGGCGCGAGATCGCGCTGCGCTCGGGAGAGCTGGCCCTCTCCAGCGACGGCACGGAACGCGCGATCGACATCGTCGGGCGCAACGGCCGCGTGCGAATGGAGCGGGGCGAAGTGGAGGTGCGCCTCCTGCCCGCGAGCGTGTGCGTCACCTGCGTGAGCGGCGGCGCGCAACTGCGCCATCCGTCGGGCACGTTCGCGCTGGCGGCGGGCGAGCAACTGACCTACGACGCCCACGCGGTCGCGCCGCGGACGACGGCGCATGCCGCGTCGGCCTGGCGCAGCGGTGCACTGGTGTTCCGCGACACGTTGCTGGCCGAAGCCGTTGCCGAGATCAATCGCTACCGGCCGGGCCGCGTGGTGCTGCTGAACGCGCAGCTCGGCGAGCGCAGGGTGAGCGGCAAGTTCCGCATCGCGCACCTGGACCAGGCAATCGACAGGATCGAGGAAGCCTTCGGTGCGCACGTGCGCAGGCTGCCAGGCGGGATGGTGCTGCTGAGCTGAGGCCGTGTGACAGCGATGTCATAAAAAAAGCGGGCCGAAGATGGCAGTTTCCGGTTGCGAGAACACGTCACGAGCAGGAGGCCGGGGAGCGATCCCCGCCACCGTTGCGTGAACCGTGCACCGCCATCCGTGAAAGAAATCTTCCATGTCCGTTGACCGCCCAGGCCCAGAGAAAAAAGCAACCCTTGCCGCGAGCCACCCGCCAGAAGGGCAGGGCCATCGCACACAGGCCGAGCGCGAAGTGCCGCTTCGCGCGCGCCTGAAGCCGCTGGCGCATGCGCTCATGCTGATGCTGGCGGCCGGCGGCTCGATGCAGGCCGCGCAGGCCCAGCAGGCGTTGGGCGCGGCCTGGTTCGCCAGCAAGGGCGCGAACCAGAATGCCGCGGCCATGACCGGGCGGCTGCTGAACGGGCAGGCGGCGTCGAGCCTCAACCCTTCGCCGGACCAGCAGCGCATCAACGCACAGGTGCAGCGTTCCATCGGCAATCTGGCCTCGGCCGCGCAGGCGGTGGCGGCCCAGCAGGCTGCGCAGTCCGCCGCGCGCCAGGCGGCGCTCAATGGCAACGCCGGCGTGCCCGACGGCCTGGCCGAAGGCGGCCTCAAGGTGGACACCAACAGCCTCACGGCAGGCTGGACGAACGCCAATGCGCCGGTGCAGACCGGCGCGGAAGGCAAGGCCCACGTGGCGATCCGGCAGACGGCCGACAAGGCCATCCTCAACTGGGAGACCTTCAACGTCGGCAAGAACACCGTGGTGCAGTTCCAGCAGCAGCCCGACTGGGCGGTGCTGAACCGCGTGAACGATCCGCAGGCGCGCCCGAGCCAGATTCGCGGGCAGATCAAGGCCGACGGCACGGTGATGCTGGTCAACCGCAACGGCATCGTGTTCAGTGGCAGCAGCCAGGTGAACACGCGCAGCCTGGTGGCGTCGGCGCTCGATTTCTACGGCGGCGCCGACATCGAGGACGGGCAACCCGCCGGCATGAGCGCCACGCAATGGGCGAAGGCAAAGACGGCCGCGCGCGACAAGGTGTTCAGCGACGGCCTGCTGTCGCGTCCGCCGTTGCCGGGCATGGCCGGCTCGGGCGGCAACTACCCGCTGACCTTCAGCGACGGCACCAACCTCAACGAGATCACCGACCGCGCGAAGCGGGGCGAGGTGTATGCGAAGGGCGATGGCGTCACGGTCGAGGCCGGCGCGCAGATTTCGACGGGCAGGTACGGGCAGGCGCTGCTGGTGGGCCACAACGTGGTCAATGAAGGCACGGTGTCCGCGCCCGACGGCCAGGTGCTGATGGCGGCGGGCCGGGCCATGTCGCTGTCGGCGGGCACCACGCGCTACGAGCGCGGCGACCTTTCCGACACACCCATCCGCGGCTATGCGATCACGGTGGACCGCGGCGGCCAGGTCACGAACAGCGGGCTGCTCCAGGCCACGCGCGGCAACGTCACCTTGCGCGGCGCCAACATCGCGCAGGACGGCGTGCTTGCCGTCACGCATGGCGCCGAGGCGCAGGGATCGATCATCCTCAGTGCCTACAGCGGGGCGCTGGGCAGCGTGGCCGGCTACCGCACGGCGTGGACCACCGGCCTGATGGTGGGCGACGTGCATTTCGGCAGCGGCAGCCTGAGCGCGATCCTGCCCGACGACAGCGGCCAGAAGGTGACGGGCAACCCGTACAAGCCGTCCGACTTGGAGGTCTACGGCTACCAGATCCTGCTGAAAGACGCTGCCCGGGTGTATGCGCCCGGAGGCTCCGTCAAGTTCACGACGGAGCCGACCGGCTGGCCCTTTGCGGATTTCACGCAGTCGAATACCTCGCGCATCTACATGGGCCGTGGCGCCGTGGTGGACGTCGCCGGCCTGGCCGGCGTCGAGCTGCCAATGGAACGCAATGCGCTGCAGGGCGAACTGCGCGCGAACGAGCTGCGCGACAACCCCGTGCTGCGCGACAGCAGCCTGCGCGGCAGCAAGGTCTTCTTCGATCCACGTCGGGCGGGCAAGCTGGTCGATGGCAGCGGCATTGCCGACCTGTCGGGCTACCTCGGGCTGATCCAGCGCGACGTGAACGAGTTCATGACCACTGGCGGCACGATCTCGATGAGCGCCGCGGAAATCATCGCCCGGCAGGGCTCCGTCATCGATCTCTCGGGCGGCAGCGTGCGCTACCTCGACGGCTTCACGCGGAGCACGCAACTGATCGGTCCGGGCGGGCAGCGCATCGGCATCGAGCAGGCCAGTGCCTATGTGCCCTACACGCTGGCCGGCCAGTTCGTGTCGTCGCACCGGCGCTGGGGTGTGTCGACCACCTATGCATCGCCGATGTTCGGCTCGCAGCCGCATTTCGAGGTCGGCTACGACGAGGGCCGGGCCGCGGGCTCCCTCGTCATCGAGCTCTCGAACCGGGCGGACAACGGCGGAGGCACCCGGCAGCACTACCCCGACATGGTGCGGCTGTTCGAGGGTGAGGTGCGCGCCGATGTCGTTCGCGGCCGGCAACAGGTCGATGCGCCCAAGGGTGCCGGCGTGACCGACGTCACGCGCGCCTGGCGCGAACGGCCCGCCGCCGCGCAATTGTGGTTTCACACCCGGCGCGGGCTGACCGACCCGGTGGCCGATCCGTTCGGGGGCAACATCACCATTGCCGACCGCGCGCCGCTGCTGGGCGACGGCTTCCAGTTCGACAGCGCGCTGTTCGACTACGCGAAGGGCGCCGCATCGCTGGTCGATGGCATCGTGGCGCACGAGCACGTGCTGCCGGCCTCGTTCTTCGACGGCCACACCTTCGGCACCGTCAGGCTGTCGAGCGGGCGCACCAGCGACCCCAGGGTCTCCTTCGATGCGGACGGCAAGCAGCAGGTCTCGTTTCCGACCGGGCCCGCCGGCGTCCTCACGGTGGGCCAGGGCGTCACCATGAACCTTGGCGACTACGGGTCGCTGGCTTTCACCGGCCGCCAGAGCCGCATCGACGGCACCATCCGCGCGCCGGGCGGATCGGTGCACATCGAGAACCTGGTGGCCCCGTTGCTGGGAGCCGCCGGCACCGACAACAACTGGGACGACATTCCCCAGCCGATGCGCCCCACCTTCCACCTGGGCGCCACCGGCGTGATCGACACCGCGGGGCGCTGGAGCAACGACTTCGCCGATGTGCGCGCCGGCAAGCTGCCGCAGCCACCGGTGCTCAACGGCGGAACGGTGGAACTGGTGGGCCACAACATCCTGCTGGACAAGGGCTCGCTGATCGACGTCGGCGGTGGCGGGCGCCTGGGCGTGGACGGCAAGACGCTCACGGTGGGCAACGGCGGCGCCATCCTGCTCGACAACGGCACGCCGTTCATGAATGCCGTGCCCAACGTCAGCCAGCCGCCGGAAGGCCGGCTGGAAATGAACGGCACGCTGGCCGGCCATGCGCTGGGCAAGGGCGGGCGGCTCACGGTCAACACGCCCTACGAGGTGCTGGTGTCCGACCTGCCCGCGGAGGCCGGCAGCGTGCTGGATGCCGGCGTCAAGGCGCCGCGCGAACTGCGGCTTGCCACGGACACGCGCGTCGTGGCCGGCACGCGCCTGCTGTCCGACCTGTTCTACAACGGCACCAAGGATGCCGGGGGCCAGTGGATGCTGCCGCCGGATGCAAGGCTCGCGCAGCCCGCCGAGGCCGACTTCTCCAAGCGCACGGTGGTGACGCAGGCCGACTGGGTGGTGCCCGAGGGCGTGTACCTGTACGACGAGGTGTACAACTACTACGAGCCCGGCACCACCATCGCGCGGGGCACGCAGATCGTCTACTCGGAGCTGGCGCTGCCGGCCGGATTCGTGGCCCCATCGAATGTCTTTCCGGACGGCGTTCCGACCGGCGGTACGGCGCGCCTGGTGCAGCCGGCCGGCGTTCTTGCCACGGCACTCGCGTTGCCCAGGGGCACCCGGCTGCCGGCGGGAACCACGCTGCAGCAATCCGTGGAGGTGGTGGCACCCCGGGTGATCGGCTCGGCCTTCTTCACGCAAGGCGGTTTTTCCAGCTACGGCCTGAGCGGTGCGTGGGGCCTGTCGGTCACGTCGGGCACGGTGGTCGCGCCGACCACCGACAAGCTGGTGCTGTCCGCCCCGGCCAATATTGCAAGCGGCGCGCGCCTGGCCAGCCTGGCAACGCAGCCCAATTCGGGTGTCGCGCTGGTGAACTCCTCCGCCTTGCCCGAAGGCCAGCGCAGTCCGATGGAATTGATCCTGTCGACCGCGCCCGCCGAATTCGCGGAAGACGGCGCGAGCCGGCCGCTGCACATGACGGGTGCGAGCCGAAACAACATCCACTGGAACACGGTGGCCACCAACCCCGGCAAGCTGTCGCTCGATGAAGGCAGCGTCATTCGCATGGAGGCGGGCTCGCGCGTGCTGCTCGATTCGTTGACGGACGTGTTCGCAGGCGGCACCGTCTCGACGCCCGGCGGAGCGATCCGCATCGCGCCCTACGGCATTGCCGAAGATGCCGAGACACCGCCGCGCGTGCGCATCGGCGAGCATGCGCAACTGCTGGCGCCGGGCTACCAGAAGTCGGTCATGGTGAACGGCGACGAGCGGCGTTCGCTGGTGGCGGGCGGAACGATCGAAATCGGATCGACCGCGCTATCGCCCTGGCTGATGGTCGGCCGGGGCGCCGTGCTCGACGTGTCGGGCAGCCATGGGGTGGTGGACCTCTTCCACGGCACGGGCAACCGCCTTCTCGGCGACCGGGGCACGCGGCCCTACGTTGCGCGCGAGGCCGATGGCGATGCCGGTGCCATCGAAGTCTTTGCACAGGCGGGGTTGATCGCGGGCGACCTGCGCCTGGCACCGGGCGGCAGCAGCGGACGGGGCGGCAGGCTTGCCGTGAGCACCTCCGCGCTGGACGGCCTGCTGCTGCGCCAGTCCGGCGCAGGCATTGCGGAGGTAGGCAAGGGCAGCGATTTTTCCGCCCCGGGGCTCACGATCGTGGCCGACAGCATCAACCGCTCGGGCCTGGACGAATTGGCGCTTGCCACGCCGGGCACCAGCCGGGGCCCGGTCGATGCGGGCATCGTGTTCGACGGCGATGTGTCGCTGAAGGCGCGCCGCTCGATCACGCTGACCACGCCGCAACTGCAGCGTTCGACGGCGGCCGGCGGCAATGTGGAAATTGCCGCGGCCTATGTGGCATGGAACGGCGGCACCGATGGCGTCGTCGAGATCCGGCCGTTTGCAACAGACCTGAACGGCAGCCTGACGGTGCGCGCCGACCTGATCGACCTCGGCGGCTATCTGCAGCTTGGCTGCAGCAGTTGCGATCCCACCGATGCGCTGCCACATGGCAGCGGCGGGTTCGGACGCACCGCGTTCATTTCGTCCGGCGATATCCGGCTGGTATCCGGCCTGTCGATCGGCGGCGAGGTGCCCCTGCCCGGGACCAGCACCACGGGCGGCATCATGTCGGGCGGTGCACTGTCGTTCAGCGCGGCGCAGGTGTATGCGATGTCGGGCCAGGGCGTCCAGTTCGACCGCTCGGACAGCGACCCCGGCTTCCTGGTTCGTTCCGGCGCCGCCATCGAGGTCGTGTCCAACGGCGCCGCCTCGCCGGTGCCGCTGGCCTTCGGCGAGCGCCTGACCTTGCGCGCCCCGGTGATCGAGCAGGCCGGCGTGCTGCGCGCACCGCAGGGGCAGATCCGGCTGGAGGCGAGCGAAAGCCTGCGCCTGCGGCCCGGCAGCCTGACCTCGGTGTCGCTCGAAGGCGCGACCGCGCTGTATGGATTTGCCGACGGCGTGACGGCTCAATCGGCGTTCATGCCCTACCGGGCAGCGGGGCAGACCGCCACCAAGTCGGTCACGCTCAGCGGCCCCACGGTGGACCTGGCCCAGGGCGCGGTGGTCGACGTGTCGGGCGGCGGCGACCTGCTCGGCCTGCGGTTCACCGGCGGCAATCGCGGTTCGCAGAACCTGCTGGCAAAGGCTGCCGGCTATTTCGCCGTCCTGCCGAGCCTGGGCAACGCACCCGCGCCGCTGGGGCAGAACGAAGGCCAGTACGACCCGCGCCTGAAGGTCGGCGATTCCGTGTGGCTGGAGGCCGCGCCGGGGCTCAAGGCGGGCTACTACACGCTGTTGCCGGCGGCCTATGCGGCGCTGGACGGCGGCATGCTGGTGAAGCCCATGAGCGGTGCTGGCGGCACGGCCTCGCCCGTGGCCGCCACCGCACGCGCCGACGGCGCCATGGTCGTCAGCGGCTATCGGGCCGTGGCGAACACACCGGTGCGCGATGCGGCCTACGGCAGCTTCCTGCTGATGGACGGCAAGACGTGGCAGCAATACAGCGAGATCGCCACCACGTCGTTCAACCGCAACGTGGAAGAAATGGCCGCGTCCGCCAGGGTGCCGGTGCGCACGGCGGCGGATGCGGGCTCGGTCGTGATGGCCGCGACCCAGGCACTGAACCTCGACGGCACCGTTCGCTTCGATGCCGGCGCGGGCCGCCAGCGCGGGTTGCTGGACATCTCCTCGCCGAAGATCGCGCTGACCAGCGATGGCGCATCGGTGCCCGTGCCCGCCGGCTACCTGCAGGTCGATGCGGGCAAGCTGGGCGCACTGGGCGCCGGCAGCATCTTGCTGGGCGGCATGCGTCCGCGCACTTCCAGCAACGACGCAAAGCCGGCCGACACGAAGCTCGCCGTCACCACCACGGCCAGCGACGTGCTGGTGGTCGGCGGCACGCGCTACACCGGCGCCGAGTTGCTGCTGACAGCCACCGGGGCACTGACCATCGGCGACGGCGCGATGCTGGTGACCAACGATGCGGCCGGCAAGGGCAGCGCGATTCCGTTGGCACTGGCCGGCGACGGCGCATTCCTTCGCTTGTCGCCGGGCGCGAGCGTCGACATTTCCCGCAAGGGCGCCAGCGGCGCGACGGGCTCGCTCCTGATCGGCGAAAACGTCGTCATGCGCACGCCGGGCTCGCTGAGCTTCGACGTCACGAAGGACCTGGTGCTGGCAGACAGCGCCTTGCTCGACACTGCGTCGCTCGACCTCGCTGCCGTGCGCATCAACCTGGGCGCGGTGCCGAAGGGCACCAGCGGCACCACGCTCGGCGTGTCCACCGTGCAGCGGCTGGCAAGCTCGACCAACCTCGTGCTGCGCGGACATGAGTCGATCAACTTCTACGGAAATTTCGTGCTGGGTTCGCGCGATGGCGGCGGCAACGCGACGTTGTCGGCGCTGACGCTCGACACCGCGCTGCTGCAGGGCCAGGGCGACGATGCGCATCTCGCCGTGCGCGAGCTGACCCTGAAGAACAGCGGCGATGGCGTGGCCACGCCGCCGGTGGTTGGCGGTGGCGGTGGCGGCGTCTTTGCGCTCGACGTCGACAGGCTGGTCTTCGGCCCTGGCATCTCCAGCCTGGCTGGCTACGCCGCGCTGACCGGCCGCGCGGGCGACGTGCATCTGCGCGGGCAGGGCGCGTTCACCGTGAACGGCGACGTGGACCTGTCCACCGGCCGCGTGGCCGCCGGGAGCGACATCGATGCATTGACCGGCGAAGTCCGCATGACCTCGGACCATGCCTTGCGCGCCACGGGCCGCCTGGCATTGCGCTCGGGCAGCGTGTCGCCGGGCCATGAGGCCCTGCCCGCGGGAACGCTGGGCGGCAAGCTGATGCTGTCGGGCGGCCAGGCACTCATCGACACCCGCATCGCGATGAACGCAGGCCGGCTCGACATTCGCGCGGAAGGCGGAAACCTGGCGCTGGGTGCGCAAGCGGTGCTCGACGTTTCGGGCCGCGCGATCGATTTCCGCGACGTCGCCAAATTTGCGCCGGGCGGCGAGTTGTCGCTGAGCGCGACCGGTGATGTCGAAGTTGCTCCGAGCGCGGTGCTCGATGTGTCGGGCAGTGCGCGTGGCGGTGCTGCCGGCGGCTTGCAGGTCAAGGCCGGAGGCCATGCCACGCTGGCGGGCCGGCTGCTCGGCAACGCCAACGCCGGGTACGGCAGGGGCCGCTTCACGCTCGACGCGCTCACCACCGATTTTTCCGCGCTCAACACCGCCCTGAATGTTGGCGCCTTCAACAAGGCGCGCGAGCTGCGCCTGCGCGGGCAGGACATCGTGCTGGCGACGGGCGAGCGCATCGATGCGAACCAGCTGACCTTGCGCGCGGACGCGGGCCAGGTGCGCATCGGCGGCACCATCGCCGCCGGTGGCAACGAAGACCGCGACACGCCCGACGGCGGCCGTGTGCGGCTGATCGGCGGCAACGGCGTGCAGCTGGACGGCACGGCACGCATCGAGGCGCGAGCCGCGACGGCGCAAGCCGCCAGCGGCTCGGTCGAACTGGTGGCCGATGGTGGCCGCGTGTCGATGGCCGGCGGCGCGCTGGTCGACGTGTCGGGCGGACGCGAAGGCGGCGGTCGCGTGATGGTGCGTGCGGCCCGAAACGGCAATGCCGTGGCGGCCGACACCCACGCCACGGTGCAGGGTGCACGCGAGCAAACGCTGGTCGGCATGCAGGACTACAGCGCCACCGAGATCGACGCCGCCATGGCAAGCCGCCTGCTGGGCGATGCATCGGCCTGGCTGGCAGGCGCCACGCCCGTGGCCGGCTGGGACGTGGGCGCCGGCATGCGCGTGCGCAGCGCCGGCGACCTGACGGTCAGTTCCAACATCGATCTTGGCGGGCTCCAGGGCGCCGGCTACCTCGGTTTGGTGGCGGCGGGAGACCTGCGCATCGACGCGACGCTGAGCGACGGCTTTGCGAGTGCCGCGCGCGATGCCGTGCTCGACAGCGGGCGCTCCTTCAGCTTCGAGATGGACAGCGGGCGCGACATTCGCCTGGCCGCCGGCCAGATGGTTCGCACCGGCACCGGTGACCTGCGCATCAACGCTGGCCGCGACCTGCTGCTGGCCGACAACGCCGCCGTGATCTACACCGCCGGCGCCAGGGCGGCCACCGCCGCGGGCTTCGACGGTTCGCTGTACAGCACCAGCAAACTCTCACCGGGCGACCGCGTGATCGGCGAGTTCCCGACGCTGGGCGGCGACATCGTCCTGAGCGCGGGGCGCGACATTGCCGCGCCGCTCGTCAGGCAGACGACTTCGGCCTGGCTGTACCGCCACGGCGCGGCCTCGTGGAGCGGCGTGCCCGAGGCTTCGCAGGTGATCGACCAGACGAGCTGGTCGGTCGTGTTCCGCAACTTCGAGTCGGGCGTCGGTGCGCTGGGCGGCGGCAACGTGGCCGTCAACGCGGGCCGCAACATCAAGGACCTGGCGGTGGCCATCCCGACCACCGGCCACATGACCACGCCGGTGGGCGGCCATGCGGGGGACGGCGACATCGTGATCCGCGGCGGCGGCAATCTCGACCTTCGCGCCGCGGGCGACGTGCAGGGCGGCGTGTTCGTGCTGGGGCGTGGCCGTGCCGACGTGGCGGCGGCCGGCAATGTCGGCGCCGGCGGCGACATCACCGCCGTGCGGCGCGGGCAGTGGGAGGCGCCGGAACTGCGTTCATTGAACCCGCTGTTCGGGCTGATGGACGCACAGGCGCGCGTCACGGCCGGTGGGCACCTGGCCATCGAAGCCGCGTTCGATCCGGCGATGCAGGGCCAGGTCTGCGAGAACCTGGTCGGCAATTGCTCCGGCAACAGCAACGCCGAAGCGCGAGGCTCGGCCTTCTACAGCAACACGCCGCGCACCGCGCTGAATGCCGTTTCGCTGGGCGGCAACCTGCGCTACCTGGACAACGCCTGGGCCTCGGCCGAAGTCAGCCGCACGGGCAAGGCCGAGTGGCGGGTGCTCATGGAGTTGCCCAGCTTTTTCCCGCATGCGCCGCTCTCGGTGCTGGCCGGTTCGCGCATCGCGCCGGGTGCACTGCGCCTTGTTGCCGCAACGGGCGACACGACCGTGCAGCCTTTCGTGGTGCAGCGCGATTTCGGCTTGACGCTCGCGGCCTCGCCCACGGGCACGCTGGAGCTGCTCGCCAACCGGAACCTGTCGGTCAACTATGGCGCCGACATCTCGCAGTCGATCAGGCTGCTCGACATTGCCGCACCCTATGTGCGCGGCATGTCGGCACCCATGACGACGGCCGGCATCTACAGCTACGGCGTCGAACCCATCGAGACCGATGCGCTTGCCGTGATGGGCAACAACTTCTACCGGGGCTTCACGCCGCTGCATGCCGCGGACACCGCGCCGGTGCGGCTGGTCGCGCTGTCGGGCTCCATCGGCAATACCCTGAATCTTGCCGACGGCTGGAGCCTGGTCTCGCCCAAGCCGGTCGACGTGTATGCCGGCCGGGACATTCTTCGCTCGGCGGTGGTGGCGCAGAACAACAACCCGCGCCAGGTTTCGCGGCTGGTCGCGGGCCGCGATCTGCTGAACCCCCGCATCTCCATCCTCGGCGAAGGCGAGCTCTGGCTGGAGGCCGGCCGCGATTTCGAGATGGAGCTGAAGGGCAACGGCAGCATCCAGGCGCGCGGCAACATGGCGGAGCGAGGCGGGGCGCCCGGCGCCATCAATCTCGCGCTGCCGGACCGCAGCGCCGACATCCACGTCATTGCCGGCACGGCGCAGGGCGTCGACTACGACGGCTTTGCAAGGCGCTACCTGGACCCGGCCAACCTGGCGGACCCGTCGGTCGGCCTGTCCAACGCGGCCAATGCCGGCAAGGTGGTGCATACGTACGAGCGCGAACTCGACGAGTTCCTCGCGCGCCAGGGCATCGACGGCGTGACGCCCTCCAACCGGCTGGCGCTGCTCGCGGCGTTGCCCGCACCCACGCGCAACGCGTTCCTGCAGCAGGTGCTGATCGACGAGTTGCGTGCCACGGGCATCGACTACAACGACCCCGGCAGCAAGCGCTTCCAGCAGTACACGCGCGGCTATGACGCCATGGGCCGGTTGTTTCCCGCGGGTGGCGCGCCGCGTGCGGGCGATGGTTCCGCCGGCGGGCGTGTTGCGCTCAATTCCAGGCTGGTCGAGACGCAATCGGGCAGCAGCATCACGCTGCTGGCGCCGTATGGCGCGGTCACCATCGGCGATTCGGTGACCGAGCCTGGCGATGCAAGGAATGGCGGTGTCATCACGCGCCGCGGCGGCGATGTGCAGATCGTGGCCGACCGCAACATCGACCTGGGCATCTCGCGCGTCTTCACGCTGGGCGGCGGCGACATCCTGATGTGGACGTCGGGCGGCGACATCACGGCCGGCGCGGGCGCCAAGACCTCGGTGATGAACGTGCCGCTGGTCTACATCATGGACCGCGACGGCGTGGTCACGGTGGACAGCTTCGGCCTGTCCACCGGCGCAGGCATCGGCGTGCTCGATGCCTTCACCGGCACGCGGGAACGCAAGAAGAGCCGCCTCGACCTGCTGGCCTTCAAGGGCGAGGTGAACGCGGGCGATGCGGGCATTCGGGTGCTGGGCGACGTCAACATCGCCGCGCTGCGCGTGGTCAATGCCGACAACATCCAGGTGCAGGGCAAGACCACGGGGCTCGCCACGACGGCGCCCGTGAACATCGGCGCGCTCACCGATGCCAGCGCCGCCGCTTCGCAGGCGGCCACGGCGGCGCAGGAGGTGGTGAAGCGCGAGCGTGCCGCCGCGCGGCAGGCGCTGCCATCGGTCTTCACGGTGCGGGTGCTGGGCTTCGGCAACGAGGCCGGTGCGCATGGCGACGAGCAGTCGTCAAACCGCCCGGACGCTTCGCCGCGCGTGGACCCGCGCAGTGCGATCCAGGTGCTGGGCGACGGCGTGCTGACGCCGGGGCAGCAGGCGCTGCTGACCCCGGCCGAACGCCGCAACTGGAAACCGTGAGGCGAAAACCGTGAGGCGCAAACCGTAAGGCGCTTCAGGACATGACGCGCCCGCCGGCGACATCGAGGGTCACGCCGGTGATCCACGCCGACGCCGAGGACAGCAGGAACAGCGTGGCGGCGGCGACGTCGTCGGGCTGTCCGAGGCGGCCGAGAGGAAAGGCGGCGCGCATGCGCTGCTGTTGCTCTTCGGGCATGGACTGCCGCGTGCGCTCGGTCAGAACGGCGGACGGCGAGACGCAATTGACGCGGATGCCGTTCGGACCCAGCTCGTTCGCCAGGTGCCGGGTGAGCATGATGATGCCGGCCTTCGCGGCACCGTAGGCCGCGGGCGCTCCCTGCGCGATGCGTCCCCCCGCGGAGGCCATCGTGGCGATGCTGCCCGTTCCGCGTTCGATCATTCCCGGCAGGAAGGCCCGCAGCGTCAGGAAGGTCGACGTGAGGTTGTTGTCGATGCTCGAGCGCCAATCGGCTTCGCTGATCTGCACGAAGGGAACGGGCCGGCCCGTGCCGCCGCCCGCGAAGGACACGACGAAATCGGGGACGCCCAGTTGGGCGAGCACCCGGTCGCGCATGGCCTCGACCGCCGAGGCATCGGCGCAATCGGCAGGCGCCGCCATGGCATCGGGCTGGACGGCACGCAGTGCGCCGACGGTGGTGTCGATGGCGGACTGGTCGCGGCCGTTGACGGCCACCTTCACGCCGTTGCGCGCCAAGGCCATGCAGGTGGCGGCACCGATGCCGCGCGAGCCGCCGGTCACGAGTGCGACCTTGCCTTGCAGGTCGGGGTAGAGAGTGGGAATGGAGGGTTGCGTCGGCATGGCGGGCGGTGTGGGAAGTGGATGTGGCCGCCACTTTGCGTCTGCCGTAGACTAAAAACAAATCATGAATTGTTCCCCTTGGCATCAATTTATTTATGTCTCACCTGCTCTATCTCCGGACCTTTCTCAGCGTTTTCAGGCACAGCTCGATCTCGCGCGCGGCCGAGACGCTTCACCTGACGCAACCGGCGGTGTCGCGGCACATCAAGGTGCTGGAGGCGCGCCTGGGTTTTCGCCTGTTCGAGCGCTTGCCGCGCGGCCTGGTGCCGACGCCGGCGGGCCATGAACTGGAGCGCAGGATCGCATCGCACATCGATGCGCTCGAAATGATCGTCGGCCTGTCGGAAGGCGAGGGCGACTCGCTTTCCGGCGTGGTGCGCGCGGGAACGACCAGCGGCTTCACGAGGGTCGTGCTGTCGGCGCTGGCATCGCTGTCGAACTACGGAACCCGGCTCGACCTGCGCGTGGCGCCGCCGCCCGCGCTGGTGGCCGCGCTCGTGAGCAACGACATAGACCTGGCGGTCACGTTGGCGCGCATTCCGAACCGGGCCATCGAGTACGACCTGCTGCACGAAAGCCCGCTGCTGCTGGTCTGCGCACCACGCTGGCGGGAACGGCTGGGCAAGAACAAGGCGCCGCGCGGTGTGCCGACCATCGAGATGCAGGGGCCCGCGCCCGTGCTGGCGGGTTACTGGCGCGCGGCATTCGCGGAAGAAGCGCTGCCCGCGCCACTGACGGTGGTACCCGACTACCAGGCCGCGCTCGATGCCGCCGTGGAAGGCGCCGGCATGGCCGTGGTTCCCGAGTGCATCTGCTTCGACCACCTGCAGGCGGGGCGCGTGATCGGCCTGTCGACGCGCGCCCGGCTGTCGGTGCCGCTCTACCTGGCGTACGGCAAGACCAGCCTGGGCAGTGCGCGTGTGCGCACCTGCCACGCCATGCTCACGGAAGCCGCGAAGGGCTGGTTCGGCCGAAGCACGCGATGATGATGAAAAGAGAACCGCGCCGGCTAGCGCGCGGCAATCAGCAAGGTCTGCGTTGCCATGCCGAACGGCCCCGCTTCATCGTGCAACTGCGTGACGGTGCAGCCCCTGCCGTTCGCAAAGAGGGTGGTCGATGAATCGAGGCCGATCCACTCGCCTGACGGCTGCCGAGCGATGTTCAGTGAAATGTCGGCATTGGCAAAGTTGAAGCGATCGGCCGGCAACACCCAACTGAGCCCGTTGCCGAAATCGGCGGCTGCGGCGGTGCGCATCGCCGGAGAGTTCGGCAGGCCCGCGACCAGCGGCACCCTCAGGCGAAGCCATGCCGCGCCCGGCCCCGGTGCGCCGGGCGTGCCGGCTGCAACGCGGCCTTCCATCGCCGTGTAGTAGAACGAGCGCACGTCGGGCAGGCCCGGAATGCGCAACGCGCTGGTGCAGTCGCTCGGCGGCCGCAGCGGCGCGACGCGTGGCTGCACAAGGTCGTCGGGCAGCACCAGCGGCTGGGCGCGTATCAGCAGCGCATGCGCCTTGGCCACGGGCTTGCCCTGGGCCAGCAGCACGACCTCGACGCGGCTCGTCGTGCGGCCTGTTTCGGCTGCAACGCTGGCATCGAGCGCGCCCAGCGGCACCGGGCGCACCAGCTCGACCGTCAGCCGGGCCAGTTGCCAGCCTTCGCCTTCCACGGCCGATTCGGCAAGGTGCGCGAGCAGGCCGCAAGGTGCGCCGCCGTGTTGCGCACGCGCGTCCCACGGGCCGCGCGCCAGGTCGGAGGCGTGCCAGGTGTCGTTGTCTTGCGCGCGCGTGAAGACGGCATCGGTGGCATTGATCTCATGCATTGGCGACGAGCTCCATGCGGTGCACCGGCATTTCGCGCGTCTGCGTGAACTGCTCGGCCCATTGGCGGAAACGCATGATGGGCCCGTCGCCTTCGGCCAGGCTCGGACGCTTCCAGCGCATCTTGTGTTCCCAGATCGGCACGTCCTGGCTGACCTGGTGAATCGCTTCATCGACCAGCGCCAGGCTCATGTCGGGCGAGCCGATGCCCTGCAGCCGCGCCATCAGGCTGAAGCTGACTTCGACGCGCCCGGCCTCGATGGGCACGACCGAATCGATGAACAAGATTTCCGCCAGGTCGGCGATGCGAAAGCGCACCGTCGCGAAGTAGGGGCCGTACAGCGATGTCTGCAGATAGCCCGGCAGCCGGCCGCGCGGCGTGTTGAACTCGTGCAGGATGTTGACGTGCAGCGCGGGCCCGGCGGGCTCGAAGCTGTCGAGCCTGGCCAGCGTGGCCACGCCATGCAGGTGGTGGAAGTGCGTGGTGTCCACGATGTTCTCCTGCACCTCCTGCCAGATGGTCGACACCTCCCAGCGTTGCCGCCGATAGCGCGACCACTGCGCGTGGCCGTGCTCGGGCAGCAGCGGAACCTCGAAGCTCGGTGCCAGGCCCTGCGGATGCCACCAGACCATGAGAAGGCCGTTGCGCTCCACCAGCGGCCACGACTTCAGGTGGCGCAATTCGAGGCGCGGATTGGCGCTGTACGGAATGTCGGTGCAGGCACCGTCGCCGTTGAATTGCCAGCCGTGGAAAGGGCACTTCAGCGTGGTGCCGCACACGCGCCCGCCGTGGCCCAGGTGCGTGCCCAGGTGCGGGCAGTGGGCATCGTTGGCGTGCGCCTTGCCCTCTGCGTCGCGCCACAGCACGAACTCTTTGCCGACTGCGCTGACAGGGCGTACGTCGCCCTTGCGCAAGTCTTCGCTGTAGCCGGCCTGGAACCATCCGTGACCGAAAGAAGTGTCGTCGAACCTCTGCATGGTGTCGCTTCCTTTTGCTGTGATCGGTTGCCCGTTGCGGGCCCGTTGCCGTGCATGCGGCAGGCAAAAGTATAGGGAGCCGCGCGACAATTGCAATAAGAAATGAACTGTGATTCAATTCTTGGCAATGACCTACAGGCGTACATCGAAAGTGGAAGAGCGCATGGCGCAGACGCGCGAGCGCATCGTGCTGTCCGCGCTGGAGCTCGTGGCGCAGCATGGCTACGGCGGCACCACCATGCCGCTGGTGGCGGGGCTCGCCGAGGTGTCCACTGGCTTGCTGTACCAGTACTTTCCGTCGAAGACCGAGCTGTTCGACGAAGTCTTCAAGCAGGCCTCGCAGCGCGAGATCGACGCCTGCGCCGCGGCCGCCGCATCGGAGAGCCGGCCCGCCGAGCGTCTGGGCGCCATCATCCGCACCTTCGCGCACCGCGCGCTCAAGCGGCCCAAGCTGGCGTGGGCCTTGCTGGCCGAACCGGTGGCGCCGCAGATCGACGAAGACCGGCTGCGTTTTCGGGAACCCTACCGCGCCATCTTCGTGACCGTGATCGAAGACGGCATCGAGAGCGGCGAGTTCCGCGCACAGAACCCGCACACCAGCGCCGCGGCCATCGTCGGCGCGTTGGCCGAAGCCATGATCGGCCCGCTCGCGCTGGGCGTGCTGTCCAAGCGCGCGGCGCAACGGGTGGTGGACGACATCCTCGCCCTCTGCCTGGCTGCCGTGCTGAACCACGACGTGAAGAAAAAGAAAGCGGACACCGGTTCCGCGGGCTGATTCGCCGCTCACGTCATTCCCTGTCCTGCCGCGTGTTCAAGGAGACCGTCATGCGCGATTTCATCCAGCCCCATCCCGAAGTGTCGAACCGCTTTGCCACCGACCGCACGCTGCGCCACACGCTCGAGCGACTGTTGCCGGCCGAGGTGTTCGCCGATGCCAGCCCGCTGCTGGCCCGCATGGGCGAGCGCGCCATGCACGAGATTCCCGCGCTGGCCGCGGTGGCCGAACACAACGAGCCGCGGCACGTGCCTTACGACGCCTGGGGCCGGCGCACCGACCACATCGAGGTCGATCCGGCGTGGACACGGCTGGTGGACATCGGGCAGGAAGAAGGCCTCGTCGCGCTGCCTTACGAAAACCCGTACGGCGAATTCACGCGCGTAGTGCAGGCCGGCCTTGTGAACCTGTACGACGGTGCGGGTGCGGTGGCTTCGTGCCCGCTGGTCATGACCGACGGCGCTGCGCGCCTGCTCACGCTGCACGACAAAACCCTGGCGGCGCGCTACGTGCCGCACCTGACCGCACGGCAACAGGGCTGGACCTCGGGCCAGTGGATGACCGAGAAAGAAGGGGGCTCCGATGTCGGCCAGACGTCGACCACCGCGCGCCCGCTCGGCGACGGCACCTGGGCGCTGACCGGCACCAAGTGGTTCACCTCCGCCACCACGTCGCAGATGGCGTTGGCGCTGGCGCGGCCCGATGGCGCCGAGGCGGGCAGCCGGGGCCTGTCGCTGTTCCTGCTGGAGCTGCGCCGGCCGGACGGCAGCTGGAACAACATCCGCGTGCGGCGCCTGAAGGACAAGCTCGGCACCCGTGCCTTGCCCACCGCCGAGCTGGAACTGGAAGGCGCCATTGCCACGCCGGTAGGCGGCATCGAGCGAGGCGTGGGCAAGATCGCCGACCTGCTGAACCTTGCGCGGCTGTGGGCCTCATGGGGTGGGCCGGCGGGTGTCGGCCATCTGCTGATGCTGGCGCGCGACTACGCCACGCGGCGCCGCGTGTTCGGCGAGCTGCTGTGCGACAAGCCGCTGCACCGACAATGGATTGCGCGCATCACGGCGGAATACGAAGCCATGCTGGCGCTGAATTTCGAAACCGCATTGGCCCTCAACCGGCACGAGCGCGGCACCGGCGAGCCGGGCCTTGCCCGCCTGCTGGCGCCCCTGACCAAGCTGGCCTGCGCGCGGCAGAGCATCTGGGCCGCAAGCGAACTGGTCGAGAGCTTCGGCGGCGCGGGCTATGTGGAAGACACCGGCATTCCGCGCGTGCTGCGCAACCTGCATGTGCATTGCATCTGGGAAGGCACGACGTCGGTGCTCGCGCACGATGTGCTGCGCGCATTGAGAACGCCGGAATCCGGCGAAGCCTTCCTGGCCGACATCGACCGCCGGCTGGCGTCGTTGCCGCGTGGCGACGTGCCCGAGGTGCAGCTGGTTCGCCGTGCCCGCCAGCAGTTGCGGGAGCTCATGGCCGTCGCGCAGGAAAACGATGGCCGCCGGCTCGCATGGGGCATGGCGCGCACCTACCAGTCGGTGTTGTTGCTGGAGGCGGCCGTGTGGCGCCAGGCGCGCAAGGCCGATGTGTCGGGCTGGACCGCGCTGCGGCTCTTTCTGCAGGAGCCGCTGGTGCCGCCGGCATTGCCCGCGTCGGACGACGAGTTGGCGGGCCTGGCCTTCGGCGCGCGCCGAGAAGTGGCGCTGGCCTAATCAGGGCAAAGGCGAGGCGTCGGGCCGCCGGGGCGTGCGCTCGATGCGGTGCGTCTTGCGCCAGTCCCAGGGCGCAATGGGCGCGGCGTCGCGCCACAGGCCGGCGTGCTTTGCCTTGGCCTCGAACTCGGCGAACTCGTACTGCCCGCGCTCCTGCGGCGGCTGCTCGTGCGCATACGCCCGATACCACCAGGCCATGCCCGTGGTGAGCATGGCCAGCCCGGCATCGAGCGTCAGCGGACCCTCGGGCGCCGAGTCGGGCGCCACCATCATCTTGCAGATGCTGCGGCCGTAGCTTTCGGTCTTGATGCAGTCGAGCTCGACATCTTTCATGTAGACCAGCTCGGACATCGCCTGCTTCGCGAGCCTGCCGAAGGGCTGCCGCATCTCCGGCGCGTCGATGCCGGCCAGGCGCACCTCGAGCTGCTCGTACGCGTCGGGCTCGCCGCAACGCGCGGTGATCGAGTCGCCGTCGCGCACGCCCACCACGAGGCACTCGCGAGGCTCGGCGAAAGCCAACAGGGGAGCGGCCAGCAGGCTGGCCAGGAAGAGGGGGCGAAGGAGTTTCATCGGCTTGTGTGGACTTGTCGCGGCGCGCATTGGCCCCTACATTGGCGACGCCATCAAAGGGCTTCTCTTCTTGCCGCGGTGCTCCTATTCTCGGGCACCGCCGCGCTGGCGGACGGAGCCCGACGGTCAGGGAGCCATGGAATCCGAGGGATTTCCTCACGCGGACGCGTGCAGAAAGCGAGGGGCGAAATGGCAACCGGGTCGATTGAAAGAGACGGCGGACTTTCCTGGGCCGGCTTCGATTTTTCAGCCGTCGCCGACAGCAAGCTCGGCAAAGGCGTGCGCTTCGTCTTCGGGAGCGCGCGGGTGCTGGGCGTCGTGCTGGTGGGCGCCGCGGCCATCCTGCTGCTCATCCAGTCGATGCTCTACGTTCGCACCGGCTGGGGCATCGCGGATTTCGTCGCATGGGCCGACGATGGCGCGTCGGGCCCGGTGCTCGCCTTGCTGGAGCTGTGGCGCCGCTGCCAGGTCATCTGGCTGGCAAGAACCTACCTTGTGCTCGACAGCGTGTTCTTCGTGCCGATCTATGCCGCCTTTTTCCTGAAGGCCGGCTGGGTGATTGCCAACGCGCTGGACGACGACACCGGCAAGGCCAGCGCAGCGGGGCGCCGCTGGTTCGCGCTCTTCTGGGTTCCCGTGCTGATGCTGGTGGGCGCCGACCTGCTGGAGAACCTGCTGGGGCTCCTTCGCACGGGCGGTTGGGGCGCGAGCATCGGAGGCATCGCCATCGCATTCGGGCTGGTCGGCGTTTTGGAACTTGCAGGCTTGCGCGTGTGGAAGATCGGCGCGCGGCCCCTGGTTTTCTGGGCGGGCGCGCTGGCGGCGTTGATGGCCGCCATGTACTTCGGCACCGACGCCTGCGCGCCGACCGGCAGCGCGAGCTGGCTCGGCCGGCTGGGTTGCGCCGCCAACCGGTCCAAGTCATTGCTCATCGGCGTGGTGCTGCTGGTGCTGGCCGCCGGTGGCATCTGCTGGCTCTTCGGCGTGGTGCTGTCGATTCGCCCGGACCGGCCCGGCAACGCGCAGCGCTCGATGCTGCGCGCCAACCTGCGCGCGGCCATCTTCGATTGCTTCGTGCGCAGCCGCTACGTGCTGGCCGCGATCGCGTTGCTTGCCGCGCTGACCGTGGTCATGGACCAGTCGCGCGACATCATCGCGTCCACGGCTTCTTTCGTGCCGCGCTTCTTCACGATGATTCACGTGAGCTGGGACGGCAAGCCGGTGCCTGGCGGCCCCATCGAATGGAGCGGTGCCATCGGGCTGCTGCTGGGCTCCGTGGCGGTCTTTGCGGCTTCCGTGCTGGCCCTTGCATTGCTCGTGTTCGCCTGCTGGCTGTGGACGCGCAGCGTGTGCCACCTGCGGTCCGTGGGCGGGGTGACACCCAGCTCGGGGTTGGGAGAAGTGTTGCCGGGCAAGCGCTACGAAGACGACTTCGCCAGGGACTGGGCCCGCTGCCTGGCGCTGCTGCCGGTGGTGCTCGTGGTGGTGCTGTGCGCCAACGTGCTGCAGGACCTTGCGAAGGCGCAGGTCGGCGCGCACATGCACGACGCCGCAACGGCCAGCTGGTTGACCTGCCTGCTGCCCAGCCTCGGCGTGGTGGCGTTCGCCGTGCTCGCGGTGTTTGCGGCGGGCGGCTTCATCTGGCGGCGTGCCGAACGCGGCTCGCATGGCGGGTACTACGACTGCATCGACTGGAAGGAATGGAGCACCCGGTTCGGCCTGCTCGAAGTGAAGCCGTTGCCCGGCCCGCCCGGAGCACCCGGAGCGTCGAAACAGCGCCGCGCCCCCGAAAGCGTGAAGTACAACTTCCTGGGCAAGCTCACGCCGTACCTGCTACCGCTGGCCGCGCTCGGCATGGTGCTGCTGTGCCGGCTCATCGACGTGCTGCCCGGCCGCAGCGGCGACTACTTTCCGTCGATGGCTTTTCCCATCATCCTGCTGTCGCTGACCTTCTGGCTCTGCGTCTTCGGATGGCTGTCGCTGCTCGAGGTCTATGGCGCGGTGCCGTGGGTGGTGCTGATCTTCGTGTGGGTCGGCGTGCTCGGCCTGGCCGGCCTGACCGACAACCACATCGTCTGGCCCGGACCGCTGCCGGGCGACACCAGCCAGTGGGGCGGCATCCGCATGCTGGCCTGCACCGCGCTGCTGGGCGGCGTGATGGCGGTGGCGTACCGATGGGCCATGGCACGCGCGCGAAACCCCGGCAGTGCCACCGTGTGGAAGACGTATTGGCCGTTGCTGCTGACGTTGCCCGTGCTGGCCGCCGTCGTCATGGCGGGGAATTTTCTTGCCACGGCACGCAGGCCTGGCGATGTGCAGCAAGCGCAGGCACAGGCCCATGTTGCGCCGGCGGTGCCGCTCGATGCGGCGCTTGCGAAGTGGTTGCGCATCTTGTGCAACGCACCGGGCGACAACGGCGCGTGCCAACCGAAGATTCCGGTCAACCCCACAACGGGCGGCTACGACGTGTACTTCGTGTCGAGCGAGGGCGGCGGCATTCGCGCCGCCATGTGGACCGCGCTGGCCTTGCAGAGCCTTGAAACCGAAGACCCGACTTTCGCGCAGCGCAGCTTTGCGATTTCGGGTGTTTCCGGCGGTGCGGTCGGGGCGGCGGTGTACCGGGCGTGCGCGAAGCCGCCCGATGGCAAGAGCCCCGAGCGCTGCATCAACCAATTTGCCCGGACCGATCTTCTGTCGCCGCTGCTGTCTTCGTGGATGTTCGAAGACCTGCTCGGCCGGCTCGTGCCCAGCGGCCTGTGCAAGACCCCCGGCTGCGGCTTCATGTCGCGCGGCGCGTGGTTCGAGCAGACCATGGAGGTCGGCGCGCCAAGGCTGAGAAAGGGTATTCGCGAGTTGCACCACGACGACACCAGCGGCGGCAATGAAGGAACCCACGTGCCCTATCTGCTGCTGAACGCGACCTGGGTGGAAACCGGCGAGCGCGCCATCGCAAGCGAACTGGTGGTCTCGCAGGCCGACTTTCCCGGCAGCAAGGACCAGCTGGGCCTGGTGGGGGCCGACATGCCGCTGGGCGCGGCGGCCCACAACGCGGCGCGATTCCCCTATGTGAATGCGATAGGCGGGCTGAAGACGCCGGCTTACCTTTGCGACCATCGCGGCCCCGACGCGCCCGTGGTGCCGGACAACAAGAATTCCCCGGCCGCCGCGACCAGGATCTGCGGCCACCTGGCCGATGGCGGCTACTTCGACAACGGCGGCGCGCAGTCCACCTCAGACCTCGTGCGGGCGCTGGGAACCTGCCTGGCCGGCCCACGGAACAACGGCGCCGCCACCGCGCCCGGACCCTGCGCCGCGATACCGTCCGGCCAGCGCACATGGCTCAAGGAGAACCTTGTGCCCCGCGTGCTGATGATTCGCAACGAGGCCGATCCGGGCGCGGCCGCAGCGAACAACTGCGGAGAAATCGAACAGCCCACCGGCGCGCAGGTCATGCCACCGGAAGACAGCGCCTGCGCCACGCCCATCGGCGCACGCTACCAGCCGGCCCGTCCGTTGTGCGCGCGCGGCAGGACGCCGTATCTTGACCTGATCGGGCCGCTGCTCGCCGTCATCAACACCAGCGGCGTCGGAGCCAGCGGGCGCCTGGCCGAGGCCCGAGAGGGCGACGCCATCGTGCAGGCTCGGCTGGCCATGGGAGGCAAGGCCGCGCTCGCGAACATCGAGCCGGTCACCGCGGTCAACCTGTTGCCGAAGGGCGTTCATTTCCCGCTGGGCTGGCACCTGTCGCATGCGGCGGTCGAGAACATGGAAGGGCAGGCGAAGCTGTGCAGGATCGTGCCGGGGGCGGGCAAGCCGTGAGGGGGTGAGGCGGTGTGTCGCGCTGATGGTGGCTCAGTCGCGGTCGGACCCGTTGCGGGTCAGCTTGTGCTGGGATTGGGAGGCTGTGGCAGTCGATCAGGCATGAAATGGGAGATTGGCAATCTCAAACCATCTGCGCAGTGAAATCAGGAATTTCAGGATCGATCTGGATGATCGGTTGGAGCGGGTGAAGGGAATCGAACCCTCGTATGAAGCTTGGGAAGCTGCCGTTCTACCATTGAACTACACCCGCATCTGCAACCCGTTGATGTGCAACGAGCTGTCGACCCAAGAGCGCGATTCTACAGAGGAAAGCAGGGATTCCTGGCCTCGACGGTGTTCTCGGTATCGCACAGCCGCACCCCTCTGCCCGGTAAGTTGGCGTAGGTTTAGGCGTGGCTTTTTCGATAGAAACTGCACGGAAGCAAACTTGCCTCAAGCAGAGGTGTCTTGAGCGTCCAGCGCGGCGGCGTCTTGTATGGGCCGGGCGCGGCCGACGAACGCCCGATACGACAGCCGCTCCATCTTCCCGTCAACGAGCGTGATCACATGCCCCAGATCGTGGTCGTCCAGGCTGGGGAACGTGTCCGTGACAGCCGGAACATTGAGCGTTCCAGTCCATTTACCGAGGACTCCCACAACGAAGCCGAGATTTCGCGGGCCAGGTATGGCCATGACGCACGATCCCTTCACGGTTTCGCACAAGAAGCGATCAAGAACTACCTGCTTCGCGTCTCCATCAGCCACGGGGCTGAATTCGTCATAGCCGAGTGTCTCGAATCCGGCAAATGTCTCTCGTGGAGTAGAGGGGGTCAGATTCATTGTCGCCCTGAGCTCGTTGTGTCTGACGTGCTGCCTGAACAGGTCGCCATAGATAAATTGACCCGCCGAAAGTGCAACCTTGGCCACGAACTTCAGCCGGGTGTGCCGGTCGATCGTGAACGAAGACTCGAACTGCTGGCCTGCAATTTCTTCCTCGCGCATTACCCGATTTTCTCGGGAGTCCCATACCTTGAATCCGTCAGGAGGAAAAGACACCTGCACTGGTCGCCCATCTTCACTCATCCTGGATTTTTTGAGCACGGGAAATGCCGGGCTCTTGCTGTGTCCGCGGGCGTCGAGATCACGTCGTCTCCCCTTGACCATGAGATCGTTCGCGAGAGCGCCGTCAATCGTGCTTCCTACTTTCGCGTTGAACTCGCGCTGGACGGGGACGATGAAACTGTTCGAGCCACCCAATGACAACGGGATGATGTGTTCTGGCGAGGTTGACGTTTCGTCGATCTCGGCGTCCGTGTATGGACACCAAATTTTCTCGGTTGGCACTGATTGCTCCCATGTTTTCGCCGCGACGCGGATCATAAGGAACAGGGGCGCTTGCTATCAAGCAAGAGCCTCCACAAGCCGGCCCACAAGCCGATCCGCCATCGCCGCATCGGGGTGTATCAAGTCATCGGAAGAGTACGCAACGCCGTCCCACCCGGCATGCGTGCACTTCAGCGCCACAGCAAGCGCCTTGATGTCGTCGTTCGCCCGCTGCCAGCTGTACGCCACGGGCAGCTCCCGATGCGTGATGCCGGTGAACACCACGCGCCGGCCTTCCGCCATCGCGCGCTTCGCCATGAGGCGCATGTACGGCACCGGGTCGCGCCCTCCCGACAGATCGTTCGTCCCGTGTTGAAGGACGACGGTCTGCATGTTGCGAAGGTCATACGCAAACCGGCGCCATGCATTGGCCGCGGTATCACCGGGCTGCGACAGGTCGTTCACCAACACGCCGGCTGCCTGCAGGCGATGCGCGATGCCGTTCGCCATGATGCTGTCGCCGTAGAGCAGCAGGCCCGGCACGAGAAAGCCATTCGGCCTGGCCGAGGGCATGAGGGCGGCGCGGATCAGGTCGAAAGGCGTCAAGAGAAGTACTCCAGTTTCATCGCTTTGCATGCGCCTGCGTTGCGACGGATCGGGCAGCGATATCGCCGAGCTTGCCACCGATGCTGTGTGCGTCATCGGGGCTCTTTTTTCATCGGATATGCTGCGCGGCGCAACGTAAATTTTCGAGCTTTGGAGCGAATCGATGGAAGAAGTGAAGATCCTGCAAATCATGCCTGCCGAGGGCTGGGTGGCTGTCTACGACGGCGGTGAAGACGGCGAGATGGAAGAACCCCTGGCATGCTTTGCATTGGTTCAGGTCGACTATAAAAACGGCGACGGCCCGCAGACGGAAGTCCGCGGCATGGCGCCTGATGAAAAGCTGATGGCGTTCGTGGAAGACGCGACGAATTTCGTGACGGTTCGCCGCGCGGAAGAAGACACGGACGAAGGCGAGTCGGACAGCGACTCCGACGACTGAGCGCCCCGCCAGTCCCGTTGAATCGGCCCCCTCGTTGAAGCGGGGCCGAAACCCACCCCCGCATGACCACCAACCCGACCCAGCCCCTCGACGACCGTCAACGTGTTTTCGAGGTGCAGGTGTCGGTGCTGCTGCGCAGCTTCCCGTTCGCGCTGGCGGGGTCGGTCATCTCGGCTTGCGTGGTGGCCTACGTGATGCTCGCGGTGGTTCCGAAGACGCAGGTGGTGGTCTGGCTGTGCGCCTCCGTGGTGGTCGCGGCCTTCAGGCTGGTCGCCATGCTGCACTACCACCGCATCAGCCATCGCCCCGGCGCCGGCGAGCGGTGGTTGCGGCAGATGGTGGCCGGCAACCTGGCGTCGGGCATGCTGTGGGGGCTGCCGTTCGCGTACTGGACGTTCTTCGTTCCGCTCGAGTACCAGCTGTTCTTCATCGTGGTTCTGTTCGGCCTCGGCACGGGCGCGATCTACTCGAACTACATGGTGCTGCCGGCGGTGTATGCGTTCCTGGTGCCGACCTTCGCACCGACCTTCATCGCGCTCGCGGTCCAGCCGTCGGCAGTGAATGTGGCGCTGGTCGCGAGCGGCATTGCCTACCTCGTGGCGACGGTGGCGTTCATCCATCGCATGAACAGGACGCACCTGAATGCGCTGCAGCTGGGCTATGAAAATCTCGCGCTGCTGCAGCAGGTGCGCCTCGAAAAAGAAGCCGCCGAGCGCAGCGATCTGGAGAAGTCGCGCTTTCTCGCGGCCGCCAGCCACGACCTGCGGCAGCCGGTGCATGCGATGAGCCTTTTTCTCGGGCTGCTCGCGAACGAGCGCGTGTCGGTGCACGGCCGCTACCTGGTCGAGAACATCACCAAGGCCAGCGCGGCGATGGGGCATCTGTTCGATGCGCTGCTCAACATTTCGCGGCTCGACGCGGGGGTGATTCATCCGCGTCTGCAGAACTTTGCGCTCGACCGTTTGCTGGACCAGATGCGCACGGAGTACACACCGCAGGCCCAGCAGAAAGGGCTCGCGCTGAAGGTGCGCGGCTGCAAGGCACTGGTTCACTCGGACCCGATGCTGCTGGAACGCATCCTGCGCAACCTGGTCAGCAATGCCATCGCGCACACGCGCAGCGGTCGCGTGCTGATCGGCTGCCGCGCACGCGGCGGCAGTGTCCGCATCGAGGTGTGGGACACGGGCCCCGGCATTCCGCCGCACGAGCACGAGCGCATCTTCTGGGAGTTCCATCAGCTGCAGAACCCCGAGCGCGACCGCAGCAAGGGCCTGGGGCTGGGCCTGGCCATCGTGCGGCGCACGGCGGCGCTGCTGGGGCATGCGCTGGCGATGCGCTCCGTCGAGGGGCGCGGCACGGCCTTTCTGTTGAGTGTCGAAGCGAAGCGGGCATCGGCTGTGGAACCGCCGGTCGAGGCAGGGGCGTTCGGTGGTGGAAGTGGTGGTGCCGCTGCTGCAGACACCATCAGCTTGCAGCTTCTCGATGCAAGGCCGAGCAAGGGGCAGTTGATATTGGTGGTCGACGACGACGCGCAGAACCGCGAAGGCCTGCAGCTGCTGCTCGAAAGCTGGGGCCATCGCGTGGTTGCCGCCGCGGGTGTGGACGAACTGGTCGCATTGATTGCCGACGTGCCGGGCAAGCCGAACCTGATCGTGAGCGACTATCGGCTGCGAGAGCACGAGACGGGCATCGAAGCCATCGACCGCGTGCACGAGGAATACAACGACGACGGCATTCCCGCGCTGCTGGTCAGTGGCGACACCGATCCGGCGCGCCTGATCGAAGCCGCGGCACGTTCGATCCCGGTGCTGCACAAGCCGGTTGAAGTCGATGCATTGCGAAGCTGGGTCGAGAAGCTTCTGGTCGCGGGCACCACGCCCGGCAACAGCAAGGGCTGAGCGACTTTCGGGAACGTGAGCCGGATGCTTGCCGGTTCATGTCGTTCGCGTTGTTCCTATTTTTCGCGACCGCGCATCGCGCATCCATCCCCAGTTCCTGTGATGTGCAACGGGAGCCGAAGCCGCTCCAATAGCGCCCGCACACGGTCATCGAGTGGCTGTGGCAGCGGTTCCCCTCGCATCAGATTTTTCAGTGACCGAGATCGGACCTCGGCACGCATTGGCGTGCCGCCGAGGAACTGCGCTCCCGAAAAATCGACGAGGAAAAGAACCATGAACCGAAGAGAGTTTTCGCTGACCGCAATCGGTGCGGCGGTATTGGCTGGATGTGGTGGTGGCGGGGGTGGAGGCGGCGGTGGTTTTCCGTTTCCGCCTGTGGCGGGAAGTCCGCCTCCGGCACCACCGGCACCACCGGCGCCTCCGGTCGAACCGCCCGTGGTCATCCCGCCCGCGCCGCCGAATCCACCGCTCGGGCCAGAGCTTGCAACGCCTTCGTCCCTGCCGGTCTCGACGATCTTTGCGCAGTCCATCGTGAACAACGACGGCGACAAACGAAGCGTGGGCCCCGGGCAGGCCAACTTCTGGGACCTGACCCCGGCCTTCGGCATCGGGGACGGATGGAACGGCCAGTTCGCGGAAGCGTGGACGCTGGGCGTGACTGTGGGGCGCAGAACGCGCGAGTTCAATGGCGACCAGACCTTCGCCGAACTGACGCCGCTCGGCCCCGAGATGACCGAAGCCGACGGCCTGAAGGTCGTGACCTTGTCGACCGAGGCTCCGTTCCAGGCCAACGACACCTCGGCCTTCCTGCATGCCGTGCCGGACGCGCGCCTTCAACAGAAGATCGACCTGACCGGCGCCGTGAGCCCTGTGCGCCTGTTCTGGAACGGGATGTGGGGCACCTTCCGGGGCAACTTCAGCGATGAGGAGGCGTACATGCGGGTCGTGCTGCTCGATACGAACGGCGCCGTGCTGCAGACGCTGTTCAATGTCGACCGTGACGGCAATCGCATGGGGCGGTGGGCCTCTGCCCGGCTGGATGCGTATGTGGGCCAGCAGGTCGTGCTGTCGTTCGAGCAGCGCGCTTTCGGCCAGGGCGCCTACATCGACGACGTGACGGCGAGCGATTCGTCGCCGCGCTCCAGGGAGCTCGTCGTCAACGGCGACTTCAGCGCGGGCTTCGACGGCTGGACGGTGGTCCGCCCGAAAGTCGCGCAGAACATCCGCTCCGGCTTGCGTGACGTGAACGGGCTCGATGTGCAGCGCACTTTCTATGCGCAGCCCAACCTGCTGTGGGCGCGGCTGACGGACACCTTTCACAACCGAGGCGCGTCGCCGGTCACCGCCACGGTGACGTACACCAGCTTTCTCGGCTCGTACGGCGCCGGGATCATCTATCCGCTGCCGGGCGTGGACGTGGGCGTGGGCGCGACGCCAGGCGGGCTGGCCGTGTGGGACGGGATGGCCGCGGACCTCGGCACCGGCCGTGTCGCGGGGCGCGATGCAGGCTTTGTCTTCGGCGCGGCAAGTTCCGTCGACTACCTGTCCGCCACCGCGCTGCAAACCGTGGGCGGAAGCAACCGGGTGCAGGTCACGTTCGAGATCACCGTGCCGGCCGGCGGCACGGTCACGCTGGCCAACTTCCTGATTCTCACGGGGACGAACACCGGGCTCACCGCCACCGACGCCGCGGCCAGGGCCACCGAGGTGGACACGCAGGCCGCGGACATCGTCAAGAACTTCCGCACCAATTTTGTCTACCAGCGTGGGCTGACGCAGGCGCAGCTCGATACCCTGAAAAATTTCTGAAAGTGATGCGCAAACGCCACGGGGCGGGCGCATTTTCGAGGCTCTTCAAAAAAGTTCTGCACGCTGCCTGTTTCGCAGGCACCGCGTTGCAGGCCACGCCAGGCAAGGCTTTCGCGCACTGCGCACACGGTTTTCCACAGCGTTGTCCCCATCGGCAAGGGACAACGCGTCGCAAACGTGTGCTAGACGAAAAAAGGCACGAATCAAAGTGAAAGGGTAGGGCGCCGGCCGACAGACTCGGGGTGGCACGCGGGAGGAATATCGCGCTACCGCACTGTTGCGGGAAGGAGCGTGAAATGACGTTCGACTTCTTGTTTCGACCGAGCCATGCGGCCTATCTGAGGCGCGCATCGGCGCTGCTGGAAGAGGCACAGATGGCGCGCATCGAGCACCAGGCTGCCGCGGAGCACCACAGTGCGCTGGCCCGGATGTATTCGGAGCGCGTGCGGCGTCTGGAAAACGAGCTCTACCGCCAGCCGCGCGCCACGGAACACGGCCCCGCGGACGGCGTCGCGGACGAGCGGCCGCAGCTCTATTCGCTGGACTCGAGCCGCAAGCCGGGCCTGACGTCCGCGCCGTAGGTTCCGCCGTCTAGAGCCAGTTCATTCCATCGACGAGGCGCAGCACTTCGCCTTCGCGCTCGATGAAGAAGTCGGCATGGGTCGCGGGGCGGAACGTCGCTCGCTGGCTGCCCGCCGGCAGGGCCGCGAACAGGCGATCGGCGTCGGTGGGGCGCACGCGAAGAAAGAGCTCGACCACATCGCTTGCCGCCTTTTCCGTCTCCGGGTCGGGGTTGGGGCCGAGCCACGGGAACATGTCGCGCCAGTCTCCGGGCAATGCGGTCACTACCAGCGCGGGGGCGCGCAGCGGCTTGTAGTCGGGCGAGAAGGCATGGCCTGCGTCGGACATGGCCTTGAGCACCGTGAAGGGCGTACCGCGCTGCACGCTGCCATCGGGCTGCACGTCGAGCTTGTCGAGCAGGTCGGCCTCCAGGGGCGCCGACCAGTTCCTGCTGGTGCGCTTGAAGAACGCAATGGCGGCGGCGACCGAGGCCAGGTCCGCGTCGGTAGGGTCGGGCTCGGCCAGCAGCGGGTTGTCGGGTTCGTCGGGCGGCGCGGTGGTGTAGTCGAACGTGGTGTCCAGGTAGATCAGGCCGCGCACGCGGTCCGGGTATCGCCCGGCAAAGCGCGTGACCTGGTTGCCCGCGATCGAGTGGCCGCCGAGCACGATGCGGCCGACGTTCAGTGCCTGGAGCACTTCGTGCACGTCGTTGACCAGCGTGTCGGTGTCGTAGCTGTGGCTGGCATCGGGAAGCGGCTTGTCGGACCGGCCGAAGCCGCGGCAGCTGATGGCGATGGCGCGCCCGCGCTTCGCCAGCGCCGGCCCCAAGCTGTTGAAGTGCGACGCCGTGGCACCCAGGCCGGGCAGCAGCACGAAGGTGGTGCCGCCAAGGCGGTCCGACTGCCAGTCGCGCACCTGCAGCGAAACGCCGGGCGCCACCTGGATGCGCCGGTCGGTGGTCTTTACCGTGGCGGGCGGCAGGGGCAGCCAGGGGTTGCCGCCGCCGCCATCGCCGCCGCCACCGCAGCTGGCGAGAAGAAGGCCGGCGGGCAATGCGGCCGCGGCGCGCAGCAGGTGCCGGCGTTGGGCCGAGGGGAATGTGGGTGAAGAAAACAAGGGTGATGCTCCGTCGAAAAAAGTGAGGCTGCGCACCGATGGCGGGTGCGTGTCCTGACGGTATGCGCGGGGCTCGCCCGCGGCCTGAAGGCGAAGTGAAGGGGTGCTGAAGCACACCTTGGCCCGATGACGATGCACGCTCGGAGCAGGCAAAAAAATACCCGCCGAAGCGGGTTCGAGGAGCCCATGTGGGCGCTCTAAGTACGAACAGAGAGCTCTTCTTTTATGCGGCCCTGTTGCGTGACAGCAAAGCGATGGTCGGGGCAGCGCCGCCCCGCCGCTGTCAGTCAGAAATAGACATTCGCCGTAGGACACTTGTAAAAGTGTGAACAAGTTGGCATTTTTATGAGCCCCGGGGCGTGCCTTTCCAGGTCGGCGCGCTCGAAGTGTCGGTGCTGTCTGACACGTGCCCGCTCCGTGAAGCCCTAGATTTTGTGGGCTCGCTTTGAAGTGCGGGTTCTCTGTGTGTGACAGCACCCAGGAGATTCAACCCAGCCTAGTGCTGGGTTTTTTTTGCCTGCTCGGCTGTGCGTTTGTGTGCCTGACGCGTCAGCGCAGGAACACGTGCTGCATGAACTGCTTGATCGGGTACTGGATGACCGTCTGCACCCGGGCCGGCAGTTCCAAGGGACGCATCAGCATCTTCAGCGTCGTGCCGGCGCTCAGGTTGGTGCGGATGGTGCTGTTCATGCGCGCGCTCAGCTGCTGCACGTAGGCCGCGTCGTCCACGCGCTCCGGCGCACGGGCCTTCACCACGTGGCGGATGGCGCAGTCGGCGTCTTCGCTCTTCAGCTCCAGCGTGCGCCGCCCGATGGTGCCGAACACCCGCAGGCGGCTCAGTTTTTCCTGCGCGCGGTAGCGGCGAAAGAAGCGGTAGAAGTGCTTGTAGTGGTTGACCTCGTCGGTCGCGATGCGGCTCGCCAGGTCGTGCAGCACCGGCTCGGTGGTGCTGCGGGCCATGGCGCGGTAGTAGGTGGCGGTGCCGGTCTCGACCACGCAGCGCGCGGTCATTTCCAGGGCGCGGGTGGGGGCCAGCAGCTCGACCTTGCAGTAGGTCGCGTATTCCTCCAGGAAGCCCTGGTAGGCGGTGTCCCATTCGAATTCGGGCCACACGTGGCGAACGTAGGCGCGCAGGGCCTTGCCGTGCTGCAGTTCCTCGGGCTCCCAGTAGTTCGAGAGCCAGTCGGTGACCTCGTTGTCGCCGCGGAAAAAATCCACCAGGTTGTGGGTGTACAGGTCCGATCCGCTTTCGATGAAAGAGGCGGAGGTCACCAGGTAGAAAAGATTCTCGTCCGGGCGCACCTTGTCGAGTGCAATGCGCGAGAAATCAAGATCCTCGATCTTCCAGTGTTCGGCCTCTTGACCTGCCATTCGGACTCCTTGATTCATGTCGTGCATATGAATAGGACGAAGCCGACCGTCTTTGGTTCGACCGTATCGCTTCAAGGGCGCATATTAGCCGCGGCGCCCGGATCATGCAGTTTGCCCTTGTCCGGCCCGGGCTCCATAGCCAAACCTATAATCGTTTGTTCAAGCAAATCAAGCAGTTAGGCCGGTTCGCCGCAGTGGGTTCGACGAGAAGGTCGCCATCGCTGGGCCGCCCTCGACAGAAGACGAATCCAAAGATGAGCCAGCCCACATTCACGGTCGCGGACATCCGCAAGACCTTTCTCGATTTCTTCGCCTCCAAGGGCCACACGGTCGTGCCGTCCAGTTCGCTGGTGCCGGGCAACGACCCCACGCTCATGTTCACCAACTCGGGCATGGTCCAGTTCAAGGACGTGTTCCTGGGCGAAGACAAGCGCCCCTACGTGCGCGCCGCCTCGGTCCAGGCCTGCCTGCGCGCCGGCGGCAAGCACAACGACCTCGAGAACGTGGGCTACACCGCCCGCCACCACACCTTCTTCGAGATGCTGGGCAACTGGAGCTTCGGCGACTACTTCAAGCGCGAATCGCTCACCTGGGCTTTCGAGCTGCTGACCAAGGTCTACAAGCTGCCGGCCGAGAAGCTCTGGGCCACCGTCTACATCGAGGACGACGAGGCCTACGACATCTGGACCAAGGAAATCGGCCTGCCGCCCGAGCGCGTCGTGCGCATCGGCGACAACAAGGGCGGCCGCTACATGTCCGACAACTTCTGGATGATGGCCGACACGGGCCCCTGCGGCCCATGCTCCGAAATCTTCTACGACCACGGCCCCCAGATTCCGGGTGGCCCGCCCGGCTCGCCCGACGAAGACGGCGACCGCTACATCGAGATCTGGAACAACGTGTTCATGCAGTTCGACATGCAGCCCGACGGCTCGGTCAAGAAACTGCCCGCACCCTGCGTCGACACCGGCATGGGCCTGGAGCGCCTGGCCGCCATCCTGCAGCACGTGCATAGCAACTACGAAATCGACATCTTCGACGCGCTCATCAAGGCCGCGGCCCGCGAGACCGGCGAAAAAGACCTGGGCAACAACTCGCTGCGCGTGATTGCCGACCACATCCGCGCCACCTCGTTCCTGGTGGCCGACGGCGTCATTCCCTCGAACGAAGGCCGCGGCTACGTGCAGCGCCGCATCATTCGCCGCGCCATCCGCCATGGCTACAAGCTGGGCCAGAAGAAGCCGTTCTTCCACAAGCTGGTGCCCGACCTCGTCAAGCTGATGGGTGATGCGTACCCCAAGCTGGTGGCCGATGAAAAGCGCATCACCGATACGCTCAAGGTTGAAGAAGAACGCTTCTTCGAGACGCTGGCCAACGGCATGGAAAACGTTGAAGGCAATCTCGAACTTGAGCGGTTACTTTGTGAGGCATATCGGCGCGAGATCGGTTGCGATGACAAGAGAGTTATTCGAATAACCCTGGAAGATGCTCATCTTGAATGGCTGCTAGCAGATGGGCCGCTCGACCCGAAGCGAGTGCAATTGCTTCCATTTCCCCAGAGTCGACAAGATGTTGGTTTTACTTCGCACAGGCCAGCGGTCGCTGTATTAGCCCCAGATGTGGATGTTCCACTGGCGGTATTTGAAGCGAACGGAATTAAGGTTCACCGAGTCAAGGACGACTGGAGGAAGCTGCCCGGGGAAGTCGCCTTCAAGCTACACGACACCTATGGTTTCCCGCTCGATCTGACGCAGGACGTCTGCCGCGAGCGCGGCGTGAGCGTCGATGAAGCCGGCTTCAACGTCGCCATGGAAAAGCAGAAGGCGGCGGGCCGCGCGGGCGGCAAGTTCAAGATGGACCGCAACGTCGAATACACCGGCGCGGGCAACATCTTCACCGGCTACGACCACCTCGAAGAAAGCGCCAAGGTTGTCGCGCTGTACCTCGAAGGCACGGCCGTGCAGGAGCTGAAGGAAGGCCAGAGCGGCATCGTGGTGCTCGACACCACGCCGTTCTATGCCGAGAGCGGCGGCCAGGTCGGCGACCAGGGCGTGCTGGCTGCCGAAGGCGTGCAGTTCGGCGTCGAAGACACGCTGAAGATCAAGGCCGACGTGTTCGGCCACCACGGCACGCAGACGCAGGGCACGCTCAAGGTCGGCGACGCGGTCAAGGCCGCGGTCGACGGCGAGCGCCGCGCCGCCACCATGCGCAACCACTCGGTCACCCACCTGATGCACAAGGCCCTGCGCGAAGTGCTCGGCGACCACGTGCAGCAGAAGGGCTCGCTGGTCGATGCCGACAAGACCCGCTTCGACTTTGCGCACAACGCCGCCGTCACGCACGACCAGATCCTCGAGATCGAAAAGCGCGTCAACGCCGAAGTGCTGGCCAACGTGGCCACGCAGGCCCGCGTGATGGACATGGAATCGGCCCAGAAGACCGGCGCCATGATGCTGTTCGGCGAGAAATACGGCGAGACCGTGCGCGTGCTCGACATCGGCACCAGCCGCGAGCTGTGCGGCGGCACGCACGTCGGCCGCACCGGCGACATCGGCCTGTTCAAGATCGTCAGCGAAGGCGGCGTGGCCGCCGGCGTGCGCCGCATCGAAGCCGTCACGGGCGCCAATGCACTGTCGTACCTGCAAGACCTCGAAGCCACCGTGCACAGCGTGGCCGCCACGCTCAAGTCGCCCACCGCCGAGCTGCAGGGCCGGCTCACGCAGGTGCTGGAGCAGGTGAGGGCGCTCGAGCGCGAAGTGGGCGCGCTCAAGGGCAAGCTCGCATCGTCCAAGGGCGACGAGCTGCTGGCGCAGGCCATCGACGTCAACGGCATCAAGGTGCTCGCGGCCAAGCTCGACGGCGCCGACGCCAAGACGCTGCGCGACACCATGGACAAGCTGAAGGACAAGCTCAAGACCGCCGTGATCGTGCTGGCCGCCGCCGATGGCGACAAGGTGCAGATCGCGGCCGGCGTCACCGCCGACAGCACGGGCAAGGTCAAGGCCGGCGAGCTGGTCAACTTCGTGGCCCAGCAGGTCGGTGGCAAGGGCGGCGGCAAGGCCGACATGGCCATGGCCGGCGGCACCGATGCAGCGGGCATTCCGGCCGCGCTGAAGTCGGTGCAGGCCTGGGTTGCCGAACGCACCTGACCGGCCGACGACCACCGGCCACGGCACTCATCGCCATCACGCACATCGCGCACTTCATGCCCGACGCTATCCCCGGTGAAGTGCTTGTGATGGGTGCCGGCACCATCGGCTGCTTTATCGGAGGCAGCCTCGCGGCAGCCGGTGTGCCCGTGACTTTCGTCGGCCGTCCGCGCGTGCTGGAAAAGCTCGCACGGCACGGCCTGACCCTCACCGACATCGACGGCGGCAAGCACAAGCTGCCGGCCGCCGGGCTGCGCCTGTGCGAGCAGGTGCCGGTCGGTGCCCGGCCCGCGCTGGTGCTGCTGTGCGTGAAGAGCGGCGCCACCGCCGAGGCCGCGGGCGAACTGGCCTTTGCGCTGCCCGCGGGCACCACGGTGGTGTCGCTGCAGAACGGCATCTCGAACTGCGCGGTGGCTTCGCAGGCCGGCCCCTCGCTGCAGGTGCTGCCCGGCATGGTGCCGTACAACGTGGCCGAGATCGATGCCGGCGCCTTCCATCGCGGCACGCCCGGCCGCCTGGCTGCCGGCGACGATGCCGCGCTGCGGCCCTGGCTGCCCGTGTTCGAGCGCGCCGGCGTGCCGCTCGACCTGCATGCCGACCTGCTGTCGGTGCAGTGGGGCAAGCTGCTGCTGAACCTCAACAACCCCGTCAATGCGCTCTCGGGCCTGCCGCTGCGCGAAGAGCTGATGCAGCGCGGCTACCGGCGCTGCTTTGCGTCGCTCATCGACGAAGCGCTGGGCGTGCTTGCTGTGGCGGGCATCGCGCCGGCCCAGGTGGCCGCCGTTCCGGCGCAGCGCCTGTCGGGCCTGCTGCGGCTGCCCGACTGGCTGTTTCGCATCGTCGCGGCGCGCATGCTGCGCATCGATGCCAAGGCCCGCTCCAGCATGGCCGACGACCTGGCGCTGGGCCGCCGCACCGAGATCGATGCGCTCTGCGGCGAAGTGGTGCGGCTGGCGCAAGAGCATGGCCTGAGCGCACCGCGCAATGCGCGCATGGTCGCCTTGCTCGATGCCTGGCCGCAACGGCCGCAGCGCTGGCCGGCACGGCAATTGCAGGATTCACTGGGCCTGTAGCGCCCAGCCTGTACCCTCGGAGCGTCGCGGCTTTCAAAGGGTTGTTCTCATGCAGGTCCTGATTCTCGGCAGCGGTGTCATCGGCACCTCGGTGGCGTACTACCTGGCACGCGCCGGGCACGAGGTGACGGTGCTGGAGCGCCAGCCGGCGCCCGCGCTCGAAACCAGCTTCGGCAACGCCGGCGAGGTTTCGCCGGGCTACTCGGCGCCATGGGCCGGGCCCGGCGTGCCGGTCAAGGCCATCAAGTGGATGCTGATGCAGCACAGCCCGCTGGTCATCAAGCCCATGCTCGACCCCGCCATGTGGCACTGGGGCCTGTCGATGCTGCGCAACTGCACGCAGGCGCGCTACGAGACCAACAAGGGCCGCATGGTGCGGCTGGCCGAATACAGCCGCGATTGCCTGAAGGCCCTGCGCGCCGACACCGGCATCCGATACGACGAGCGCATGCAGGGCACGCTGCAGCTGTTCCGCACGCAGCAGCAGCTCGACGGCACCGCAAAAGACGTCGAGGTGCTCAAGGCTTCCGGCGTGCCTTACCAGGTGCTCGACCGCGAAGGCTGCGTGCCCTACGAACCCGCGCTCGCGACGGTCAAAGAGAAGTTCGTCGGCGGCCTGCGCCTGCCCGGCGACGAGACCGGCGACTGCTTCAAGTTCACGCAGGCACTGGCCAGGCTCGCGGAGGCCCACGGCGTGAAGTTCAGGTTCGGCGTCAACATCCAGGCCATCGAGCACAACGCCGGCCAAGGCGTGACGGCGGTGCGCACCGATGCCGGCCACTTCACCGCCGACCGCTACGTGGTCGCGCTCGGCAGCTACTCGCCCGCGCTGGTCAGGCCGCTGGGCATCCGCCTGCCGGTGTACCCGGTCAAGGGCTTCTCGATCACCGTGCCCATCACCGATGCGCGCGGCGCGCCCGAATCCACGGTGATGGACGAGACCTTCAAGGTGGCCGTCACGCGGCTGGGCGACCGCATTCGCGTGGGCGGCACCGCGCAGCTTTCGGGCTTCGACCTGAAGCTCGACGCGGGCCGCCGCGACACGCTCGAGCACGTCGTGACCGACCTCTTTCCGAAGGGCGGCAACGTGCGCGATGCATCGTTCTGGACCGGCCTGCGCCCCATGACGCCCGACGGCACGCCGGTCATCGGCGCCACGCGCATTCCCAACCTGATGCTGAGCACCGGCCACGGCACCCTGGGCTGGACCATGGCCGCGGGCACCGGCCGCGTGATGGCCGACCTGGTCGCGGGCAGGTCACCCGACATCGACATGGAAGGCCTGACCGTGGCGCGCTACGGCGGCTGAGTCTTTCCCCTCCACAGCAGCAGGCCTCAGAGCAGGGCGGTCCGAAAGGGCCGCCCTGTTTTCGTTGGGTTGCAACTCTCAGGGTTTTTACCTAGTCATGAAATTGTCTTCATCGGTATTCTTCGTGGCGTTCCATTAATAAATCGTTGTTTCTTTAGTGAAACAAAACACCGACACCACGGACCCGATGAAACACACACGCCGCCATGCCATCGCCGCCGCCACTGCCCTGGCCGCCGCTTGCGCCACCGGACTTGCCTGGGCAGACAACTACCCGAGCAAGCCGATCACGCTGGTCGTCGCCTATCCGGCCGGCGGCGACACCGACGCGCTGGCGCGGCTGTTCGCCGAGAAGCTCTCGGCGCGCGTCGGCCAGCCCGTGGTGGTCGACAATCGGCCCGGTGCCAGCGGCATCATCGGCAGCGCCTACGTGTCGAAGGCGGCGCCCGATGGCTACACGCTGCTGCTCGCGCCCAGCACCTTCTCCATCGCGCAGCTGGTGCTGAAGACCAACGGCGCCTCGGGCTACGACGTGCTCAACGGCTTCACGCCCATCGTGCAGACCGGCAGCCAGCCGCTGTTCCTGGTGGCGAGCGGCGCGAGTGGCTTCAGCAGCCTGAAAGACGCCGTTGCCGCCGCGAAGGGCGCCAACAAGTCGCTCTCGTATGCGAGCCCTGGCAGCGGCTCGCCGATGCACATCCTGGGCGAAATGTTCGCCCGCTCGGCCGGCGCCAACCTGGCCCACGTGCCGTACAAGGGCGTGGCGCCCGCCGTCAACGACGTGCTGGGCGGCCATGTGCCGGTGACCTTCATCACGCTCGGCCCGGCGGCGCCGTACTTCGCCAACGGCAAGCTGCTGCCGCTGGCCGTGGCCTCGCGCGAGCGCTCGCCGCTCGCACCCAAGGTGCCGACGCTCGCCGAGCTGGGCTACAAGGACGTAGAGGTGGTGGCCTGGAACGGCCTCTGGGGTCCGCGCAACCTGCCGCCCGAGATCGTGAAGACACTCAACGGCCACTTCAACGACATCCTGAAGATGCCCGACATCGTGTCGCGCATGGCCGTGCTCGGCACTGCGCCGGTGGGCGGCGACGCCGACGTGCTGGGCAAGACCAACGCCGCGGACTTCGCGCGCTTCGGCAAGGTCATCAAGGAACTCGGCATCCAGGCCGACTGAACGAGCGCTCTCATGTCCGAACCCAAAGCCATTCCCGATCCGTCGAGCCTGCAGGCACTGCTGGCCGAACTGCCCGCCAACCTGCTGGCGGGCCGCCGCGTTCTCGTGACCGGCGGTGCGCGCGGCCTGGGCCTTGCGTTCGCGCAGTGCATTGCCGCGGCGGGCGCCAGCGTGGTGCTGGCCGACATCCTCGGCGAGCTGGCCGCAACCGAAGCCAGGGCGCTGCGCGTGGCGGGCCATACCGCCCACGCGCTCTCCGTCGACCTGTCGAACCCGGCGTCCATCGACGCCTGCGCCGCCGAAGCGATCCGCCTGCTCGGCGGGCTCGACGGCCTCGTCAACAACGCCGCCATTACCAACTCGGGCGGCCGCGACGCGCACCAGCTCGACATCGACATGTGGGACCGCGTGATGAACGTCAACGTGCGCGGCACCTGGCTCATGGGCCGCGCCTGCCGGCCCGCGCTGGCGGCCAGCGGCCGTGGCGCCGTCGTCAACCTGGCTTCGGACACCGCGCTGTGGGGCGCGCCCAACCTGCTGGCGTACGCATCGAGCAAGGGCGCCGTCATTTCGATGACGCGCTCGCTGGCGCGCGAATGGGGCGGCGACAACATCACCGTCAACGCCGTGGCGCCGGGCCTCACGCTGGTCGAGGCCACCGAGTACGTGCCCATGGCGCGCCACCAGAAGTACCTCGAAGGCCGCGCCATTCCGCGCGAGCAGCAGGCGGCCGACGTGTGCGGCGCCACGCTGTATTTGCTTTCCGGCCTCGCGCGCTTCGTGACGGGCCAGCTGCTGGCCGTCAACGGCGGCTTCGCGATGCACTGAATTTTTCCGACGAAGGAGTAAACACTATGAGCGATTTGTCCGAACAACAGAAGATCAACGATGCCGCCGCCACCACGCTGGCGCAGCCCGAAGGCAGCAGCCTTGCCGAGTGGATGAACACCCGCATCGCGCGCTACGAAACCCGCAAGTACGACTGGGACGCGCTGAAGTTTCAGGCCGACTTCGACCCCAAGTTCCGCCGTGCGCAGATGCGCTACGTGGGCACCGGCGGCACCGGCGTCGCGAAAGACGTCAACACCGTGGCCGCCGAGCACTTCACCTTCTCGACCATGGTCATTCCTGCCGGCCACGAAGGCCCGCCGCACCTGCACACCGATGTGGAAGAAGTGTTCTTCCTGATCCGCGGCAAGCTCAAGGTCGTGATCGAGAAAGACGGCGAGCGCTTCGAAACCATCATGACCGACCGCGACCTGATCTCGGTGCCGCCCGGCGTGTACCGCGAAGAGATCAACATCGGCGACGAAGACGCGCTGATGTGCGTGATGCTCGGCGCGAAGAAGCCGGTGACGCCGACGTATCCGGCCGATCACCCGCTTGCCAAGATCAAGCGCTGAGCCCGGCATGAGCGACGCCATGGCCACCGACGCACAGACGCTGCCCGCTTCCGAGCTGGCACTGCTCGACGCCCGCTTTCCCGCCCGCACGGTGCAGGTCGGCGGCGGCACGGCGGTGTCGGTGCGTGAGCACGGCGCAGGCCCGGCCATCGTGTGCCTGCATGGCATCGGCTCCGGCGCGGCCTCGTGGCTCCACGTCGCGTTGCTGCTCGCACCGCAGGCCCGCGTCATCGCATGGGATGCGCCGGGCTACGGCGAGTCGACGCCGCTCGCACCCGCCGCGCCTACTGCCGCGGACTATGCCGAGCGGCTGAAAGGCCTGCTCGATGCGCTCGACGTGCAGTCCTGCGTCCTGGTCGGCCATTCGCTCGGCGCGCTTACCGCCGCTTGCGCCGCGCGCAACGGCTCGGCCCTGGCTTCGCGCATCCGCCGCCTCGTGCTCATCAGCCCCGCCGCCGGCTACGGCGCACCGTCGCGTGCCGAAGCCCGCGCCAGGGTGCGCGCCGAACGCCTTGCCACGCTCGACCAACTCGGCATCGCCGGCATGGCCGCGAAGCGCTCGGGCCGCCTGGTGTCCGAATCCGCCAGCGAACTCGCGCGCCAATGGGTGCGCTGGAACATGGCGCGGCTGAACGACGGCGGCTACCGCCAGGCCGTCGAACTGCTGTGCCACGGCGACCTCTTGGCCGACCTGCCGCCCGCCATGCCGGTGCACGTGGCCTGTGGCACGCTCGATGCCGTCACCACGCCCGATGCCTGCGCCGAAGTCGCGCGCCAGTGCGGGGTGGCGCTCGAACCCATCGAGGGTGCGGGACACGCCAGCTACGTGGAGCGGCCGCAAGCCGTTTCCGCATTGCTGCGCGAAGCACTCGCCGCCTGACGGGCACCCCGGAACAACCAACGAAACAACCAACGACCATGGCCAACGACAACGAAGTGATGGAAGAGGGCGCCGACCGCTACAACGTGCCCGCGCTCGAGCGCGGCCTGCGCGTGCTGTGCGAGTTCAGCCGCGAAAGCCGCACCCTTTCCGCGCCCGAGCTGGCGCGCCGCTTCGACCTGCCGCGCTCCACAGTGTTCCGCCTGCTCACCACGCTGGAGAACATGGGTTTTCTCGAACGCGCGGAAGGCGGGCGAGACTACCGCCTGGGCCTCGCGGTGCTGCGCCTGGGCTTCGAATACCTGGCGTCGCTGGAGCTCACGCAGCTCGGCACGCCGCTGCTCAACCGCCTGTGCGACGAGCTGCGCACGCCCTGCAACCTGGTCGTGCGCGATGGCCGCTCCATCGTCTACGTGGCCAAGGTTGCGCCGCCCACGCCCTTCGCCAGCTCGGTCACCGTGGGCACGCGCCTGCCGGCCCACGCCACGGTGCTGGGCCGCGTGCTGCTCGAAGACCTCACGCTGCCGCAACTGCGCGCGCTCTACCCCGAAGACAAGCTCGAGACCTTCTCGCCGAGCACGCCCAAGACCGTGAACGAACTCTTCGACATGGTGCAGGCCGACCGCTCGCGCGGCTATGTGCTGGGCGAAGGTTTTTTCGAATCGAACATCTCCAGCATTGCCGCGCCGGTGCGCGACCACAGCGGCCATATCGTGGCGGCGCTGGGCGCCACCATCACCTCGGACCACATCGAGGAAAGCCGCATGGACGAGATGGTGCTGCGCGTGCGCAGCGTGGCCGACGAAATCTCGGGCCTCTTGAACTACTCGCCCTCGCGCGCCAACAAAGTGGTGCCGCTTCGCAGCGCCTGAATGCCATGACGATGCAGGCAGCAACCTCCTTCTTTGCAGCGGACGCCCTGGCGGGCCGCGTGGCCGTGGTCACGGGCGGCTCGTCGGGCATCGGCCTGGCGACCGTCGAGCTGCTGCTCGGCTGCGGTGCCGCCGTGGCGCTGTGCGGCCGCAATGCCGAGCGGCTCGACCGCGCGGTGGCCGGCCTGCGCGAGCAGTTCCCCCACGCGAAGCTCTTCGCGCAGCCATGCGACGTGCTCGACGCTGCTTCGGTCAGGGCCTTTGCGGCGGCCAGCGAAGCCGCGCTCGGCGCGGCCTCGATGCTCGTCAACAACGCAGGCCAAGGCCGCGTCTCCACCTTCGCGAACACCGACGATGCCGCCTGGACCGAAGAGCTGAACCTGAAGTTCTTCTCCGTCATCAACCCCACGCGAGCCTTCCTGCCGCAGCTGGCCGCACAGCGCGCGGTGCTGGGCGACGCCGCCATCGTCTGCGCCAACTCGCTGCTGGCGCGCCAGCCCGAGCCGCACATGGTTGCCACGTCGGCCGCGCGCGCCGGCCTGTTGAATCTCGTGCGGTCGATGGCCACCGAATTCGCGCCGCAGGGCGTGCGCGTCAACGGCATCCTGATTGGCCTGGTCGAGTCGGGCCAGTGGCGCCGCCGCTTCGAGGCGCGCGAAGACAAGTCGCTCGACTGGCCTGCCTGGAGCGGCCAGCTCGCGCAGAACAAACACATCCCGCTGGGTCGCCTGGGGCTTCCGACAGAAGCCGCGCGCGCGATCCTTTTCCTCGCTTCGCCCCTCGCGTCCTACACGACGGGCAGTCACATCGATATCTCCGGAGGCCTGTCGCGCCATGCTTGAGCCCACCCCCAGCCTTGCCCACTTCGTGTGGCTTCTGCACCCCCTCAAGGGGACAACACCAGCGGCCCGGCAAAGCCGGTTCCGCGGTGTTTCCCGCCTTGGCCGCGCCGGTATCCACGCGTGCGCCATCCAATCACGTTCCAGGGAAATCTGAGATGAAAAACAACCAAGTCACGGTCGGCGCAGTCGTCGCGGCCTTTCTCGAACAGTGCGGCGTCAAGGCGGCCTTCGGCGTGATCTCGATCCACAACATGCCGATCCTCGATGCCTTCGCGCAGCGCGGCGCGATCCGCTTCGTGCCGGCGCGCGGCGAGGCCGGGGCCGGCAACATGGCCGATGCCTATGCACGCTCCACCGCCAGCCTCGGCGTGTGCCTCACGAGCACCGGCCCGGCGGCCGGCAACATCGCGGGCAGCATGGTCGAGGCACTGACGGCCGGCGCGCCGCTGCTGCACATCACGGGGCAGATCGAGACGCCGTATCTGGACAAGGGCATGTCGTACATCCACGAGGCGCCCGACCAGCTCACCATGCTCAAGGCGGTGTCGAAGGCGGCCCTGCGCGTGCGCAGCGTCGAGACGGTGCTCGGCACGCTCAAGCGCGCGGTGCAGCTGGCGCTGACGGCACCGACCGGACCGGTCAGCGTGGAGATTCCGATCGACATCCAGTCGGCGCTCACCACGATGCCGGCCGACCTGTCGCCGCTGCCCATCGAGCGGCCCGTGCCTTCGGCCGCATCGCTCGACGCACTGGCCGCGCGGCTGGCAACCGCCAAGCGCCCGATGCTGTGGGTCGGCGGTGGCGCACGCCATGCAGGCGCAGCCATCCAGCGGCTGCAGGCGCTGGGCTTCGGCGTGGTCACGACCACCCAGGGCCGCGGCACGGTGCCTGAAGACGATGCCGGCTCGCTCGGCTCGTACAACATCCACAAGCCCGTCGAGGCGCTGTACCAGCGCTGCGACGCGATGCTGGTGGTCGGCTCGCGGCTGCGCGGCAACGAAACGCTCAAGTACGAACTCAAGCTGCCGCGCCCGCTGCTGCGCATCGACGCCGACGCGGCCGCCGAAGGCCGTGGCTACAGCACCGACCTGTTCGTCTGCGGCGATTCCGCGCTGGCCCTCGAAGGCCTGGCCGACCGCCTCGAAGCCGCGAAGTACAAGGCCGACCCGGCCCTGCTCACCGAGCTGCGCGCCGCGCACGAGCAGGCCGTCGCATCGCTGACGGATGGCCTCGGCCCGTACGCCGCGCTGGTGAAGGAGCTGCAGGCCGCGGCCGGCCGCAACTTCAACTGGGTGCGCGACGTCACCGTGTCGAACAGCACCTGGGGCAACCGCGAGCTGCGCATCTTCGCGCCCAGCGCCGGCGTGCACGCCACGGGCGGCGGCATCGGGCAGGGCATGCCCATGGCCATCGGCGCGGCTGTCGGCGCGGCCGAAACGGGCTCGGGCCGCAAGACCTTCTGCCTGGCCGGCGACGGCGGCTTCATCCTGAACCTGGGCGAGCTCGCGACCGCCGTTCAGGAGAAGGCCGACATGGTCATCGTGCTCATGAACGACAAGGGCTACGGCGTCATCAAGAACATCCAGGACGCGCAGTACGGTGGCCGCCGCTGCTATGCCGACCTGCACACGCCCGACTACGCGATGCTGTGCGCGTCACTCGCCTTGCCGCACGCCCGCGTGCAGCGCATGGACGAGCTGAAGGCAAAGCTCGGCGAGGCGCTGGCCAAACCCGGCCCGTTCCTGCTCGAGATCGACATGCTGTCCATCGGCGATTTCAAGAGCGCCTTCGCGGGCCCGCCGACCAACACCGTGACCCAGATTCCCGCACTCGGCAAGGCTGCCGCGTCGGTGGAGTGAAGGGCATGACCGTGTTGCGCGTTGCACTCATCGGCTGCGGTGCCATCGGCACCTCGGTGCTCGAACTGCTGAAGGGCGACAGTGCCCTGGCGGTTGCGGCCGTCGTCGTGCCTGAAGACGGCATGGCCGCGGCACGCAAGGCCGTGCCCGGCATGCAGGTGTGCAGCAGCGTGCCCGCCACCGGCATCGACCTGGTGCTCGAAACCGCCGGCCACGCGGCCATCGAAGAACACGTGCTGCCGGCGCTTGCACGCGGCACGCCCTGCATCGTCGCTTCCGTGGGCGCGCTGTCGGCCACCGGCCTTGCTGAAAAGCTCGAAGCCGCCGCAACGTCGGGCCGCACGCAGGTACAGCTGATCGCCGGTGCCATCGGTGCCATCGACGCGCTGGCCGCCGCCCGCATCGGTGGCCTCGACAGCGTGCGCTACACCGGGCGCAAGCCGCCGCAGGCCTGGAAGGGCACGCCGGCCGAGCAGGGCCGCGACCTCGATGCGCTGACGCACGAAACCGTGATCTTCGAAGGCAGCGCGCGCGAAGCGGCCTTGCTGTACCCGAAGAACGCCAACGTCGCGGCCACCGTCTCGCTCGCCGGGCTGGGGCTCGACCAGACGCTGGTGCGGCTGATTGCCGACCCGGCCACCGCAGAGAACGTGCACACCGTCGAAGCCGAAGGCGCCTTCGGCAGCTTCGCGCTGACCATGCGCAACAAGCCGCTCGCGGCCAACCCCAAGACCTCCGCGCTCACCGTCTACAGCGCCGTGCGCGCCTTGCGAAACAGGGCCGCGGCCTTGGCCATCTGAGCATCCGGGCTTCATCATCATGATTTCATCCGAACTTCTTCCGATCTGCATTGCCGGCGAATGGCGCCTGGGTGGCGGCGACGTGTACGAAAGCCTGTACCCCGCCACGGGCGAGCCCATCGCGCGCCTGAAGGCCGCGAGCCTCGCCGACGTCGAAGAGGCCATCACCCGCGCCGACCACGCATTCCGCACCAGCGGCTGGGCTCAGCGCCTGCCGCACGAGCGCGCGGCCGTGCTGCACCGCGTGGCCCAGTTGATCCGCGAAGAAGCCGAGTCGCTCGCGCAGAAGCAGCGCCTGGACAACGGCAAGCCCATCAGCGAAACCCGCAACCTCGTGGCCAGCGCCGCCGGCACCTTCCAGTTCTTCGCGGCTGCGCTGGAAACGCTGGAAGAAACCATCACCCCTTCGCGCGGCGCCTTCGTCACGATGAGCGTGCACGAGCCCATGGGCGTGGTCGCCGCCATCACGCCGTGGAACTCGCCGATTGCCAGCGAAGCGCAAAAGCTCGCCCCCGCGCTGGCGGCCGGCAATGCGGTCGTCGTCAAGCCCGCCGAAGTCACGCCGCTGATGGCGCTGGAACTGGCGCGCATCTGCGAGAAGGCCGGCGTGCCCAGGGGCATCGTCAGCGTGTTGCCCGGCAAGGGCTCGGTCATCGGCGATGCCATCACCAAGCACCCGCTGGTCAAGCGCGTGTCGTTCACCGGCGGCACCACCACCGGCAAGCACATCGCCCACATCGCGGCCGACAAGATGATGCCGGTATCGCTGGAGCTGGGCGGCAAATCGCCGACCATGGTGCTCGACGACGCGGACCTCGACCATGCGGTGAGCGGCGTGCTGTACGGCATCTTCAGTTCATCCGGCGAGTCGTGCATCGCGGGCTCGCGGTTGTTCGTGGCCCGCAGCATCTACGACGAATTCCTGACGCGGCTGGCCGAGGGCGCCAACGCATTGCGCGTGGGCGACCCGGCGTCGGAGCGCACGCAGATGGGCCCGCTGATCACGGCAAAGCACCGCGAGGGCATCGAGCGATACGTAGACCTGGGCGTGTCGGAAGGCGGACGCATCCGCACCGGTGGCGTGCGCCCTCACGGCCCCGGCTACGACAGCGGTTATTTCTACAAGCCGACGATCATCGAAGGCCTGGACAACAGCGCACGCATCAGCCAGGAAGAGATCTTCGGTCCGGTGCTGGTGGCGATGCCGTTCGACGACGAAGAGTCCTTGATCGCACAGGCCAACGACAGCGTCTACGCATTGGCGGCGGGCGTGTGGAGCCGCGACTTCAAGCGCGCCTGGAAGCTGGGCCGAGCGGTGCAGGCGGGGACGGTATGGGTCAACACCTACAAGCAGTTCTCTGTGTCGACGCCGTTCGGTGGTTGGCGCGACAGCGGACTGGGCCGTGAGAAGGGCCGCGAAGGGATCTTCCAGTACATGGAGCAGAAGAGCATGTACTGGGGCACGAACGAACAGCCTCTGCCTTGGGCGCTGGGATGACGTCTGCTCTCGTTGCTTGTCGTGTTGTGCGTTTTGGGCGCTGCCTTCAGGGCGACGCCCGCGCC
>NZ_QAJK01000144.1 GCF_003852515.1 Variovorax sp. KBW07 | reverse complement strand
CCTGCTGTGCGAACGCGGAACCGCGAAGTAGGGCCGCCTGCTTACTGTTTCGCGAGCGGCGCTTCGACCGCCTGCCGTTCGATGTCGGCCAGCGCGGCTGCCAACTTCTCGGGGTTGATCGCGTAGCTATCCAGAAACAGGCTGGGGTCGGAAACCGTGTGCTCGTCGCCGGGCTGAAACAGCTCGTGTTCGCCAACGAGGATCTTGTAGTCGCAACCTGCGAACAGCGCCATGTTCGACTGCGAGCAAAAGAGTTGCGTGTAAGGCGACGACAGTGCCAACACCTGGGTGCCTGGCTGGCAGAAGATCAGGTTGGTGAATGCAGCCCCCATGGCGCCGACGATGGTGCTTGCTTCGGCGAACAGGCGCACCTGCTGCTCGAACGACAGCTTGCCGGTGTCGACGATCTCGTAGCCGAATGAAGCGAGGACTTCTTCCACTTCCGGCGTGTTGATGATGTTGCGGCCCGTGCGGCGCGCTAGGAACACCTTCCGGCCGCCACCACCAGGTGCGGCCTCTTCGATGCCGAAACGCCGAAAAACGGTGGAGCGCATGTGTCCGAGCGTCTTGAAGCAGATGGCCGAAAACTTCCACATCGGTCCGCGCAGGTTGTCCGTGAGGTTCGTGCATGCGGAAGGGATGTAGAGTTTCCTGACCTTCAGCAGCGTCGAATCGTCGAGCCTGTAGATGGGCCAGTCGGGCAACATGGCCTGCAGCGACTCGAATTCCTGGGGGAACATCTTGTCGTCGACGATCAGTGGCGTCTTCTTCAGATTGTCCCGTTCCGAAAGAATATAGGCCTTGCCCAGGTATTCGATCAGCCAGTGGTAGTAATTGGGGCTGCAGCGCCCGCTCAGCAATATGGCCGAAGGAATGCTGATTTCTTTTTTATAGCGAAACCAGAAAAGAACCTCGCTTTTTTCGTCGAGCGAAACGACATACGGCCAGATGCCTGCAACAAAACCCTGGTGCGGGTCTGCGGCGGGCTCGTAAATAACCATGCGGTTGTTGGCCACTACCTGGAAGCCACCCAAGACGGAGGCATTGTCGATGGTCGCGAGCCATTTTCGAGGGACCTCCGCCGTGCGCAAAGGGCGTTCGACGTTGGCGCCAATGATCTCCGGTTCATGGAAATCCATCGGATATGCCGGCTCGATGTCGTCGAGCTTGTAGCCTGCCTCGGGTAAATCGAAAAATTCAACCGTCCTGAATTTCGAGAGAAATATCTTCTCCCCTGAATTGCCAGAGCTCAGTTGTCGAGCAATCGCCTTGGACTTGAGTTTTTCAAAAATTCCTGTGCGGGCAGCCTCGAAGATCGCGTATTTGTAAAGTGCAATTTCTGCCTCGCGGGCGCTGGGTTCTTTCGAGAGCGAGGTAAATTCGAGGCGCAAGAAATAAATTGCGCCGCTCATCGCTGCAAAGAAGCGATTGACGTATCTTTTTTCTTTTCGCCCCTTCAATGCATAGTGAGTGCCAGGCGAAATTCCTTCTTCCCGAACGTCGCGATAGGTTCGAAGATAGTAAGCGTTGTCAAGACAGAAGCGAACCAGAAATTTCGTGGTGGTAGCGTAGATCCAATTCGCGATGCGCTCCGCGGTGTAATTGGGGTATCGTCCTTCTTTTATTCCGTATTTGAAATAATGATAATTCGAGTCCAGTCCGGCTCTTGCGACGTCCTTGTATTTTTGATTATAATATTTCGCGTCGACAAATTTGGTTCGAGTGAGTGCGCGCAGAAGCAGGGATCGAAGGCGAATCATGGTGTGAAAACGTGTGCGTTGCCGCTCAATCGAGAGTCTTGTGGAATTTCATAAAAATCATGGTTTTAAAATGACTTCAGATAATACGGTATTCATTCACCCCCTGGCCGATGTTCAGGCAACTGAAATCGGACCGGGAACAAAAATATGGCAATTCAATGTTGTTCTCGCGGGCGCGCGAATCGGTGCAAATTGTAATGTGTCGGCGCATTGCTTCATCGAAAGCGATGTGGTGGTGGGCGACAATGTCACGCTGAAGTCGGGCGTCTACCTTTGGGATGGGATCACGCTCGAGTCGAATGTGTTCGTCGGCCCGGGGGCCATCTTTACCAATGACATGTTGCCCCGCTCGAAGGTCTACCCTGATTCGTTTCTGCGCACGACCGTATGTCGGGGTGCATCCATCGGCGCCGGGGCAGTGATCACGCCCGGCATCACGATCGGGCACGATGCGATGATCGCCGCGGGCGCCGTGGTGACGCGCGATGTGCAGCCGTTCTCCCTTGTGATGGGGGCTCCGGCGCGACATGTAAAATTCCTGTCGCGCTGAGGATACCGAAGAACTAAGAATTTCCAATACAGAGGGAGCCTCTCCGGATGGCGAGAATTTTTCACCGGCCAATGGCCCCCATTGTTTTATATGTGGGCGTACTTTTTGTCTTGAGTTTTACTCGTGACAATTCTCTGCAACCGGACATTCTGATCCGCATTGCCGATTTTTTGAATTTCCCGATCAGCAGTGACCCTCGTACATTTGCCGGAGCGGGCCTGGAGGTAAGCAAGAACGGGTGGTTGACGCCGCAGTCCATGTGGATATTCCATTTGTGGCCTCCTGGTTTCGCGATGCTGCTCGGCGGCATATTTTGGCTGTTTGGTGTCGACGCGCCTTTTCTAGCCATTCTTCTGGCGCTGACTATCGCGATTTGCACCTTCATGCTGATGACGGTGCGCCGCTACCTGATGCTGCATATGCCGCCGCCTTTGGCAACATTGTTGCCGTTGGCGCCTTTTCTCTTTCCGGTAACCCGATTTTTTCTGCTGCAGCCGATTGGCCTCGCTTTTGGCGAAGGATTATCGGTCATGTTTTTTATTCTTTCGATTTTTCTTCTTCTTATTTCTGTCGAAAAAAAGAGTGTTTCAGAAGCGGTTTTGAGTGGGTTTTTTCTCGCGCTTGCCGCATATTTTCGATCGCAGTATGAGTTGCTGACTGTTTGCATGCTCCTGGGAGCATTGGCTCTTATTATCTTGCGCCTGGTGGTCAATTTTTTTCCAGGAAAAAGCAATCCTCCCCGAAAGCCTTGGTGGGGCCTTGGATTGATGGCGGTCGCCGTATTGACCGCGCAAGTTCTGATGCTGCCCTGGCGAATTCATAACTACATCGAAGCTGATAAATTGGGCTGGGTGCAGACACAGGATCTGGTCGCACGAAATGCATTGACGTCAGAAGCCGCGCTACTCAAGAACGGCGCCAAGTTCGTGATCATGGGCGGTGGGCATCTGGCCTGCAAATTCGAACCAGATTACTGCGGCAAGGAAGACAAAGAGCTTTTCTACAAGGCCTTTTTACAGAATACCGGTCAGTGGCTCCAATACAAGGCCTCGCTGCTCGGAGAGTACTGGTTCCCGTCGGTGGAGTTTTTCCCAGAAATCGTGGCGCCCGATTATCCTGGCGACTATTTCTGGAATTCCATTGTGCTCGCAGTTGCGTTAATTTCTTTTTTCTTGGTATTTCTGGTGCGCAGGCAGCAGGTCGCCGTCGTTTATTTTTGGGCCTTAGCGTCTTTTTACGGATGCTTCACCGTTGTCTTTTCGTTGGTTCACCTCGAGGTCAGGTATTTCTTTTTGGTAAAGATATTTGCACTTTTTTGCGGTATCGCGTTGGCGGCCGCAGCCTGGTCTGGCAGATTCGGGGCAGAGGCCTCGAGGGCCCGGATGGGCGCCACCTGAATTCCTGAAAAAATACGAGGATCACGACAATGAAAGCGGTAATTCTGGCGGGTGGATTGGGTACTCGCATCTCGGAGGAAACCGGGCTCAAGCCCAAGCCCATGATCGAAGTGGGCGGCAAGCCCATCCTCTGGCACATCATGAAGATCTACGCCGCCCACGGTGTGAACGATTTCGTCATCTGCTGCGGCTACAAGGGCTACGTGATCAAGGAGTACTTCGCGAACTACTTCCTTCACATGTCAGACGTCACCTTCGACATGGTTGGCAACACCATGGAAGTCCACCAGCGCAAGGCCGAGCCCTGGCGCGTGACGCTCATCGACACCGGCGAAGACACCATGACGGGCGGGCGGCTCAAACGCGTGGCGCCCTACGTGAAAGACGAAGAGCTGTTCTGCTTCACCTACGGCGACGGCGTCGCCGACCTGAACATCACCGAGCTCATCGCCTTCCACAAGGCGCAGAAGGTCAAGGCCACGCTCACGGCCACCTTTCCGCCCGGGCGCTTCGGCGCGCTCGACATGCAGGGCGACAAGGTGCGCAGCTTCCAGGAAAAGCCCAAGGGCGACGGCGCCATGATCAACGGTGGCTTCTTCGTGTTGTCGCCTTCGGTCATCGACTACGTCGCGGACGATGCTTCGGTATGGGAGCGCGAACCGCTCGAACGCCTGGCCTCCGAGGGACAACTCGCCGCCTTCAAGCACGGCGGTTTCTGGCAGCCGATGGACACCCTGCGCGACAAGACCCATCTCGAAGAGTTGTGGGCCAGCGGCCGCGCGCCCTGGAAGGTCTGGGAATGACACCATCTTTCTGGCGCGGCAAGCGCGTCTTCCTGACCGGCCACACGGGCTTCAAGGGCAGCTGGCTCGCGCTGTGGCTGGAGAAGAACGGCGCCATCGTTCGAGGCTATGCACTGGCGCCGTCCACAGAGCCCAGCCTGCATGCGCTGGCTGCAGGGCGCTCGGCCGCGGATTCGGTGATCGGCGATGTACGCGATCTCGCCGTACTGCGCGCCGCCATGCACGATTTCGCGCCCGAGGTGGTGTTCCACCTGGCGGCCCAGCCACTGGTGAGGCGCTCCTACGTCGATCCGGTGGAAACCTATTCCACCAACGTGATGGGCACGGTCCACCTGCTCGAAGCGGCACGCGCCTGCGGCAGCGTCCGAGCGGTCCTGGTCGTGACCAGCGACAAGTGCTACGAAAACCGTGAATGGCAGTGGGGTTACCGCGAAAACGAGCCGATGGGGGGCTACGACCCCTACAGCAACAGCAAGGGATGTTCCGAACTGGTGGTGGCCTCGTACCGGTCTTCGTTCTTCAACGAAGACCGCCATGCCGAGCACGGCGTGGCGTTGGCCACAGCCCGCGCGGGCAACGTGATCGGCGGCGGCGACTGGTCGGAAGACCGGCTGGTGCCGGACCTGCTACGCGCCTTTGCCGAAGGCCGTACCGCGGACATCCGCAACCCGCACGCCATCCGGCCGTGGCAGCACGTGCTGGAGCCGCTTCGCGGCTACATGATGCTGGCCGAACGCCTGTTCACCGACGGGCCGGCATGGGCCGAGCCCTGGAACTTCGGCCCCGCGGACTCGGACGCACGTCCGGTCTCCTGGATCGCGGACCAACTGGTCGGCCTTTGGGGCGGCGAGGCGCAATGGCGCAACGGTGCGCAGGCGAACCAGCCGCACGAAGCGAGCTGGCTCAAGCTCGACTGCTCCAAGGCCCGGCAGACGCTGGGCTGGGTCCCGCGCTGGGACCTGCGCACGAGCCTCGGTGCTATCGTCGATTGGCAGCGGGCCTGGCTCGACGGCCGCGACATGGCGGACGTCACCCTTGAACAAATCGAAAAATACGAAAGCACCCCCACCCATGACTGAAATCTCCTTCAAGAAAAACGAGCTGCGCAAGAAGATCCTGGCGCTGGTCGGCGAGTACGGCGAACTGGCCAGCGTGCCCACGCCCTTCGTACCCGGCGAAACCATGATCCCGCCTTCGGGCAAGGTCGTCGGCGCGCCCGAAATGCAGCTGATGGTCGACGCCTCGCTCGACGCATGGCTCACCACGGGGCGCTTCAACACGCTGTTCGAAAGCCGCCTGGCGGCCTACCTCGGCGTGAAGCATCTGATGACGGTGAACTCCGGCTCCTCCGCCAACCTGGTCGCGTTCTCGACGTTGACCTCGCCCAAGCTCGGCGACCGCGCGATCCAGCCGGGCGACGAGGTGATCGGCGTGGCCGCTGGCTTCCCCACCACCGTGAACCCGATCCTGCAGTGCGGCGCTGTGCCGGTGTTCGTCGACGTGCACATTCCCACCTACAACATCGATGCCGACCTGCTGGAGGCCGCGATTGGCCCGCGCACCAAGGCCATCATGCTGGCGCACACGCTGGGCAACCCGTACAACCTGAAGGTCGTGAAGGCCGCATGCGAGAAGCACGGGCTGTGGCTGGTCGAGGATTGCTGCGATGCGCTGGGCGCGCGCTACGAAGGGCAGCTCGTGGGCACCTTCGGCGACATCGGCACGCTGAGCTTCTACCCGGCCCACCACATCACGATGGGCGAGGGCGGGGCGGTGTTCACCAACAATGACGAACTGCGGCTGATCGCCGAGTCCATCCGCGACTGGGGCCGCGACTGCTATTGCGCTCCCGGCAAGGACAACACCTGCAACAAGCGCTTCTGCTGGAAGCTGGGTGACCTGCCCGAGGGCTACGACCACAAGTACACGTACTCCCACCTGGGCTACAACCTCAAGATCACGGACATGCAGGCCGCGTGCGCACTGGCGCAGCTCGACCGGCTGGACGGCTTCGTGGCCGCGCGCAAGAAGAACTTCGCCTACCTGACCGAGCGCCTGCGCAGCTGCGAGGAGTTCCTGGAGCTGCCCGAAGCCACGCCGGGCTCGGAGCCTTCGTGGTTCGGCTTTCCGATCACCCTGCGCGAAGCCGCCAACACGCGGCGCGTGGACCTGCTGACCTACCTCGACCAGCAGAAGGTCGGCACCCGGCTGCTGTTCGCGGGCAACCTGCTGCGCCAGCCCTACATGATCGGGCGCAACTACCGGGTGGTGGGCGAGCTCAAGAACACCGACCGGATCATGAACGACACGTTCTGGATCGGCGTGTACCCCGGCCTGACCGAGCCCATGCTCGACCATGCCGTCGAGAGCATCGAGACCTACCTCGGTCTGCGTTTTGACTGACCTGGCCAATCCTGTTCCGGCAACGGAACTCGATGAAGTTGTCCGGCTGACCGCACCTCCGGTGTGGGAGGCGTTTCGCAACCAGGCGATGTTCTTGACGGGCGGCACCGGCTTTGTCGGCAAGTGGCTGCTCGAATGCCTGCTGCACGCCGACAGGGCGCTCGGCCTTGGGTTGAAATTGACAGTGCTGACGCGGGAGCCGGACCGGTTCGTTCAGGCCAGTCCGCACCTGGCCAAAGCCGCCCCGGTGACGCTGCTGCAAGGCGACGTGGTCGATTTCGAGTTTCCGCGCGGGTCTTTTTCTTCGGTGATCCATGCGGCCTTGCCGGTGGCGTCTTCGGGCATGGGGCCAAGCAATCTCGAGCAACTGGCCGAGGCCGGAACCCGTCGTGCTTGCGAGTTCGCGGCTGCTTGTGGTGCACGCCGCTTCCTGCAGGTCAGCTCGGGCGCGGTCTACGGCCAGCAGCCCGGTGACCAGGGGCTCGCGGAATCGCTGTCGTGGCAAGAAGATGATGGGGCTGATGGCGCCAACACCTACACCCGGGCGAAGCGCCGCGCGGAAGCGGTCGTGGGGCAAACGTGGCCCTTCGAGGTGGTCATTGCGCGCTGCTTCGCTTTCATCGGTCCTTACCTGCACGCCTCCAGCGGCGTGGCGGCGGCGCAGTTCATTGCGCAGGCCGCCAGCGGCAAGGGCATCGTCGTTCAGGGCACGGGCGAGGCGATCCGCACCTACCAGTACGCGGGCGACATGGCGCGCTGGTTGTTGAGCTGCCTGGCACTGGGTGCCCCCGGCCGGGCCTACAACATCGGCGGCGAGACCCAGGTGAGCATCGCCCAGCTCGCGGCCGAGGTGACCCGGATTGCCGGCACGGGCATCCCGGTCGAGGTGGCCGGCAGGCCGACGCCGGGCCTCGCCGGCCATCGCTACGTGCCGAGCCTGCGGCGCGCGGCCGAGGAACTCGGGCTGGCGAACGCCGTCAGCCTCGACGAAGGCATTCGCAGAACCCTCGCCTGGCTCGCAACGCCGGGTGCAAACCGATCCTTTCCAGCATGAGACATTCATTCGATCCCGCTTCCCTGCGCAAAACGGTGGTGGAGATGGCGTATGCGGGCAACGCCGTCCACCTGGGCTGCGCGTTCTCCATCATCGAGCTGCTGTCGTGCCTGTACGGGCGCCACATGCGCTACGACAAGGCCGATGCCACCTACCCGTTGCGCGACTACCTGGTGCTCAGCAAGGGCCACGGCGTCATGGCGCAGTACGCCTGCCTGTATGAACTCGGCTGGATAGACCGCACGGACATCGACCAGTACTTCCACGACGGCTCGCGGCTGAAAGGCTTGTCCGATGCGCATGTGCCCGGTTGCGAGGTGACCTCCGGCACGCTCGGCCATGGGCTCTCGGTCGGCGTGGGGCTGGCGCTGGCTGCACAACGCCGCAAGACCGGCCAGAAGTGCTACGCCGTGATCGGCGACGGCGAGATCAACGAAGGGCCGATCTGGGAGGCCATGCTGTTCGCGGCGCACGCCAAGCTGGACAACCTCATGGTGATCGTGGATGCGAACGGTTTTCAGGCCATGGGCACCACCGACGAGGTGATGAAGCTCGGCGACCTGGGCGCCAAGTTCGCGGCCTTCGATTTCGACGTGCTCACCATCGATGGGCATGACATGGACGCCATCTCGGCGGCCATCGAGCAACTGAATGGGCGCAAGAACGGACGCCCCAAGGCGCTGGTCGCCAAGACGGTCAAGGGCAAGGGCGTGTCGTACATGGAGAACGTCAATGCATGGCACTACTCGCGCCTGAACGCCGACCTGTATGCGCAGGCCCTGCGCGAACTCGAAGGAGCTTCGGCATGAGAGCCGCTTTTTCCGCTGCCCTGGTCGAGGCCGCCACCAAGGACGAGCGCGTGGTGCTCCTGACCGGCGATCATGGCTACGCCCTTTTCGACGAATTTCGCAAGCGCTGCCCCGACCAGTACATCAATGCCGGCATCGCCGAGCAGAACATGGTCGGCGTGGCCGCCGGGCTGGCCAAGGCGGGCTTCCGGCCTATCGTCTACGGCCTGAGCGCGTTCGTGCCAGTGCGGGTCGTGGAGCAGATCAAGATCGACGTCTGCTACGAGAAGCTGCCGGTCATCTTCACCGGCGACGGCGCCGGGCTGGTGTACAGCACGCTGGGCACCAGCCACCAGAGCTTCGAGGACATCGCCTGCCTGCGGTCGGTGCCGTACATCGACATCATGTCACCCTGCGACGCGCACGAACTCACGGCCTGCATGTCGACGGCGCTGGCGCTCCAGAGCCCGGTCTACATGCGCATGGGCAAGGCCGACCTGGGCGCGGTGCATGCCGGGGCGCCTTCGCTGGCGCGCGGTGAACTGGTCTGCGTGCAGAAAGGTCAGTCCCGGGTGCAGCTCATCGCGACCGGCTCCATGGTCAAGACCGCATGCGCGCTGGGCGCCGAACTTGATGCGTCCGTGTGGAGCGCACCGTGGATCAAGCCGCTCGATGCCGGGCAACTGGGCGCACTGGCCGCGGGCAGCAGTGCCTTTGTCACGCTGGAGGAGCATTCGGCGGCCGGTGGGCTCGGCGCCGCGGTGCTCGAGGCAATCTCGGAGACGAACCCCGTTCCGGTCCTGCGCATCGGCGTGGGCGAGCGCTTCTCCGAAACCTGCGGCTCGCATGCCCACGCCATGCGCGAGCACGGGCTCGACCTGGCGTCGGTGCGCGCGCGGGTGGCGCCTTTCGTCGGCAAGTGGGCGGCGTCCGGCGCATGCTGAATTCGCAGCTCCTGCGCTTCCTGCTGGTGGGCGGACTGAACACCGTTGTCGGCTATGCGCTGTTTGCTGTCTTCGTGTGGATCGGCCTGCCGTACCCGGCGGCCATCGGGCTGGCGACCGTGCTGGGCGTTGCCTTCAACTTCCAGAGCACGGGGCGGCTGGTGTTCGGCGGCGCACGCTTGTCGCAACTCGGTCGCTTCGTCGGGGTCTACGGCTTCGTCTACCTGCTCAACGTCGGATCGGTGGCGTTGCTGTTGCGTGCCGGGCTCAATGTGTACGTCGCGAACGCGGTGGTCCTCCTTCCCCTGGCGCTGGTGGCCTTCGTGCTGCAGCGCCGCTTTGTCTTCGCAGCTTCATGAAACACATCACCGTCGTCACCCCCTGCTACAACGAAGAAGACAACATCGAGGAGGTGTATCGGCAGGCGCGCGCGGTCTTCGAGACCATCGAGGGCGTGACGTACGAGCACCTGTTCATCGACAACTTTTCGTCCGACCGCACGCCTGAACTGCTGCGCGCAATGGCCGCGGCCGACCGCAACGTCAAGGTGATCCTGAACGCGCGGAACTTCGGGCACATCCGCTCGCCTTTCTATGGGCTGCTGCAAGCGCGCGGCGATGCTGCCATCTTGCTGGTGGCCGACCTGCAGGACCCGCCCGAGCTCATGAAGGACTTCATCGAGCATTGGCGCAACGGTGCCAAGCTGGTGGTCGGCGTCAAGCCGACGGCCGACGAGTCGGGCTTGATGTTCGCGATTCGCCGCGCCTACTACCGGACGGTGACGCGCATCGCCGACGTGAAGCTCATCCAGAATTTCACCGGCTTTGGCCTGTACGACAGGGTTGTGCTCGAGCAACTGCGTCGCATCGACGATCCGTATCCGTATCTGCGCGGCCTGGTGTCGGAGGTGGGCTTCGAGGCCGTCCAGGTGCCCTACAACCAGCCTCGCCGCAAGCGGGGTATCACGAAAAACAATTTCTACACGCTCTACGACATCGCGATGCTGGGGATCACCTCGCATTCACGCGTGCCGTTGCGGATCGCCACGATGGCGGGCTTTGCACTGTCGGGGATCAGCCTGGGCGTGTCGTTGCTCTACCTTCTGCTGAAGGTGCTGTTCTGGAGCGAGTTCTCGATGGGCACTGCGCCGATTCTCATCGGCATGTTCTTCTTCGCCTCGGTACAGCTCTTCTTCATCGGCCTGCTGGGCGAGTACGTGGGCTCGATCCTCACGCACGTCATGAAGCGCCCGCTGGTGGTGGAGCGCGAGCGCCTGAACTTCGACAACTGACCGGCCGAGGCCGGGGGGCGGAGCGGCGGGCGTGTGAGGCGTCAGCGCTCTACGATCCGCCCGTGTTCCAGATGGATCACGCGATTGCATTCCTTGGCGATGAGCTCGGGCGAATGCGATGCCAGCACCAGAATCCCCGACTTCGACACCACGTCGCGCATGCGCTTCTCGGCCTTCTCGGTGAAGGCGGCATCGCCCACCGACAGCCATTCGTCCATCAGCAGAATGTCTGCCTCGACGCTGGTCGAGATCGAGAACGCGAGCCGCATCATCATGCCGGTCGAGTAGGTGCGGACGGGCATGTTGACGTATTCGCCTAGGCCGCTGAACTCGCAGATGTCGGCCGTGAGGCGGTCGACCACTTTCTTGCTCATGCCCATCACCAGGCCACGCAGCATGATGTTCTCGATGCCGGTCGCATCCATCTCGATGCCCAGCGCGGGGTCGATCAGGCTGGCCACCGAGCCCTGGCGCGTGAATTCGCCCGACGAAGGCTCGTACACACCCGCCAGCGTGCGCAGCAGCGTGGACTTGCCCGCGCCGTTGTGTCCGATCAAGCCCAGCCGGTCACCGCTCTTGAGCTCGAGGTTGAGGCCGCTGAGCGCCTGCACCACGGTGACTCCGGTTTCCTTGCCGAAGCGTCCACCGGTGACCGAAGCCGCCAGCGTCTTCTTGAGCGACGCCGAACCCGCCCCATAAATGGGGAAGCTGACCGAAACGTTTTTGAGTGAAATGGATGCCATGGATCAGAGCCAGTAGACGACGCGACGGCGGTATTTGATGAACAGCACGCTCGCGAGGGACACGCACAGCACGGTCCACACGCCGATGCCGATCCAGCTGTGGAGATGGGCCTCGCCGCCCATCAGCGGTGTGCGCAGCAGGTCGAGCATTTGCGCGAACGGGTTCCAGAGCACGTACTTGGCACGGCTCGGGAGGTTCTCGGGCAGCCAGAACACGGGGGTCAGGAACATCAGCATCTGCATGACGCTGGTGATGATCTGGGTCACGTCGCGGTAGCGGGTGCAGACAAGGCCCAGCAGCAGGCCGAGCGCATGCGCGTTGACGATAAGGATCAGGAAAGCGGGAATGATCAGGAGCACCGACCATGACAGCGAAACACCGGCCCAGATGGCCACGGGGATGTACAGCACGATCTGGTGGGCGAACTGGATCAGGTTGCGCGCCAAGCCTCGCCAGACGAACAGGCTGATGGGAAAGTAGCCCTGCTTCAGGTAGTTGGACGAGCCGACAAAGGCGTTGCAGGCGTCGGTGACCACGGTGGAGAACAGGCCCCAAAAAATCACACCGAGGGCCAGGTGCGGGAAGAACTTGTCTAGATGGGTGCCGAAGAGCGAGGCATACAGCGGGCCCATGCCGCCGATCATGACGCCCATGCTCAGCGTGAGCCACAGCGGCCCCAGCATGGAGCGGCGATAACGCAGCACGATATCGAACCAGGCCAGCGTCCACCAGATGTCGGTGCGGCGGGTGCCTTCCCACCAGTCGGCGAGGGCGCTTCGATGCAGATTGGAATGAACTTGGCTCATGCGTGTGCGTCAGTGTCGTTGTCTGCCATGCGGACAGTTTTGTCCTGGGTCAGGTCGCCGCCGCATGAAACGGCGATGAGCAAAAGCGCTTCTTGGCCGATGGGGGTCAAGCGGGATTTCTTTGAGGGCTATGGCCGTATCGGCCGGGTCGGTGCTCGTGCGAGCCCGCGCATTTTATTCGGAGTATCAACTGAGAGATAATTTTACCGGCTCCGGTTCCGCAGCAATTCGTAACCTGTGCAGAGCCCGCCGTTCCCCCGGCCAGAAGGGCAGCACCAGCAACTGCCACCGGCAGCATGCATTACAGAAACTCGATTCACCCATGCAGGCAGCCCGTCCCCTCGAAGTCTCCGTCGCCCTGTGCACCTACAACGGCGCCGCCTTCCTGCGCGAGCAGGTGCGCAGCATCTGCCTGCAGACCCGCCCGCCGGTGGAGATCGTGCTGTCCGACGACGCATCGCGTGACGGATCGGTCGAGGTGGTGCGGGCGACGATGGCCGAATGTGCGGCCGAGCGGGCCGGGCAGGCACCCATCGCCCTGCGCGTGTTCGAAAACGCCAAGGCGTTGCGCGTCGTCAAGAATTTCGAACAGGCCATCAGCGCCTGCACCAGCGAATTGATTGCGCTGAGCGACCAGGACGACGTATGGATGCTCGACCGGCTCGAAAAGATGGTGGCTCGCTTCGAGAAGGACGACACCCTGGTGTTGCTGCACACCGATGCGCGCCTGGTGGACACCGACCGCCACGACATCGGCCATACGCTGTTCCACGCGCTGGAGGTCTCGCCTTCGGAGCTGGCACGCGTCCATGCCGGCAATGCCTTCGACGTGCTGCTGCGCCGCAACCTCGTGACCGGCGCGACCACGGTCTTTCGCCGCTCGCTGCTCGCCGATGCCCTGCCGTTGCCGGTCGAATGGGTGCACGACGAGTGGCTCGCGATCATCGCATCGACGACGGCACGGGTCGACCTGCTGGAAGAACCCCTCATCGAATACCGCCAGCACGCGTCCAACCAGATCGGCGCGCGGCGCGACACCTTTGCGGAGAAAGTGCGCAAGGCACTGGCCTCCAGGGGCAACACGCACGTCGAGCGGACGATCAAGGCCGAGCTTCTTCTCGCTCGGCTGCTGCAACTGGGGGACCGGGTGTCGCCCGACATCCTCGCCCAGGTGCGCAGCAAGATCGAGCACCAGCGCTTTCGCGCCGCGTTGCCGGCCTCGCGGCTCGCGCGCTGCATTCCCGTCTTTCGCGAGGCGATGACGGGCCGCTACGACAAGTTCGGCCGCGGGTTTCGCGGTGTCGTTCGCGACCTTTTCGAATCTGTGTAGGCTTGCGCCGAGCCCAAGTGCCTTACCCGACAAAAACAATGACCTCTGCGAACCCCTCTCTACAGCCTCTCGTTACCGGAGGCGCTGCTCCTTTGCCGACCGTGGTGGTGATCATCCCGTTCTACAACGGGGCCGATTTCATCGAGCGCTCGGTGAAGAGCGTGTTCGAGCAATCGGTGCCGGCGAACGAAGTGATCGTGGTCAACGACGGCTCGCGATCCGAGGAGCGAGCGGCGCTCGACGCGTTGGCGGCCCGCTACCCGTTTCGCATTCTCGACAAGGAGAACGGCGGACAGGGCTCGGCGCGCAATGCCGGGGTGGCGGCGTCCACCTCCGAATACATCTGCTTTCTCGACCAGGACGATTTCTATCTTCCGAACCACATCGAGACGCTCGTCACCTCCATCCCGCATGACGACCGGCTGTTCGGCTATGTCTATGCCGACCTCTACGAGGCGGACGGCGACGGCAACGTCATACGCACGGGGGTCATCAAGGACCATGCCCAACATCCGAAGCGCAGCATCTTCGACCTGCTGCGCTACGACATGTTCGTGCTGCCATCGGCCACGCTGGTGAGCCGCAAGGCATTCGAGGCCGTGGGCGGCTTCGACTCCCAGTTCATGGGCTACGAAGACGACGACCTGTTCCTGCGCATCTTCCGCAAGGGCTACAGCAACCATTTCGTGGACAAGGCGGTGACGGTGTGGTGCATCCACACGGCCAGCACGTCGTTCGGCATCCGCATGGTCCGCAGCCGCTTCAAGTACTTCAAGAAGCTGCTGCAGATGTTCCCCGACGAGCATCAGCGCGGCCGCTACTACCTGCGCGAATACCTCATGCCGAGGTTCCAGCTGTTCTTCGTGAACGAGGCGATCGAGGCCATCAAGAAAGACGACCAGTACCGCACGGAAATGGAAGCGGTGCTGGCCGAATACGCCGCCATCGTCTTCGCGAACCCCTATGTGGGGCGCAAGAAGAAGCTGCGCTTGTGGATCACGTTGTTCCTGCTGCGCCACAGCACGCCGGGCATGGTGCGCTTCGTGGGCGCCGTCACGCGGCTGCCGGGCATTCGCAGCCTGCGGCGCATCTACAAGAACTGACCCGGCCCGGCCGCCCGCGCCCCGTGGACGGGGCTGGCGCTCAGCGGGGCGCGGCGGGCGCCGGCTTCGGCGTCGTCATGGCGGGGTCGATGTAGATCGCGAACTTGCGCACGTACTCGGCCCGCAGGTGGCCCGCATCCTTGTAGATCGGCGTGGCATCGGCGTCCGCGCGCAGGCACCAACTCTTGTCGCACAGTGTCGGAATCGGATCGATCACGATGGCGCCGCTGCGCAACGCCATCTGGCGCATGCGCTCGTGCAGCAGTTTCTGCTCCGGCGACCAGGGCGCGGTCGGCGACATGCGGCCCACGCTCATGTTCCCGAGCCGGCTGCCCTTGACGAACTCCTCGGGGCCGAAGCCTTCTCCCACCGGGTTGTCGAGCAGCAGGTAGACCTGCTTGTGCTTGGACAGCGTCGTCATCACCGACTCGAGCATGTTGAGTGCGTAGTCCGCACCGCCACCGCCCATGAAGCGGCGCTTGTTCTTGCCGTCGATGTAGTAGTAGCGGTCGGCTGCCGCGTTGGCGGCATCGGGCTTGCCGGTGTCGGCGAAGTAGCAGTTCCAGCATCCGCCGAAGACCACGGCATCGAATTTCTCGCTCATGGCCATGCGCATGCCGGCGTCGCGGCGTTTGGCGCACAGGATGTTCTGTTCGTCGACCACGTTGGGAATGGGTGGGCAGGCCCCCCAGGTGAGGAACGAGAGCGAATCGAGCGTGTCCGGGGCAGTCTTGGACAATTCCACGGCACGCGGCCCGTACTGTTCGCTGTGGCTGTCGCCGAAGAACAGCACCCGGCGCTTGCCATTCCCGATCTGCTGGACGATCTCGTCGTCGATCACGGTCGCGTTCATGCCGTCCGGATAGGTCCAGTCTTTTGCCGCGGCTGCGGTCTTGACGAAATACTGATCGCTGTGCCGCCCCACGTAGTAGCGCGTGGTGGCCAGGGCGCCGAGCAGCAAGAAGCCCACCATCACCGCCACCAGCACCGACGTCACCGCCGGGTTTTCGGACTTGCGCGTATAGCGTTCGACGAAGCGGTAGGTCAGCCACGCCAACACGAACGCAGCAACCAGCATCAGCGCGCGAATGCCATCGGAAGGCAATTTTCCTTCGAGGATGCGCGCGTACGCCAGCAGCGGCCAGTGCCACAGATACAGCGGATAGCTGATCAGGCCCACCCACACCATCGGCTTTGAGGCGAGCACGTAGCGGTTCAGCACGCCGGTCGGCCCAGCCGAGATACAGAGGTAGGCGCCCACCGTCGGCAGGATGGCCCACCAGCCCGGAAAGGCCTTGCCGCCGCGGATGAAGCACAGGCCCAGCACGATCAGCAGCAGTCCGGCAATCGACTGCGCATGGCGCCGCCAGCCGGGGATCGGGGGCGGACGGTGCAGCCGCACATAGGCCAGCATGCCGCCGATCATCAGCTCCCAGAAGCGCGAGAGCGGCGAGTAGAACGCGGCCGTCCGATGGCTGTGGATGGTCGTGACGTTGAGCAGGAACGACAGCGCCGCCACCGTGCCCAGCACCGTGAGCATGCGCCACTTGCGCTTCCAGGCCAGGCCCAGCAGCACGGGCCAGAAAATGTAGAACTGCTCTTCGATGGCCAGTGACCACAGGTGCAGCAGCGGCTTGGTCTCGGCGGCATTGTCGAAGTAGCCTGCCTCGCTCCAGAAGGCGAAGTTCGAGACGAAGCCCGCGCCCGCGGCGACGTGCTTGCCGAGCTGCTCCCATTCGTGCGGCAGCAGCGAGAACCAGCCGAAGGCCAGCGTGGCGGCCAGCACCAGCGCCAGCGCCGGAAAGATCCGCTTCACGCGCCGGGCGTAGAACTCGCGGTAGCTGAAGCCTTCGCCCTCGAAGCTGCCCAGGATGATCGTGGTGATCAGGAAGCCCGAGATGACGAAGAAGATGTCGACGCCGATGAAGCCGCCCTTGATCCACTGCGGGAACGCGTGGTAGCCCAGGACCGAGAGCACCGCCACGGCGCGCAGTCCGTCGATGTCCGGGCGGTATTTGGGGTGAACCAGGTGGGCGTGTTCGTTGTGGAACGTCGGGTTGCTCGTTGTCGTCGTCATCGTCGTTGCTGAAAGCGCGCTTGCTTTTTGACTCCCGATTGTCCTCGCAAACGCGCGAGGCCCTCCTCAGGGGCGGGGCAGCGGCATTCGCCGGTAGCGCCAGAAGGTGACCGACAGCCACACCTTCAACAGGCTGCTCACGTGCCAGTACAGGTACTTCCGGCTCCGATGGCTCTCGCGCTGCGCGTCGTGCCGCGCGACCAGATCTTCCCCCACTTGCAGCTTCCAGCCCGCCAGCCGGGTCCGGGCGCAGATGTCGAAGTCTTCCCCGTACATGAAGAACCGCTCATCGAATCCGCCGACCTGGCGATAGGCCTCGCTGCGAAACAGCATGAACAGCCCCGGAATCCACGCCGGCACTTTCGGCTGCACGTAGCCGGGCTTCTTGCGCCCCAGTATCTCGAACGGAGTGAGCAGCGCCCGGTGCGGCTCCGGCGTGTTCTTGCCGGGTTCCAGGATGCGCGGCGTCAGCAGCCCGGCATCGGGCTTGGCCTGCGCGAGCAGCGGCACCAGCACGTCGCCGTCGAAGCGGATGTCCGGGTTGAGCACCAGGAACCACGGCGTGCCGCAGCGCTCGAAGGCCTGGTTGTGATTGGCGCCGAAGCCCTTGGGGCTCGCGTTCTCGATCCGCTCGACCTCGAATCCCCAGCTTCGGCCCGCGAGCATGTCGGGCTCGGGGATGTTCAACGTGAGCACGACCTTGGCAACCGAGGCGCGGCTGTGCCGGTCCAGCTGGTCGAGCAGCGGCAGCACCAGTGCGAGCTGGCCGTGGCTCACGATTGAAATGGTGATCGGGGCGATCGGGGTGGGGGAGAGGGGCGTGGGCATGGTCTAATTTCGCTCGGGAATTCTAGGGTTCCCGAACCCCCACACATGATTGCTCTGATCGTCATCAGTTTCTTCGTCGCCGCCTTCGCGGTCCAGCTGTTCATGCGCCGCGCGCGCAGGCATGCGCGACGCTATGGCGCTGACATGCCCCAACGCTTCCACAAGGGCCATGTGCCGCGCCTGGGCGGTGCGGGCATCCTGCTGGGCATGGGCGTGGCCTGGCTGGCCGCCGGCATCACAGGCACCGACCCGTTCAACGTGTCGTGGCCGGTCAAGACCTCGATGCTGACGCTGCTGTGCATCGCGCCGGCGGTGCTGGGCGGCATCCTTGAAGACGTCACGCAGCGCGTCAAGGTGCGTTACCGGCTCGGGCTCACCATCGGCTCGGCGCTCCTGGTGTGCTGGCTGCTGGGGCTGGGCGTGGCGCGCACGGGCTTCACGACGGTCGACGGCTGGCTGGCGATGATGCCGTACGCCGCCGTGCTGTTCGCGGCGCTGGCCATCGGCGGCTTGCCGCATGCGTTCAACATCATCGACGGCTACAACGGCCTGGCCGGCACGGTCGCCGTGCTGGTCTGCCTGGCCATCTCCCACGTGGCGCTCCAGGTCGGCGACCGCCAGTTGGCGGCCATGGTGATCTGCCTGGTGGGTGCCACCTTCGGCTTCCTGGTGTGGAACTACCCGCGCGGCAAGATCTTTGCCGGCGACGGCGGGGCTTACGTCTGGGGCATGGTCATCGCCGTGGCCTGCGTGACGCTGGTGCAGCGGCACCGCGTGGTGTCGCCGTGGTTCCCGATGCTGCTGCTGATCTACCCGGTGTGGGAGACGCTGTTTTCCATCTACCGCAAGCTGGCGCGCGGCCAGTCGCCCGGCACGGCCGACGCCTTGCACTTTCACCAGCTGATCTTCCGCCGCATCGTGCGCGTGGCCTTCGCGGACGACGAGGCACGCCAGCTGCTGGCGCGCAACAACCGCACCTCGCCGTACCTCTGGATGTTCGCCGCGCTGTCGGTGGTGCCCGCCGTGCTGTTCTGGAACAACACGCTGGTGCTGATGTTCTTCTGCCTGTTGTTTGTCACGACCTATGTGGGGGCATACCTCATGATCGTGCGCTTCAAGGTGCCGCGCTGGCTGCGGCCGTGACCGCATCTTTGCGAGAATTTCCCCTCCTTTCGTCCACCGCTTTGGAGCCTGACCGCCCATGACCGACCCCGTCCTCAACATTCCCCCGCGCGACAAGGCCGAGATCCTGGCCCAGGCGCTGCCGTACATCCGCAAGTTCCACGGCAAGACCATCGTCATCAAGTACGGCGGCAACGCCATGACCGACCCGGCCCTGCAGGCCGACTTTGCCGAAGACGTGGTGCTGCTCAAGCTGGTCGGCATGAACCCGGTGGTGGTGCACGGTGGCGGCCCGCAGATCGAGGCGGCGCTGAACAAGCTGGGCAAGAAGGGCAGCTTCATCCAGGGCATGCGCGTGACCGACGCGGAGACCATGGAAGTCGTCGAATGGGTGCTGGCCGGCGAGGTGCAGCAGGACATCGTGGGCCTGATCAACCAGGCCGGCGGCAAGGCCGTGGGCCTGACCGGGCGCGACGGCGGCCTGATCCGCGCGCAAAAGCTCAAGCTGGCCGACCGCACCGACCCCAACCTGCACCACGACGTGGGCCAGGTCGGCGACATCGTTTCCATCGACCCCAGCGTGGTCAAGGCGCTGCAGGACGACGCCTTCATCCCCGTGGTCAGCCCGATCGGCTTCGGCGAGGACAACGAGAGCTACAACATCAACGCCGACGTCGTGGCGGGCAAGCTGGCCACCGTGCTGAAGGCCGAGAAGCTCATGCTTTTGACCAACACGCCCGGCGTGCTCGACAAGAACGGCAACCTGCTCACCAACCTGAGCGCGCGCGAAATCGACGACCTGTTCGCCGACGGCACCATCTCGGGCGGCATGCTGCCCAAGATCGAAGGCGCGCTCGATGCCGCCAAGAGCGGCGTCAACGCGGTGCACATCATCGACGGCCGGGTGCCGCACGCGATGCTGCTCGAGATCCTGACAGACCAGGCTTACGGCACGATGATCCGCGCGCGCTGAGCCGGAAGGCGCGTGCTTACTGCGCTGTGCGAGAATCAATTGATTACATCTTTGCACGCGCTCCCATGCAGAACGAAGAGACAGCGGCCTCCGGCGTAGACACCCAGGCGGAAACGCCCAGCACTCCGACGCGCAAGCGTCCGAAGCCGGGTGAGCGGCGCGTGCAGATCCTGCAGGCGCTGGCCGCCATGCTGGAGCAACCCGGCGCCGAACGGGTCACCACCGCCGCGCTGGCCGCGCGGCTCGAAGTGAGCGAAGCGGCGCTTTACCGCCACTTCGCCAGCAAGGCCCAGATGTTCGAGGGCCTGATCGATTTCATCGAGCAGAGCGTCTTCACGCTGGTCAACCAGATCATGGAGCGCGAGGGCGCCACCGGCGCCCAGCAGGCCGCAAAGATCCTCACCTTGCTGGTCCAGTTCGCCGAGCGCAACCCGGGCATGACGCGCGTCATGGTCGGCGATGCGCTGGTGTATGAAAACGAACGTCTTCAGCAGCGCATGAACCAGTTCTTCGACAAGATCGAAGCCACGCTGCGCCAGGTGCTGCGCGGGGCCGCCGCGGCCGATGGCTCGGCCACTCCCTCCGTTGATGCGCAGGTGCGCGCCGCGGCGCTCACGGCCTTCGTGGTGGGGCAACTGCAACGCTTTGCGCGCTCGGGTTTTCGCCGGGCGCCGTCTGAACACCTGGAAGCCACGATCGCATTGATCGTTTGATTCGTCCCTATCGGGACGATAGGTCAATCTGATGCAGCAACGCTGCATTCATTGACAGAATGCATGGGCACCGACAACTCCCACGAGGAAATGCCCATGACCGACACCCGCAAGCTCACCACCGAAAGCGGCGCGCCCGTTGAAAACAACCAGCAGTCGCAGACTGCCGGCGTCAACGGTCCCGTGCTGATGCAGGATCACAACCTCATCGAGAAACTCGCGCGCTTCGACCGCGAGCGCATTCCTGAACGCGTGGTGCACGCCCGCGGATCGGGCGCATTCGGTACCTTCGAAGTCACGGCCGACGTGTCGAAATGGACCAAGGCCAGGTTTCTCGGCCAGGTCGGCAAGAAGACCGAAGTGCTGGCCCGCTTCTCGACCGTGGCGCTCGAACTCGGCTCGGCCGACACCGTGCGCGACCCACGCGGCTTTGCGCTCAAGTTCTATACCGAAGACGGCAACTACGACCTGGTCGGCAACAACACGCCGATCTTCTTCATTCGCGATCCGCTGAAGTTTCCGGACTTCATCCATTCGCAGAAGCGCGACCCGTACAGCCACGTGCAGGAGCCCAACAACGCCTGGGACTTCTTCTCGCACTCGCCCGAAGCCACGCACCAGTTCACCTGGCTGTTCGGCGACCGCGGCATCCCTAAGAGCTACCGCCACATGGACGGCTTCGGCTCGCACACCTTCCAGTGGGTGAACGCCAAGGGCGAGGCCTTCTGGGTCAAGTACCACTTCAAGACCAACCAGGGCATCGAGACCTTCGTGGCCGAAGAGGCACAACGCGTGGGCGGCGAGAACCCGAACCACCACCACCTCGACCTGCTGCACTCCATCGAGCGCGGCGAGTTCCCGACGTGGAAGGTGCAGGTGCAGATCATGCCGGTGGCCGAAGCGCAGACCTACCGCTTCAACCCCTTCGACCTGACCAAGGTGTGGTCGCACAAGGACTATCCGAAGATCGACATCGGCATCCTCACGCTCAACCGCAACCCCGACAACTACTTCGCGGAAATCGAGCAGGCCGCGTTCAACCCGGCCAACTTCGTGCCCGGCATCGGCCCCTCGCCCGACAAGATGCTGCAGGGCCGCCTGTTCAGCTATGGCGACACGCAGCGCTATCGCCTGGGCATCAACCACACCCAGTTGCCGGTGAACCGCCCGCACGCGACCACGGCGCAAAACTATGGCCGTGACGGCGCGATGCGCGGCGACAACAACGGTGGCCGCGGCCCGAACTACGAGCCCAACAGCTTCAGCGATGCGCCGAAGCAGACCAACGAGCCGGTGTACGCACCGCTGGAAATCCACGGCTGGACAGGAAGCCACCAGTGGCAGAAGCACCCCGAGGACACGGACTTCGTGCAGGCCGGCGATCTGTACCGCCTGATGGATGAAGCAGCCAAGCAGCGGCTCGTGAGCAACATCGCCGGTGGGCTTGGCGCGGTGACGCGGCAAGACATCATCGATCGCGCGGTGAGCTACTTCCGCCAGGCCGATGCCGACTACGGCGCGCGGCTCGACAAGGCCATCAAGGCCGTGCAAGCCAGGATCAAGGGCGACGAGACGAGCGTGCAGGTCGGCAAGCCCGCGCACGACAGCAGCAAGAGCTGATTCGCGCCGGCGGCAGACAGGGTACCCACGTGCCCGGGGGCGACCTCGACTTGATCCAACGCCGCGCGTAGGATCGATTTCCCCCTTGCCGCCCGGTCGCGGCGACAAGTCCTTGTTCGTGTGGCTTCTTGAACGGAGGTCCGTATGAGCTACCACCTGGAAGGTCGCCTGCTCGAGGTATGCAACTGCAACGTTCTTTGTCCCTGCTGGATCGGCGAGGACCCTGACAACGGCACCTGCGACACCATCGTCGCGTGGCGCATCGACAAAGGGACGATCGACGACATCGACGTCAGCGGCAACACCATCGCGGCCGTGGCGCATGTGCCCGGAAACATTCTCGAAGGCAACTGGACGGCGGCGATCTTCATTGACGACCAGGCCTCCGAGGCGCAGAAAGAGGCGCTGCTCAAGGTTTACACCGGGCAGGCCGGCGGACCCATCGCCGACCTGGCGCAGCTCATCGGCAAGGTCGTGTCGGTCGAGAGGGCGCCGATCCGCTTCACCGTGAACGACGGCAAGGGCGAACTGGAGATCGGCAAGGACTACTACGCCGAACTCGCGCCCTACCGCGGCGCGACCGGCGGGCTGACCGTCCTTTCCGACACCGTGTTCTCGACGGTTCCGGGCGCCCCGGTGTTCGTTGGCAAGGCGCCGACCTATCGATCGAAGAATGCCGCGCTCGGCATCGACCTCGACATCAAGAACCACAACGCCCTGCAGAGCACGTTCGTCTTCGACGCATGACCCCGGCAGCCGGCTTGCCGCCGCGCAAGGCCTCCCGTCATCGGCAAGTGTTCCTGCCGGTTCTGGCGGCGCTGGTCGCACTCGCATGGACGGTGTTGTGGGCCTGGACGCGCAGTCCTCATGGGCGCTATCTCGAACACGGCGACTGGACCGCCTCGGGACCGGCCGCGGCCCTGTGCCAGGCCGTTCCCGCCGGCGGCGTGGTCGTGCCCATGGTGCTCTACGCCATGGGGTGGATCCTCATGACCGCAGCCATGATGCTGCCGACCACGCTGCCGCTGTTCAATGCCTTCGACCGGTTGACCGTCGGCCGTCCGGACCACGGGCGCCTGCTGATGCTGCTGGGGCTGGGCTACATGGCGGTCTGGGGCGCATTCGGGCTGCTGGCGCATGTGCTTCACAGCGGGGTGCTGGCCCTGCTCGCCATCTCGCCGACGCTGGCCTGGCATGGCTGGGTGATCGGCGCCGCGACCTTCGCGCTGGCCGGCGCCTTCCAGTTCAGCCGTCTCAAGTACCGGTGCCTTGAGAAGTGCCGCACGCCGTTGAGCTTCGTCATCGAGCACTGGCGGGGGCGGGCGCAAGCCCGTCACGCGTTCGCGCTGGGCGCGCACCACGGCCTGTTCTGCGTCGGCTGCTGCTGGGCGCTGATGCTGCTGATGTTCGCGCTCGGCACCGGCAGCCTCGGCTGGATGCTTCTGCTTGCTGCCGTCATGGCGATAGAAAAGAACGTTCCCTGGGGCCGCGGTCTCAGCGCACCGCTCGGGTTCGCGCTGCTGGGCTGGGCCGCTTTCGTGGTGGCAACGCATGTCTGAAGAAGCGCACGATGGCCGGTCCACCCTGCAGGCCGTCGCCCTTACCGCGGCGGCCATGCTCGCGTTCGCGGCCAATTCGCTGCTGTGCCGGCTCGCGCTTCAGCATGGCGGCATCGATCCGGCCAGCTTCGGCTGCATCCGGCTGGTCTCCGGCGCCATCATGCTGGCCCTCGTCGTGCGGTTCAGGGTGCAGCCGCCGCCATCGGCGGGCCGGACCGATTGGCTTCCCGCGGTCATGCTGTTCGCCTATGTTGCATTCTTTTCGTTTGCCTACCTCAGCCTGTCCGCCGGCACGGGCGCGCTGATCCTGTTCGGCGCCGTCCAGCTCACGATGCTTGGCGCGGGCCTGGGTTCCGGCGAGCGCTTCGGTCCTATCGCGTGGCTCGGCTTCGTCCTGGCGGCAGGGGGACTGGTCTATCTTGTGTCGCCGGGCATCGCCGCGCCGCCGCTCCTTGGCGCCGTACTGATGGCCATTGCCGGCGTGGCGTGGGGCGTGTACTCGTTGCGCGGCCGGGGCGTGGCCGACCCGCTGGCCGCCACGGGCCGCAACTTCATGCGGGCGGTGCCGCTGGCCATGGCGCTGAGCCTTGTTTTCCTGGCCCGCGCCGACGTGGACGCTGCCGGTGCAGCGCTTGCCGTGGCCTCAGGGGCCTTGACCTCGGGCCTCGGCTATGTCGTCTGGTATGCGGCACTGGCCCGCCTCTCGGCCATGCAGGCTGCGACCGTGCAGCTGTCGGTACCGCTCCTGGCGGCGTTCGGCGGCGTGCTGCTCTTGTCGGAGGCGATCACGCCGCGGCTGGCCGCCGCCTCGGTGGCAATCCTGGGCGGCATTGCGCTCGTGCTGAGCCAGAAGTCGCGCAACGCGCGCCGCTAGGCGCGAAGGCTTTTATGCGGCGGCCGCGACGGCCACGCCCACCTTGGCCCCGGCCGCGACGATCTCCCCCCACGTCGCATCGTCCACCCAGATGCCGTCGCGTCGGCGTGCCGCGCGCGCCTTGCGTTCGGGTTCGCCGGCAATCTGCACCTCGTCGAACCCTTGTCCCTTCGGGCTCTGGCGCAGCCAGTCGATGAAGGCGTGCGCCTCCTCGTCGAAGCTCGCCTGCGTGCCCAGCTTCGCCGGATCGATCAGCACCGTCAGCATGCCGTTGAGGATCGTGCGCGAAGTGTCGGCCTGGCGGTGCCACGTGCCGCCACCGGTGAGCGCGCCGCCGAGCAACTCGCACACCACCGCCATGCCGTAGCCCTTGTGCTCGCCGAAGGTCATGAGCGCGCCGAACAGGCCATTGCCTTGCGGCACCACCACCACGCCCGGGTTGTTGGTCGGTGCGCCGTTCTCGTCGATCAGGTAGCCGTCGGGCACCTGCTCGCCCTTGTTGTGGGCCACGCGCATCTTGCCCTGTGCCACGCGGCTGGTCGCGTAGTCGAGCACGAAGGGCTCGGCGCCTGCCAGCGGGATGCCGATGCAGCACGGGTTGGTGCCGAAGCGCCCGTCGCCGCCACCCCAGGGCGCGACCACCGGGCGCGACAGCACGTTGACGAAGTGCATCGACACCAGGCCCTGCGCGGTCGCCATTTCGGCGAACTGCCCGATGCGGCCCAGGTGGTGCGCATTCGCCAGCGTGAAGATGCAGCTGCCGTGCTGCTTCGCGCGCGCAATGCCGAGCTCCATCGCCTGCGCGCCGACGATCTGCCCGTAGCCGTGCTGGCCGTCCAGGCCCATCATCGTGCCGATGTCGAGGTTGACCTTCACGGCCGCGTTCGGCGCCAGGCCGCCCTCGGCCACTGCGTCGACATAGCGCGGCAGCATGCCCACGCCGTGCGAGTCATGGCCGCTCAGGTTGGCCAGCACCAGGTTGGCGGCCACCTGTTGCGCTTCGGCGGGCTGGCTGCCCGCGGCTTCGAGGACGCGGGCGACGGTGGCTTGCAGGCTGTCGGCGGGCAATGTACGAGGCATGGTGGTCAGGCTCCTTTGGCGTTTAGTGTGATGGCATAGAGCGACGTCGTCGCGCAGATGAAAAGCCGGTTGCGCTTGGGCCCGCCGAAGCAGACGTTGGCCACGCGCTCGGGCAGCAAGATCTTGCCGAGCAGCGTGCCGTCCGGGTGATAGGCGTGCACGCCGTCCAGCGCGCTGGTCCAGATGCGGCCTTCGGTGTCCAGGCGGAAACCATCGAACAAGCCGTTGGTGCATTCGGCAAACACTTCGCCGCCGCTCAGGCCGCGGCCGTCGCTTGCGACCTTGAATCGGCGGATGTGCCGCGGCCCGTCGGCCGCATGGCTCGCGCCCGTGTCGGCGATGTACAGCAGCGATTCGTCGGGCGAGAACGCCAGCCCGTTGGGCTTGACGAAGTCGTCGGCCATGCGCGCGACCTCGCCGCTGGCCGGGTCGATGCGGTACACGTGGCAGGCACCGATCTCGCTGTCGGCGCGCAGGCCTTCGTAGTCCGACAGGATGCCGTAGCTCGGGTCGGTGAACCACACGCCACCGTCCGAATGCACCACCACGTCGTTGGGCGAGTTCAGGCGCTTGCCTTGCCAGTGCGAGGCCAGCACGGTGATCGAGCCGTCGTGCTCGGTGCGCGTCACGCGGCGCGTGAGGTGCTCGCAGCTCACGAGGCGGCCTTCGCGGTCGACCGTGTGGCCATTCGTGTTGTTGGCCGGTTCGCGGAACACCGAGACCGTGCCGTTGCGTTCATCGAGCCGCAGCATGCGGTTGTTCGGAATGTCCGACCACACCAGCGTGCGGTGCGCGCCGAACCATGCCGGGCCCTCGCACCAGCGCGCGCCGGTCCACAGGCGCTCGACGCGCTCGGGGCCCGGAATGCAGGTGTTGAAGCGCGCATCCAGCCGTTCGAAGCCGGTGCCGTCGAGAAAACCGAAGGGGAGGGTGGCCATGCTGTTCCTTGCCGATGGGTTCACATCACTTCAGGTCAGGTCACGTCACATCACCGCGCCGACCTGCCACGGCACGAACTCGTTCTGGCCGTAGCCGTGCTGCTCGCTCTTCGAGTGCGCACCCGACGCCGTGGCGAGCACCATCTCGAAGATGCGCTGGCCCATCTCCTGGATGGAGGCCGTGCCGTCGACGATCTCGCCGCAGTTGATGTCCATGTCTTCTTCCTGCCGCTGCCACAGCGCCGAGTTGGTCGCGAGCTTGAGCGAGGGCGAGGGCGCGCAGCCATAGGCCGAGCCGCGCCCCGTGGTGAAGCAGATGATGTTGGCGCCGCCGGCCACCTGGCCCGTGGCGCTGACAGGGTCGTAGCCCGGCGTGTCCATGTAGACGAAGCCGTGCGCTGTCACGGGCTCGGCGTATTCGTACACCGCTTCGAGGTTGCTGGTGCCGCCCTTGGCGACCGCGCCCAGCGATTTTTCGAGGATGGTGGTGAGCCCGCCCGCCTTGTTGCCCGGCGAGGGGTTGTTGTTCATCTCGCCCTGGTTGATCTCGGTGTAGTGCTCCCACCACTTGATGCGGTCCACCAGCTTCTGGCCGACTTCGCGCTTCACCGCGCGGCGCGTCAACAAATGCTCGGCGCCGTACACCTCGGGCGTTTCGCTCAGGATGGCGGTGCCGCCATGCGCCACCAGCAGGTCGACCGCCGCGCCCAGCGCCGGGTTGGCGCTGATGCCCGAGTAGCCGTCGGAGCCGCCGCACTGCAGCCCGATGGTGATGTGCGCCGCGCTGCAAGGCTCGCGCTTCACCGCGTTGGCGCGCGGCAGCATTTCATTGATGAGCGCCACGCCCTTCTCGACTGTCTTGCGCGTGCCGCCCGTGTCCTGGATGTTGAAGGTGCGGAAGTTCTCGCCCTCGGCCAGATGGCCCGTCGCGAGCCAGGCGTTGATCTGGTTGGCCTCGCAGCCGAGCCCGACCACCAGCACGCCCGCGAAGTTAGGGTGCGTGGCGTAGCCCGTGAGCGTGCGCTCGAGAATCTGCATGCCCATGCCCTGCGTGTCCATGCCGCAGCCGGTGCCGTGCGTGAGCGCGATCACCCCGTCGACGTTCGGAAACGCCGCCAGCGCCTGCGGGTTGGTCTTGCGCGAGAAGTGGTCGGCAATGGCGCGCGCGGCCGTGGCCGAGCAGTTCACGCTGGTCAGCACGCCGATGTAGTTGCGCGTGGCCACGCGGCCATCGGCGCGCTTGATGCCCATGAAGGTGGCCTCGCGCTTCGCGGGCGCGGGCTTCACGTCGGCGCCGAAGGCGTAGTCGCGTTCGAAGTCCCCCTTGTCCGGGCCCATGTTCAGGTTCTGCGTGTGCACGTGCTCGCCGGCGGCGATGGGCTTGCTCGCGAAACCGATGATCTGGTTGTAGCGGCGCACCGGCTCGCCCTGCGCAATGGCACGCATCGCGATCTTGTGGCCCGGCGGAATCAGGCCGCGCACGGCCACGTTTTCGACGGTGGTGCCGCCGAGCAGCTGGGCGCGCGCAATGACGACGTCATCGGCGGGGTGGAGTCTGATGTAGGGAGTCATGGTGTGGGAATGTGCTGGCCGTATGGCTGGCGTTGTTCTTGAAGAAAAAGGGCTGGCGCGCGTTTTCAGGAGGCCTTGGCACGGCGCCAGCTTGCGCTGAATCTCTGGTGGAACTTGTCCATGTGCTGGTGCATGGCCTCGCGCGCCGCCGCGGGGTCGCGTGCCGCGATGGCCGCGAGGATGGCTTCGTGCTCGCCGATGGCGGCCTGCCACGAGTCCATGGTCTCGAAGTAATCGATCATTCGCGCGAAGATCGGCCCCTGCCGCGACTCCCAGAAGCCCTGCACGGTTTCGGTCAGCACCACGTTGCCGCAGGCGTTGACGATGGCCAGGTGAAAGGCGCGGTCGCCCTCGTGCGGCACTTCGTTGCGCGCCGCCATGTCCCGCATCATCTGGATCGCGCGGCGCATGGCGTCGACGTCCTTGCGCTTGCCATGCTGCGCGGCGGTGGCGGCGGTTTCGCCTTCGACCATGCGGCGCGCCCGGATGATTTCAAGCGGGCCCCATTCGGCCCCGGTGTTGCTTGCCGGCGTGCTGGTGCGGTGCGAACGGTCGAGCACGTACACGCCCGAGCCGGTGCGGATTTCGACCCAGCCTTCCACCTCCAGTGCAATCAGCGCCTCGCGCACCGACGGCCGGCTCACGCCCAGTTGCTTGGCCAGGTCGCGTTCGGCGGGAATGCGCGCGCCCACGCCGAATTCGCCCTTGCCGATGAGGCCCCGGAGCTGGTCGGCAATCTGGCGGTAAAGGCGCTGGGGTTCTACGGTCTGGAGCGGCACGAGGTCGAAGGAGTTAAGGGTTGTCCTGAATTGGACAAGTGGTAAGGCCAATTCAGAATACGATACACCGTTCGCGCCACCCATCGGGCCAAACCCCAATCGCGGCCAGCCGAACGGCTCACCCCTGTACCCCCACGCCCCAGGAGACACCATGAGATTGAAGGGAAAAACCGCGCTGGTCACGGCCGCCGGTCAGGGCATCGGCCACGCCAGCGTGCTGGCGCTCGCCGCCGAAGGCGCGCGCGTCTGGGCCACCGACGTCAACGAGAAGCTGCTCGAACGCTATGCGGGCGTGGCCAACGTCACGGCGCTGAAGCTCGACGTGCTCGACAAGGCCGCCATCGGGGCGCTGGTGGCGCAACTGCCCACGCTGGACGTGCTCTTCAACTGCGCGGGCGTGGTGCACAACGGCACCATCGAGCAGGCCAGCGACGACGACCTGGCGTTCGCCTTCAATCTCAACGTGCGCGCCCAGATGTGGACCATCCAGGCCGTGCTGCCCGGCATGCTGGCCGCGGGGCGCGGCAGCATCATCAACATGGCGAGCGTGTGCTCGAGCATGAAGGGGCTGCCCAATCGCTTCGTCTACGGCACCACCAAGGCGGCGGTGCTGGGCCTCACCAAGAGCGTGGCCGCCGACTACGTGACCAGGGGCATCCGCTGCAATGCCGTGTGCCCCGGCACCGTCGACACGCCTTCGCTGGGCGACCGCATCAACGCCAACGCCGACCCGGACGAAGCCCGCAAGGCCTTCATCGCGCGCCAGCCCATGGGCCGGCTCGCGCAGGCCGAAGAAATCGCACCGGTCGTGGTGTTCCTGGCCAGCGACGAATCGGTCTTTGCCACCGGCCAGTTCTTCACCGTCGATGGTGGCCTGACGATATGAACCAGCTCGACTTCGCGGGCCGCCACGCCGTCGTTACCGGCGGCGCCACCGGCCTGGGCTTCGGCATCGCGCAGCGGTTGGTGGCCTCGGGCGGCAGCGTCACGCTGTGGGACCGCGACGAAGCCGCCGCCAACCAGGCCGCCCATTCGCTCGGCGACACGGCCTTTGCGCTGAAGGTCGACGTGTCGCAGCAGCCCTCGGTCGCCAAGGCCGTGGCGGCCACGCTGGCGCAGGTGCCGCGCATCGATGCACTGGTCAACAGCGCCGGCATCACCGGGCCCAACGCCAGGCTGTGGGACTACCCCGTGGACGACTGGCGCCAGGTGATGGACATCAACATCAACGGCGTGTTCTTGTGCTGCCGCGAAGTGGTGGCGCAGATGCGCAAGCAGGGCAGTGGTGGCGGTGGTGGCAGTGGCTACGGCCGCATCGTCAACATCGCCTCCGTGGCCGGCAAGGACGGCAACCCCAACGCCAGTGCCTACAGCGCCAGCAAGGCGGCCGTCATCGGCCTGACCAAGTCGCTCGGCAAGGAACTGGCCGACACCGGCATCCGCGTGAACTGCGTGACGCCCGCGGCGGTGAAGACGGCCATCTTCGACCAGATGACGCCCGAGCACATCGCCTTCATGCTCTCGAAGATCCCGATGGGCCGCTTCGGCACGGTGGAAGAGGTGGCCGCCATGGTCGGCTGGCTCTGCACCGAAGACTGTTCTTTTTCCACCGGCGCGGTCTTCGACCTGTCCGGTGGCCGCTCCACGTATTAGCCCATTCAATGCACTGAAAGGAAAGCATGAAACTCGTCCGCTACGGCAACCCCGGCAAGGAAAAACCTGGCCTCATCGATGACAACGGCCAGCTGCGCGACCTGAGCGCGGTCGTCAAGGACATCGGTCCCGACCAGCTCGGCGACGCCGCCATTGCCAAGCTGCGCAAGACCAAGATCGACAAGCTGCCGCTGGTCAAGGGCAAGCCGCGTTTCGGCAGCCCCGTGGCCAACGTCGGCAAGTTCATCGCCATCGGCCTGAACTACGCCGACCACGCCGCCGAATCCGGCCTGCCGGTGCCCAAGGAACCCGTGGTGTTCACCAAGGCCAACAGCTGCATCCAGGGTCCGAACGATCCGGTGATGCTGCCCAAGGGCTCGGTCAAGACCGACTGGGAAGTCGAGCTTGGCGTGGTCATCGGCACGCGCGCACGCTACGTGTCGCAAAAGAGCGCGCTCGACTACGTGGCCGGCTACTGCACCATCAACGACATCAGCGAGCGCGAATACCAGATCGAGCGCGGCGGCACATGGGACAAGGGCAAGGGTTGCGACACCTTCGGCCCGCTCGGCCCCTGGCTGGTGACGCGCGACGAAGTGCCCAACCCGCAGAAGCTTGCGATGTGGCTCGACCTGAACGGCCAGCGCGTGCAGACCGGCAGCACCAAGACCATGATCTTCAGCGTGGCCAAGATCGTCAGCTACGTGAGCCAGTTCATGACGCTGATGCCCGGCGACGTCATCACCACCGGCACGCCTCCCGGCGTCGGCATGGGCATGAAGCCGCCGCTGTTCCTGAAGAAGGGCGACATCATGACGCTGGGCATCGAAGGCCTGGGCGAGCAGCGCCAGGAAGTGATTCCCTTCAAGCTCTGACCCTCTGGGGCAGGTAGACCCTGGCGACGGGCGTGCAACGCGCCCGCGCCCGGTGTCTGCGATCATCCGGCGGATGAAGGCGTCCCCGGACCATCGCAGCCTGGTGTTCACAACCCCCTGGGAGGGGGTTCACGGCACCCTGATCGACAGTGCCCGCCACTACGGCCGGCACTGGCACGCGACCTACGGGCTCGGGCTGCTGGAGCACGGTGCGCAAAGCTCGGCCAGCGGCCGCGGCAAGGTCGACGCCTATGCGGGCGACCTGATCACCACCAACCCCGGCGAAGTGCATGACGGGCGTCCGCTCGGCGGACCGTCGCGCCGCTGGCGCATGGTGTACCTCGACCCAGGCGTCATCGCCGGCATGAAGGGCGATGCGCAAAGTGGCACCGACGTGGAGCTCACCCGGCCCGTGATCCGCGATGCGCGGCTCGGCGGCACGCTGCGCCGCCTCTTTCTTCGTCTCGACGACTGGCATGCGGCACCCGCGTCGAACAGGGTCGAATCGCTGGCCTGCGAAGAATCGCTGGTCGAGGTCTGCGGCCTGCTCCTCGACGGCCATGCCAACGCCTTGCCAGCCAGCGAGGCGGCCGGCGATGTGCGGCGCGTGCGCGAACGGCTGGCAGACGACCTGCTCGCGCCACCCACGCTGTCCGACATGGCCGCGATGACCGGCCTGAGCAAATACCAGCTGCTGCGCCGTTTCGAGAAAGCCTACGGCGTGCCGCCCCATGCATGGCTCGTGCTGCAGCGCGCCGAGCGCGCACGCAAGCTGATTCGCCAGGGCGCGAGCCTTGCGCATGCCGCCACCGACAGCGGCTTTGCCGACCAGAGCCACATGACGCGCATCTTCGCGCGCCAGTTCGGCTTCACGCCCGGTGCGTGGCAGCGGGCGCAGCGCTCGCAATGAACAGACCCGGCATTCAGCCCAGCACGCGCACCAGTTCGTCGTACACCAGCCGCACGCGCGCCGGCACCGGCGCGCGTTGCGCCCGATAGACGTAGATCGGCCATGGCTCCGCCGCATCGGCTTCGAGCACCGGCACCAGCGCACCCGATGGCAGCCACGGCTCCACCAGCGGCGCGATGAGCTGGCCGAAGCCCAGCCCCGCGAGCACGGCCGCGCACTCGGCGTCGTAGTCGTCCGTCACGAAGGCGGGCGAGGGCACCGCCACCTGCCGCGACCGGCTGAAGAACCACGGCCACGGCCGCCGCGACTTGCGGTTGATCAGCGAGGTGAGCGGCATCGCCGCCAGTGCCTCGAGGTTCTTCGGCACGCCGGTGCGCGCAATGAGCGCCGGCGCGCCCACCACGTGCAGCGCCATCTTGCCCACCGGCCGCGCCACGAAGCGCGAGTCGCGCAGCGGGCCCACGCGCACGCCAATGTCGATCTGCTGGCCGACCACGTCGGTGTGCTCCTCCGCCACGCGCAGGTCCAGCACCAGGCCGGGGTGCGCGGCCAGCATCGGCGCCAGCGCCTGCGGAATGAAGCGCCGTCCGAAGATGCCCGGGGCCGTGACCCGCACCGTGCCCGCGTGCTGCGAGAGCGCGCGCCGGTCGGTGCGGTGAAAGAGCGCGTCGACACCGCCCACCGCCATGCGCGCGCGGTCCGCCAGCTGGCGGCCGAAGTCGGTGAGCTGCACGCCCCGCGTGCTGCGGTGGAACAGCGGCTCGCCCAGCTCTTCTTCGAGCTCGCGCACTGCGCGCGTCACCACCTGGGGCGACACCGACAGCTTGACGGCCGCATCGCGGAAATTGGCGGCGTCGGCGGCGGTGCAGAACACGCGCAGGGCTTCGAGGCGGTTGGACAAGGCGGCACCTTTTCAAGAGGAAGAGTGTTCCTGAATGGCGAATTCTGAAGTCGCGGGAGTTTCATTTACGGGAACGCCTGGATTTTCCACACTGCATGCACTTCTTCAACACATGCAAAGGAATTTCCCATGACATCCGTTCAAGACAACATCAAGGGCAAGGTCGCCATCGTCACTGGCGCGAGCAGCGGGCTCGGCGAATCGACCGCGCGCCACCTCGCCGCGCGCGGTGCCAAGGTGGTGCTCGCGGCCCGTCGCACCGACCGGCTCGACAAGGTCGTCGCCGAGATCCGCGAAGCCGGTGGCGAGGCCATTGCCGTGGCCACTGACGTGGCCAGGCGCGCCGACCTTGAAAAGCTCGCCGCGGCCACCGTCGAGGCTTTCGGCCGTATCGACGTGCTGGTCAACAACGCGGGCGTGATGCCGCTGTCGCCCATCGAGAAGCTCCGCGTCGACGAGTGGGACCACACCATCGACGTCAACATCAAGGGCGTGCTCTACGGCATTGCCGCCGTGCTGCCGCGCATGCAGGCACAGGGCAGCGGGCACATCGTCAACGTGGCGTCCATTGCCGGGCTGAAGGTGTTCACGCCCATCGGCACCGTCTACAGCGCGACCAAGCACGCGGTGCGCGCCATCTCCGAAGGGCTGCGCGTCGAAGTGGGCAACAGCGGCGTGCGCGTGACCATCGTGTCGCCCGGCGCGGTCGAGTCGGAGCTGAAGTTCGGCAGCAGCGACGCCGAGAGCGCGGCCGGCGTGAAGGCCTTCTACGACGCCAACCAGATTCCCGCCGACTCGGTGGCGCGCGCGGTGGTCTACGCCGTCGAGCAGCCGGCCAACGTGGACATCAACGAAGTGGTGCTGCGGCCGGTGTCGCAGGAGTTCTGATCGGCGATTCCCGGATGCGGGGAGGCCCTATGGCGGCCCTCCCGCGCATCAATTAACCTTCCATAACTGAAGGTTTTTTGCGGCTGAAAGTGAAAAGCCCCTGCAAAATAGAACGACCGTTCGTTTTTGTTTGGAAATTCCACGATGCCAGCCACAGCCGTTCCCGCCAAGCCAGCCCGGGCTGCCCAGAAGGGCCAGCAAACCAAGGCCGTGATCGTCGACGCCGCGCTGGCGTTGGCCGCGCAGATCGGGCTCGAGGGCCTCTCGATCGGCGCGGTGGCCGAGATCACCAAGATGAGCAAGTCGGGCGTCTTTGCCCACTTCGGCTCGCGCGAGGAACTGCAGATCTCGGTGGTGCGCGAGTATCACGCGCGCTTCGAGCAAGAGGTTTTCTTTCCCGCCCTCAAGGCGCCACGCGGCCTGCCGCGGTTGCGCGCCATGTTCGCCAACTGGATGAAGCGCACCTCGACCGAAATCGATTCGGGCTGCATCTACATCAGCGGCGCCTCCGAATTCGACGACCGTCCGGGCCCGGTGCGTGACGCGCTGGTCGAGTCGGTCAGCATCTGGCAGGCGGCCGTGCTGCGCGCCATCGTGCAGTCGCAGACCGAAGGCCACCTGCGCGCCGACGCCGACGAGCGGCAGGTCGCGTTCGAAATCCACGGCCTGATCCTCGCGCTGCACTACGAAGCGCGCTTCTTGCAGGTGCCCGGCTCCATCGGCCGCGCCAACACCGGCTTCGACAACATTCTTGCACGCAGCGCCACGCCCAACGCCCCGAAGGCCGAGGCCGCCGCCGCGCCCGCCGCCCGCCGCCTCAAGCCCGTGCGCTGAGCACGCGGGCCGCTCCCCGTTTTCGTTTTCCTTCTTTCTTTTTTCCCTTTTATCTAGCTTCGACCAGGAGAGTCCCGGATGCCTACCTACAACCCCCCCGTGCGTGACATGCAGTTCGTGCTGCACGAAGTGCTCAACGTCACCGAAGAACTCAAGGCACTCCCGGCCCACGCCGAAACCGATGCCGACACCATCAACGCGGTGATCGAAGAGGCCGGCAAGTTCGCCGCCGAAGTGACCTTTCCGCTGAACATCAGCGGCGACGAAGAAGGCTGCACGCTCGACAAGGCCACGCACGAAGTCAAGACGCCCAAGGGCTTCAAGGAAGCCTACGGCAAGTACGTCGAAGGCGGCTGGCCCGCGCTCTCGTGCGACCCGGCCTTCGGCGGCCAGGGCCTGCCTTTCGTGGTCAACCAGTGCCTGTTCGAAATGCTCAACAGCGCCAACCAGGCCTGGACCATGTACCCCGGCCTCTCGCACGGCGCCTACGAAGCGCTCAAGGCCCACGGCACCGAAGAACAGAAGAAGACCTACCTGCCCAAGCTCACCAGCGGCGAGTGGACCGGCACCATGTGCCTGACCGAGCCGCATTGCGGCACCGACCTGGGCCTGCTGCGCACCAAGGCCGAACCGCAGGCCGACGGCACCTACCGCATCACCGGCAGCAAGATCTTCATCTCGGCCGGCGAACACGACATGACGGACAACATCATTCACCTGGTGCTGGCCCGCCTGCCGGACGCGCCCAAGGGCAGCAAGGGCATCAGCCTGTTCGTGGTGCCGAAGTTCAAGGTCAAGGCCGACGGCTCGCTCGGCGAGCGCAACCCGATCTTCTGCGCCGGCCTGGAGCACAAGATGGGCATCCACGGCAACGCCACCGCGCAGATCGTGATCGAAGGCGCCACCGGCACGCTGGTGGGCGAGCCCAACAAGGGCCTGGCCGCGATGTTCGTGATGATGAACGCCGCACGCCTGGGCGTGGGCAACCAGTCGCTGGGCCTGACCGAAGTGGCCTACCAGAACGCACTGGCCTACGCCAAGGACCGCATCCAGATGCGTTCGCTCTCCGGCGTGAAGGCCAAGGACAAGGAAGCCGACCCGATCATCGTGCACCCCGACGTGCGCAAGATGCTGCTCACCGCCAAGGCCTATGCCGAAGGCGGCCGCGCGCTGCAGATCTTCTGCACGCTGCTGCTCGACAAGGAGCACAACCATCCCGACGAGAAAGTGCGCAAGGACAGCGGCGAGTTGGTCGCGCTGCTCACGCCCATCGTCAAGGCCTTCATTACCGACAACGGCCACATCGCGACCAACTCGTGCATGCAGGTGTTCGGCGGCCATGGCTTCATCAAGGAATGGGGCATGGAGCAGTTCGTGCGCGACAACCGCATCAACATGATCTATGAAGGCACCAACACCATCCAGTCGCTGGACCTGCTGGGCCGCAAGGTGCTGGGCAACAACGGCGCCTCGCTCAAGAAGTTCGGCAAGCTCGTGGGCAAGCTGGTGGAAGAAGAAGGCGTGAACGAGAAGATGGCCGAGTTCATCAACCCGATCGCGATGCTGGGCGACCAGCTCACCAAGTTCACCACCGAGATCGGCTTCAAGGGCTTCCAGAACCCCGACGAAGTGGGCGCCGCCGCGGTGGACTACCTGCGCGTGGCCGGCCACTTCGTGTTCGGCTACCTGTTCGCCCGCATGGCGCAGGTGGCGCTGCGCGAGATCGCGGCTGGCAACGCCGACCCGTTCTACGTGGCCAAGCTGCAGACCGCGCGCTTCTACTTCGCCAAGCTGTTCCCCGAGACCGCGACGCTGATGCGCACCGCGCGCGCCGGCAGCAAGGTGCTGATGGACACCGACGCAGCGCTGGCCTGAGGCCACTTACTCACTGTCTTTCTTCTTCATCGTTCACACCGGGAGCCGCTCATGAAATCGACGCTTGCAGCCATCGTCCTTGCAGCCACCGCCGTCATTGCCGTCCCGGCCATGGCCCAGAGCACCCCCGTGGGGCTCTGGCGCAATGCCGACGACAAGACCGGCGAGGTCAAGGCCGAGATCCGCATCGCCGAGACCAACGGCGCGCTCAGTGGCCGCATCGAGAAGTCGCTGAAGAAAGACGCCAAGCCCGACGCGACCTGCGACGAGTGCGGCGACGACCGCAAGGGCAAGCCCATCACGGGCCTGGAGATCATCCGCGGTGGCAAGAAGGCCGAGGGCAAGGACGTCTGGGAAGGCGGCAAGATCCTCGACCCCGAGAACGGCAAGGAATACCGCGCGAGCTTCACGCCCATCGACGGTGGCAAGAAGCTCGAAGTGCGCGGCTACCTCGGCCCCTTCTGGCGCACCCAAACCTGGACCCGCGCGCAGTAAACAAACCTGCCGAGCGTTTTCAACCGAAGAAATACCAAGCAACATGTCCCGATTTCAAGTGAAGAAGGTCGCCGTGCTCGGCGCCGGCGTGATGGGCGCGCAGATTGCCGCTCATCTCGTCAACGTGCGCGTGCCCGTCGTGCTGTTCGACCTGGCCGCCAAGGAAGGCCCGAAGAACGGCATCGTCACGCGCGCCATCGACAACCTCAAGAAGCTCAAGCCCGCGCCCCTGGGCGACCTGGTCGATGCAGGCCTGATCGAGCAGGCCAACTACGACGACGACCTTGCCAAGCTCGGCGAGTGCGACCTCATCATCGAGGCCATTGCCGAGCGCATGGACTGGAAGCTCGATCTGTACAAGAAGATCGCGCCCCACGTCGCCAAGCATTCGATCCTGGCGTCGAACACGTCCGGCCTGTCGATCACCAAGCTCAGCGAAGCACTGCCTGAAGCACTGAAGCCGCGTTTCTGCGGCATTCACTTCTTCAACCCGCCGCGCTACATGTTCCTGGTGGAACTGATCAACACGCCCACCACGCAACCGCAGGTGCTCGACGACCTCGAAGCCTTCGTCACCAGCACGCTCGGCAAGGGCGTGGTGCGCGCGCACGACACGCCCAACTTCATTGCCAACCGCGTCGGCATCGCCGGCATGCTGGCCACGCTGAAGGAAGTCGAGAAGTTCGGCTTGACGCCCGACGTGGTGGACGACCTCACCGGCAAGAAGCTGGGCCGCGCCAGCTCGGGCACCTTCCGCACCGCCGACGTGGTGGGCCTGGACACCATGGCCCACGTCGTGAAGACGCTGCAGGACAACCTGAACGCCGAGAGCGATCCGTTCTACGCCAACTTCGCGACGCCGCCGGTGCTTGCCAAGCTGCTGGAGCTGGGCAACCTGGGCCAGAAGACCAAGGCAGGTTTCTTCAAGAAGGTCGGCCGCGACATCCTGCGCTTCGACCTGAAGAGCGGCGAGTACGTGCCCGCCGGCGCCAAGGCCGACGAGGTGTATGGCCGCATGCTGAAGAAGCCCGCGGGCGAGCGCCTGAAGCTGCTGCGCGAGAGCGAAGGACCGCAGGGCCAGTTCCTCTGGGCCATCCTGCGCGACGGCTTCCATTACGCCGCCGTGCACCTGGCCGACATCGCCGAAAGCGCACGCGACATCGACTTCGCGATGCGCTGGGGCTTCGGCATGAAGCAGGGCCCGTTCGAGCTGTGGCAGGAAGCCGGCTGGGCGCAAGTGGCCAAGTGGGTGCAGGAAGACATCGACGCAGGCAAGGCGCTGAGCAGCGCACCGCTGCCCAAGTGGGTGTTCGAAGGCCCGGTGGCGCAAGCCGGTGGCGTGCACACGCCCGAAGGCTCGTGGAGCGCGTCGCAGAACAAGTTCGTGCCGCAGCGCAAGCTGCCGGTGCATGACCGCCAGTTGTTCCCCGAGAGCGTGCTCGGCGCGAACGCGGCCGATGCCAACAAGGCCGGCACCACGATCAGCGACGAAGGCGACGTGCGCGTGTGGACGCTGGACGGTGAAGTGCTCATCGCCAGCATCCATTCGAAGATGCACGCCATCAGCCCCGATGTGGCCGAAGCGCTGGGCGCCGCCGTCGACCTGGCCGAAGCCGAATACAAGGGCCTGGTGATCTGGTCGCCCGACGAGATGTTCTCGGTCGGCGCCGACCTGCAGGCCATGCTGCCGGCCTTCGTGGTTGCTGGCATCGGCGCGGTCGAAGGCGCGGAAGAAGAGCTGCAGAACGTGATGCTCAAGATCCGCTACGCCAGCGTGCCGGTCGTGTCGGCCGTGCGCGGCCTGGCACTGGGCGGCGGTTGCGAGCTGGCCGTGTATTCGGCCAAGCGCGTGGCGGCGATGGAAAGCTACATCGGCCTGGTCGAAGTGGGTGTGGGCCTGATTCCCGGCGCGGGCGGCCTGACCTACATCGCACGCCGCGCGGCGGAGAACGCCTCGGCTTCCACGGGCACCGACCTGCTGCCTTTCCTGACCGAAGGCTTCACCGCCGCGGCCATGGCCAAGGTCGGCACCGGCGCGCTCGATTCGAAGAAGCTGGGCTACCTGCTCGACAGCGACGTGATCGTGCCGAACAAGGACGAGCTGCTGTACGTGGCGCTGCAGCAGGCGAAGGCCATGGCCGACGCCGGCTACCGCGCCCCGCTGCGCCGCACCTTCCGCGTGGCCGGCCGCAGCGGCGCCGCGACGATCAAGGGCCAGCTGGTGAACATGCGCGACGGCGGTTTCATCAGCGCGCACGACTTCCACATTGCCAGCCTGATCGCGAACGTGGTGACGGGTGGCGACGTGGACGCGGGTTCGCTCGTGACCGAGGAATACCTGATGACGCTGGAACGCAAGGCGTTCTGCTCGCTCATCGTGCATCCGAAGACGCAGGAGCGGATCATGGGGATGCTGAGCACGGGGAAGCCGGTGCGCAACTGACCTGGCAAGGACCATGAGCGAAGACATCGACACGTCCGGTCCCCTCTCCCGCTCGCGGGAGAGGGCTAGGGTGAGGGCACGCAGCCTTCGAGAAACCCCGACGGACGCCGAGTCCCTGCTCTGGTATCACTTGCGGGATCGCCGCATGGCCGACCACAAGTTCCGTCGTCAGCGTCCGATCGGTCCTTACTTCGCAGACTTCGCCTGCCTTGAAGCGAAGCTGATCGTCGAACTGGACGGCGGCCAACATCTGGAGGCCGCTGCCTACGACGAGAACCGGACCCGTTTCATGCAAGCCCAAGGCTATCGCGTGCTCCGGTTCTGGAACAACGAAGTGCTGACGCAGACGGATGTCGTTCGCGAACGGATCCTGCAAGCGCTGCAGGAAGACAACCCTCACCCCAACCCTCTCCCGCAAGCGGGAGAGGGGGCAAGACAAGATACAAGGACTGAAAAGCCATGAAACAGATTCAAGACGCCTACATCGTCTCCGCCACCCGTACGCCCATCGGCAAATCCCACCGCGGCTACTTCCGCAACTACCGTCCCGACGACCTGCTCGCGACCACGCTGAAGGCCGCACTCGCGGCAGTCCCGGGCCTTGACCCCAAGGCCATCGAAGACATCATCTGCGGTTGCGCGATTCCCGAATCGCAGCAGGGCCTGAACGTCGCGCGCATCGGCGCGGTGCTGGCGGGCCTGCCGACCAGCATCGGCGGCATCACCGTCAACCGCTTCTGCGCATCGGGCCTGTCGGCCGTGCAGATGGCCGCCGACCGCATCCGCGTCGGCGAGGCCGACGTGATGATCGCGGCCGGTGTCGAAAGCATGAGCATGGTGCCGATGATGGGCAACTCGCCGTCGCTGTCGCCTTCCATCTTCGAGCGTGAAGGCGATGTCGGCATTGCCTACGGCATGGGCCTCACGGCCGAGAAGGTCGCGCAGCAGTGGAAGGTGAGCCGCGAGGCGCAGGACGAGTTCGCGCTCGCCTCGCACCAGAAGGCACTGGCTGCGCAGAAGGCCGGCAAGTTCGCCGACGAGATCACGCCCATCGAAGTGACCGACCGCACGCCGAACCTGGAGACCGGCGAGTCGATCGCGAAGACGCGCACCGTCAACCTCGACGAAGGCGCGCGACCCGACACCAGCCTCGAAGGCCTGGCCAAGCTGCGCACCGTGTTCGCCGCGCGCGGCACCGTGACGGCCGGCAACAGCTCGCAGACCTCCGACGGCGCGGGCGCGCTGATCCTGGCGAGCGAGAAGGCGGTCAAGCAATACGGCCTCACGCCGCTCGCGCGCTTCGTGAGCTTCGCCAGCAAGGGCGTGCCGCCGCACATCATGGGCATCGGCCCCATCGAGGCCATTCCCGCCGCGCTGCGCTATGCCGGCCTGAAGCACGAAGACATCGACTGGTTCGAGCTCAACGAAGCTTTTGCCGCGCAGTCGCTGGCGGTCATCAACACGCTGGGGCTCGACCCGTCGAAGGTCAACCCGATGGGCGGCGCGATCGCATTGGGCCATCCGCTCGGCGCAACGGGCGCGATCCGCGCAGCCACCGTGGTGCATGCGCTGCGCCGCGAGAAGCTGAAGTACGGCATGGTCACGATGTGCGTGGGCATGGGGCAAGGCGCCGCAGGCATCTTCGAACGGGTCTGACCGATCGGCAGCGCGCAAGGCACCGCAACGAGTGTCGGCACAACGAAGGAGACAACTTCATGCAGACGCAGCAGCAACTCCCCGTCGATGGCGGCACGCAGCATGTGGCGGTGCGCTGCTACGAGCCCGCCGGTGCGCCGCGCGCCAGCATCGTCATCGGCGGTGCGATGGGCGTGCGCCAGTCGTTCTACGAGCCCTTCGCGCAATGGCTCGCAGAGCAGCAGGGCCTGCGCGTCTGGACCTTCGACTACCGGGGCTCGGGCGACTCGCGCGGCAATGCGCCGTTGCGCGGCTTCAAGGCCGACCTGTTCGACTGGGCGCGCGACTACGAAGCAGTCGTCGACGCCGCCAAGGCCGCGCTGCCCGACGCACCGCTGTACCTGCTGGGCCACAGCCTCGGCGCGCAGCTGCCGGGTTTTCTGCAACGCCCGGAGCAGGTCGCGGGCCTCGTGAGCATCGCGGCCGGCAGTGGCTACTGGCGCGAGAACGCGCCGAAGCTCAAGCGCAGCATCCTGTACTTCTGGTTCGTGCTGGTGCCGCTGGTCACGCGGCTGTTCGGCTACTTCCCTGGCCGCAAGCTGAAGAAGGTCGGCGACCTGCCGCGCGGCGTGATCCTGCAATGGCGGCGCTGGTGCCTGAACCCGCGCTACAGCGTGGGCGCCGAAGGCGAGCTGGCGTCGCAAAGCTACGGCCGCGTGCGCTTTCCGGTGCTCGCACTGTCGATCACCGACGACGAGCTCATGACGCTCGCCGGCACCGAGAGCCTGCTGAGTTTCTATGCGGGCGCACCGAGCGCGGTCGAGCGCATCGCGCCGGCCGACGTGCAGGCGCGTCGCATCGGCCACTTCGGTTTCTTTCGCGAGCAGTTCAGCCAGAGCCTGTGGCCGAGCACGGTCGACAAGCTGCACCGGCTGGCCGCGCTTACCGCGGTGCAACACGCCAACGTCCCGCACACGACTGCGTGACGCCGCCCACCGGAGGCACACTGCCGATCACCATGAGCAGCACGCAACACCCACACCCCTTCGACAAGGCCCTGGCACTGCACCACAGCGACATCCGCGTGGGGCACTTCACGGGCATGACCAGCCCCGATTACTGGAACATGGTCGGGCCCTTCGGCGGCACCACCGCGGCGATTGCGCTGCAGTCGGTGCTGCAGCATCCCGACCTGCTCGGCACGCCGATCGCGCTGACCGTCAACTACGCGGCCGCGCTCGAAGCCGGCGCCTTCGACGTGCAGGCCACGGCCGTTCGCACCAACCGCTCGACACAGCACTGGACGGTGCAGATCACGCAGGCCGGCGCCAGCGGCGCGCCGAACATGACAACCACCGCCACGGTGGTAACGGCCGCGCGCCGCGACACCTGGGGCCAGAGCGACATGCCGATGCCCGCCGATGTGCCGAAGCCCGAGACGGTCGATCGCATGACCATCGGCCCATCGGGCGTGGCCTGGATCAACCAGTACGAGATGCGTCCGTTCGGCGGCGCCATTCCCTCGAAGTGGGACGGCAGCCTGCACCACAGCGAAACCCGCATCTGGCTGCGCGATGCCCAGGCGCGGCCACTCGACTTCGCGTCACTGGCCGCGATGAGCGACATGTTCTATCCGCGCGTCTGGCTGCGCCGCGCCAAGCACGTGCCGGCCGGCACGGTGTCGATCACCACTTATTTCCATGCCGGGCCCGAGCAGTTGGCCGAGGTCGGCACGGGCTTCCTGCTGGGCCGCGCGGCGGGGCAGCAGTTCTTCAACGGTTTCTTCGACCAGACGGCGCATCTGTGGAGCGAGGCGGGCGTGCTGCTCGCCACGTCGAACCAGATCGTCTACTACAAAGAATAAGGAACAGCATCATGACGCCCACCAAAGCCGCACTCATCGTCGGCGCAGGCGATGCCACCGGCGGCGCGATTGCCCGCCGTTTCGCCCGCGAGGGCTATGCGGCCTGCGTCACGCGGCGCAGCCTCGACAAGCTGCAGCCGCTGGTCGCACAGATCGAGGCCGACGGTGGCCGCGCCCATGCCTTCGCCTGCGATGCGCGCAAGGAAGAGGAAGTGGTGGCGCTGGTCGAGCAGATCGAATCGACGATCGGGCCGATCGAGGTGATGGTGTTCAACATCGGCGCGAACGTGCCGGAGAGCATCCTGACGGAGAGCGCGCGCAAGTATTTCAAGGTGTGGGAGATGGCCTGCTTTTCGGGCTTCCTCAACGGACGCGAAGTGGCGAAGAGGATGGTGGCGCGCGAGATGCCGAAGGGTGGTCATCGCGGCACGATCATCTTCACGGGCGCGACGGCATCGTTGCGAGGCGCAGCGAACTTCGGCGCCTTCTCGGGCGCGAAGATGGCGTTGCGTGCATTGGCCCAGTCGATGGCGCGCGAACTGGGGCCGCAGGGCATTCACGTGGCCCATGTGGTGGTCGATGGCGCGATCGACACGGAGTTCATTCGCAGCAATTTCCCGGAGCGCTATGCGTTGAAGGAGAGCGACGGCATCCTGAACCCCGATCACATTGCCGACAGCTACTGGATGCTGCACTCGCAGCCGCGCGATGCATGGACGCACGAGCTTGACCTGCGTCCGTGGTCCGAGAAGTTCTGACATGACTTGTTCGGGGCTTGAGCCGGGGGGCTGCTGTTCGGGGCGACGCCCGCGCCGACGG
>NZ_QAJK01000143.1 GCF_003852515.1 Variovorax sp. KBW07 | reverse complement strand
GCGTCGCCCTGAATGAACCAAGACAGCAGCCCAATCACCACCGACCGAACACCGCAACGAACGGCTTTTTCGGCCACGGCATTACGGGTTTCGACAGCCCCGTTCGGCAACAGGATGAATTCGCCTGAACCCGACAGAGGACCTCATCCGCCATGTGCCCAGAAATCCCTCCACATGTCCGCATCGCGCCGCCGAGCACACGCCCCGTGCGCGGCATCTCCCTGTCCGCGCTCCCCCAGGTCTTCTGGATCGCCCTCACCCTCGCCATGCCCATCGTGGGTCTCGTGGGTTGGTACTTCTTCGGGCGCGACAACTTCGGCGCCTGGGCGACGGATACGTCGGAGCGCTGGCTGATGCTCGGCTCCGCGGCGGTGGTGCTCCTGCTGCACGTCGTGATGCTGGTGGCGCTCTTTGCCGAGCCGAAGAAAGACCTGGGCACCGGAAATACGAACAAGAAGAAGCAGGACGCAGCCCCCTGAAGCGATTTTTTCGCGCCGCCATTACGGGTTTTGGCGCTCCCGTTCGGCATACGGATGCATTCACCGGAAACCCCAAGAGGAACCGCCTCGCCATGCCTCACCAAATTGCCCCGATCACCACCACCAGCGCCGCCACCGGCCTCGCCACGCCATCCCTCCTGGCGCTCGGCGCCGCCTGGCTGACGGGCAAGGCATTCGGCCTGCGCACCGGCGCGCATTCCCGTGCGCGGACAACGACGACGAACACGCCGGACCCCAGCGCTCCCCGGCCGACACCCGATGCCGCCCGCGAGCGCGTCGACCTGCGGCAGCCGCTGCGCGCCATGTCGCAGGCCCACGGGCCGATGCTGGCGCAACGGGGGATTCACCTCGACCTGTTCCTGCCCGACGATGCGCTGACCATCACCGCCGTGCCGGGCGAGCTGTCGCAGCTCATCGCGCACATCCTCGACGTGGCGGCTGGCGCGCTCCGGCAAGACACCACGCTGCACGTGCTGGCCCGCGCCGAAGGGCAACACGCGGTGCTCAACTGGCGCGACGGCAGCGTGGGCGCGCCGCGCCTTTCGCACGCATTCGCCACGGCCGACAGCACCACCGCCGAGCGCGTGCTGGCCTGCCAGACCATCGCGGCCCGGCACGGCGCGCGCATCTACGCCGCGCCCTCGCCGCTGGGCGACGGCTGCCTCACGGTGCGGTTTCCGCTGCACGGCCGGCGCGACGAGATGCACGCGTTGGCCTTCGACTGATGCCGACGATGCACCGCATGGCCATGACGCTGCGCTTCAACACCCACACCCCGTCGCCCCGCACGCTTTCGCCCGCGCTGGCTCGCCTGCGGGACGGGTGCTGCATCGGCTGCGCGGCCATCGGCCTGGCCGTCTCGCTGAACCTCGGCACCTGCGAGCCTGAAAAGCGCCCCCCGATCTTCGCGAGCCGCGCCATGCCGCACGCCGGCGCCAACCAGTCGACGCTGGCGCCGATCATGCAGACCGGTCCGCGCAAGGGCGAAGGCGACGGCGTCCCCCGCCAAGGCCTGCGCTGCGCCAAGCCGAAGGTCTTGCGCATGGTTTCGAAGATGCCCACATCCGCCAAACCGGATGCATTCGCTGTTTAAATATCTCAACCCAGTGAGATCCCCCATGCTCGCGACACTCGCTGCGTTTCCCAACGACCTGCCGCACCCTTCCTTCATGCCGGACCGCCCTCCCGAACGCAACGTGGAAACCCTCTACGGCGACCACCATGGCTGGCTGGTGGGCTGGCTGCGCCGCAAGCTCGGCAACGCCGGCGATGCGGCCGACCTCGCACAAGACACTTTCCTGCGCGTGCTGGGCCGCCCGCGCGAAGCCACCGAAGCGCGCGAGCCGCGGGCCTGGCTCACCACCATCGCGCATGGCCTGGTGGTCGACCACGTCCGGCGCCGCACGCTGGAGCGCGCCTGCCTCGAAGCCATCGCCGGCCTGCCCGAGCCGCAGGCGCCTTCGCCCGAAACGCAGTTGCTGCTGGTCGAGGCACTGGTGCGCATCGACACCATGCTCGACGGGCTGGCGCCCAAGGCACGCAGCGCCTTCCTGCTGTCGCGGCTCGACGGTCTGAGCTATCCGGACATCGCGCAGCGCCTGGGCGTGAGCCTGAGCTCGGTCGAAAAATACATGGCAGGCGCCATCCGCCATTGCCTCGCGCTGCGATGAACACCGCCAACCCTTCCACGCCCGGCGCTGAAACCCCGCGCGACCTGCTCGACCAGGCCATCGCCTGGGCCGTGCGGCTCGGCTCGGGCGCCGCCGACGACCGCGCGCACGAAGCCTGCAACGCCTGGCGCGCCGCGCACCCTGCCCACGAGCAAGCCTGGCAGCAGGTGCAGGCGGTGGAAGACGCCTTTCGCCAGGTGCCCCCGCTGAACGGCGCGCTGGCCCATGGCGCGCTGCAGGCCGCCAGCCGCATGCGCGCACAGCAAAGCCGGCGCCGCGCATTGGGCGCACTGGGTGTTGCGGGCGTCGTGGCCACGGGCGGCATGCTCGGCCTTTTCATGTGGCGCGAAACGCCCTGGGTGCAGCGCACCGACTACGCCACCGCCATCGGCGAACGCAAGCGCGTGATGCTGTCCGACGGCACCGAGCTGAACCTCAACACCGGCTCCGAAGTGCAGGTGGTGCTCTCGCCACGCCGCCGCCTGATCGTGCTGCGCCGCGGCGAATTGTTCGTGCGCACCGGTGCCGACAGCGGTGCGATGCTGGGCCACCGCCCCTTCTGGGTCGAGGCGCCGCACGCGCGTTTCGAAGCGCTGGGCACGCGTTTCGGCGTGCGGCAGGCGGACGACGAAACACGGCTGTCGATGACCGAGGGCCGCGTCGCCATTCACGCCGCGGGCAACGCGGCGCCGGTGATCGCGCAGGCCGGCGACGGCTACATCATCCGCGCCGACACCGCCGAGGCGCCGCAGCGCATCGTCGACCGCAGCTTCGAGTCCGATGCCTGGACCGACGGCGCGCTGGTGGCCAAGCAGATGCGCCTCGATGCCTTCGTGGCCGAGCTGGCGCGCTACCGCGGCACACCGCTGCGCTGCCACCCGGACGTGGCCTCGCTGCGGGTTTCGGGCGTCTTCCAGCTCAACGGCCCCGACCCTGTCGGCCGTGCGCTCGAAGCGTTGGTACGCACACTGCCGGTACGGCTGGAACAAGGCACGGGGGACACGTTGACTGTTTCGAAACGTTGAGACTGTTTTTCAAGGGCCGCCCTCACGGGTTCTGGCGGTCCCTTGCGGCAAGGCCCACCCTGCTTCACTCGGTGCTGTTGTTCGGCACCGCGGTGGGATCGGCCGTGCCCGTCACATTTGCGTGGGCACAGGCAGGTGTGGCCGCGGGTGACACGCGCGCCACTTCCTTCGACGTGCCCGCGGGCCCGCTCGAAGACGCGCTCAACCGGTTCGCGCGGCAGGCCGGCATCACGCTGTCTTTCGATCCGGCCCTGGTGCGCGGCAAGCAGGCCGATGCGCTCTCGGGCAGCCGCCCGGTGGCCGAAGGCTTGGCCGCCCTGCTCTCGGCGCACCGGCTGGCCGCGGTGCGCGGCGACAGCGGTGCCTATTCGGTACAGCCGGCCACGGCCACGGGCGCGGAAACGGCCACCACCGCTGCCGGCGGCAGCGCATTGCCCACGCTCACCGTCACCGCCGAGGCCGAGCACGCCGACGGCCCGGTGCATGGCTACGTCGCGCAGCGCAGCGCCACCGCCACCCGCACCGACACGCCGCTGATCGAAACGCCGCGCGCCGTCACCGTCGTGACGCGCGAGCAGATGGACGACCAGGCCGTGCACACCGTCGAGCAGTCGCTGCGCTACACGGCCGGCGTGCTGACCGAAGTCAAGGGCTACGACCCGCGCCTTTCGTCGCTCACGGTGCGCGGCTTCGCGCCGGCCGAGTTTCTCGATGGCTTCAAGCTCTACACCTCGAGCAGCTACTCGGGCTGGAGCGTGGAGCCGCAGGGCCTGGAGCGCGTCGAACTGCTGAAGGGGCCGGGTGCCGTCTACGACCCGTCGGCACCGGGCGGCGTGATCAACATGGTGTCCAAGCGCCCAACGGCCGAAGCAGTGCGCGAGGTGGGCCTGTCCGTGGGCAACAACAACCGCTACCAGGCCAGCTTCGACCTGGGCGGCGCGTTGAATGCCGACGGCAGCCTCATGTTCCGGCTCAACGGCCTGCTGCGCAACAGCGATGGCCAGACCGACTTTTCGCGCGACGACCGCAGCTTCATCGCGCCGGCCCTGACATGGCGGCCCTCGGCGCGCACCAAGGTCACGCTGCTGGCCGAGGTCACGCGCGACCGCATGACGCCGCAAAGCGCATGGCCCGAAGGCGCACTCGTCATGCGGAACCCCAACGGCCGAATTCCCAGCGACCGCTTCATCGGGGAGCCGGGCATCGACCACTACAACCGCAACGCGGCGTCGCTGACCTACCTGCTGGAACACCGCCTGGACGACAACTGGACCTTGCGCCAGAACGCGCGCTACGCCACGCTGGACATCGACTACCAGCAGGTCTACGGCGCGGCCTTCCGGAGCGACATGCGCACGCTCGACCGCGCCGTGATGCGCCTGCTCGACAGGAGCCGCGCCGCCACGCTCGACACGCAGGTCGAGGGACGCTTCACCACCGGCCCCATCGCGCACACGCTGCTGCTGGGCCTGGACTACCAGCGCTACGTGAGCGACAAGAAAAGCGCCGGGGCTCCCGCGCAGCCCATCGATGCCTTTGCGCCGGTGTACGGCGCGCCCGTGACCGTGCCGTCGTTCACGCCGCAGTTCGCAACCATCGTCACGACCGACGGCGTCACGCAGCGCGGCATCTACGCGCAGGACCAGATGCGCGCGGGCCCGTGGTCGCTGGGGCTGGCCGTGCGGCAAGACAGGTCCAGGAACCTCTACAACGCGTTCCTGCCGGGGCGGGCCACTCCCGATACCAAGACCACCTACAACGCGGGCCTGCTGTACCTGTCGCCCAGCGGCCTGGCACCCTATGCCAGCTACTCCACCTCTTTCACGCCGCTGCCCGGCGCCCTGGCGGACGGTTCGCCCTTCAAGCCCGAACTCGGCCGCCAGTTCGAAATGGGGCTGAAGTACCGTCCCCCCGGCATGGACGCGCTGTTCACGCTCTCGACCTTCGACCTGCGCAAGTCCAACGCCCTCACCTTCAACCCTTATCAGTTCGGCCTGCCGACGCAGACCAGCGAAGTGCGCACGCGCGGGCCGGAGCTCGAAGCCAGGGCCGCGCTCACGAAGCAGCTCAAGCTGGTGGCCAGCTACACCTTTCTCGATGCCAAGGTCACCCGCAGCTTCAACCCCGCCGAAATAGGCAAGCAACCCATGCAGACCGCGCGCAACACGGCGTCGATGTGGCTCGACTACCGCTTCGGCAGCCCGGAGCTGCGTGGCTGGAGCATCGGCGGCGGCGTGCGCCACGTCGGCAAGGTGCCGGCCCGCGTGGACAACAGCCTGTACAACCCGGCCTACACGCTGTTCGATGCAGCCGTTCGCTACGAACGAGGGCCCTACGCGTTCTCGGTGAACGCGACCAACCTGTTCGACAAGACCTATGTCGCGGGCTACGGCCAGTTCTTCGGCCAGCGGCGCACGCTGCAGGCGAAGGCCACCGTGCGCTGGTAGCTCAGGCCTGCTGCGCTTCGGTGAGCGCCTGCGCCGCCACCACCGCCTCGGTGCGGTTGCGCACGTTCAGCGCGCGAAAGATCGCGGCCAGGTGGATTTTCACCGTGCCCTCGCTGATGCCCAGGCTGCGCCCGATCAGCTTGTTGGGCTTGCCCTGCGACAGCAGCTGCAGCACCTCGACCTGCCGCTCGGTCAGCACGCTGCGCAGGTGCTCCAGCGTCTGGTTGCCGCCGCGCGCCGGCGACTCGCCATTCGACTGCGGCGCCACGCCCGCGACGATGCCGGGCGGCAGTGCCGTGAGCATCATCGGCGGCACGTACACGCCACCGGCCAGCACCAGCCGCACGGCCGACAGCATGACCTCGGGCGAGTAGGCCTTGGGAATGAATCCGAGCACGCCGCGCTCGAGCGCGCTGCGCATGATGGCCGGGTCTTCGTAGCCCGACAGCACTATCACCGGCACCGCCGGATGGCGCTTGCGGATCTGGTCGATGTGGGCCTGGCCGTCGGCGCCGGGCATGTTGAGGTCGATCAGGGCCAGGTCGAGGTCGTCGGTGGCCCCGGCAAGCAATTCGTCGACGCTCATCGCAAGGACGAATTCGATACCGGGTTCCAGCTCCGACAACTTGGCTTTGACCGCCTCGATGACGAGCCGGTGGTCGTCGGCGATCAGGATTTTCATGGCTTTTTCCCGTGTCCCAGCATGCGTTGAACTGGCGGATGCTGAAGATACCGGCGATTGCCCCGCGCAGCAAGGCCACCGGCCCCACCAACGGCATAGACCCCAAGCGGTATGGGCCGGCCGCGCCCCCTTTGAAACAATGAACGCCCACTCGAAGGAACCGGGGACATGGGCATGTGCCATCGCTGCAGACGCCGGTACAAGGCATCCTTCGCAATGCACGACTGAGCGGGCACCCCATGGCCCGCCTGTTCGACGGCTTCTCGGCGTTCATCGCATTCGGACTCGCCCTCGACGCAGCGACAGCCGACGGCCGCCCCACCCTTTCGCACGACGCGGCGCAGCAGCAGGCCCTGCGGCTGCTCGATGCGGCACGCCACCACGCCGACGCCGCGGGCACGCCAGCGCCGCAGGTCGAATCGGCAGCCTTTGCCATGGTCGCGTGGATCGACGAGATTCTTGCGCGCCATCCGGGCGCGGCCGGCGGCGCGCCGCCGCTGCAGGCGCAGCTCTTCAACTCCAGCAACGCGCACAGCGAGTTCTTCCATCACCTGTCGGCACTGACCGCGCAGGACGACGCCGTGCGCGAGGTCTACTGGCACGCCATGGTGCTCGGCTTCAAGGGCCAGTACTACTTCGAGGACGGCGACCAGGGCGAGCTCGGCAAGCTGAAAGACCTGCATGGCCGCCAACTGCAACTGCCGCCGCTGACCACCGGCAGCCTGGCGCAGGACCACATCACGCCGCAGCCCTATGGCGTGCCCGATCCGCGCGGCGCCGGCAGCGCACGCAGGCGCGAACGGGCGCTGCTGCGCGCCGGCGGGGCGCTCGCTCTGCTGCTGCCGCTGCTGTACCTGCTGTGGATCGGGTCCGCCGGACCGCCGGCCGCCGACACCGCACTCACGCAGCGCATCGAGCAGCATCTGCAGAGCTTTGCCTGCGCCGACCTCACGGCCTCGCTCGACAAGGAAGGGCACACGCACGTGACCGGTTTCGTCTCGCTGCCCGACGACCTGCCCAGGGTCGAGCGCGAAGTGAGCACCCTGCCCGGCGTCAAGGCGCCGCGCTTCGACATCGGCCTGCGCGTGTGGCCGCACTGCGAGGTGTTCGCCCTCCTCAAGCCCTACCAGGCCCGCAACACCGAGAAGGCCTACGGGCTCGACGTGACGGCGCCCTCGGCCCGCGACGGCAAGCTGCGCGAAGGCGACAACGTGCGCGTGCAGGTGGTGGCGCCGCGCCACGACAGCTACATCTGGGTCGACTACTACACCGCCGACGGCTCGGTCATGCACCTGAACGCCGGCCAGGTGCCCACGCCACTGCATGCCGGCGAAACGATGGAACTGGGCCGCGACATTCCCTCCAGCTGGCTCGTGAGCCCGCCCTTCGGCAGCGTGCTGGTCACCGTGCTCTCGGCGCCGACGCCGCTCGGCGAAACCGCCGACCGGCCGCCCTACGAACTGGCCTCCGCCTACCTGCTGCGGCTGCGCGAGGCGCTCGCCGCCAGCAAGAACAGCGAACGGCTCATCGCCGATTTCGTGTTCCTCGAAACCATCTCGCGATGAACGCCCTGCTCTCGCTCCACCCTCGCTTCTGGCTCCTGCTGGCGCTGTGCGCGGCCGGCTTTGCGCTGCTGTACGTGGGGGTGCGCAACGCCGGCCGTGGCGCGAGCCGCCGCGCGCTGCGCCAGCGCATCGAAGCGCTTGGCGCGCCTGCCAGCAAGTCCAATGAAGTCGGCGAGATCGGCAAGGCCGGCGAGAGCGAACAACGCGACAAAGACGGCGAGGCAGCCTCCGAAGCGCTCGAAGAAGGCATGTCGCAGGCGCTGCAGGCCCTGCGCCGCGTGCCACGGCCCCACACGGCCGCGGCCGCGCCCGTGCCGTGGTTTCTTTTCTTCGGCGACACCGCCGCCAACCTGCCCGGCCTGCTCGCGGCGGCGCAGGGCGAACGCGCACCCACCGCCATGCCCGCGTCGGGCAGCGAAGCTTCCGGCGCCACCTGGTGGCACTGGTGGCTCACCGGCGCGGCAGTGGCCATCGAAGTGCACCCCGATGCGGTCGGCGACGCCGCCGGCACGCCGCCATTGCGCGCACTGTGGCTGCGCTCGCTTCTTGTGCTGGCGCAGCGGCGCGAGCGCCTGCCGCTCAACGGCCTCGTCGCCTGCGTTGCCGCCACCGACCTGCTGCAAGCGGACACCACCACCGAACTGCAGCCCCTGGCCGCCCGGATGCGCCGCGTGCTCGACGAGGCCAGCGACACCTTGCGGCTGCAGTTGCCCACCTACCTCGTCGTGACCGGGCTCGAGCAGCTTCCGGGCTACCCGACGCTGCGCGGCGCGCTGGCGCCCGAAGTGCTGGCGCAGGTACTGGGCCACCGCCTGACCGATCCATCGCCCTTCATCGCCACGCCGGCCGGCGAGCGGCTCGATGCCGTGTTCGACCCCATCGCGCAGCGCCTGCACAGCCTGCGCATGGCACTGCTGCGCGAACAGGTGGGGCCCGCGGGCCGCCTTGCGGTTCATGAATTCGTGGAAACGATGCGCGCGCTGCAACCGGGCTTGCGCGTGTTCGCGCAGGTGCTGTTCGAGAACCACGGCAAGGGCTCGCGCGCGCCGCGCTGGCGCGGCCTCTACTTCACCGCCGCGGCCTCGCAGGCAGCGGGCAGTGCCTTCGTCGGCGACCTGTTCGCGCGCTTCCTGCCCGCGGACCAACCGCTGGTACGGCCGGGACGGCCGTCGGCATCGCCGAGCAACACCTCGATGGGCGCGCTGTGAACGCGGCCCTGCCTGTGCGTCTGCTTCGCTTACTTCGCGTCGATGCGAATCTGGCGGGCGCCGAACGTCACGTTGAGCGTCTGCGCCTGCCCCGGCGTCACCGCGCGCACTTCGCGCCAGCGCGCACGGTCGAGGTCGCGAAATGCGGCCATCACCGCGATGGCCTTCGCATCCGCCGGCAGCGTGAGGTCGAGCTTCCTGGTTTCGCCGGGCCGCAGCAGCACTTCTTCGCGCTGCACCAGCTCGGCGCCGAGCGTGGCCTGGTCTTTCTCGAACAGCGAGAAGAAATCGGCGCCCTCGAACGGCCCCGGCGACTTGAGCGCATACACGCGCACCGTGAGCGGAGAGGCGCGTCCGCGCGCATCGGGGTTGGCGTCGGCACCGGCCGCGAGCGTGATCGACACCGGCGTCACCACCGGCTTGCTCGCGCAGCCCGCGATCAAGAGACCCGCTGCAGCAAGGCCAAAGGCCGCGATACGGCGCCGCGATGCGAAAGCAAAAAGGCCCTCATAGGACGAATGGTGTGTACCGAGCGTGCGCATGCTATTCCCTTCGTTGCATTGACCGGTCCTGACGCATCTTTGATTATCACCAGCGAACTCCAACAGGCAACATGCTGACTCACGAACTTGTCGATGCACTGCTCTCGCCCATCGGCGAGGCCTCGCCATGCGGCGACGACCTGGAGTACGACGCGGACTTCACCGCGCTCGTCACCGCCGCGCAGGGCAAGCCCGAGCAGCAGTTCGGCGACACCGTCATCGCCGCGGTCGAACCCGAATGGCGCGAAGTGGCCGAACAGGCCGATGCGATTCTTCGCCGCAGCAAAGACGTGCGCGCCGCCATGCTGCTGCTGCGCGCTTCCACGCGCTTGCAGGGCGTGACCGGTTTCGCCGCCGGCCTCCAGTTGCTCAACGGACTGCTCGACACCTTCTGGGACGGCATACATCCAAAGCTGGATGCCGACGACGACAACGACCCGACGATGCGCCTGAACGCACTCGCGCCGCTGACCGACGAGAACATGGGCCTGCGCGATCTCTACGACGCACAGGTCGGCATGGCGCGCGGCGTCGGCCCGATCCGGGTGCGCGACATCGCCATTGCGCACAACGCACTCACGGCCGTCGGTGGCGAAGCCGCCTACTCGATGGCGCAGCTGCAGGGCGGCCTCGAAGCCATCCAGGCCGATCGCCCCGAAGCGATACAAGCCGCCATCGGCCTTTTCGCCCAGGTCGACCGGCTGCAGAAGCTCATTGCCGAGCGCACCGGCCGCACCGGAGCGCTCGACCTCGACCCGCTGCGCGCCATTGCCCGCGTGCTGCAGAAGGCCTGCGCGGCCGCCAGCGGCACGGCGAACGACACCGCAACCGACGCGGCGGGCGATGCCGCGGACGGCGATGCGCAGGCAGGCGGCAACGGCGCGGCCCGCTCCGGCGGCGGCCTGCGCGGCGAGATCCAGAACCGGCAGGACGCCGTGCAGATGCTCGACCGCGTCATCCGCTACCTGGAGCAGGCCGAGCCCGGCAACCCCGCGCCGCTGCTGATCGAACGCGCCAAGAAGCTCATCGGCGTGAGCTTCCTCGAAATCATGGCCAACCTCGCGCCCAACGCGATGGACACCATCGAAACCGTGACGGGCAGGCGCCCCTCCGAGTAACCCGGCAAGCATCCGCCCCGCACCCCATTCACACCCGCAAGGAGCATCTCCATGGCCAAGAGCAGTCAGAAATTCATCGCCCGCAACCGGGCGCCCCGGGTCCAGATCGAATACGACGTGGAGCTGTACGGCGCCGAGAAGAAGGTGCAGCTGCCCTTCGTGATGGGCGTGCTGGCCGACCTGTCGGGCAAGCCGGCCGACCCGCTCGCCGCGGTGGGCGACCGCAAGTTCCTGGAGATCGACGTCGACAACTTCGATTCGCGCATGAAGGCCATGAAGCCGCGCGCCGCTTTCGCGGTAGAGAACTCGCTCACCGGCGAGGGCGACCTGAAGGTGGAGCTCACCTTCGAGAACATGGAAGACTTTTCTCCCGCCGCCGTGGCCCGCAAGGTCGGCGCGCTCAACAAGCTGCTCGAGGCTCGCACCCAGCTGTCGAACCTGGTGACCTACATGGACGGCAAGGGCGGCGCCGAAGACCTGCTGGCCAAGGTGCTCGAAGACCCGGCCCTGCTGCAGACGCTGGCCGCCAGCAAGAAGCCCGACGACGGCGCCACGCCGGCCGCCTGAACACGCCTGAACACCCCAGACAACGAGGAGTAATTCACCATGGCCGACGCACTCGAACAGCAGAGCGCACTGAAAGACGTAGCCTACGCGGGCAGCGATTTTTCTTCGCTCCTGCAAAAGGAATTCAAGCCGCGCAGCGACGAAGCCAAGAGCGCCGTCGAAGCCGCCGTGCTCACGCTCGCGCAGCAGGCGCTGAGCAACAGCACCGTCATCGGCAAGGACGTCACCAAGTCGATCCAGGCCATGATCGCCGCCATCGACGCCAAGCTCACCGACCAGGTGAACAAGATCATCCACCACCCCGACTACCAGAAGCTCGAGAGTGCGTGGCGCGGCCTGCACTACATGGTGAACAACACCGAGACCGACGAGCACCTGAAGATCCGGGTCATGGACATCTCCAAGGCGGAGCTGGCCAAGAACCTGAAGAAGTTCAAGGGCGCGGCCTGGGACCAGAGCCCGATCTTCAAGAAGATCTACGAGCAGGAGTACGGCCAGTTCGGCGGCGAACCCTTCGGCGCGCTGGTGGGCGACTACCACTTCGACCAGAGCCCGCCCGACGTCGAGCTGCTCGGCGAAATGGCCAAGATCGCGGCCTCGGCGCACGCCCCCTTCATCACCGGCGCCAGCCCCAACCTGATGCAGATGGAGTCGTGGCAGGAGCTGGCCAACCCGCGCGACCTGACCAAGATCTTCCTCACGCCCGAGTACGCCGGCTGGCGCTCGCTGCGCGAATCGGACGACTCCAAGTACCTGGGCCTGTGCATGCCGCGCTTTCTGGCGCGCACGCCCTACGGCGCCAACACCAACCCGGTGGAAGAGTTCGACTTCGAGGAAGACACCGCAGGCGCCGACCACGGCAAGTACGCCTGGGCCAATGCGGCCTACGCCATGGCCACCAACATCAACCGCTCGTACAAGCTGTACGGCTGGGGCTCGCGCATTCGCGGCATCGAGTCAGGCGGCGCGGTGGAAAACCTGCCGCTGCACACCTTCCCCAGCGACGACGGCGGCGTGGACCAGAAGTGCCCCACCGAGATCGCCATCAGCGACCGGCGCGAAGCCGAGCTGTCCAAGGCCGGCCTGCTCTCGCTCATTCACCGCAAGAACTCCGACTTCGCGGCCTTCATCGGCGCGCAGTCGCTCAACAAGCCCGCCGAGTACGACGACCCCGACGCCACGGCCAATGCGAACCTGGCCGCGCGCCTGCCGTATCTCTTTGCCTGCAACCGCTTTGCGCACTACCTCAAGTGCATCGTGCGCGACAAGGTCGGCAGCTTCAAGGAGCGCGAGGACATGCAGCGCTGGCTCAACAAATGGATCATGAACTACGTCGACGGCGACCCGGCCAACTCGTCCGAGGAAACCAAGGCGCGCAAGCCGCTGGCCGCCGCGGAAGTCGTGGTCGAAGAGGTCGAGGGCAATCCGGGCTACTACACCTCGAAGTTCTTCCTGCGCCCGCACTACCAGCTCGAAGGCCTCACGGTGTCGTTGCGGCTGGTCTCCAAGCTGCCCTCCGGCAAGGCCGCCGCGTAACAGGCAGAGGGAGTCCGAAATTTCGCGATGTTCCCTTTGAAAGACCGAGGGCTCGTTCGTTCTTTCAATACCTCCGAACGCCATGTCCGCAAGACGCCGGCACGGAGCCGGTGCTTTGACTTTTCAACCACGTGCCCGCATGGCGGGCTTTTCCAAGGAGCATTCAAATGAGTTCCGACTATTTCGTCAAGATCAAGGGCGCCGAAGGCGAATCCGACAAGAACGGCCACAAGGACGAGATCGAGATCGAGTCCTGGTCGTGGGGCGTCGCCAATGCCTCCAGCGCCAGCGTCGGCGGCGGCTCCGGCCTGGGCAAGGCCGCGCCCACCGACATCTCCTTCAGCGCGCCCATGAGCAAGGCCACGTCCAACCTGATCAAGATGTGCGCGAAGGGCGAGCATCTCGAAGAAGTGAAGCTGTCGGCACGCAAGTCGGCCGGCGGCCAGGAGGACTACCTGATCATCACGCTGAACGACGCCTTCGTGACCGGCGTCCACACCGGCGGCGCGGGGGGCGGCCAGACCTCGAGCACCACCTCCATCGCCTTCAAGAAGTTCAAGATCGAATACAAGATCCAGGACAACAAGACCGGCGCCGTCAAGCCTGGAACGGAATTCAAGTGGGACGTCGCCAAGAGCGACTTCTGAGCACGAAGGCCGGCTGACCGGGGCCGCCGCGCGGCGCGCGGCGCGCCTTGCGGCCGGCCCGGCTGAAGAAAAAACGTTCGCGCGCCCCGCGCGAACGCGAGGTCCCCGGACCTTGCGCCTGCACGCATTTCACTGTGGATGGCGCTCCCCCCGAATCGCGGAGGTTCAAAAAATGACAGTCGTTCTTCTCTCACCGCACTGGGCGGGGAATGCGCGCATCCAGCGCGCCGCCAACAACAACACGCCGATGCGCCAGCACGAACCCGACCGTGCCGCCGTGAAGCTGCTCCAGGAGGCGCTCATCCGTTCGGGCTTCCCCATGGCCGCCGGCGCCGATGGCGCGTTCGGGCCGCAGACCGCCAGCGCGGTCGTCGCGGCGGAAAAGCATTTCGGGTTCACCGTCGATCCGGGCTCGGCCGGCCGCGAGGTGATCGGCGCGCTCGACCTGTCGTTGCGCGGCTGGAAGCCACCGCCCGGCGCGCATTGGGGCGGCCTCATCGCCACGACGATTCTTCCGCTGGCGCAACGCAAGATCGGCGCGGCGCTCGGTGCACTGGCCGACGTGCGGACCATGCTGAGCTTCGGCAAGTTCGACTTCGTGACCGCCGACGGCGTCACGATGACGGCCCTGAAAACCCACTTCAAGCTGGTTCCTCCCGGCGGCACCAAGCTCGACCGCGAGGCCTTCATTTCACTGTCGACCATCGACCCGCTGATCGCCAACTTCCGCGGCATCCAGCGCACGCTGTCCAACAGCCACATGATCCGACACACGGTCTGCTCGCTGGGCTTAGACGTCGCCGCCGAGGCGCCTTTCGGGGGACCGGTTTCCTTCGGCCCGCCCTACTCGGATTTCAAGTTCGACCCGGTGGATGTGACCAACATCGACAAGACCGGGCCCAACTCGCTGGCGGCCATGATGATGCACGAGGCCACCCACGTCATCGACAGCCTGTCGGGCAACGACACCACCACGCACATCTCGGAATTCACCACGGCCTACGAGACGCAGAACGCCACCAACGCGCGCCACAACCCGAGCGCCTTCGCGACCTTCGCCGCCCACATCGATGCCAGGGAAGACCGGCCGCGCGCGCAGCGTTTCGGACTGGGCGAAGGGCGTCCGTTCTAGGCGCCGGGGCTTCAGGGCGCGATGTCCGGCAGCAGGCGCGTTTCGTCGCTGTCTTCCTGCATCACCCACAGCATGAGCGCCGTGTAGTTGTCGTACCCCGGCTTGGCGTTCGCCTGGACCTGGGTCTCCAGCTGTTCGGCCCATTGGCTGGGTGTGCGCGACGCGTGCAGCGTGTCGATCAGGCATCCATCGCCCAGGGGCTCCCACACGCCATCGCTGCACAGCAGCAGCACGTCGCCGGGCAGCAGCCGCATGCGGTCCGACACGGCGATGTCGGGCGGCTCTTCCACCGAGCCCAGCGCCGACAGCAGCATGTTGCGTTGCGGATGCAGCCGCGCGCCTTCTTCGTCGAGCATGCCGCCGGCCACCATCTGCTGCACCAGGCTGTGATCGGTGGTGCGCGCCACGATGGCGCCGCCGCGAAACAGGTAGGCCCGGCTGTCGCCGCTGTGCACCCAGGCCAGCGCCTGGCTCTCCAGGTCGATGGCCGCGAAGACGATGGTCGAGCGCATGCCCGCGAGCTTGCCGCCCTCGGCCTGTCGCGCCACCACGTCGAGGTTGGCCTGCACCACCAGTCCGCGCAGCGTGTCTTCGTCCAGGCCGGGCGCGGCCGAGAAGCCGCCCAGCACGCTGCTGCGCGCGGTGGCGGCCGCCACGTCGCCGCCGCCATGCCCACCGGCGCCATCGGCCACCAGGCAGGCGACGAATCGCTCGTCGTGCCAGTGCCCATGCACGTCTTCGTTGTAGCTGCGGCCGCCCTGTCTGGACAGCGTGACGATTTCGATTTCCAAGCGGGGTGCCTCGCTTCAGCCGTTGTTGTTGCTGCTGTTGTTGTTGCTGATGTCGTTCTGCTTCAGGCGCGCCATCTGCTCTTCGTAGGCTTCGAGGAAGGCCTTGCCGAAGAGGCTGTGGAAGTCGTCTTCCGCCTCGCTCGCGATGCCGCCGTAGAGCGACACGAACTGGTCCCAGAGCTTGGCCTTGCGGTTGGCGCTGAAGAGCGCGTCGAGCGCGGTCCTGGCGCTGATCTTCTTTTCCAGCTCCGCCGGCTCGAAGCGCCCGATGACGTGGGCCAGCGCCGCGCGCATGCCCACCATCACGCCGAACTGGTGCGCACGCAGGTCGTTGAAGGCGTCGCGCATCGCGGCCTCGGGCGGCATGAAGCCGCGCACGCCGGGGCCCAGCAGGTGCGCCAGCGCCACCTCGACCGTGGGCGAGAACTTGAGCGGATTGTTGGCCTGCGCCGCGATCATCGTGACCTCGGCGCGCACCTCGCGCTTGAACTCCTGGCGCGTGAGCAGCAGCTGCAGCGTGCCTTCGGTGGCACTGCGCAGCATCGATCCGATGCGCTCCATCAGGCCCGGCGTGAGCATTTCGGGCGGCTGGTGCGTGCTGGCCAGGCCGCGCAGGAAGGCCGCGAGCAACTCGTCGTCGGAGGCGCTGCGCTCGGCGGGTAGCGAGGCCCTGTGGACCGGCGGCGCTGCATAGGCCGGCGCGGGTGGCGGCATGGGGGCCACCGGTGGCTCGTAGGGCTTGCCGGCAACCTCCGGTCCGCTGATGCGGATCGGCTGGCCCGTCATGTCGTCGAACTGCGCCGGCGTCGGCGCGAATGCCTGCGCAGGGGGCGTGACGGCCTTCGGCGGCGTGAACCCGAACTGCTCGATCGGCAGGTGATCGGCACGCGGCACGGGCGTGGCCGGCGCGGCGCGTTGCAGCGCGGCCAGCGGATCGGCCGCGGACGCGGTGTTGGGCTGCAGCAGCGGATCGGCCAGTGGCGACAGCGCGAGCGGGTCGCCGCCGATGCCGCCACCGCCGCCCACTCCGCCGAACAGGTCGTCGATGCTGGCCGCCTTGCCATGCGAGAGCGGTGCGCCGAGGTCCGAGAAATCGTCGAGCGCGGCCAGGCCTGCGACAGGCGCGGCCGATGGCGTGGGCCCCAGCAGGTCCGCGAACGGATCGATCTGCGCGGCCTGCGCATTGCGCGAGCCGCTTTCCATCGGATCGGGGAACAGCAGCGAATCGGCACTGGCGGCGGGCGCTGCCTTTGCGTGCGCCGGCGGGGCAGCGGGCGTTGCGGGCGCCGGTGCACCCAGGCCCGCGAGCAGGTCGGCAAAGGGATCATCGCTCGACGACGCCGGTGCGCCCGACATCACGGTATTGGGTATCGCCAGTGAAGGCGAGGCCGTGGCCACCACGCGCACGCTGAGCTCGAAGCTGCCGACCACCAGCTGCGCCCCGTCGGTCAGCGCGGCTTCCTTGCCCGCGCCCAGCGACACGCCGTTGCACTGCATCGGGTTGCTGCCCCGGTCGATCACGAAGTACTGCCCGTCGCGGCACAGCACCTGCGCATGCACGCGCGACACCGTGCGGTCGGGGTCGTCCAGCACCAGCGTGTTGGTGTCGGCGCGGCCGATGGTGCCGCCGTTGGGTCCGAAGTCGGCCGCGATGGCGGGCCCCGCCGGAGCGCCTTGCCGGGTGATGACAGCGATGTGGATCATGAATCGGCCCCCGGGCGACGCCCAAATACCCCTCGCACGCGCGAGCGCGGAAACTCGAAGGAAGTATTCATTCCGTAGGGCACCTTGGCAATCTCGCCTTAAGAGGTATGCCGCCGATGGCGATGCGATCCACGCCGCGCGGCTGGCATCGTTCAGGCCGCCAGCAGCAGTATCTTGGGCTGGCTCGGCACCAGCCTGCAGCCGGGTGCGTTGGTGCTGTTCTGCAGCGACACGCTGGTCATGCGCGACGCCGGCATGCCCTTCAGCAGCACCGTGAAGGCACCCGTCAGGTGCCGGCTCGGCCCCATCACCATGCCCGACGCCACGCCGGTCGCCAGCCCGGGGTTGTCGCCGTTGGTCTGGGGAATGGTGGTGCCCAGGTTGTGCGCCGGCGCGCCCACGAAAAGAATGGTCGGGCAGTTGGGAATGGCCATCGGGCCCATCGCGATGTTGGGATAGGGAATGGGCACCGGACCGGCCGGGCTGGGCGTCAGGCAGACATCGGGGAACGCAGTGTCGGTTCCCATGAGTTGGCAGTTGGCGAACATGGCGTGCTCCGTTTCGGCTTGCTGTGACCTGCTGTGCTCAGCCCATGTGGATCTGCTCGCCGTCGAGCTTCACCAGGTTCTGCGCATCGGCCACCAGGTTGCCCGCATGCAGCTGCATCATCTGTTCGGCCCGATAGTCGACCTGCGTGGCGCGCACCTGGTCCATGCCCGCCACCGTGCGCTGGCTCCACCGCGAGAACTGGCTCACGCGGTCCGCAAAAGACTCCAGCATGTCGGCGATGAGCTTGACGCGGCCGAACGACCACGTCACTTCGCGGCCGACGCCGGTGACCTTGTCGATGGCAAAGGCCGCGCGCTTGCCCTGCACCGCCAGTTGCTCGCCGGCGAGCGTGAGGCGCTGTGCCTTCAGCGTCATCGCGCCGTCGGCGGACTCGAGCACGGCGCCGGCCGGCAGCACGACGCGGCTGCTCGCGGGGGCCTCGCCACGCTCCAGGACCGCGGTGACGTACATGCCCTGCGCAAGGTCGCCGGCCAGCCAGACCACGTTGCCGGCCTCGGGCGCCAGCAGGCAGCTTGCCGCCAGCGACACGCGCAGCTCGCCCTGCGCGGTGGCCACGCGGCAGCTGCCGTCGCCGTCCACGGCAAGCACCGTTCCGACGCCGTGCATCGGCGCGGCGCACAACTGCATCAGTTTCTTTTCGGGGCTGCCCATGTCGGCTCCTTGTCGTTCGTTGTCAGTTCAGGTTGAAGAAGCAACCGGCTGCGCCCGCCAGCCTTCGGCGGCCACCAGCTCCGGCTCGCTTTCGAGCGCGCGCGCCCGGTCGGAAAACTGCGCGTCGGCATCGGTGACCGCATGCAGGTTGGCGCGGAACATCGTGGCGCCCCGCAGGTCGGCGCGGCTCAGGTCGGCATGCGAGAAGTCGGCGTAGGTCAGTTCGCAATCGGTCATGCGCGCGCCTTCCAGCAACGCGCCGGCCCAGTTGGTCTGGTAAAGGTCGGCCGCGACGAACTGCGCGCCCTGCGCCTTCGCGCCGACGAACAGCGCCTGCGTCAGCACGGCCTTGTGGAAGCGCGCGGCCGAGATGTCGGCCTCCATGAAGATGGCGTTGGATGCGTGCGCCCCATCGAAGTTGGCACCGGCCAGCTGCGCGCCCTGGAAGTTCGCCTGCGCGATGCGGGCTTGCGAAAAGTCGCAGCCCGTCAGGTCGGCGTTCATGAACTGTGCGTTCAACAGCTGTTGCCCCGCAAAGGACTTGCCCGCCAGGTTGGCCTTGATGAACACCACGGTGTCGAACGCGGCACCACCGAAGCGGGCCTTGCGCAGATCGCATTCGAGCAGCACCGTGCGCTCCAGGTGCGCACCGGAAAAATCGACCTCGCCCACCTGGCAGTCGGTGAAGATCGCCTTCACCAGCCGGGCCTCCTTCAGCAGCAGCATGTTCAATGCGCAACCGGTGAACACCGCGAAGTCAAGCTGCGCGGCGCTCAGCGCCAGGCCGTCGATGCGGCACTGCGCGAAGGTGGTGTTGCGCACGGTGGCGCCGGTCATCACCACGCGCTCGAAACCCGATTCGACAAAGGCCGCGTCGGCCAGCAGGCAATCTTGCGCCTGCACCTTCGAGAAGCTGCATTGACGGAACTGGCTCTGCGTGAGGTCGGCGCGGTGCATCGTCGTGCGGTCGAAGCGGCAGCCATCGAACAGCGTGCCCGACAGGTCGGCATCGTCCAGCACCAGGCCCGAGAGGTCCTGCCCGATCACGGGCTCGGCCCGCTGGGCGCAACGCAGGAGTTCGGCCTTGTCCATGGTCGTCCGCCTCGGCTCGCCCGCTTCAGGCCGCTGCTGCCGCAGCAGGGCGGTGGCGCGGGTAGGTGCGCATGCGCGTGGCCAGCGCCTCGTCGAAGCGCACATTGAAGCCCACCTTCACGCGGGCCAGGTCGGCGCGAAAAAGGTTGGCACGCCGAAAGTCGGTTTCTTCCAGCGTTGCGTGCTGCAGCACCGCACCCCACAGGTTGGCCGCGCCGAAGTTCGCATGCCGCATGTCGGCCCGCACGAAGCGCGCTTCACGCAGCTGGGCACTGCGAAAGTCCGCGCGCTGCAGCGTGCACTCGCTGAAGTCGCTGCCGTTGAGCAAGGCATTGCCGAAGTGCGCGCCGGAAAGCTCGGCGCCGCGGAAGTTCATGCTGGGCAACTGGGCCGCGCCGAAGTCGGCACCCGTCAGCACGCAGCCCTGCGCAAAGCAGCCCGAGGCAATCCGCAGGCCCCTGAAGCCGGCGCCGGGCGCCACGATGCCGACGAAGCCGCACTTCCCGAACACCGCGTCGCTGAAGTCCACGCCCGAGAGATCGCATTCGACGAAGGCGCACTGCTTGAAGCGCGCGCCCGTGAACCGGCAGCCACGCAGGTCGTTCTTGACGAACACCAGCAACGCATCGCACACCGCGCCGGAGCAATCGACGCCGCCCAGTTGCGCCTGGCCGAGCCGGATGCCGTCCAGCCGTGCGCCGCGCATGTCGATGTCGCTCAGGCGTGCGTCGTCGAAGGTGGCGCCCCCCAGGTCGGCGCCCGCGAAGTTGACCTTCGACAGGCGCGCGCCACCCAGGTTGGCGCCCTGCAGGTTGGCGCCGTCCAGCTGCGTCGATTGCAGCGTGGCATGCGCCAGCACGGCGCCGTGCAGGTCGGCGCCGCCCAGTTCGGTGCCGGTGAGGTTTGCGTTTTCCAGCAGCGCCTCGCCCAGCTGCGCGCCCTTCAGGTCGAGCCCAGCCAGGTTGGCGCCGCTCAGGTCCCAACCGGTGAACGGCAGGCCCTTGGCGTGGTGCGCCCGCACGCGCACGCGCAGGGCCTCGGCGGCATCGTTCGGCAACCGATCGACCGCCGGCTGCATGTGCGCGGCCATGCGATAGCCCGCCAGCTGCTGCGCATCGCCCTCGGCCCATTGCGCCATGCGCTTGCTGTCGCCGAGCATGTCCTCGAACTCCGAGACGTCGCTGCCCAGGGCCTTGCCGTGCGCGATCTGCCGGATGAACTCGCGCTTCAGGTCTTCGGCGAAAGGCTTGGGCGGGCCACGCGTTTCCAGGCCCGCCATCTCGCGTTCGATCGGCGCGAAGTCGAGCTTCTCGCGCGCGAAGATGGCACGCACGTCTTCGGTGGTGGCCGCCTTTTCGGCCGCCATGCGGGCGGGCGCCTTCGCGCCTTCGTCCGCCATCTCGGCCTGCAGCCGGATCAGGTCGTCGATGGTGCGCACCTCGGGCGTGGGCGGTCCCTTGACGGGTGGCGCGTGTTCGTCGGCATCGAGCCCGAGCGCCGCCACGTCGGCACGCGCCTGCGCGCGGTCGGCCTCGGCGCGCTGCAGCGACCGGTCGAGTGCGCGGTTCGAAAAAGCCGCGGGGTCGAACAGCGGCACCACCAGGTCCGCCGGCATCAGGTCTTCTTCGCGCAGCGACTCCAGCGTGCCGTTCTTACGGTCCAGCCGTTTGTCTCGCACGGCCAGGTAGTGGAGCGCCTCGCGCGGCTGGTCCAGCCGCTCCACCGCCGCCATCAGATGAACGATGTCGGCGCCGTCGTCCTCGGCCACCTCGTGCATGCCCTGCGAGATCAGGATGGCGCGCTCGGCATCCGGGAAGAACCAGGCGGTGCGCAGCTGCAGCCGCAGCTCCTTGAACTTGTCTTCGCCACCCGTGCGGTGCGTGACGAAGGCGCGGGCCTTCAGCCCCGGCAGGCGGCCTTCGAGCCGGGCCACGGCGGGATGCATGTTGCGGAACGAATAGGGCTCATCGCCGGTGAAAGGCGCCACCTGTTGCTGGTCCACCGACGCGATGTTGAAGAAGCCCCAGTCGGTGTCGTTGGCAATGCCCGGAAAGTCCTGCTTGAGCCAGGCCTCGTCATACGTGCCGCGCTGCGCCGCGCGCTGCGGCCACATCTGGTCGATGGGCCCGAAGCCTACGGGCGTTGCGCGGTCTGCAGGAGCCGCCAGCGGCGCGCGCGGATCTTCGATGTTCGGCAGCCAGTGCACGCGCCCCGCCGGCGTGTCGACGGGCGCGGCGCCCAGCCCCAGCGGGTTCTCGGCAAACTCCGCGCCGCCATAGGCATGCGCCCAGTCCAGCGGCATGGCGGCAAAGCCCTGCGGCGGCGAGGCGTGCGCGCCGTCCCAGTGGCGCCGTCCGCGCACCAGCAGCGCCTTGCGCAGGCCGCCCACCTGGGCCTCGACCGCGCAGCCGGTGTCGTCCTTCGCGTCGAGCGGATAGGCCGACCCCGACACCAGGTATTCCGAGCGCCCGCGCACGCATCCTTCTTCGAGGATGCCCTTGGCTTCCGGGCGCGTGGCCCAGAACTTCCACAGGTCCATTTCCTGGCGCAAGGGCCGCTCGCCGCCCAGCTCGATGAACATCAGCACCGACACGCCGAACCACTTCTTCCCGCGGAACTCGAAGTTGCGCGCGATCAGCGAGGCGGTGGTGGGCTTGAAGACCTTCATGGCGGGCAATGCACGGCAGCTACAAAATGAGCTTGAGCGTGTCCATCTCGATGTTGGTCGCGCACGAAAGCGCGGCCAGCGCGTCCATCTGCGCGACGCTCATGCCCTTGGAAAGAACGTCGGCACCCACGCGTTCGAACTTGAAGCCTATCAACGCGTTCGACGAGCCCGTGGCCTCGATCTTCGCGGCGTTGGCTTCCATGGCGAGCACGTTGAAATCGAGCTTGCTGGCATAGCCTTCCTTGATGGTGCCGCCCACCTGGCACAGCTGGAAGTCGACGATGTTGGTGCCGCCCGGCGCCACCAGCGTGAAGCCCGCCGGCGCGGTGATGGTCACGGGGCCGCCTGCCGTCAGCGACCACGCCGCGCCGATGGTCTGCGTGAGCCCGGCGCCAATGCTCTGCGTCATCGCGGCACCCACCGTCTGCGTCACGCCGGCGCCCACGGTGTCGGTGCGGTTGGCGCCGACGGTGATGGTTTCGTTGGCGGCCACGGTCAGGTCGCGGTTGGCGCCGATGGTCACGGTCTCGTTGACGCCCACCGATTCGGTGCGGTTGCTGCCAATGGTGATTTTCTCGTTGGCACCGACCTGCTCGGTGCGGTTGCTGCCGATGGTGATCTTCTCGTCCACGCCGACCTTTTCGGTGCGATTGTTCTTGACCTCGACGTTCTCGTCGTTGTCGATGGTCTTCTTGCGGTCGTGCCCGACCCAATGCGTTTCGTCCGCCTCGACCTCGATGTCCTGGTTTTTCTCGGCGTGCAGGAAGACCTGCTCCTTGCCCTTCTCGTCGTCGAAGCGGAACTCGTTGAAGTTCGACGCATTGCCCTTGGGCGTGGAGCGCGTGCGAAAGCCGCTTTGCGTGTGCGACTTGAACGGAATGGGCTGGTCGTCGTTGTACATGCGCCCGACGATGATGGGCCGGTCGGGGTCGCCGTTGAGAAAATCGACGATCACCTCCTGCCCGACGCGCGGAATGAAATAACCGCCCCAGCCCTTGCCGGCCCACGGCTGCGAGACGCGCACCCAGCAGGTGGACTTTTCATTGCTGTGGTCGTAGCGGTCCCACGGAAAGTGGACCTTCACGCGGCCCAGGTCGTCGGCGTAGATTTCCTTGCCCTCGGGGCCCACCACGATGGCCGTCTGCGGCCCCGGCATGCGCACGCGCGGCGTGACGCGCGGCGGCCGGAAGGGCGTGGAGATCGGCACCGAGGTAATGAGGAACTCGCGCGAACCCCACTGCGCCGCGGTAAACGCCGCCGACTGGCCAATGATCTGCGTGAGCTGCTGCAGGTGCTCGGCGTTCGGCCGGTCGTCTTCGAGCAGGCCCTGCAGGATGGGCAGCAGGTTCTGCGCACTCGACGTGTCGGTGCCCTCGTAGCCGGGATGCGTGACCACGAACAGGCAGCTCACGATGAGCTGCTCGGTGCCGATATCGTCCGCCGACGAAATCGAATGGAACTTGGTGCGCCGCCCCACCGCCACATCGGCCCACGGCGTGATGGCCCAGTAGAGCTTGCGGCGCGCGGCCAGCTCTTCCATGCGGACCTTCGCGGCCTTGTCGGAGTCGGCATCGCGGAAGTAGCCGCCCGGATACTCGAACACCTCCAGGTCGGACAGCTCGTGCTCCGCCGCATCGGCATTGCTGCCGCGCAGCGGCTTGCGGATGGCCTTGAAGTCGATGTCGTGCGACGCGTACTTGCCCGAGGCATACAGCGACGCATCGATCAATTGGCGAAACTCGTTGAAGCGCGGCTCCGACACGCCGGGGCCCAGCTGGCCGATCGACGCGGCCGCGGGCAGGGGCTGGTGCGCCAGGTCGCTGGCATCCGACAGGTACATGGTGCCGGGCGCGTCGTGGGCATCGAACCAGTAGTAGATGCCTTCTTCTTCGAGCAGCCGCGAAATGAACTGGAAGTCGCTCTCCTGGTGCTGCACGCAGTAGGGCCGCTTCTTGTGCTCGCCGATCACGCCGTCGGGCTTGACCTTCTTCAGCTGCCGGATGGGCCCGTCCTCGATGACGGCGTCCATCGCCTGCAGCACGGTCTGCCCCTGGAAGATGCGCGAGTTGACGCGCTTCTCGAGCAGCCAGAACCACGACCGCAGGCTGATCGAATACTCGAAGTAGCGTCCCACGGCACCACGGCGCGAAAAGCGCACGGCGTGCCCCTTGCAGTGCCGCTCGTGCGTGCCGCCGTCGGCATCGTCGAAGCCCAGCACCAGGTCGAAGGCATGCCCCAGTATTTCCTTGGGCGCGATGTCGTTGCGCTTGGACAGCACCCGCATCTCGTAGGTCGACGGCTGGCTCAGGGCTTCATGGCCCACCACGGTCCAGAACATCAGGTCCGGGCCCGCGGGCGATTCCGTGTCGATTCGATACTCGTCTGAAGTCATGGCGCCGCTTCCTGGTGATGTCTGTCAATCGAAGGCGTAAGTGAAGTCGGCGTCCTTCACGTCCAGCGCGACGCGGCGGATTTCTCCGCCCGAGGCCAGGCGCTGCAGGTACTCGACGGAAATGGTCGGCAGCACGGTGTTCGTCAAGATTGCATCGATCACGCGGCCGCCCGACTCCGGGTCCTGGCAACGCGCCACCACCTGCTCGACCACCGCCTCGCTGTAGTCGAAGGGCACGCCATGGTTGGCCTCCACGCGCTTCTTGATGCGGCCCAACTGCAGCCGCACGATCTTCTTCATCATGTCGGGCGACAGCGGGTAATAGGGAATGGTGACGATGCGGCCCAGCAGCGCGGGCGGGAACACCTTCATCAGCGGCGCCTTCAGCGCATCGGCCAGGCTGTTGGGCTCGGGCAGCAGCTCGGGGTCGCGGCACATGCTCATGACCAGTTCGCTGCCGGCGTTGGTGGTCAGCAGGATGATCGTGTTCTTGAAATCGATCATGCGGCCCTCGCCGTCTTCCATCCAGCCCTTGTCGAAGACCTGGAAGAAAATTTCGTGCACGTCGGGGTGGGCCTTTTCCACTTCGTCCAGCAGCACCACGCTGTAAGGGCGGCGGCGCACCGCCTCGGTCAGGATGCCGCCTTCGCCGTAGCCCACGTAGCCCGGCGGCGCGCCCTTGAGCGTGGAGACGGTGTGCGCCTCCTGGAACTCGCTCATGTTGATGGTGATGATGTTCTGCTCGCCGCCGTACAGCGCCTCGGCCAGCGCCAATGCGGTCTCGGTCTTGCCGACACCCGAGGTGCCGCAGAGCATGAACACGCCGATGGGCTTCTGCGGGTTGTCCAGCCGCGCGCGCGAAGTCTGGATGCGGCGCGCGATCATTTCCAGCCCGTGCTTCTGGCCGATGACGCGCTGGTTGAGCGTGTCGGCCAGCTTGAGCACCGCCTCGACTTCGTTCTTGACCATGCGGCCGACGGGAATGCCGGTCCAGTCCGCGACCACGGAGGCCACGGCCTGCTCATCGACCGAAGGAAGAATGAGCGGCGACTCGCCCTGCACCGCATGGATCTTTGCCTGCAGTTCATGCAACTCCGCAAGCAGCACCGCCCTGTCTTCGCTCCCTGCACCCGTCTCTCCCCCTCCCCTTCCGGGGGAGGGTTGGGGTGGGGGCACGGCGGCCTTCGCGTTGCCCTCGGCCTGCGAAGCATCCACAGGCTTGTTCCCCGCGCGCAACTTGCTTCGCAGTTCCAGCAGCCGGTCGACCAGCCCCTTCTCTTCCTGCCAGCGCGCATTCAACGCATCGAGCTGTACCTTCGATTCGGCCAGCAGCGCCGCGACCTGCGCCGCACGCTTGGTCACGTCGATGCCGATGGCTTCCTCGCGGCCGATGATCTCCTGCTCGACCGTGAGCCCTTCGATGCGGCGCATGCAGTCTTCCACCTCGGGCGGCGTGGCGTGCTGCGACACGGCCACGCGCGCGCAGGCCGTATCGAGCAGGCTCACGGCCTTGTCCGGCAACTGGCGCGCGGGAATGTAGCGGTGGCTCAGCTTCACGGCCGCCTCGATGGCTTCGTCGAGCAGTTGCACGCGGTGGTGTTTTTCGAGCACGCTGGCCACGCCGCGCAGCATCAGGATCGCCTTGGTCTCGTCGGGCTCGGGCACCTGCACGACCTGGAAGCGCCGCGTGAGCGCCGGGTCTTTCTCGATGTACTTCTTGTACTCGGCCCAGGTGGTGGCGCCGATGGTGCGCAGGTTGCCGCGGGCCAGCGCGGGCTTGAGCAGGTTGGCCGCGTCGCCGGTGCCGGCCGCGCCACCCGCGCCCACCAGCGTGTGGATCTCGTCGATGAACAAGATGATCGGCGTGGGCGAGCTCTGCACCTCGTCGATGACCTGGCGCAGGCGCTGCTCGAACTCGCCCTTCATGCTCGCGCCGGCCTGCAGCAGGCCGATGTCGAGCGTGAGCAGCTTCACGTCTTTCAGCTGCGGCGGCACGTCGCCGCGCGCCAGGCGCTGCGCGAAGCCTTCGACCACCGCCGTCTTGCCCACGCCGGCCTCGCCGGTGAGCAGCGGGTTGTTCTGCCGGCGCCGCATGAGGATGTCGACGATCTGTCGGATCTCTTCGTCGCGCCCGGTCACCGGGTCCATCTCGCCCTTCTTGGCCTTCTCGGTGAGATCGACCGCGAACTTCTTCAGCGCATCGCCCTTGCCCATGGCGGCCGGCGCCATGGCGCCCGAGTCTTCGCCCGGTGCGCCGCTGCCCATGCCGGTGCCGTCCTGAGCGCGCATCTGCGCTTCGGGCGAGGCGTCGCAGATCTTCGGAAAGTTGTCGGCCAGGTCTTCGACCTTGATCTTCTCGAACTGCTTCGACAAACCGAACAGCGGATTGCGCAGGCTCTGCGTCTTCAGCATGCCGACCAGGATGTAGCCGGTGCGCACCTGCGCCTCGCCGAACTGCAGCGTGGCATAGGTCCACGCACGTTCGATGGCGTTCTCGATGTGCGGAGAAAAATCGCTGATGGCGGTGGCGCCGCGCGGCAGGCGGTCGAGCGCGGCCGTCATGTCTTTCGCGATGACCGACACGTCGAGCCCGTAGTGCTGGATCACGCGGTGCAGGTCGGAGTCCTGCGCCTGCAGCAACTGGGCGAACCAGTGCTCCAGCTCCACGTACGGGTTGCCGCGCATCTTGCAGAACACCGTGGCGCCTTCGATGGCCTTGTAGGCCAGCGAGTTGAGTTTGCCGAAAAGGGCGGTGCGGCTGATTTCACTCATGGAGGACTCCGTATCTCGTCTGGACGAATGAGGCTGGACAAATTGAAAGTCTTGAAGGTCTTGAAAGGCGGAGCCGCATCAATGCGCTCCCGAAGGTTGCCGGTTGGCGATGCGCACGTCGGCCGCGTCGCGGGTGCGCGTGCGCTCGCCGAGCCACGAGACCCAGCCCAACCGCGGCGCATTGCCCCTGGCCTGGCCCAGGCGCGTGGTGGGAACCTGCACTTTTTCGAGCACCAGCTCGGCGTCCCATTCGAGCTCGTCGCCCAGCAGCTGCTGCATCCAGCGCTGCAGCACCGGCTGCGCAGTGCCCACCTCGCGCGTCGGCAGGAACATGCGGTACTGCTCGAGCGTGAGCGGCCCCAGGTGCAGCCGCACGCGGTGCTGCCGGTCCCAGGCGCGCGTGCCGAGCATGGCGCCCATGCCCATCGAACGCGAGCTCTCGCCCTGCCCCAGCCGCGTGAACTCGCCGGCCGGCAGGCTCATCCAGTGGCCGACCCAGCGCTCCAGCGTCACCGGCACGCCGAAGTAGCTGCACAACACCGACTCCACGCTCTCGACGTTGTGCACGCGGCGCGCGAGCCAGCCCGAAAAATGCAGCCGCGCGTCGTCGTGGATCTCGTCGCGCGCCGTGCGGCCCGGCGCACCGATGCCCACCAGCGCACCGATCTGCAGCCTGAAGCGGTCTTCGCCCGGACGGTCCAGTGCCACGGCCGGCCGCGACTGCGCCCAGGCCCGGTAGAAATGCAGCGAGAAGCGATGCAGGAAGGTGTCGAGAAAAGCCAGCCAGGTCGGGTCGCCGTGGTTCAGGCTGCGCTCGCGAATGAAGTCGCTCATGTGCACCGGCAACGGCCCGTTGGGTCCGATGTAGCCGAAGAACTGCTGGCGCAGGCGCGGCGGCGAATGCGCGGTGGCCGGCTCGAAGCGGCTGAAGCTGGCCGGCGCGAACGAGAGCGAAGGCTCCTGCCCCACGCGCACCGGCTCCGCGCTGGGCAGCAGCGCACGGCCCCAGCGCGGCGTGGTGCCGGCGACCGACTCCAGCCGGCGCATCACCGCGAAGTAATCGAAGGACCACGGCTGCGCCGACCACGCATTCAATGTGGCATCGACGCGGGCGCTCACAGAATCTGCCGTGTCCCGCACAGCGGCCTCCAGCGCATGGTCTCGCCCTTGCCCGACACGCGCAGCACGGTCTCGACGAAATGGTTCACCTCGACATGGCGCGCCAGGTAGCGCGCCAGCACGGCGCCGAACAGGAACACGCTGTGGCCATGAAAGGCGTCCTTGTCGACTTCGAGCGTGACCTCGAGCCCGCGCCCGAAGGCGATCGGGCCTTTGAGCGGCAGCCGGCGCGCCACCGGCTTGTTCCTGACCGACAGCAGGCCGCGCACCTGGCCCTGGCGCATTTCGTCGGCATGCACGGCATAGAGCATCAGCGTCTCGCGCAGCGCGGCGGCGCCCTGCTCGGGCGAGCTGTCCGACAGCGACAGGTAGTTGAGCGCCAGGTGGTCGACCACGCGCCAGCCCAGCCCCTGGCTCACCACCGGCGACACCGGCCGGGACGGCCCGCGCACCATGCGCACGCGCTGCACCGGAAAGGAGTCGATGCAATCGAAATCGTTGTCGCGGCCCAGCGGCATCAGCAGCGGCAGGTCGCGGTTGGTGCACAGCGCCGTCACCGCGAGCTGCCGCAGCGTGGCCGCGTAAGGCGCCTGCTGCGGATCGACGATCTGCATGTAGACCTCGGAGCCGATGTGGCTGCTGCGGTTGCCCTCGGTCCGCTGGCGCACCGACAGCATGCGCGGCTCGCGCGTGGTCGTGAAGTACGCCGGGTGGCTGAGCCGGCTGTCGTGGAAGGCCGAATAGAAAGGCCGGAACGGCTGCTCGGCCGCCGCCGCGCCGGCACCGGGCGCGCCATGGCCGATGACCTCGGTGACGGTGTGCACCTCGAAGTCCTGCGGCCGCGTGCGGTCGGGCACCAGGTGGAACTGGCTCACGCCCTCGTTCACAGGCACGCGGTCGAGCCGCTTGGCGAAGAGGTTGACGGCCGGCACGCAATGCAGCTGCACGTTGTCGGCGCTTACCAGTTTCTCGAGCGCCGCGTCGCCGCGCGAGAACAGCAGCACGATCTCGACCTCGGCCACGTCCATGGTCGCCAGCAGCGGCTTCAGTCCGCCGATGCGCGCGAACTGGAAACGCTGCGGAAACGCGAAGTACTCCTGCAGCAGCCTGAAGCCCGAGAAGCCGGTGGCGGTGGTGGGCAGCAGCGCCTCGTCTTCCTCGAAGCCGACGGCACCGATGGCGCTGCCCGGCAGGCTCTGCGCCGTGCCCTGCAATGCGCCGCCGGGCGACAGCGGCCGCACCAGCACGCCCACGGGCTGGCCCAGTGCGCATTCGTGCAACTGCCAGGCCACGTCTTCGGCACCGCCGAAATGCAGCACCAGTTCGTCGAGTGCGATGCGGCTGAAGCTCAGGCCGGCCGTGGCGCGCAGCCCGATGCGCAGCCCGCCGCGAATGGCGCGCGACTGCGGGTGCGTGTTCAGCGGCAGGTCGGGCGCGTAGGTGAAGTACTGGGCGCGTTGCACCTCGATGGGCCAGATGCGCAGCGCGCTCGCGGTGCGGAACTCGCAGTGCGTGTTCTGCCCCACGGCCTGTCGCGCGCGCAGGCCGCTGCCGCGCGGCAGCGTCGGGCCGGTCGCAAGATTGGCGTCGTCGGGGTCGGGCACGAAAGACAGCACCATCATCGCCGGCGTGGGCGCCAGGAAATTCGGATAGACGATGTCGAGCAGGTGGCCGGTGAAGCGCGGGTACTCGGCATCGAGCTTCAGGCCGACGCGCGCCGAAAGGAATGCCGTGGCCTCGATCAGCCGCTCCACATACGGGTCGGCCACTTCCTGCCCCTCGATGCCCAGGCGCTGCGCGATCTTCGGAAACGCGCGCGCAAACTCGGCGGCGCTTTCGCGGAAGTAGCGCAGTTCCTGCTCGTAGAGGCTCAGCAGCCGAGGGTCCATGCCGGACTTACCTTGCGTTTTGCGCCATGTCGACAATCTCTATGCGGCCTTCTTCGAGATCAACTCGGCTTCGCATCAGGAACTCGAGCGGCACGGGCTGCGCCCACAGCATGCCGCGTATCTGCAGGCCGATGCTGTTGTGGGAGTCCAGTGCCGGGCCTTCCATGACAAGTTCCACTTCGAGAGTGCGGGACAAAATGCGCGGCTCGAACTGCAGGATTGCGTTCTTCAAAGCCTGTTCCATGCTGACACGCTGCACCGACGAGGTGAACTGGCCAGACAGCATAGGCAATCCGTAGTTGAGGACAGAGCGCGCCACGTTGGGGTACTGCCTGTCGTCCATCGAGAGGCCATGGCCGGTGGCGTTGAAGAGCCAGCCCAGGTCGCGCAGCACGGCCTGGCGCAGCGCCTGCTTGGTCAGCGTGCGCTTCTCGTCGCCCTCGCGCTTTTCGTCGGGGGCGTGGTCGACGAGGCGGTCGAGCAGCGAAGGCTGCAGCCGCTCCTGCGCGGTGAGTTCAGCCATCGACAGCGCCTTCGGGCGTGAACAGTATTTCGCGCACGTCCATCAGCGCGTACTCGCCCGCGTCGCTGCCCAGCACGCGCTGGCCGTAGCCGGCCCACACCTCGGGCCGCAGCTCGCGCCACTCGGTCTTGCGCGCGAGCCGCAGCTCGCCGTCCTCGGTTTTCTCGGTGCCTTCGTAGCGGGTGGGAATCAGCGCCAGCGTCTCGCCGCCGTTCTCGAACTGCAGGTGCGCGGGCATCCACACGCAGTCGCGCAGGTCTTCGGGCGGATCGATCTTGATGTGCGCCAGCCGCGCGTACGGAATCCAGTAGTACTTGCCGTTGACGAAGGCTTCGAGCACCGGGCCCAGCCGCATGTCGGCATCGGCCAGCCACGCGAAGGGCGCGCCGTCGATGGTGCCCGCGATGGCCGGCGCACTGTCGAAGGCACGCTGGCGCAGGTCTTCGGCCAGCTCCGGTTCGCCGCGCCCCTGGCGCAGCAGCGACTCGATGAGCAGCGCCAGCCACTCGTCGGGCTGGCCGAAGATCATCGGCGTGCGGGTGCCGGCAAACACTTCGGCACGCAGGCCCTCGCAGCGCACGGCATCGCCATACACCTGCTTCATGGGCACGGCGAGCGCGTCGAGTTCGGCCGCCACGGTGAGCTGGTTGAGCGCGCGCTCCCATTGCCCGAGCACGCACAGCAGCTGCGCCATGAAGACCCGGTGCTTGCTGTCGGCGGGTTTGGCGCGCACGTCGTCGCTCAGGGCCTTGAGGGCGGCCACGGGGTCGGCGGCCTTGAGGTGTTCGGCGGCATTCATGGTGTGTGTTCCTGAGGGTCAGTTGCGGGTGAACTCGCATTCGCGCACCGCGCCGCGCAGGCCGGTTTCCTTCTGCGGCGCCGACTTGACCTTCAGCGAGCGGTACGCAATGGAGATCAGCTCCGAGGGCGCGCCCCAGGCACCGCCGGAGTTGAGTACCAGCCGGCAGATGCGGGCCTTGTCCAGCACCAGCTCGAAGGCGGCCTGCGCCTCTTGCGCGCGCGAGTCGCCGCCCGCCTTGAAGGCGCTGATGACGACCTTCAGGTCTTTCTCCTGCGTGCGCAGCAGGCTGGCGATGACGGCCGTGGCCGCGTCGCTGCGGCGCGCGACGATCAGGTTGTTGGGCACGACCTGGTGCTGGCTCGAAGACTCGGGCACCTGCACCGACCAGTGGTAGCCGCCGATGCTCAGGCGCGCCTTGCCGTCTTCGAACGGGCGCTCGAGCTCACCCACGACGGGCGCGCCCTTGCTCTCGATCAGCATGACCAGGTCGGTATCGGCCGAGCCGGTTGCGACCAGCTCGTAGAACTGCCGGGCGTCTTCAGGGCTCCAGGAGCCGTCTTCGATAAATGCCATATCACCTCCAGGAATCAAAGAGAACCGAACCGAAATTCCGTGGCCCGCGTCAGGGCCGGGCACCGCCACCGTTGCCGCCATTGCCGCCACCGCCCTCCATGGCGCCGCTCCTGCGCAGCAACGCGGCGAACACCTGGCGCTCGCCGCTTTCGGCGGGCAGTTGCCCGCCGCGCACGCGCACCTCGGACACATCGGCCTGCGCGTAGGCCACGCCGAACAGCCGCGGCGCGCTGTACGGCGTGGCGGGCACGGCCATGACCAGCAGGCGCGCATCGCCGGCGGCGTCGAGCCAGGGCAGCTCGAAGCGCTTGACGGCCGGCTGCTCGGGCGTGCCGCGCTTGAAGCGGTTGGTTTCGCCCAGCTCGTCGGGGTAGACCGGCTGCAAGGCGCCGCGCGCGTCGATGCCCGCGATGACGAGGTCGAGCGAACGGCCGCTGGTGTTGCGCACGCTCAGCCGCACGCGCTCGCCCGCGCGAAGCGACGGCAACGCGCTGGCGGCCTGCGCCACGGGCACGCTGCGCAGCAGCTTGTCGGCGCTCCAGACCTCGAGCGCGGCATCGAAGCCGTCGAGCTGGCCGTCCTTGCCGTAGGCCTGCAGTTGCGCGAGCCACTTGAGCTGCGCCAGTGCCTGCAGGCGGCGGCGCAGCGCGGCGGTGTCGGGCAGCACGAGGGTGGAGACGGTGGCGCCGAGCAATGGCGCAAGCAGTTCGAGGCGCTGGCCGGCGGGGCCGAGGTCGGTCCAGCGCACGTCGGCCGCCGCGTTGTTGCCGGTGCTGTTGCTGTCATCGTTCACCGCGCGGATCGCCGCGGGATAGTCGAGGCTCAGGCCGGCGGGCAAGGGCTTGTCGGTGCGCACGCGCAAGGCGGTTGCCGACGGCTCGCTCATCGGCGTGACGCTCCAGAAGGCGCCGCCCGACACGTCTTTCAGCGCGGCCGGCACCGCGAGCCACGCACCGCCCAGTCTGATCTGCGCGATGCTGGCCGGCGCGCTGCGCACGCTGCCGTCTTCCAGCGTCGCGAGGAGGCGCACCTCCTGCTGCGGCACCAGGCCGTCGAGCAGGCCGGCCTTGAGCGCCAGGCTGTCGCCGCTGCGCTGCGCGCGCCACACCGGGCGCGTGGACGCGGGCGCGCCGCTGTTGGCGAACAGCGGCGCGTCGAGGTTGCCTTCGGCCACCGGCGACGGCAGCTCGCGCGTGGGAAAGCGCTGCGCGAGTTCGTCGATGACGGGCGGGTACAGCGCCAGCACGCCATCGAACAGGTCGCGCCAGGTGGCCGGCCTGCGCGACAGCGCCTCGACCACGGCCCAGGTGAGCAGGCCCTGCGGACGCGCATTGCGGGTCTTGCGCGGCAGGCGCAGCTCGGGCGTGATCTGGTGGCTCTCGGAGGCGAAGAAGGCGACGTAGCGTGCGCGCGCCACGGCTTCGGCCGGTGGCGGCGCGGGCGGTGCCGCCGCGCGCGCCGGCGCACTGCCGCCGAGCAGCTGTGCCGCGCGCAGGCCGCGCCAGCGCACTTCGTCTTCAGCCGGCCCTTCGGCGATGGCGGGCGCATCGGCCGTGCCGCGGGTCATGGAGTTGGCGGCGCACGTATCGAACACCGAGGCGACGAACACGTTGCGGGCCAGGAAGGCCTGGATCCAGCCGTCGAACTCGGTATCGCGCAGGTCGCCGGTCAGCACCGTGTCGCTGCCGAGCGTGCCGCGCACATCGCGCGCCAGAAAGTTTTCCGACAGGCCATCGGGCTCCTGGTAGCGCTTGGCGGTGTCACGCAGGCGGGTGCCGTGGCCGGAGAAATAGAGCAGCACGAAGTCGCCGCTCTTCGATTGCGCGAGCAGGCGGGCCAGTGCCGCGTGGATGGCCTGCGCCTCGGGCAGCGCCGCGCCGTTCACGCCATCGGCGAGCACCGTGATGTCGGGCGCGCTGAAACCCTGCTTGAGCAGCGCATCGCGCATCAGCATGACGTCGTTGCGCGGGGCCTGCAGCCAGAGCGCCTGCGGCTGGTTGACGAGCTCGGACACGCCGACGAGCAAGGCACGCTGGGTGGCGAAGGCGCTGCATGAAGCGCACAGCAGCCACACCAAAAGCAGCAGCCGCAACCGCATTGCTCCTTCCCCCTTTGGGGGAAGGCCGGGATGGGGGCAGCCAGAGCGCCCGATGGATACGCCGCTTGCCCCCACCCCGGCCCTCCCCCGGAAGGGGAGGGAGAAAGAAAAGAGCAATGCGGCTAGCGTCATGGCCGCTCCGACGCCGGCCCTGCCGCCGCAACCAGCGGCGATGCCGCCAGCACCGCCAGCCCTTCGACCGGGTCCGGCACGCGCAGCCGCCACGTGCCGCTGACCCCAGGCCCGCCCACCACTTCGGCCGAGATGGACTGCAGCAGCCGGTCGGCCTCGTCCATGCGCACGCCGTCGTTCCAGCGCACGAACACGTCGGCACGCACCGGTGCTGCAGCGGGTGCGGCCGGCACGGCGCGGTAACGCACTTCGTCGTCTTCCACGGCCGGGCCACTGAGAAGACCGATGTTCTGCACCACCACGCACAGGGCCAGCACCGCGAAGGCCGGGCGCGTCCATCCGTCCGCGCCGAACCAGCGCCGGATGCTGCCCCACCAGCCGCCCTCGGGCCGGGGTTGCGGCACGGCGCGCGCAGACGGTTCGGAGGGGGCGGGCGTCTCGCCACCACGCGACCGCGCCAGCGATGCGCCCAGTTGCAGCCCCGCGTCGCGGTACAGCAACTGGTAGTCGGCGCGCGGGTCTTGCGGGCCGAGCGGCGTGCCGGACAGCACCGAAAACACACCGCCCACGGTGCGCAGTGCAATGCGCCCCGGCTCCGGCGCGATGGGCAGCGCCGCATGCGAGGCCCATTCGTCGTGCACCGCGCGAATGGCCGCCAGCCGCGTGGCCGACACCTCGCCGAGCACGCGCGCGCACAGCTGCGGGCTGGCCTCGAGCGTGAGCACGTTCCAGGCCTGGACCACGCCGAACATCGGCTCGAAAGGCTCGTCGTCGGGCTCCAGCAGCACGTCGAATGCGCAAGCCCAATCGGCTTCGCCCGCGGCCATCCAGCCCTGCCACAGCTCGCCGTGGATACGGCGGTCGAGCAGCACGCCCAGCAGGCGCCCTTCATGCACGACGCTGACGAGGCGGCCCGGCGCCCAGCGGGCGCTGAAGGCACGCTGGGCGACAGCCTCTCGGCGCCGGGCCAATTCGGTGAGGGGAAGCAGCAGGTCGGACAGGGGCGCCGATGGCGCGGGTTCGGCCCCCGTTCCGGGCGTCGAACCCGGCATGGCCACGGTGGCGATGGCACCGGCGTGCGCGTCGTCGCCGGGAGCGGGCGTGCGTGCGGCCGCGCCGGTTTCCAACGCGTTGCGGATCACGCTGAGCGGGGGCCAGAGTTCGTTGTTCATGGCGTCTGTTCCTGAATGGCTATGTCTTCAGGCATAAGACGCTTCAGCACCGAGGATTTTGAAAACCTGCAGGATCGCCGCCATGTTCTCGGCCTCGATGGCAATGCCCAGCGTCTGCTGGAGCCAGCCGCCGAGGCGGGTCTTGGCGTAGTCCGCGGTCAGCCCCTCGCGCTTGTGCACCAGGCCGAGCCGGCCCGCGCGGTAGTGGTACGAGGCAATGGCGTGGCGCGAGGCAATGCCCGACAGCCCGCCTTCGGCCTCCTTGCCGAAGCCTTCGCACAGCAGCAGGCGCTCGGGCTCGGGCAATTCGGCAATGAAGGCGCGCGCGGCCTGCTGCACCGCGCGGGCGCTCAGGCCGTGCTCGGCCAGGCAGCCTTCAAGGTCTTCGCCCGCGCCGATCTCGTCTTCGAGCTGCGCCTCGGTGATCTGCTCGCCGATGGACAGCTTGCGGCGGAACGAACTGGCGCGCGTGCAGTCGATCAGGTAGCGCCGGAAGTAAGCGCACAGCGCAAAGGCGGTAGAGGGCGCGCTGTGGCCCGCGCGCTCTTCCGATTCATCGGGGTCGGCATCGAGCCGCAGCACCTTGACGTAGATGAACTGCGCCACCAGCTCCTGCCGCCCTTCGCCCAGCACCTGCAGCTCGGGCGGATTGCAGGCCACCAGCGCATCGCCCACGATGCGGTACATGGCGCCCATCTCGTTCGAGGACAGCGTCTGCCGGCGCCGCCAGAGGCGGACGAGCTCAGTGCTTTCCGCGGACGAGAGGGTCTCTTGCATGGAGGGCCAAGGGGGTCGGTCGATCAATCAGTCAGTCGTCGACGCACACGCCTTCAGTGGGCACCAGGCACTGCGGCAGGTTGGCGCCCACCGGCCCGCCGCGCGTGCGGATGGCGCCCGACACCGCGGCCTGCGCCACGGCCAGGCCGCGCGGCAGAAGAATCCACAGCTGGCCGCGCTCCTTCATGCGGCGCGCGTTGGTCGCGGCCTGCTGGCCGTTGCCGAAAAAGTAGTCGGCCCGCACCGCGCCGCGGATGGCGCCGCCGGTGTCCTGCGCGATGGTCAGGCGCTGCATCGGCGCGCCGCTGCCGGGCGTGCGGGTCGAGACGAACACCGGGTAGCCCAGCGGCGTGCTGCGCGGATCGACGGCAATCGAACGCCCCGCCGACAGCGGCACGCCGAAGGCGCCCACCGGCCCGCCCACGGGCGAAGTGGCTTCCTTGAAGAACACGTAGCTCGGGTCCTTGATGCCCGAGCCGGTGACCGCGCCGGCCGTGCGCCGCCCCGGCACCACCACCGGGCCGCTGGCGACAGGCCGTGCCAGCGTGAAGCCGCGCGTGCGGATGGTGCCGGCCGCGACGGCGCCGGTGTCGTCGTCGTCATCGCCGTCGTCCAGTTGCAGCTCGATGGACGAGCCGCGCACCTTCACCGCGCTGCGCGGCTTGCCGTTGGCGGCCTGCGCCAGCGTCGGGCGGAAAGGCTGGCCGTTCTGCTCGGCGTAGGCCACGCGAATGACTTCGCCGCTGGCCAGCTTGATGCGGCCCGAGCCCTGGATCTGCATTTCGTACAGCGCGGTGGCGCTGCTCACGAAGGCCAGCACCTTGGCATTGGGCGCGCCCTTGGTCTCGATTTCTTCGCGCGTGTAGTACGGCAAAAGTTGCTTGCCCTCGACGCGCAGGCGCACCTTGCGGTCAAGCGTGTCGCGCGAAACGCCCGAAAGGTCGAGCGCATACAGGCCGGGCGCGCCCATGTCGCGCGTGCTCAGGCCGGTCTGCACCACCACGTTGCGCCCTTCGACGCGGGCCGCCACGGTGCCGTTGCCCGCGGGCAGCTTGCGTGCGTCGGCGAACAGCATGTCGTCGGGCTGGCCGTACACCGGGTAGATGAAGGGCGCGCCGTACTGGCGGGCGCCCGCGATCTCGGGCTCGAAGTAGCCGGTGACCACGCCATCGGGCTTGCGGTCGTCGTCGCGGATCTGGTAGGCCGAGAAGCCGCTTTCGAAGAAGCCGCGAATCGCGGTGTTGCTCTTGCCGTCGATCTTCAATGCGCGGTCGCACACCTCTTTCCATTCGGCGCCGCGGCCGGTCAGCACCTTGCAACTGCCCAGGAAGGCGGGCCAGCTTTCGGAGAAATCGTCGCGCGACCAGCCCGGCACCGCGTCGAAGCCGACCGAGGTGTAGGTGGCGAGCTGGGTCGAGAAAGTGCGCGCCTGGCCGGCCACGCTGGCGCCGGTCGGCGGTGGACGCGAGGCCGATGTGTCGGCGGTGGATGTGTCGGAGGCGGTCGATGCCGGCGGTGGCGCGGCACAGCCCGCCAGCGAGGCCACGGCGGCGGCCGCTGCCCAGCGAAGCAGCGCAAGCGAAAGGGAGGTGAGGCGTGGCGGCTGCGAAGTGTTCATGAAAGTCTCCTTGTCCGGAAATGGGCAGCCCGTGGGGCCAACGCTCTACAGACGATTACTTCTCGACGATTTTGAAATTCGCGACGCCATAGACGTCGTTGCATGGGGCACCGGCGGGCGTGCAGACGGGCTTGCCCAGCAGCGGGGATGGGCCCGTGCCGCGCGTGGCCTCGAGCGCGGCCAGCACCGGCAGCGGAAACACCGGGAACACGCCGTCGTTCTGCACGCCGGCGGCGCTGAAGTCGCGCTCGTGCTCGCTCACGAGCACCGCGAACTGGTCGGTGCCGGCCGGGCCGCCCGCGTCCATCGGCCACGAGGCGCGCGGCAGCGCGAGCGTGCCGCCGGCGGTGATCTTGTTGTACTTGTCGAGCAGGTTGGGGAACAGCAGGAACATCTCGCCGCCGCTCGACAGCAGGAACACGTAGACGAAGCCCTCGCGCTTGCTGCGCACCTCGAAGGCGAGCCGGTCCTTGCCGATGGCGACCTCGGCCTTCTTCGGCGCGGCCGTGACATCGAAGCCCGGCGCGGCGCCGGCCGCCAGCGATTGCAGCGAATCGGTGGGTGTGCGCGGCGCGGGAGGAGGAGGCGGCGGTGGTGGGGGCGCGGGCGGCGCCTCGGCCACCTTGGCCTCGGGTTGCGAAGGCGGCGTGGTGGGGGTCGCCGTGCCAGCTGTACTGGATTGCTTGCCCGCGCCCGACGTGTCGTCGCCGGCCGCGCGGCCCTGCCACCACCACCAGCCGCCGCCGGCCACCGCCGCGACGACCGCGAGAGACGCCAGTGCTGCAACGGCTTTTCCGCCGCCCGCGCCTTTGCCCGCATCGGCAGGCGCTTTCGGTGCGGACGCGGTCGACGGCGCTTTCCTGCCGCCGGTGTTGCCGGCATTGCCGGGGTTCCCGATGACGGTGGCCGCATCGGCATTCGCATTGCTGCCGCTGCGCGCGCCCGAAGGCGGCTGCGTGCGCGGCGTCGGCGCAATGCTGTGGCCCACCTCCAGGTCGAGCGCCGCGCGCAGCTCGGCCATCGACTGCGGCCGCTGCTCGGGCCGCACGCCCAGGCCCGCATCGATGGCCTGCAACAGCCGCAAGCTGTAGCGCTTGCGCAGGATGTCGTTGCCCGCGAGCGGCACATAGCTGTCGGACAGCAGCCGCGCCACCGACGGCGGCGGCGCGCGGCCGCACACGGCCACGTGCATCACGGCGGCCAGCGCATACACGTCGGTCCACGCGCCCTGCGACATGTCGGGCATTTCGGCGTACTGCTCGATGGGCGCGTAGCCGGGCTTGAGGATGACGGTGATCGCCTGCGTCTTGTCGGTGATCACGCGGCGCGCGGCACCGAAGTCGAGCACCACCGGCCGGCCCGAGCCTTCGAGCAGGATGATGTTGTCGGGCGCGATGTCGCGGTGGTAGCAGTTGGCCTGGTGCATGACCGCCAGCGCCTGCGTGACGCCGTCCATGATGCGGATCAGCCAGGCCTCGTCCACGCCCGCGGGAATGGCCACCAGCGCCTCCCTGAGCGTGTCGCCCCTGTAGAAGGGCATCACCATGTAGGTGGTGCCGCGCTCCTGCCAGAACCTGTAGACCTTGAGCAGCGACGGATGGTCGAACTGGGCCAGCAGGCGGGCTTCGTTGATGAAGCTGCGCATGCCCAGGTCGAAGGTTTCGCGGTGCCGCTCCGACAGCGGGACCACCGTGCCGTCGTGCTGGCGGGTCGACAGCGACGTGGGCAAATATTCCTTGATGGCGACCACGCGTTCGAGGTCGTGGTCCCAGGCTTCGTAGACGACGCCGAAGCCGCCCTGGCCGATGATCCGCGTGATCTCGAATTCGGCGAGGCGGCCGCCGACGGGCAGCAGGCCCGCTTCGTGCGGTCCTGAGCCGGTGGCGGGACTGGTCACCGGCGTTGCTGATGTACCGGATGCTCCGGGCATGCTCGCCGTGCCAGATGTGCCGGCGGTGATGACCGTCGCGCCCGTGTCGCCACCACCTGTAGGTTGGGTGAGCTGGGTGGGCTGCGCGGGTTGCACCGGCCGCGCCACGACGCGCGTGCGGTCGTCTTCAGGCGGCGGTGTGCCGGCCGGCGCGTCGGTCATTCCCCACCCCCGAGAAACAAGGCGTCGAACTGCGCGTCCCGGGGCAAGCCGGTCGCCAGCATGCGGACCGCGCCTTCGACGGCCGGGTCGCCCATCCACAGCGATGCGCCCGGCCCCGGCAGTTGCAGCGACCCGACGCCGAATGCAGCTTCGCCATCGGCGGCGATCTCGGCAACAGCGGCGGTTGCCACCACGGCGAACAGGCGCGCCAGCACCGCGTCAAAGCGCAATGCATCCAGATCGCCATCGAGCCCTTCGAGCGCGGCCTGCGTCGCCAGCGACCACCAGTGCAGCGCGGCCGCCAGCGCCTCGCCATCGAGGCTGTCCGCCACGTCGGCATCGAGCTCGACCGCCAGCGTGAACGGAAAGTACCGCCCCACCCCATCGACCGATGGCATCAGCACGCCGATCCATGCGCGCTCGCCCGCCACCTTCGGCCCCAGCGCAAAGCACCAGATCGGCGCTTCGAGGTAGTGCGAAGTCCAGTCCGCGTGCCGGTCGCGCAGCCGCGCCAGTCCGCGTTGCAGCCACGGGTCCCACACCGCGCGGAACGACTCGGGCAGGCGCCGGTGCGCAAAGTCCCCCATGCCCGGCAGCTTGCCGAACCATCCGGGCAATTCGGCCGAGACAAACAGCGACGCCGAAAAGGAAGGAGGAGAAGAAGAGGCCGGGCTCACAACCCCTCCGGACAGGAAAACTCCCGCAGCTCGCGCAAACGGATGGGGTGCTGCACGCTGTTCGTCGTGACCTCGAAGCGCGTCTTGCGCGCGCCGATCTGGAAGGTGATGAAGAACTTCTCGGGCGCGTCGCCGGCTTCGAGCTGGCCGTCGTCGAGCGCGCGGAACAGCGCCCACGGCCCATCGACCGCCGAACCCGAACTGCCGGTGGCCGACGGCGGGCTGACCTGGATGCGCACCTGGTTGCTGCCCTTCGGGCCCGGCCACTGCACGGCCATCGGCACCACGGGGCCGTGCGCGTACTTCACCAGCTGGCCATCGACGTCGAGGATGAACTGGGTAATGCCCGCGTCCATTTCCACCGGCTTGAAGTCCAGCCGCATCGACGGGCCACGGCCGCCCGCGCGAAAGAAGATGTCCTTGATGCGCGCGGCGCGCTCGAACTGCGCCAGCGCCTGCGTGGTGACGGCGCCGCGCTCGGCCACCGGCTTGTAGCGCCACGGCCGCGTGCTGGTGTCGACCAGCGTGGCCAGCCGCTTCTGGAAAAAGTCGTCCATCAGGCCACCGGCGCCGAACATCTGGCCGAAGTCTTCGGGCAGCACATCGCGCTTGCTGGTGGGCGAGAACGGGTAGCGGCCCGCAATGGCGCGCGCGCAGAACTCGGTCACGGGCCGCAGGTCCTGGCTCAGGTTGCCGCGCTCGGCCACCTGGGCCTGCGCCGCGCCCGACTGGCTGAGGTTCTCGACCATGGTGCGCACCGGCTCGGGCAGGCGGCCGGCGTCGGACTTGAGCTTGCCCGCCACGTCTCCGGGCGGCGGCGAGGTGCGGCCCTTGACGGCCGTGTCGACCGCGTTGAGGTACACGTACACCTCGTTGAAGAGCTTCAGCGCGTCGTCGATGGGCGCGGGCTGGTTGGGCGCCGACGCGGTAACCAGGCGGCGCAGCGGCTCGAAGCGGTCGTCCACGATGCTCTCGATGCGCTTGCCCGGCGCTACCTGCTTGCCGGGGTCGCCGCCGAACAGGTCTTCCAGGCCCTTGCGCGTGTTGCGCACGGTTTCCGTGGCCTTGCTGACCACGTCCTTGCCGGTGTCGCCCTGCGGGATCAGCGTGGTCTCTTTCACCACCGCGCGCAAGAAGTTGGCCAGCGGCGAGCCCACGCCCGAGAGGATGCGCGCGGTCTCGATGTTCTTCTCCAGGCCGTTGGCGCGAATCAACCGCACGTCGGCCAGCAGCGCTTCCCACTGCTTGACGTATTCCTCCAGGTACAGGCGGCGCACGCGGTCGGTGAGCACGCCGAGCGCGGCCACGTCGCGCAGGCGGTCGGCGGTGTTGCGGTCTTGCCCCAGCACCCACGGGTCTTCCGCCGCCAGCAGGCCGGTGAGCACCGTCACTTCGTTCTGGAAGCGCTTGTGATAACCGTCGTAGGTGAACATGCCGGGCACGCCTTCGGTCAGCGGCTTGCCGCTGATGCGCTCGAACACCAGCGGCCCCGACGGCCCGGTGGCGGTGGCCACGCTGAAGGCCGGAATGTCCTTGGTGGCGCGCTGGCGCTTCAGGCGGCTGAACACGCGCTGCTCCAGCGGATAGCTGGCCAGCACGGCGCGCACGCTGCGCACCAGGTTCTCGTCCATCTTCAGCGGCGAGCGCGGCGGGCCTTGTGCGATGAGCACGTCGAGCTGGTCTTCGAGCGCCTTGCGCTGGTCTTCGGGAATGCCGCGGTCGAGGCTGCGGGCCCAGTCGAGCGTGATCCAGGCCTTGAGTGCTTCCGCATCGAAGTGCTCGGGCTGGTAGAGCATGAGGTAGCTCTTCAGCGCCTCGTAGGTGTACTCGAGGTTGTCTTTCTGCGCGGTGCGCAGCTGGTCTTCGATGCGCTTGGCGATCTGCGGAAGAAAGGCGTCGTTGAGCGCGCGCTGGTGCGTGAGCATGGCGGCGGCGTCGAGCTTGTCGCCCTGGTACAGGCCCAGCGTCATCGACAGCGGCTCGTCGCCCTGGCGGTTGTCGGGCGTCTTCCAGATGTCGCGCAGGCCCTGCAGCACGGGCGCGACCTCGACCAGGTTCTGCACGCGCGCGGGCAGCGCGGCCAGGGTCTGCTGCGCGGGCGCGACGCGGGCCTCGACCGACTTCAGGTAGTTCATGTTCTGCAGCGTGCTGTAGCCCCAGGCTGCGAGCAGGCCGACGGTGAGCAGCGTCATCGCGGTCACGCCGACGACGCGCAAGGTGTGGCGGCGCCGCTCCAGCTTGACGTCGGCGCCCGCCAGGCGCTGCTCGGGAAACACCACGTCGCGCAGCAGCGACGTCAGGAAGTAGCTGCGCCCGCTGCTCTTCTGCGGCGCGAGCATGGCGCGTTCGATGCCGAAGCTGCGCGACAGGCTGCCCATCACGCGGTCGATGGGGCTGCCCTCCTGCGTGCCGCTGGTGAAGTACACGCCGCGCACCCACGGCGGCTGCGCAAAGCGCGAGCCGGTGAACACCTGGTCGAGCAGGTCGGACAGCAGCGAGCCGATGGAGCCGAACTGCGCCGGAAAGCCGAAGATGGCCGCGCGCCGCGTGCCATCGGTCTCGCGCTGCATGCGCGGAATCAGCCCGTCGTTGACGCGGGTGTGCAGCAGCGCGAATTCGCGCGCGAAGGCATTCGACAGGCCCTTCTCTTCGAGCTGCACGTTCTCGTCCGCCGGCAGCGTGAAGCCGAAGACCTGCGCGCGCTGCTCCTTGCCGAGGTCGTCGAAGTAGTCGGTAAAGCCGTAGAGCAGGTCGCTCTTGGTGACGAGCACGTACACCGGCAGCCGCGTGGTGAGCTTCGCGTCGAGTTCGAGCAGGCGCGCGCGGATCGACGCGGCAAGCTGCGTGCGCTGCTCCGGCCCCTGGCTCAGCAGGTCGGCCACGCTGACGGTGAGGAACACGCCGTTCAGCGGCCGGCGCGGGCGCGACTTCTTCAGCAGGTTGAGAAAGCCTTCCCACGCGCTCTTGTCTTCGGACTGGTGGCTGTCTTGCGTGGTGTAGCGGCCGGCGGTGTCGATGAGCACGGCCTCGTCGGTGAACCACCAGTCGCAGTTGCGCGTGCCGCCCACGCCGCGAATGGCGCCGGGGCCGAACTTTTCGGCCAGCGGAAAGCTCAGGCCCGAGTTGACCAGCGCGGTCGTCTTGCCCGCGCCCGGCGCGCCGATGAACACGTACCACGGCAGGTCGTACAGGTAGCTGCCGCCCGAGATCGACATCCAGTCGCGCCAGCCGGGCTTCTTGCCGGCGGCATGCAGGCGCATCTGCTTGAGCGTGGCGACGGCTTCGCTGAAGCGCGTGTCGAGGATCTTCTGCTCTCCGTTGACTGGCGCATCGGACTTGGCGGCTGGCGCCTTCATGAGCCCGTCGGTCAGGTGCTGGCTCGCACGGCGCGCGCGCCAGCGGCGATACAGCGCGCGCAGCAGCACCACGAGCACGATCACGCCGATGACGATGGCGCGCACCATTTCGCTTTCGAGCGGTGCCAGCGCACCGACCTTCACCAGCGGGCCGACCCACCAGATCAGCAGCGCGACGACGATCAGCGCCAACAGCGTCAACAGCAACGGGCTGAACAGGAAGCCGAAGATTTTCTTGATCATTTCTTCGCTCCTGTACCGGGAACGACGGGAGCAGCCGGGGCAGTGGGAGCCACCGGCGCCGCCGCAACGAGCCGGTCGGGTTCGGTGAGCAACACGATGTCGACGCGGCGGTTGCGCGCGCGATTGGCCGGCGTGTCGTTGGCGGCCACCGGCTCGGCGTCGGCCTTGCCGTCGGCGCGCATGCGCGCTGGGTCGACCAGCGTGGTGAGCGCGCCCTTCACCGCGTCGGCGCGCGCGGCCGACAGGTGCCAGTTCGACGGATAGCGCAGCGAGCGGATCGGCTGGTTGTCGGAGTGGCCGGTGATGAGCACGTCGCCCTTCACCTCGGCCAGCGCCTGGCCGATGCGGCGCAGCACCGGCAGCGACGACGCCATCGGCTCGGCGCTGCCGGAGCCGAAGAACGAATCGCCGCGCAGCCGCACCACGCTGCGGTCGGCCTCGTCGGTCACCGTGACCAGGCCCTGCTTGATCTCCGGTTCGAGAAAGCGCGCCAGACGCGGCGACTTGGCCGGCGCGGCGGGCGGCGCGATCTGCAGGTTGGGCACGCGCAGGCCAGACACCGCCGAGTAGGTGGTGTCGGAGCGGTAGTTGAGCGTGAGCCGCAGGCCGAACCACGCCAGCGCCAGCAGCAGCGCAAAGCCCGCCGCGAACACCCACAGCGGCAGCGACTCGCGCAGCCGCACCGTGCCCGCGCCCTGCCCGCGCCAGTGCGGCGACAGCTCGGCTTCGAGTGGCGGACGGTCTTTGGCGATCAGGTCGGCAAGGCGCTGGCGCACCGAGTCGAGCTGCGCGCGGCCGTTGTCGACCACGCGGTAGCGGCCTTCGAAGCCGAGCGCCAGCACGCTGTAGATGAGCTCCAGCAACTGGCGGTGCGTGGGCACGTCCTGCGCGAGCTTGGCCAGCAGTTGGAACACTTTCTCGCCGCCCCAGGTCTCGTTGTGGAACTGCACCAGCAGGCTCTGCTTGTTCCAGCCGGCCTGCACACCCCACGGCGTGTTGGCCACGGCTTCGTCGAGCGCGGTGCACAGCACGTAGCGCGCAGCCAGCACCGATTCATTGCTCACGCCCGCGCGGCGCGCGTTGGCATCGAACTGGTTCACGGCATCGGCGGTGGAGGCACGCAGCGCCGGCACGTTCGGCGGCTGCGCCAGGTTGCGCAGCTTGCCGATCAGCACCAGCAGCTTGCCCGCGGCGGACACCAGCGGATTGAGCAGGCCCAGCTCGCCGACCTCGGCCGCGGGTGTCGGATCAGGGCCGCCAAAGAACGGTGCGGGTGCAGGCGCCGGCGGCGCGCCGCCCGGCGTGCGCGGCTTGGGCTTGATGACCGTGCGCTCCGACTCGAAGGCCGCGAAGGGGTCGGGAGGTGTGCTCATGATGGTGTTCCGTTTCCGTCGGCCGCGCGGGGCTGCTAGGAACGAATGGCCCAGAACGCGAGGTCCAGGCCGGGAAAGTCGCCGGCGATGTGCATCGCGATGCCGCCCGATTGCTCCAGCTGCCGCCACAGGTCGCTGTTGCGCGTTTCGAGTTCGAAATAATTCGCGCCCGTGTGAAACGGAATCTGCCGCGGCGCCACCGGCATCGGCGTCAGCGTGACGCCCGGCAATGCCAGGTTGACGAGGTCGCGAATGCGCTCGACCGGACCGATCTTCACTTGCGTGGGGAAGCGCGCGCGCAGGGCTTCGCTCGGCATGTTCGCGTTCACCGCCAGCACGAAGGTCGCCTTGCGCTGCAGCTCCACGTCGGTCACCACCGCCACGCGCACGCCATGCTTGCGGTCGTGCAGCTCGATGCGAATGGCCGACTGCTCGAACACCATCGACAGGCTGCGGCGCAGGTCGTCCATCACCGGGCGAAAACTCAGTGCCAGGTCGTCATGAATATAGGGACCGAAGTGCGCCACGCGGCGCGAATCGCGAAAGCTCGCAAGGTCGCCGGCCAGCCCGAGCGCATGCTCGAAGAAGTGTTGCGGGTGCAGCATCGCGCTCTTGGCGAGGTGCGCAAAGAGGGCCTCGTTGCGATTGACCGCCTGCAGCAGCATGAAGTCGGCAATCTCGGCCACGCCGCCGGTGCCGCCCTGCGTCATGCGCCCCGCAAGCGCCTCGCCGCGCTGGCGCAGCAGGCCCAGCAGTTCGTCGAGCCAGGCGCGAATGACGGCATGGCCGGCCACGTCGAGCAGCGGCGGCAGCATGGCGCGATCGAGCTGCACCTGGTTGTCGACGCGGCGCTCGACCACGCGGGCCACGCCCAGCGTGGTCCATGCGTCGGTGGCTTCGCTGGCGCGCATCAGGCGCGTGTGGAGTTGCCCCAGCTGCAGCATCGCCGTGCGCTCGCCGGCGGTGTTGGAGTCGGGCACTTCGGATTCGAGCACGCGGTGGCGCACCAGCTCTTCATAGTCTTCCGCATCGGCTTCGCGCGCACCGGCGCGGCGCAGCGGCAGCGCCAGCACCACCGCTTCGTCGCGCATCGAGGAAGGAATGTCGATGGGCTCGGGCAGCGGATCGACCGCCGGCATGTCGAACACCGTGCCGTCGCCGAACACCCCGACCGCGCGCACCAGCGCCAGCTTGCCGAGCGTGAGCGCGGCCGCGTCGATTTCAAGCTCGGCAAAGCCCCAGGCGTAGGGGGTGGTCATGCGCAACAGCACATGCCGCGCATGATCGGCATGGCGCTCGCTTTGCTGCAGGTGCTGAGGCTGCAACAGCATCCCCTCGCTCCAGACCACTTTTGTTCGCCAACTCATCCGCACTCCGTCAACGGCAAGGGTGCCTGAAAGAAACACGAAGTTTCCGGCGCGCAGGGCGGATGGCAAATCCGCCTAATGGTCTAGACGGAGGGGTTTGGAGGTACGGCGAAGGGAGTAGACGCGGGGCCTGGCAACGGCCGCCGCTGGGCGCTCAGCGCCCCGCGGCCAGTGCCCGCAAGGTCTCGACCTGCTCGTTGTAGGTCTTCTCGATGCGCTGCAGCCGCTGCGTCCGCGCGGCCTCGTTGACCCACGAGGCGGCCATGGCGCGCTGCTTGCCCAGCTGGTATTCGAGCCTGGCCTCGGGCAGCAGCGCGCTGTCGTCGGCCGCGACGTAGCCGTAGGCCGCACGCAGCGACTTCAGCACTTCGCGCTCTGCATCGGCGCGCGCGCCCTTGCCTTGCCCGTAGCTGGTCAGGAAGTTCTGCAGCCGCGCCTGGAACTCGGGCGGGTAGTCGCGCCGCACGACCATGGGCGCGCCGGGCGGCGGCTCCGATTCCCAGATGACCTGCAGTCTTTCGGCCTCGACGGGAAACTGCTGCCTGAAGCGCTCGAAGTCGGTGGTGTTGTTGGTGGCCACGTCGGCATCGCCATTGGCCACGGCGAGCGCGGTGGCCTGGTGGGTGCCGACGAATTCGCTGCGAAAGCGCGTTTCCATCTCGATGTTGTTGGGCAGGAAGAGCTGGCTCTGCGGCACGACGAAGCCGGTCACGGAGCGGCTGTCGCCACGCGCAAGGCGCCATTTCTCGGGCTGGGCGAGCATGCCTTCGAGGGTGTTGAAGGGCCCTGTCTTGCGGGCCAGCAGCACGGCCCGGTGCTCGGGCATGCCGGCGCGCCGCGCGATCTGCGCGACGACTTTCATGCGCCGCTGCATGACGGCGTCGAGCGCCATCTTGGCGGAGAGAAAAGCCATGTCGATCTCGTCGCGGCCGATGGCACGGTCGAGCTCTTCGTAGGTCGGGACGGAATAGGAACTGACGGGAATGCCGAGAGCACGGCTCATGTCGGCCATGAGCGGGGTCCACAAAGCCCGGGATTCAACGGTACCTCCGAGGGGGAGCACGCCGAAGCGGATGGAGCGGATGGCTTGCTGGTTCTTCTCGGGTGCTGTTGCTGCAGTTTGTGCCGAGGCCGGTGAAAGCAGTCCTGCAACGGCTGCGCTGAAGAGCAATGTTGCTGCCAGCAATCGTTTGAGTCTTGGGGGCATTTCAGTGGCTCTGTTCTGGCGCTGCGGCTGCTCGGGGCAGAAACATTCGGGGCGCGTGCGAATGNNGTGCTCTGCGCAGCGAAATAAAGGAGGAGCGAAGCGGGGGACATTCGCGGAGCAGAGCACACCGTCGGCGCGGGCGTCGCCCTGAACAACGCAAGTCACGCACCAAAGGAACAACGCAACGGACAGCAAGCGCGTTCATCACAAGGCTCAAGGCGTAACGTCTTTCAGCACACCGACCTGCTCGGCATAGCCACTGTCGATGCGCTGCAGCCGCGCCTCACGCGCGGCGTCGTTCACCCACTGGGCCGTCATCGCGTTCTGGCGTGCCAGTTGGTAGGCCAGCTTGGCGGCAGGTTGCAGCGACGTGTTGTCGGCCGCCACGAAGCCCGCCAGGTCGTGCAGCGACTTCAGCACCATCCGCTCCGCGTCGCCGCGCGGCCCCTTGCTTCGGCCGTAGTTGACCAGGAAGGTTTGCACACGGGTGCGCAACGCCGCCGGGTACTCGCGCCGCACCACGATCTGCGCATGCGGAATCAGGTCCGACTCCCACAGGATCTGCAGCCGCTGCGTCTCCGCCGGAAAGCGCTGCTTGAAGCGCTCGAAATCGGCCGAGTTGTTGGTGGCCACGTCCGCCTCGCTGTTCGCCACGGCCAATGCGTTCGTCTGGTGCGTGCCCACGGTCTCGCTCAGAAAGCGCGTCTCCATCACGATGTGGTTCGGCAGAAAGAGCTGCAGCTGCGGCACGATGAAACCCGACACCGACTGCTTTTCGCCGCGCGCCAGGCGCCAGCGCTCGGGCTGGGCCAGCAGGTCTTTCAGCGTGTTGAAAGGCGGCGTCTTGCGCGCCAGCAGCAGCGCGCGGTAACCGGGCAGGCCGTCGTGCCGCACCACCTGCGCCACCACCTTCATGCGGCGCTGGGTCACGGCGTCGAGCGCCATTTTTCCCGACAGGAACGCCATGTCGACCTCATCGCGCTGGATCGCCTGCTCCAGCGCCTCGTACGAGTTGACCGACAGCACGCTCACCGGGCGGTTGATGGCGCGGCTGAGTTCGGCCAGCAGCGGGTCCCAGTCGCTGCGCGACTCGAAGGCGCCGCCGAGCGGCAGGATGCCGAAGCGCACCGGCGCCTCTTGCGGGCCGGTGGTGTTGCTGCCGCTGCCCTGGGCCGCGGCCACCAGCGGCAGGCCCATGAGCAAGGCCAGCGCTGCCATTCGAAGGGCACCCTGGACATCGGCAAATCGGCGCAAGAAAACCTGCATAGTGGTACCGGAAGACATGGGGCCGCCGCGGAACAGCGGGTCTAACATGGGCTTGCGGACGCCATTAAATATCAAATGCGAGTATTTCTTGTGATGTTTTTCCAGCCTTCCATGTTCTGGCCGGGGCCCCTAAGCTCGGCCTCCATGCGTGCCTGGCCCTCATGAACTGGAACTTCCGCGTCCTCCGCGGGCTTGCCCGCCTGACCTTTGCCCAGCAGCTGATCCTGCTGGCGCTGGTGCCGGCCACGCTGGCCACGCTGGCCGCCATTGCCGTGCTGACGCGGCAGCACCTGGGCAACCTCACCGAGCTGATGCGCGCCAATGCGCAGACGGTGGCGATGCAGGTGGCCACGGTGGCGCAGGCGCCGCTGGCGCGCATGGACCGGCGTGCGCTGGCTCGCACGGCCCAGTCGGGCACGTACCAGCCGCATGTGCAGCAGGTGCAGATCTGGACCGAAGACGGCGAGATCGTGGCCAACTCCGAAACCGTCGACCGCGTGCGCGGCGAAGGCCTGCAGGTGGTGGTGCCGATCGTCAGCGACGACGGCCGCCACAACGGCAAGGTGATGGTCGAGATCGGCCTCGGCGCGGTGCAGAAGGCCCGGCGCTCGGTGTGGCTCAACGTGGTGCTGGTGCTGGCCATCAGCCTCATCGGCGTGGGCCTGGCGGGCTGGTGGGCGGCACGGCGCATCAGCGCGCCGATCCGCGCGCTCGGCAAGGCGGTCGACCGGCTGGGCGCGGGCGAAGACGCGCGGGTGACCATCGAGGGCACCTCGGAAGTGCGGCACCTGCAACACGGCTTCAACCAGGCGGCGCGCGCGCTGGCCGAAAGCCGCAGCCTGCTGCAAAGCCGCATCAACGAGGCGACGACCGAGCTGGCGCGCAAGAACGCGCAGCTCGAGGTGGCGAGCCAGGCCAAGACCCGCCTGCTGGCCGCCGCCAGCCACGACCTGCGCCAGCCGCTGCACGCGCTGACGCTGTTCTCGGACGGGCTGGCCAACGGCGAGACCGACCCGGTGAAGCTGCAGCGCATCGGCCACATCCGCGAATGCGTGGACTCGCTGGACCGGTTGTTCTCGGAGCTGCTCAACCTGTCGCAGCTCGACGCGGGCGTGCTGCAGCCGCAGTGGGCCGACTTTCCGCTCGACCGGCTGTTCGATGAAATTAGCCGCAACTTCCGCCCGGTGGCCGAGCAGCAGGGCTTGCGGCTGGTGGTTCGCAAGACCGACGTGTGGGTGCGCTGCGACTACGTGATGCTCTCGCGCATCCTGAACAACCTGGTGTCGAATTCGCTGCGCCACACCATCGAAGGCGGCGTGCTGATCGGCGCGCGGCGGCGCGGCCGTGGCGTGCGCATCGACGTGCTCGACACCGGCGTGGGCATCGCGCTGCAGCATCAGGCGCGGGTGTTCGAAGAGTTCTACCAGGTGGAGCCCACGGGCCGGCAGGCGGCGCGCGGCGCACGCGGCATGGGGCTGGGCCTGGCCACGGTGCAGCGGCTGGCCGAGCTGCTCAACACGCGGGTCGAGCTCACATCCAGGCTGCACAAGGGCACCTGCGTGCGGGTGCTGGTGCGCTCGGCGCCGGCCGCCCTGCCCGCGCCGGCGAGCACGCCCGCCTCGGCCGCCGGCATCGAGGAAGAAGAAACCAGCCTCGCGAACCTGCGCATTCTGGTGATCGACGACGAGCGCACCATTCTCGAAGGCCTGTCCGTGGTGCTCGCCAACTGGGGCGCGCAGGTGATGGCCGCGCAGACCCGCGCCGAAGCACTGGCGCTGGCCGACACCTGGGCGGAGCCGCCGGACGTGGTGGTGAGCGACTTGCTGCTGCAGGGCGGCGACAACGGGCTGGAGGTCATCGCCGCGCTGGAGCGGCATCCGCGCGGCATCGGCCCCGGCACCGCGCGCCTGCTGGTCACGGGCGAGACCAAGCCCGACCGCCTGCGCGAAGTGGCCAGCGCGGGCATTACCGTGCTCTACAAGCCGGTGTCGCCGCGCGTGCTGCGCCAGGCCATACAGGCACAGCGCTTGGCCGCGCTGCAACTGGCCGGCGAGGCCGGTTGAAGCGGGCCGGGAAGCAGGCCAAGCAACAGCTCGGGGTAGGTGTCCGGGTAGTCCATCGGACATAGGCCGAGCGGCCGCCGGGGTGCGTATTCCGTCACGCGGGCAGGCCGTCGCGGCGGCTGACATAAGCCCTCCGCCTTATCGCGCGAAGCAGGGCCCGTCCTTACATTGGATCATTGCCCCTTGCTGCGAAAGCAGTCGATGTTCGTTGCCTTGAAACACCCTTTTCCGTTCGTCAGCGCACGCGCGTGCCCTCGCCCGGTGGCACGGGCCCTGCAGTGCCTTGGGCTGTGCCTGGGTCTGACGCTGGCCGGCCACGCCGCATCGGCGGCCAGCCTCACGGTGCTGATGGGCGACGACATCGCGGCGTCGTCGGAGTTCGTGCAGCAGCTGCGCGCGGACCAGGAACCGGGCAGCCGCTTCGAGCTGGTCCGGCTCTCGCCCGGCGGCACCGAGCCGCCGCTGTCGGCGGACAGCGCAAGCACCGCAGCCGGCACCGAGGCCGAGCGCGCGGCCAATGCCGGCGTGCGCACGCGCAGCCTGCGCACGGCCGATGCGGGCCTCACCATGGCGGTGGGCCCGGCCGCCGCGCGCGCCGCCGTCGAACGGCCGGGCCAGGAACCGCTGGTGCTGGCCATGCTGAGCCGGCTCGACTACGAAGCCCTCAAGGCCGGCAGCCCCGCGCTGCGGCGTGGCGACCGGCGCGTGGGCGTGCTGCTGCGCGACCCGGCCATGGCCGACCAGCTGGCGCTCATCAACGCGGTGCTGCCGCAGAAGCACCGCATCGGCGTGGTCGCCACGCCTGAATCGGAACCGCTGGTGCGCGAGTTGCAGCGCGCGGCGCAAGGCGCCAACCCGGCCTGGGACGTGCGCGTGGAATACGCACCCGATGCGCGCTCGCTCGCCGCCGCGCTGCGCGTCGTGGTGCCGCAAAGCGATGCGCTGATGGTGCTGCCCGACCTCATCGGGGACAACCAGGCGGCCACGCTGTCGGTGCTGCGCGCCGGCGCGGGTGCCGGCCTGCCGGTGTTCGGCGCCAGCGAAGGGTTGGTGCGCTCGGGCGGCCTGGCCGCCGCGGTGTCCACGCCGTCGCAGCTCGCGCAGCAGGCCCGCCTGCTGGGGCAGAAGGTCGCCAGTGCCAGTGCCAGTGCCAGTACAGCCGCTGGCGGCAGCAACGGCGCACCGCTGGTGGAGGCCGCCACGCCGGCCACCGTGCGCGTCAACGCCACCGTGGCACGCGGACTCGGCCTGCGCCTGCCGGAAGAACGGGAACTGACCGAACGACTCGCGGCACCGCGATGAACACCGAACTCGCCCCCCCAGACCCGGCACGCGCCGGGGCCGCGGGCGACCATGCGCCCATGCCGCCCGATGCGCAGGCGCGCGGCAACCCCTCGACCCACACGCTGGTCATGCGCGGCAACCTGCAGCGCGACCTGTTCCGCCTGGGCGTGGTGCCGTGCGCCGCAGTGGCGCTCGCGCTCACGGGGTGGTTCACGCACAGCCGGCTGCAAACGCTCGAAGCCGCCTTCGACGCCGAAGGCCAGGCCGTTGCGCGCCAGGTGGCGGCCATGTCCGACCTGAGCCTGTATGCCGGCGACCTGCCCGCGTTGCAGAACGTGGCCAACGCGGCATTGCGCGGCGGCCAGGTGACGCGCGTGGAGATCAGCAACAGCGCCGGCGTGTACGTCACGGCCGGGCCCAAGACCGCATCGCTCGCGCAGCTGCGCATGTTCACTTCGCCGGTCACGCTGCGCGAGGCCTCGCGCGCCAGCGCCTTCGCGCCCGCGGGCTCCACCGCGGCGGGCGACACGCCCATCGGACTGGTGCAGACCTTCCGCGACACCACGGCCTACACGCGCGAGCGCAGCCGCTCGCTCATTGCGGGCATCGGCATCGCGCTGGTCGCGTTGCTGGCCGCCTGGGCCTCGGTGCGCCACATGGCGCGCACCGTGGCACGGCCGCTGCGGCGCGTGTCGCGCACGGTGGCCGCGCTGGAGGCCGGGCACTTCGAGATGCGTTGCGACGTGGTGGCGGGCGGCACGCGCGGCAAGCACGAACTGGCGGTGCTGGCGCACGACATCGACCGCCTGGCCGAACGCCTGCAGCGCAACCGCCAGATCAGCGAAGAGCGCGTGCGCGAAGCCACCGCCGTGGCGCTGCAGCGCATGGCCGAGGCCGAGCAGGCCGCGCTGTCGCGCGCGCGTTTTCTGGCGGCCGCGAGCCACGACCTGCGGCAACCGCTGCATGCCATGGGCCTGTTCATCGACGGGCTGCTGCCGGGTGCCTCGGCCACGCAGCGCCCGGCCGTGCTGCGGCTGCAGGAAAGCACCGAGTTCATGGGCGTGCTGCTCGACGATCTGCTCGAGATTTCGCGGCTCGATGCGCAGGTGCTGACGCCGGCCATCACCAAGGTGCCGCTCGCGGCGCTGTTCGACCAGCTCGATGCGCAGCATGCCGCCAGCGCCATCGAGGCGCGCATCCGCCTGCGCTGGAGCGACCGCGGCCTGGCCGTGCGCACCGACGCGGCCATGCTGCAGCGCATCGTCGGCAACCTGGTGGCCAATGCGCTGCGCCATGCACCCGATGGCGGCACCGTGCTGGTGGCCGCGCGGCGCAGCCCGGCCGGCGTGCGCATCGAGGTGCGCGACAACGGCGTGGGCATCGCGCCCATTCACCAGGGCCGCATCTTCGAAGAGTTCTACCAGGTGGCCAACACCGAGCGCGACCGGCGCCGCGGCTTCGGCCTGGGCCTGGCGATCTGCGCGCGCATCGCGACCCTGCTGGGCACCCGCATCACCGTGCGCTCGGCGCTGCAGGCCGGCAGCACCTTCGCCTTCACGCTGCCCGCCGCGCGCACCACCGACACCGCGCCGCCCGAAGTGCCGCCGCTGGCGCCCGCGCCGCTGGCCGGCCTGCGCTGCCTGGTGGTGGACGACGACCCGGCCATCCTCGACGGCAGCCGCTCGCTGCTGGAGCAATGGGGCTGCCAGGTCGAATGCGTGACCACCGGCGCCGAGGCCATCGCGCGGCTGGGCACCGGCGACCTGCACTACGACGCCGTGCTCTGCGACCTGCAACTGGCGGGCGATGGCGATGGTGTCGACCTGATCGAAGCCGCCAAGCGCCTGCAGCCCGATGCACTGGCGGTGCTGGTGTCGGGCGCCACCGGGCCCGAAGTGCTGCAGCGGCTGCGCCACGGCGGCGTGATGCTGCTGACCAAGCCGGTGGCACCGGCCAAGCTGCGCGCGCTGCTGACCACGCGGCGGCACGCGCACGCGGCCTGATCCGCGCGCACCGCTTGCGCCATCGCATCGCCGCGCACGCGCGCTTCAGGCCACTTCTTCGGCCCGCGAGAACTGCCTGCGGTACACGGTGGGCGACACCTTGAACGCCGACAGGAAATGCTTGCGCAGCGACACCGCCGAGCCGAAGCCCGCGCCGGTCGCCACGCGCTCGACCGGATGGTCCGTCGTTTCCAGCAGCCGCTGCGCCAGTGCCAGGCGCTGGTTCTGTATCCACTGCCCGACCGTCGTGCCCGTCGATTCACGAAAGCGCCGCGTGAAGGTGCGCCGGCTCATCAGCGCGCGCCGGGCCAGCCCATCGAGCTCGTGCGGCACGTCGAGGTGCTCGCCCAGCCACTCCAGCAGCGGCGCGAGGCGATCGCGCTCGGCGGTGGCGGGCACCGGCTGCTGGATGTACTGCGCCTGCCCGCCCTGCCGGTGCGGCGCGACCACCATGCGCCGCGCCGCGCGGTTGGCCGTCTCGGCGCCATAGCGCACGCGCAGCAGGTGCAGGCAGCAGTCGATGCCCGCGGCCGTGCCGGCTGAAGTGAGCACGTCGCCGTCGTCGACATACAAGACCTCGGGCTGCAGCTTCACCTTCGGGTACTGCTTCGCGAACGCCGGTGCCAGGTGCCAGTGCGTGGTCGCCGGTCGCCCGTCGAGCAGCCCCGCCTCGGCCAGCACGAAGGCGCCCAGGCACAGCCCGACCACCGTGGCGCCTCGTTTGTGCGCGGCCTGCAGCGCACGGATCAGCGCCGGCGGCGCGGGCCGTCCGTCGTCGCGCCACGAGGGCACCACCACGATCTGCGCCCGGCGGATCGCCTCCAGGCCATGCGGCACCACCAGCGTGAAGCCCGCGTTGGTCTGCAGCGGCCCCGGCTCCGGCGCGCACACCCGCATGCGAAAACGCGGCGCCCCCGTCTCGGTGCGGTCTTCGCCGAAGACCATGCAGGGCACGGACAGGTGAAAGGGACTGATGCCGTCGAAGGCAACGACGGCGATGGTTTCTGCAGCAGGATTGGAAGCGGAGATGGAAGCTGAAGTGGCCATGGCCCGATCTTATCGATGATTGGCTATCGGGCCACTTTCGAGGGATGGGTGAAAAGCAAAGAATAGAGCCCATACCCACCACACAACCAGAGAAGAAGGAGCCAGAAGACCATGAGCAACACCCCCGCCCCGCGCCGCGCCCTCGTCGTGATCGACGTGCAGAACGAATACTTCGAAGGCGGCGGCCTGCCGATCGAATACCCGCCCATCCTGGACACGCTGCCGAACGTGACCAGGGCAATGGACGCGGCCCGCGCAGCCGGAACGCCGGTGGTGGTGGTCCAGCACCACGCCCCCAAGGGCGCTCCGGTGTTCCAGGCCGACACGCACAACGGCCAGTTGCACCCCGAGATCGCGAAGCGCCCGCGCGACCACCTGGTCACGAAGACGTTCCCGAGCGTGTTCACGGGCACCGACTTCGCCGAGTGGCTGTCGCGCCACGAGATCGACACGTTGAGCGTGGTGGGCTACATGACGCAGAACTGCGACGCGTCTACTGTCTTCGAGGCAATGCACCGGGGGCTGAACGTGGAGTTCCTGTCTGACGCGAGTGGTGCGTTGCCGTACGAGAACGCAGCGGGCAAGGTGACGGCGGAAGAAATCCATCGCGTGTTCAGCGTGGTGTTCCACAGCAACTTCGCGGCGGTGACGTCGACGGCTGCCTGGATCACTGCGATGCAGGAAGGCCTGACCATTGCGAAGGACAACGTGGTCATGTCCAACCGGCGCGCTCGGGGCGTTTGAGGCGTCTGTTCGCCGTCTGAGTGGGGTACGTTCAGGGCGACGCCCACGCCGACGGTGTGCTCTGCTCCGCGAATGTCCCCCGCTTCGCTCCTCCTTTATTTCGCTGCGCAGAGCACACCATCCGCGTGAGCGTCATCAGAGTGGTCGTTGATCAGCGGTACACCA
>NZ_QAJK01000142.1 GCF_003852515.1 Variovorax sp. KBW07 | reverse complement strand
CGCTCCTGAGGCAAGCAGCTCCGCAATAACTCAGGCAATAAAAAAGCCCGATGAACTCATCGGGCTTTTAGCTGGCCGTTGATCAGCCAGTCCGACTCAACAGAAATCAGGCCGCCAAGCGCTGCTCGATCGCAGCCTTCGTCTCCGGCAGCTCCTTCGGCAGATGATGTTCCAGCTGCTTGAACAGCTCGGCATGCAGCTTCAGTTCGGCTTCCCAAGCAGCCTTGTCGATACTGGTCACAGTAGCGAACTGCTCGGCGCTGAAATCCAGCCCGGTCCAGTTCAAGTCTTCATAACGCGGGCTCACGCCGGTGATGTGTTCGATGCCTTCAGACTTGTTGCCTTCCACACGATCGATCATCCACTTCAGCACGCGCATGTTCTCGCCGTAGCCTGGCCAGACGAACTTGCCGTCGGCGCCCTTGCGGAACCAGTTGGTCGTGTAGATCTTCGGCAGCTTGGCGCCGGAGGCTTCAAGCTTCTTGCCCAGATCGAGCCAGTGCTGGAAGTAGTCGCTCATGTTGTAGCCCATGAAGGGCAGCATCGCGAACGGATCGCGGCGAACAACACCCTGCTGTCCTGCAGCAGCGGCAGTGGTTTCCGAACCCATCGTGGCGGCCATGTAGACGCCTTCCACCCAGTTGCGGGCTTCGGTCACCAGCGGCACGGTCGTCGAGCGGCGTCCGCCGAAGATGAACGCATCAATTGAAACGCCCTTCGGATCGTCCCAGGCGTCGTCGAGTGCCGGGTTGTTCGTAGCAGCCACGGTGAAGCGTGCGTTCGGGTGCGCGGCCTTGGCGCCGGTTTCCTTCGCGATCTGCGGCGTCCAGTCCTTGCCCTGCCAGTCGATCAGGTGGGCCGGCAGTGCCTTGCCCGGCGCGTCCTGTTCCATGCCTTCCCACCACACGTCGCCGTCGTCGGTCAGCGCGACGTTGGTGAAGATCACGCCGTTGTCCAGGCTGCGCATGCAGTTCGGATTGGTCAGCATGTTGGTGCCAGGGGCCACGCCGAAGTAGCCGGCCTCGGGGTTGATGGCGCACAGTGAACCGTCGGCCTGCGGCTTGATCCAGGCGATGTCGTCGCCGATGGTCGTGACCTTCCAGCCATCGAAGCCTGCCGGCGGCACCAGCATCGAGAAATTCGTCTTTCCGCAGGCACTGGGGAAGGCTGCGGCCACGTGGTATTTCTTGCCTTCGGGATTGGTCACGCCCAGGATGAGCATGTGTTCGGCCAGCCAGCCTTCGTCGCGGCCCATGTTGGACGCGATGCGCAGCGCGAAGCACTTCTTGCCCAGCAGCGCGTTGCCGCCGTAGCCTGAGCCGTAGCTCCAGATCTCGCGCGTCTCGGGGTAGTGAACGATGTACTTGGTCTTGTTGCAGGGCCAGGACACGTCCTTCTGCCCGGCCTCGAGCGGCGCGCCCACGGTGTGCACGCAAGGCACGAACTCGCCGTCGGCGCCCAGCACCTCGTACACGGCCTTGCCCATGCGGGTCATGATGCGCATGTTGACCGCCACGTAGGGCGAGTCGGACAGCTCGATGCCGATGTGCGCGATGGGCGAACCCAGCGGCCCCATGCTGAACGGCACCACATACATCGTGCGGCCTTTCATACAGCCGTCAAACAGCGGCTGCAAAGTGGCCCGCATCTCGGCCGGGGCCATCCAGTTGTTGGTCGGGCCGGCGTTTTCTTTCTCGGCGGAGCAGATGTAGGTGCGGTCTTCGACGCGCGCGACGTCGCTCGGGTCGGACACCGCGAGGAACGAGTTGGGGCGCTTGGCCGGGTTGAGCTTCTTGAAGGTGCCCGCGTCGACCAACTGCTGGCAGAGGCGGTCGTATTCTTCCTTGCTGCCGTCGCACCAGTGGATGGCTTCGGGTTTGCACAGTGCGGCCATGTCGGCCACCCAGGCAATCAGCTTGGCGTTCTTGACGTATGAGGGCGCCTGAATGGTGAGGCCCTTCATCGTGGGTGCGTTCATCGGAAATCTCCTAAGTTGAAAAATCGTCTTTCCGAACGGGGCGCCGTGCCCGCAGAAAGGGCACGGAGGTCCGTTTGAGAAAACGTTTCGCTTTGGGAGAGTGCGCCGGCGCGGGCCGCACGACCCGCGGACAAGGCCGCGAAAGCCTGTCAGCCAGTCAGGCCATCAGGCCAGGAAAACGGCAATCGATGCCAGCAGCAGCATGAGCACGCCACCGGCCAGCGGGAGCACGAGAGGCATCAGGTGAACGACCGATTCGACGGCGTCTTTTTCGACGGCTGCGCCATGGCTCGGATCGACGGGAGTGGGGTTGGACATCGGGAAGTACCTCGAATACGCAATAGACAGACTGCCGGCATTTTACCGGCGGGTAGCCCTGGACCGGTCTAGGGGGTTGCGAGCCCCCAAACCGCAAGTGTCAAGGGCTTTCAGTGTTGTTCTTCGGCCTCGAAGCCGGCGTCTTTCAGCGCGGTGAGCACACTGGCCAGGTGGGCCCGACCACGGGTCTGCAGCACCAGCTCGATGTCGACGTTCTGCGCCGCCAGCATGGTGAAAGCGCGTTGGTGATGCACTTCGTCGACGTTAGCGCCCGCTTCGGCCACGGTGGCCGTGATCTCGGCCAGCGAGCCCGGCACATCGCGCGCGCTCACGCGCACCCGCGCCAGCCGGCCAGCCCGGACCATGCCACGTTCGATGATGGCCGCGAGCAGCAGCGGATCGATGTTGCCACCTGACAGCACCAGCCCGACGCGCTTGCCCTTGAAGCGCTCTGGATGGCGGATCAGCGCCGCAAGGCCCGCGGCACCAGCGCCCTCGACCAGCGTTTTCTCGATCTCGAGCAGCATCAGCACGCCCTGTTCGATGTCGCCTTCGTCCACCAGCAGCAGGTCGTCGACCTTGCTCGCGATGATCTCCCGCGTCAGCACGCCCGGTGTGCCCACTGCAATACCTTCGGCGATGGTGCTTTTGCCCTGCACGTGGTGCGTGCCCTTGACGGCGTTGACCATGCCGGGGAAGCGCGTGGTCTGAACGCCGACGATCTCGATGTCGGGCCGGCGCTCGCGTGCCGCGATGGCCATGCCGGCGATCAGCCCGCCGCCGCCGACCGCCACCACCAGCGTGTCGAGGTCGGGCACCGCGTCGAGCATTTCGAGCGCCACCGTGCCCTGGCCGGCAATGATCGCCTCGTCGTCGTACGGATGCACGAAGGTCAGCCCCTCGCGCTCGGCCAGCTCCAGCGCATGCGCGCGTGCCGCGTCGAGCGTGTCGCCGTGCAGCACCACCTCGGCGCCGAAGCCGCGCGTGCGCTCGATCTTCACGCCCGGCGTGAAGCGCGGCATCACGATCAGCGCGCGCAGGCCCAGCCGCTGCGCGTGATAGGCCACACCCTGCGCATGGTTGCCGGCCGACATGGCGATCACGCCGCGTGTACCGTTCTGGGAAAGATCGACCAGCTTGTTGCACGCACCGCGTTCCTTGAACGAGGATGTGAACTGCAGGTTCTCGAACTTCAGGAACACCTGGGCGCCGACGATCTCCGACAGCGTGCGCGACTCGACGCAGGGTGTATTGAGCACCTGACCTTGCAGGCGCGCCGCGGCGCGCTGGATTTCTTCGATTCCGACCATGGCGGGCATTGTGGCCGGAATCGCACCATCAGGGTTTTTACCCTTACGGCGTCTTCCCGAAGCCAAAAGTCTGCGTTATGGTCGCTCCAAGTATTTCCTCTCTGGACTCTCTGGAGGTTGTCTGATGGTCAAGCGTGCGGGTGTCGATGTCGTGGCTGCTGCGGTGCGCGGGCAGGCATTGCCTTCGCCCGGCCTCAAGGAGGCGCCGGTGCTCGAGCTCATGTGCTCGCACTTCGTGCTCACGCTCGCCGCCAAGCAGGGGCCGCGCTTCAATGTGCGGCGCGATATCAACGGGCTGCTCTCGCTCACGGGCCGCCACCTGGTGTGGCCCGCCGCGGTGCTGCAGCGCCTGCGCGAGTTCCTGGGCCGCCGCTGCGCGGGCAATGAAGCGTGGAAGGGCGTCGAGAATTTCGATGGCCGCACGCTGCTCGAACGGCACGGCGTATGGCGCGGCCCGTATGAAGAAGGCACGCTCTTCTTCTACCTCGACGAATACGCGAAGGACCAGCCGAAAGACCTGCTCTCGGTGCTTGCCGTCACGCGCGACTGGCTCACGCATGCATTGCGCAAGCAGTCGACATTGGTCGAGAAGAACATCGATGCGCTCGCGGGCCTCTTGCAGCTCAACAAGGCCGAGCGCGCGCTGCTGCTCTACGGCACGCTCGCACGCTACCAGCGCGACCTGCGCTCGTTGCTGGTCGAGTTCAAGGTCAACAATGCGCCCGAGGCCTATGCAGCCATCGCCGACATCGCGGGCGTCAACGCCAGCGAAGTCGGAGAGGCCTTGCGCGCCGGTTCGCGGCTCGAGCGCATCGGCCTGGTCGAGAACCTGATTTCCGAGCACAACATCACCGACCTTGCCGACCTCATGAAGGTCAGCGAAAAGCTGCCGCCGGTGCTGATGCGCGAGTACCGCGACCACAACGAACTGATGGCGGTGTTCACGCGGCCGTCGGCCAAGAGCGCGCTCACGCCGCACGATTTTTCGTTCGTCGAAGAAGACGCGCAGATGCTCGTCACGCTGCTGCGCGCCGCTGTCGCGCGCAAGGAGCCCGGCGTCAACGTGCTGCTCTATGGCCCGCCCGGCACCGGCAAGACCGAGCTTGCCAAGGTCGTCGCGCAGGCCGCGGGCTTAGAACTCTTCGAAGTCGAATACGCCGACCGCGACGGCAATTCATTGAGCGGCCGCGACCGCTACCGCTCGCTGCAGATCGCGCAGGTGTTCCTCAAGGGCAGCGCACAGGCCGCGTTGCTGTTCGACGAGGTCGAAGACGTGTTCCCGCCGATCAGCACCGAGGCCGCGCAGTTCATGGCGCGCGCCGAGCAGATTCCCGCGCCCACCAGCGGCAGCGTGAGCGGCAAGGCCTGGGTCAACCAGATCCTCGAAGCCAACCCCGTGCCCACGCTGTGGGTCACCAACCGCATCGAGCAGATCGACCCGGCCTTCCGGCGCCGCTTTGCGTACCACCTCGAGCTCAAGTCGCCGCCACCCGGCGCGCGCGAGCAGCTCGTGAAGAAGACGCTCGAAGGCGTGGTCGTGTCCGAAGCCTTCACCGCCAAGCTGGCCGGCCGCAAGGGGCTCACGCCCGCGCAGATCCGCACCGCGGTGCGCTTCGCGGGGCTGGCCCGGACCGACGATGCCTCGATGGAAGGCCTCATCGAGCGGCAACTGCGCAACGCCGACCTGGCCCTGGGAACGCTCGACGCCGGCCGCGGCGAGCGCCGCAGCGTCACCACCTACGACCTCGACATGCTCAACGTCGAGACGCGCTTCGAGATCCCGCGCATCGTCGAGGCGCTCAAGGCGCGTGGACACGGCACGCTGTGCTTCTATGGCGCGCCCGGCACCGGCAAGACCGCGCTGGCCGAGCACATCGCCAAGGCCGTCGGCCGTCCGCTGATCGTCAAGCAGGCCAGCGACCTCATGAGCAAGTACGTCGGCGAGACCGAGCAGAACATGGCCGCCATGTTCAAGGAGGCCGAGAACGAAAAGGCCGTGCTGCTGCTTGACGAGGCCGATTCCTTCCTGCAGGACCGGCGCGGTGCCCAGCGCACCTACGAAGTCACCGAGGTCAACGAGATGTTGCAGGGCATGGAGCGTTTCAACGGCGTCTTCATCTGCACCACCAACCTGCTCGACCGCATCGACCAGGCGGCGCTGCGCCGCTTCACCTTCAAGATCAAGTTCAAGCCGCTCACCAGGGAACAGCGCGAGCGCATGTTCGTGACCGAGGCTCTGGCAGGCGATGCATCGCTCATGACCACGGCCCTGCAGGCGCGGCTCGGGCTGTTGCCGCAGCTGTGCCCGGGGGATTTCGCCGCGGTGAAGCGGCAGACCGACATTCTTGCAACCGAGTTCTCGGCGGCCGAGTTTCTCGACCAGCTAGAGGCCGAGCACCGCATCAAGCCCGAAGTGCGCGAATCGCGCGGCATGGGCTTCGTGCAATAGTCGCGACAGCGCCGGCAACAGGCGCCGCGACGACGACGAATGACGACAGAACAACGGGTGTGAAGCCCGGGAGCGCATCGCGGGCGGAGCGGCTGCCCCATGCGAAACATCCGTCCACCATGGTGGACACGAGGAGGATTCCGATGGGCTTTTGCAAGACCTGCAAGATCGATGCGCGGCGGTTGCCGCGTCCTGGTGCCTGGGCTGCGACCGCAGCGCTCGCCGTGGCCGGCCTGCTGGCAGGTTGTGGAGGCGGCGGAGGTGGCGGCGGGGGCGTGCCCATCGGCCTGTTCCCCGGCGTCACGCCACCGCCCGCCAGCGGCGACGGCATCGTTGCCTCGTCCACGGTGGCCGGCCTGTGCGCCTCGCCGCGCAGCGGTGTCACCCCCGACACCGGCACGCCTTACCCCGACCGCCTGGGCTCGCTCGACAACGAGAAGAGCTGGGTGCGCGGCTGGATCGATGAAACCTACCTCTGGTACGGCGAGGTGCCGACCACGCTCAAGGCCGCCGACTACGCAACGCCCATCACCTGGTTCAATGTGCTCAAGACCACGGCCACCACCGCGTCGGGCAAGGCCAAGGACCGCTTCCACTTCACCTACAACACCGAGGAGTACAGGCAGCTGTCGCAGGGCGGCGTGTCGGCCGGCTACGGCACGGAGTTCGCGTCCGTGCGCAGCTCCCCGCCGCGCAACATCCGCATCGCCATGGTCGAGCCCGGCTCGCCGGCCAATACCGCGGGCGTCCAGCGCGGCTACAAGATGGTCAAGGTCGACGGTGTCGATGTCATCAACAGCACCAGCAGCGCCGACATCAACACCATCAACCGCGCCATCTCGCCGAAGGCCGTCGGCGAGTCGCACACCTTCGTGTTCTCGGTGGGCGGCGTGGACCAGGCGCCCGTCACGCTGACCGCGGCCAATGTCACCAGCACGCCGGTGCAGAAGACCCAGGCCATCGGCGATGTGGGCTACCTGCTGTTCAACGACCACATCTCGACCTCGGAGAAGCAGCTCGTCGACGCCATCAACCAGCTCAAGGGCCTGAACGTCAAGGACCTGGTGATCGACATGCGCTACAACGGCGGCGGCCTGCTGAGCATTGCCAGCGAGCTGGCCTACATGGTGTCTGCGCCGGCGACCGGCTCGACCTTCGAGCGCCTTGCCTTCAACGACAAGAACCCCTTCAAGCTCACGCCGTCGCAGACCTTCGTGCCGTTCTACAGCACGGGGCGCGGTTTCTCGGTGTCGTCGGGCCAGCCCCTGCCCACGCTGGGCCTGACGCGCGTCACCGTGCTCACCGGCCCCGACACCTGCTCAGCGAGCGAATCGGTCGTCAACGGCCTGCGCGGCGTCGGCGTCACCGTCAACCTCGTGGGCGGCACCACCTGCGGCAAGCCCTACGGCTTCTATCCGCAGGACAACTGCGGCACCACCTACTTCGCGATCCAGTTCAAGGGCGTCAACCAGGCGGGCTTCGGCGACTACGGCGACGGCTTTGCGCCCACCTGCACCGTGGCCGACGACTTCGACCACCAGCTCGGCGACAAGAACGAAGCCCGGCTGGCTGCCGCGCTCGGCCTGATCAGCGGCGGCTCGTGCCCCGCGGTCGCGGCCAAGGCGGCTGCCGCCAGCGGTGCGCTCGACAAGGTCGGCCCCGCCGCGCCCGGCGCCGAGCAGGAGCAACCCTACCTGCGCGACCGCACGCCGCTGCGCCAGAACCGGCTGCTCGAAGCCGCGCCCAACCCCGCCTGATCCCCGTCGCGCTCTCGCGGAAAACCCCTAGGCCACGGTGCTTGCCACACCCGTGGCTTGCGCCGCAGAATTTCGCAAACGTTTGCGCAAACGTTTGTATTTCAGCGTTCCTCGACTGAAAACCAAACTCTTAGGAGAAGAAGATGCGCAAATGGATCGGGACGATGTTCATCGTCGTCATCGCGGTGCTGGCGGGTTGTGGCGGCGGGGGCAACGGAGGCGGTTTCGGCGTCGGCCCGGGCTTTGGCGGAACGCCGGGCGCCACCGCGCAGAAGATCATCATCGACAGCGACTACAACACCATGAGCGACGACGGCCAGCTCGGCGTCATGGCCGCGCAGCTGCAGGCCTCGGGCAAGGTCCAGGTCATGGGCATCAGCGTGGTCTCGGGCAACCAGTGGCTCAAGCAGGGCGTGGCCGATGCGCTCATGTCGGTCGAACGGCTCGGCGTGGGCAGCCGCATCGGCATCTATTCGGGCGCCAACTACGCGCTCAACCACACCTACGCCGACATCCAGGCCGAGATGGCCGCGGGTGCCGGCGGCGACGGCTACCTGGGCGCCTGGAGTGGCCCCGAGCCCAAGACCGACGCCGACCTCAAGCCCTCGCCCGACGGCTTTGCCACCCACACCGCGCTGCAACGCAAGAGCGCGGTCGACTTCATCGTCGACACCGTCAAGGCCAACCCGAACGAGATCACCATCCTGGCCATCGGCCCGCTCACCAACATCGCGCTGGCGGTGAAGCAGAACCCTGAAATCGTGCCGCTGATCAAGAAGATCATCTACATGGGCGGCGCCGTCGATGTGCCCGGCAACACCACCAAGACCGCCGAGTTCAACTGGTGGTTCGACCCCGATGCCGCGCAGTTCGTGGTGCGCCTGCCCATCCCGCAGGTGGTGGTGCCGCTCGACGTGACCGACACCGTGTTCCTGACCAAGACCATCTACGACCGCATCGCGCATCCGGCCACGCCCACCGCCGTGACCGAGGTGTTCCGCAAGCTCAACGGCTACGGCTTCGACGGCAAGAACGGCTTCGAGAACAACCCCGACTACACGCAGAACATCTGGGACACGCTGACCCTGGCCTACCTGATCGACCCGGCCTACGCCACCCAGACCGTCGAGCGCTATGTCGACGTGGTGGCCAAGCCCGGCGCCGCCGACAACGGCCGCTCCATCGGCTACACCTCGCAGCCCGCGGGCCCGACCCTGCAGAAGATGACGGTGGTGAAGAAGTTCGACAACGCGCGCTTCTTCGAGCTGTATGTCGACCTGCTGACGCGGCCGGTGCCGGTCACGCTGCCGGCCGCCAACTGAACCCGGGCCGGAGCAAACTGCGGCTGGCTAGAAAGCCGAGCAGACCCGCAGCACCTCGGTGCCATAAGCCTCGAGCTTCTTGGTGCCGATGCCGCTGATGCCCTGCAGGTCTTCGAGCGTCGCCGGGGCGCGCTCGGCAATCGAGGCCAGCGTCGCGTCGTGGAAGATCACGTAGGCCGGCAGGTTGTGCTCCTTCGCCACCTCGGCGCGCCAGGCCTTGAGCGCATCGAAGCGCTTCTGGCCGGTGGCGTCGAGCTTGGCCGCCGCCGGCGACGGTGCGCCCTTGACGGTTTTCTCGCGCCGCGACTTGCGCTCCGCCGGTGACGACACCGACTCGCGCAGCGTCACCGCCGCCTCGCCCTTGAGCACCGCGCGCGACCCTTCGGTCAGCTTCAGCGTGTTGAACGCCTCGGCGTCCACCGCCAGCGCGCCCGTGGCAATCAGCTGCCGCAGCACGCCGCGCAGCTGAATCTCGCTGAACTCCGCGCCCAGGCCGAAGGTGCTGATGCGCTCATGGCCGAACTGCTTGACCTTCTCGGTCGACTTGCCGCGCAGGATGTCCATGATGTGCCCCGCGCCAAAGCTGATGCCGCTGAGCTGCTGCACCCGGTAGATGGTGCTCAGCAGCTTGCGCGCGGCATCGGTGCCGTCCCACACCTGCGGCGGGTTCAGGCAGTTGTCGCAGTTGCCGCAGGGCGTGCTCTTCTCGCCGAAATAGCCCAGCAGGCGCACGCGGCGGCAGTCGCTGGCCTCGGCCAGCGAAAGCAAGGCGTCGAGCTTGCCGCGCATCACCTGCTTGAATTCTTCGCCGGCCGGGCTCTCGTCGATCATGCGGCGCTGGTTCACCACGTCCTGCAGGCCGTAGGTCATCCAGGCGTCTGCGGGGCCGCCGTCGCGGCCCGCGCGGCCGGTTTCCTGATAGTAGCCCTCGATGTTCTTCGGCATGTCGAGGTGGCCGACGAAACGCACGTCGGGCTTGTCGATGCCCATGCCGAAGGCGATGGTCGCGACCATCACGATGCCTTCTTCGCGCAGGAACCGGTCCTGGTGCTTCTGGCGCACCGCCGCGTCGAGCCCGGCGTGGTACGGCAGCGCGTTGATGCCCGCGTCGCGCAGCGTCACCGCCACGTCTTCCACCCGCTTGCGCGACTGGCAATAGACCACGCCCGCATCGCCTTCGTGCTCGCGCTCGATGAAGCGCAGCAGCTGCGTGGTCGCGTCTTTCTTCTCGACGATGGTGTAGCGGATGTTCGGCCGGTCGAAGCTGGAGACGAACTGGCGCGCCTCTTCCAGCTGCAGCCGCTCGACGATGTCGGCACGCGTCAGGTCGTCGGCCGTGGCCGTGAGCGCGATGCGCGGCACGCCCGCGTAGCGCTCGTGCAGCACCGTCAGCGCGCGGTATTCGGGGCGGAAGTCGTGGCCCCACTGGCTCACGCAATGCGCCTCGTCGATCGCGAACAGCGAGAGCTTGCCGCGCTCCTTCAGAGAGTCGAGCTGCGACAAAAAGCGCGGCGTGTTCACCCGCTCGGGCGCCGCGTACAGCAGCGTGATCTCGCCGCGCAGCATGCGGCGCTCGACGTCTTGCGTCTGCTCCCAGTCGAGCGTGGAATTCAAAAAGGCCGCGTTCACGCCCGCCTCGTGCAGCGCGCCCACCTGGTCGTGCATCAGCGCGATCAGCGGCGACACCACCACCGACACGCCGTGCCCCGCGCGCTGCCGCGCGATGGCCGGGATCTGGTAGCACAGCGACTTGCCGCCGCCCGTGGGCATCAGCACCAGCGCGTCGCCGCCCGCCACCACGTGGTCGACGATGTCCTGCTGGGCGCCCCGGAATTGCGAGTAGCCGAAGACTTCGTGAAGGATGTCGGCGGGTGCTGCGCTGCCGGGGGCGTCGTCGAGGGGATGGGGAGCGAGAGAGGACACAGGCAGCGGACGCGGCGGGGCGCGAGGGCGAAAAAAGGGGAAGGCGCCGATTGTCCCCCAGTGGCACCGATATGACTGTGGCACGAGGTTTGCAATGGTGACCTCCGCCCTGCGGCCCTTCCTGTATAGACAGCAATCTGGTGCATTTCCCTATGGCATGCACCGAAAATGACCTTCCGGGTTATCCTGTATATACAAGTTGGGGCGCTTGGCAACAATGCGAGGCGCGCGCTGTCCGATTTCCGGGGCGCATCGCCGAGCCATCTCTCTCTCAAAAAATGGAACCAGGAGTCCCCATGGTCAAGACGGTAGTTGTGAAAGTCGCTTCGCTGCTGGCAGCAGGTGCATGTGCAGCGGGCATGGCCGGAACGGCCGCCGCCCAGGAAACGAAGATTGCGCTCGGCATGTCCGGCTGGACCGGCTTTGCGCCGCTCTCGCTGGCGGACAAGGCCGGCATCTTCAAGAAGAACGGCCTGGACGTCGAACTGAAGATGATCCCGCAGAAAGACCGCCACCTGGCGCTGGCTTCCGGTGCCATCCAGTGCGCGGCCACCACGGTCGAGACGCACGTGGCATGGAACGCCAACGGCGTGCCCATCGTGCAGATCTTCCAGATGGACAAGTCCTACGGCGCCGACGGCCTGGCCGTGCGCAACGACGTCAAGAGCTTCTCCGACCTCAAGGGCAAGAGCATTGGCGTGAGCGCTCCCGGCACCGCACCTTACTTCGGCCTGGCCTGGATGCTCAGCAAGAACGGCATGAGCCTGAAGGACGTGAAGGTGGTTTCGCTCGAACCCCAGCCCGCCGCCCAGGCCTTCGTGGCCGGCCAGAACGACGCCGCCATGACCTACGAGCCCTACCTGTCGACCGTGCGCGCCAACCCCGCCGCCGGCAAAATTTTGGCCACCACGCTCGACTACCCGATGGTGATGGACACCGTGGGCTGCGCGCCCACCTGGCTCAAGGCCAACGCCAAGGCCGCCGCCGCGCTCACCAAGTCGTACTTCGATGCGCTCGACATGATCAAGGCCGACCCGGCCAAGGCCAACGAACTCATGGGTTCGGCCGTCAAGCAGAGCGGCGAGCAGTTCGCCAAGTCGTCGGCCTTCCTGCGCTGGCAGGACAAGGCCGCCAACCAGAAGTTCTTCGCGGGCGAGCTCACCACCTTCATGAAGGAAGCCGCGACGATCCTGCTGGAAGCCGGCGTGATCCGCAAGGCGCCTGAAGACTACACCGCCACCTTCGATGCAAGCTTCGTCAAGTAAGGCGCTGCCGCAGCAGGTGCCGCCCCGCGCGGCATCGGCGCCCGCCGTTTCCTCCCAGCCCGCCGTGGCCGCACCCGTGCGCCGCCGCGCGTTCGCGCCCCTCGAACCCATCGGTGCGCGTGCGCGCGTGCTGCTGGGGCTTGGCTTCTTCGTCGTGTTCGTGCTCGTGTGGTCGCTCGCCACGCTCGGCGGCTTCGTGTCGCCGACCTTCCTTGCGAGCCCGCCGACCATGGTCAAGGAGGGCTGGCTGCTCTTCACCGAGTACGGCTTCATCGGCGACATCGGCATGACCGTGTGGCGCGTGTTCGGCGGCTTCCTGCTGGCGGCCGTGTTCGCGGTGCCGCTGGGCATTGCCATGGGCACGTGGAAAACGGTCGAGGCCTTCTTCGAGCCTTTTGTCTCGTTCTGCCGCTACCTGCCCGCCTCGGCCTTCATTCCGCTGCTCATCCTGTGGGCCGGCCTGGGCGAAATGCAGAAGCTGCTGGTGATCTTCATCGGCTCGTTCTTCCAGATCGTGCTGATGGTGGCCGTCACCGTGGGCGGCGCGCGCCGCGACCTCGTCGAAGCCGCCTACACGCTGGGCGCCAACAGCCGTGGCATCGTGGCGCGGGTGCTCATTCCGGGCGCCGCGCCGGGCATCGCCGAAACGCTGCGACTGGTGCTCGGCTGGGCCTGGACGTATGTGATCGTGGCCGAGCTGATCGGCTCGTCCTCGGGCATCGGCCACATGATCACCGACAGCCAGGCGTTGTTGAACACCGGGCAGATCATCTTCGGAATCATCGTGATCGGTGTCATCGGCCTGCTCTCCGATTTCGCTTTCAAGGCGCTCAACCGCCGTCTGTTTGCATGGGCCGCACTGTGAAGACGATGACCACGCAGAACCAACTTTCCATACAGGGCGTTTCGCGCGTCTTCACCGGCACCAAGGGCCAGAGCACGCAAGCGCTGCTGCCCATCGACTTCGAGGTGAAGGAGAACGACTTCGTCACCATCCTCGGCCCTTCGGGCTGCGGCAAGTCGACGTTGCTGCGCATCGTGGCGGGGCTCGACTTCCCGACCACCGGCCAGGTGATGCTCGACGGCGAGCGCATCGAAGGCCCCGGCGCCGACCGCGGCGTGGTGTTCCAGAGCTACACGCTGTTCCCCTGGCTCACGGTGGCGCAGAACATCCGCTTCGGCCTGCGCGAGCGCGGCATGAGCGAAGCCGACCAGAGGGAGCGCAGCGAGTTCTTCATCGCGAAGGTGGGCCTGCGCGGTTTCGAGCACCACTTTCCGAAGCAACTGTCGGGCGGCATGCAGCAGCGCACGGCAATCGCCCGCGCGCTGGCCAACGACCCGAAGATGCTGTTGCTGGACGAGCCCTTCGGTGCGCTGGACAACCAGACGCGTGTGCTGATGCAGGAGCTGCTGCTGGGCATCTGGGAGTCGGCGCAGAAGACGGTATTGTTCGTCACGCACGACATCGACGAAGCGATCTTCATGGCGAACCGTGTGGCAGTGTTCAGTGCGCGCCCGGGTCGCATCAAGACCGAGATCGCGGTCGACTTTCCGCATCCGCGCAGCTACACGATCAAGACTTCGCCCGAGTTCATGGACATCAAGGCGCGGCTGACGGAAGAGATTCGCGCGGAGTCCATGGCTGCTGCGGAACACTAGATGACGCGCTGCTCTGTTGTTCGTCGCGTTGTGTGTGGCGTGCGCTGTTCGGGGCGCTGCCGTTCAGGGCGCGCCCGCGCCGACGGCGTGCT
>NZ_QAJK01000141.1:2782-3515 GCF_003852515.1 Variovorax sp. KBW07 | reverse complement strand
GAGAGAGTGCGAAAAATTCACGTGTGCAACAAACTCATATGCCCCGGAGACCCCGTTTGGGCTGAGCAATGGCGCGCATACCACCTCGATATGCGTGTTCCCGAATGCTGGGGAGGCGAGGCAGCACGCAGTGCGCGTTGATGCCTTGGCGAGAGGCGTGTTTAGGTGATCGTGGGCGTGCCGGCAGATGGCGTGTCGTGCCAGCGTCCCAGCAGGCGCGCCACGGCCCGCACGCGCTGCGTGTCGCGGCCCCAGCGCCGGCTCGCGGGCAGCTTCTGCGCCCACTTCATGCGCCGCGCCGCATTGGCGATGCGCTCGCGCACTTCTTCGTTCACGCCCGCCAGCGCCGCGTGCCAGTGCTGGCCCGCGGCTTGCGGCGCGGCGGCTTCCAGCATCATGGCTGTCGAGTGCAGGTAGCTGAGCCAGTCGCGCGCCTGGCATTCGGCCAGCGTCATGACCTCGGCGGGGTCGTCTTCGAAATCGATGTAGCCGATCACGCCGTCGGGGCACTGCACCAGGTTGCGGTCGAAGGCCTGGCTCAGGTGCTGGCCGCGCACGTGCACGGCCGCGATGGCCACCAGCCCCTCGCGCCACACGGCGAGCAGGGCGGCTGGGCCGGCGGTGGCGGCCTGGTCGAGCCGCTCCTGCAGTACCACGGTGGCGCGGCCGCTTTCGCCCAGGTCGGAAATCAGCAGGCCATCGGCCTGTTGCGCCAGCACGGTCGGCACGCGCA
>NZ_QAJK01000141.1:1754-2672 GCF_003852515.1 Variovorax sp. KBW07 | reverse complement strand
CGTTCTTTTCTTGCCGCGGCAGGGTGGCGCGCAGGAACTCGGCGTAGTCGCCGGGCGCCGGAGGGTTGGGGAGGGCATCGAGGGGCGCGGGCGCCGAAGCGGCGCCCTTGCGCGTCTGCAGGCGCGTCGATGCGCCTCGTTTCAGTGGATTCATGCGGCCATTGCAAAGCCCGGTGCCATCAGCCCTTGCGGGCCCTTCGTCACGGGCTGGAAACTCTCTGCGCTGGCCAGCGGCCAGTAGGTTCGAAAAACATTGTGCTGCGCGTCGAGCGCGCCGAGCAGGGCGCCCGGCTGCACCTGCATCACCAGGTTGCTCAACAGGCGCACTTCGGTGTCGGAGATGCGGCGCACGATGTGGTGCGCGGTGATCTGCTGCGGATGGTCGAGGCCGGCGGCCTGCACCAGCTCCTGCAGCGCATGCAGCGTGCTGCGGTGGAAGTTGCGCACGCGGTCGGCCTTGGTCGGCACCACCAGCGCCTGCTGGCGCAGCGGGTCTTGCGTGGTCACGCCCGTGGGGCAGTGGCCGGTGTGGCAGCTCTGCGCCTGGATGCAGCCCAGCGCCATCATGAAGCCGCGCGCCGCGTTGCACCAGTCGGCGCCCAGCGCCATCATGCGGGCCACGTCGAAGGCGGTGATCACCTTGGCGGCGCAGCCGATCTTGATGCGGTGCCGCAAATTGACACCGATGAGCGTGTTGTGCACCAGCAGCAGGCCTTCCTGCAGCGGCGCGCCCACGTGGTCGCTGAACTCGACCGGGGCCGCGCCCGTGCCGCCCTCGGCGCCATCGACCACGATGAAATCGGGCGTGATGCCGGTGGCCTGCATCGCCTTGACGATGCCGAACCATTCCCATGGATGGCCCAGGCAGAACTTGAAGCCGGTCGGCTTGCCGCCCGACAGCTCGCGCAGCTTCGCGAC
>NZ_QAJK01000141.1:0-1634 GCF_003852515.1 Variovorax sp. KBW07 | reverse complement strand
GCGAAGCGCTCGGCGTTGAAGGTGCCGTCGTCGTTGCGGCAGCCGAAGTAGCCCGAGCCGATTTCCCAGATCAGGTCGCCACCGTGCACCCGGTGGTGCTGGGAGATGGAGCCTTCGCCGGTATCGTGCGCAAAGCCGCCCATCTTGGCGCCCTGGTTGAGCGCAAGGATGGCGTTGGCCGACAGCGCGCCGAAGCTCATTGCCGAAATGTTGAACACGCTCGCGCTGTACGGCTGGGTACAGACCTGCGCCGGGTTCGCGTCCGCCGGCTGCGGCGTGCCGCCGATCACGATGCGGAAATCGTGGTTGGCCAGCTTGGTCGGCTGCATCGAATGGTTGATCCACTCGTAGCCCGCGATGGTCACGTTCAGCTGCGTGCCGAAGGGCCGGTTGTCGGGGTCGCCCTTGGCGCGCTGGTACACCAGCGAGCGCTGCGCCCGCGAAAAAGGCGCGGCCTCGGAGTCGCTCTCGATGAAGTACTGCCGCATCTCGGGGCGGATGTACTCCAGCAGAAAGCGGATGTGGCCGATGACCGGGTAATTGCGCAAGATGGCGTGCCGGGTCTGGCGCAGGTCGTGCACGCCGGTGCCGCTGAGCACCGCGAAAACGGCCACGCCCACCCAGGCCAGCCACAGGTGCGGCGACACCAGCACGGCGGCCAGGCAGGCCACCAGGCCGACCACGCACAAGGCAAAGGCGCTGTAGCGCGTCGGAAACGGAATAATCGAGGGCATAGAAATGAGAAGACTGCCAGAGCCTGCTGCATCATAGAGGGCTGCCCCGAACTTGCCATGACGACCTCCCCCGACACCCCCCAGACCCCTTCTTCCACGGCCAACCCGGCCCAGGAACCCCTCGGCCCCGACGATTTCGACGCCCTGGACCATGCGCTCGACGCCATGCGCGAGCACGACGAGGAAATTCCCCAGTGGGAGTTCTGCGAAGGCTTCATGGCCGCGCTGATCTGCACCCGCCGGCCGATTCCGCCTGCCGAATACTGGCCCGTGCTGCTGGGCGACAGCTTCACGCCCGCGCAGCAGATGGAGTTCGTGTGGAACTGGAAGCGCCGCTGGCGCGAGATCGAAGAGGGCCTCGACGCCCCCGTCGAAACGCTCGATGACGAGCGCAGCTGGCAGCCCGAAGTGCTGGACACCCGCGGCGCCATCGCCTCGCTGCCCGAGGAAGAACGTGCCGAAGTGGCCGGCGAAGAGATTCCCTCGTTCGCGCAGGTGTGGGCGCTGGGCTTCATGTACGCGGTCGAAAACTGGCCCGAGGAATGGGCACCCCCGCGCGACAAGGAAGCCGCGCAGATGCTCGACGACGCGCTCGACAACATCGTGGCCCTGACCGAAGACGACAAGGCCAAGCCCACGGTGTCGATGTACAGCGACGACGGCCCGCCGAGCGTAAGCCAGCAGCGGCTGGACGATTTCGGCGCCGCGATATGGGCGGTGTACGACCTGCGCCAGCTGTGGAAGAGCCTGGGCCCAAAGGTCGAAACGATCCGCAAGGAAGCCACGCCGGGCCGCAACGATCCGTGTCCGTGCGGCAGCGGGAAAAAATACAAGAAGTGCCACGGCGAGTAACCGGGCTTCGCTGCGGGGATGACGCTTTGTCTTTCTGTTCGTCGCGTT
>NZ_QAJK01000140.1 GCF_003852515.1 Variovorax sp. KBW07 | reverse complement strand
GCCCTGAATGAACCCGCTCCCAAACAAACAGCCCCAAAAGGCAGCCCAGCGCCTCAGCCCTTCTTCGCGTCCCGGTAAAGCTTCTCGACCTTCGGCAAGTTCGCTTCGAGCTTCGTGATCCGGTCCGGCCCCGTGGGGTGCGTCGACAGGAAGCTCAGCCCGCCCTGGTTCTTCGACGCCGCGGCCATCTTCTGCCACAGCGACACCGACGCCTTCGGGTCATAGCCCGCGCGCGCCGCCAGTTCCAGCCCCACGAGATCGGCCTCCGTCTCGTCGCTGCGGCTGAACTTGAGCGTGATCAACTGCGTGCCTGCACGGGCCGCAAGATCGCCCACCTGGCCCAGCCCCAGCAGTTGCGCGCCAATCGAAAGCGCCGCCCCCGTGCCCGCGCTCTTGGCCATCCGGGCGCGGGCGTGTTCGCGCAGGGCGTGCGCCATCTCGTGGCCCATCACCATCGCGACCTCGTCGTCGCTCAGCTTCAGCTGTTCGAGGATGCCGGTGAAAAAAGCGATCTTTCCGCCGGGCATGCAGAAGGCATTGATCTGCTTGCTGCCAATCAGGTTGACCTCCCACTTCCAGTCGCGGGCGCGCGCATTCCACGGCGTGGCGAAGGGAATCAGCCGCTGCGCGATGGCGCGCAGGCGCTGCAGTTGCGGGTTGTTGTCGCCCGCCAGCGCATTCTTGGCGCGGGCCTGTTCAAGCAGCTGGCCGTACTGCTGCACGCCGGCCGCCTCGATCTTGTCGGCCGGCACCAGGTTGCGCGCCACCGATGCATTGCCCACGTTGACCTGCGCCAGCGCCGGTCCGCCCAGCACCGCGCCCGCGGCGGCCAGCAGGAAGCCCCGCCTCGGCTGCCATGGCGAGGCGGCGGAAACAGCAGCAGCGGCTGCTGCGGAAAAAGGGCGTTCGCATCGTGTGCACATATGGGGCCGGATCATAGGAACAAATGAAAGCAAAAGGCCGGGCGATGACCCCGTGCACTCATGGACAATCCGGGGCTCATGTCCGCCTCGCCCGTCGAAACCCCCTCCACCCCCTCCCTGCCCTGGCGCGACGCCCTCAAGGTGTACCTCGAGCCCGCCACGCTGCGCATGCTGGCGCTGGGCTTCTCGGCCGGGCTGCCGCTGCTGCTGGTGCTGGGCACGCTGAGCTTCCGGCTGCGCGAGGCCGGCATCGACCGCACCACCATCGGCTACCTGAGCTGGGTCGGGCTGGCCTATGGCTTCAAGTGGGTCTGGGCACCGCTGGTCGACCGGCTGCCGCTGCCGCCGCTCACCACGCTGCTGGGGCGCCGGCGCGGCTGGCTGCTGCTGGCGCAGGGGCTGGTGATCGCCGGGCTGGTCGGCATGGCCATGAACGACCCGCGCAACGGGCTGCAGCCGCTGATCTGGTGCGCGCTGCTGGTGGCCTTCGGCTCGGCCACGCAAGACATCGCGCTGGACGCCTTCCGCATCGAATCGGCCGAGACGCGCAAGCAGGCCGCGCTGGCCGCTGCCTATCAAACAGGCTACCGGCTCGCGATGATCTGGGCCGGCGCCGGCGTGCTGTGGGTCGCGGCCTGGGCCGAAGTGGCGCCGGTGGCAGGCGCCGCGGTGGCCAAGGGCGCGGCGGCCTACCAGAACGGCGCCTGGAAAACGGCCTACCTGGTCATGGCCGCCTCGATGGCGGTCGGCGTGCTCACCGTGCTGCTGTCGCCCGAGCCGGTGCGGCGCGTGCTGCCCAAGCCCAGGAACGCGGCCGCATGGTTGCAGAGCGTGCTGATCGAGCCCTTCGCGGACTTCATCCGCCGCTACAAATGGCAGGCCGCGCTGATCCTCTCGCTGATTGCCATCTACCGCATCAGCGACGTGGTGATGGGCATCATGGCCAACCCGTTCTACGTGGACATGGGCTTCACCAAGGACGAAGTGGCCACGGTCAGCAAGATCTACGGCGTGGTCATGACGCTGGTCGGCGCCTTCATCGGCGGCGTGCTGTCGATGCGGCTGGGCGTGATGCGCGTGCTGATGCTGGGCGCGGTGCTCAGCGCGGCCAGCAACCTGCTGTTTGCCTGGCTGGCCTCGCGCGGGCACGACCTGACGGCGCTGATCGCGGTGGTCTCTGCCGACAACCTGGCCGGCGGCATTGCCTCGGCCGCCTTCATTGCCTACCTGTCGAGCCTGACCAACATCAGCTACTCGGCCACCCAGTACGCGCTGTTCAGCTCGCTGATGCTGCTGCTGCCGAAGTTCATTGCCGGCTACTCGGGCGCCTTTGTCGATGCCTACGGCTACAGCACCTTCTTCACCGCCACGGCCCTGCTGGGCGCGCCGGTGCTGGTGCTGGTGGCGCTGGCGTCGCGCCTGACCACCACGAAGGAGACGGCCGCCACCACAGGCGCCGTCGAGCGTCAATAGGGCCCGCGCCCTAGCTGCCGACAATGGAAAACGGCCGACGCAATGCCACGCACTCTGCTGGTAGGCTGTGACATTCATTGCGTGAAAATTACGCTTTCTGTCGCCCGACGCCCTTTCGCTTGCCGCCTGCTCCAACATTCATCGTGCCGTCCCGAATAACCCCCCTTCAAATCAGCGCCTTCACGGCGACCTCTGCCGTCGGCGTCGGCAAGGAATCGCTCGCGGACGCGCTCGCGCAGTCGCGCAGCGGCCTGCGCGCCAACGATTTCGGCGACGCGCCGCTGCCCACCTGGATCGGACGCGTCGATGGCCTCGAGGACATCGAATTGCCCGAGGCCCTCATGCCCTGGGACTGCCGCAACAACCGGCTCGCGTGGCTGGGCCTGCATGCCGACGGCTTCATCGAGGCGGTGGCCGCCGCGCGTGAAAAGTACGGCGCCTCGCGCATCGCGCTGGTGCTGGGCACCTCGACCGCCAGCATCGGCGAGACCGAGCTGGCCTACACCCAGCTCGACGCCGAAAGCATGTTCCCGCTCAACCAGCGCCGCGCCGCCGTGCACACGCCCCATTCGCTGGCGATGTTCACGGCGCAGGTGCTGGGCATCAGCGGGCCGAGCGAAACCATCTCCACCGCCTGCTCGTCGAGCGCCAAGGTGTTCGCCTCGGCCGAGCGGCTGATCCGCCTGGGCCTGGCCGACGCGGCCGTGGTCGGCGGTGCCGACACGCTGTGCGGCAGCGTGCTGTTCGGTTTCAACTCGCTCGAGCTGGTGTCGAGCGAACCGTGCCGGCCCTTCGATGCCGGCCGCAAGGGCATCAGCCTGGGCGAGGCCGCGGGCTTTGCGCTGGTCGAGCGCGTGCAGACCGGCGCCGATGCCGCGCCGATGCACCTGCTGGGCTACGGCGAAGCCAGCGACGCGCACCACATGTCGACGCCGCACCCCGAGGGACTGGGCGCCGAACGCGCACTCGACGAGGCGCTGGCCCGCGCCGGCCTGGCACCCGAAGCCATCGACTACATCAACATGCACGGCACCGCGAGCCAGAAGAACGACGAGGTCGAGGGCGCGCTGGTGGCGCGCCGCTTCCCGGCCCGCACGCATGCCAGCTCGACCAAGGGCTTCATGGGCCACACGCTGGGCGCGGCCGGCATCGTCGAGGCCGTCATCAGCCTGCTGGCGATCGAGCGCGGCCTGATGCCGGGCACCGTCAACACGCACACGCTCGACGAAGGCTTCGGTCCGCAGATCAAGCTGCAACCCGCGCATGGCGAGGTGCGCTACGCGCTGTCCAACTCTTTCGGCTTCGGCGGCAACAACTGCTCGCTGGTGTTCGGCAAGGCGGACGCGGCATGAGCAACACCGGCAACACCGTGACGCCTCCCACCCTCTACATCGAAGGCCCGGCCTTCTGGACGCCCACGCTGCCCGGCTGGGACGCCGCGCGCGCCGCCTTCCGCGGCGAAGGCGCGCTGGCCGATCCGCCCGCCAAGCGGCCGTCGCCGCAGGTGCTGGCCCCGGCCGAGCGGCGCCGCGCGCCCGACACCGTGGCGCTGGCACTCGAAGTGGCCGCCGCCGCCATCGCGGGCTCGGGCCGCAACGCGGCCGACGTGCCCTGCGTGTTCACCTCGGCGCACGGCGACCTGTCGATCAACGACTACATGTGCGGCACGCTCGCGACCGATCCGAAGATGCTGTCGCCCACCAAGTTCCACAACTCGGTGCACAACGCCGCCGTGGGCTACTGGACCATCGGCACCGGCTGCATGGCGGCCAGCAATGCCGTGTCGGCCTACGAGCACAGCTTTGCCTCGGGCCTGCTCGAAGCGGCGGTGCAGTGCGCGGCCGACCAGGAGCCGGTGCTGCTGGTGGGCTACGACACGCCCACCGTCGGCGCGCTCACCTCCGTCACCGACAGCCGCGGCCTGCTGGCGGTGGCCATGGTCATCGCGCACGAGCGCACCGAACGCACCGTGGCCTCGCTCGACTGGTCGCTGGTGACCGGCGATGCAGCCAGCGCCCCCGCGGCGCCGCGCTCGGCCGCCGCCCGCACCTTGCTCGACATCAACCCGATGGCCGATGCGCTGGGCCTGTTCGAGGCACTGGCGCAGGTCGAAGGCAGCGCCGGCACCCCCATCGACCTGCCACTGTCGAATGCGCTCACACTGAGGTTGCAGCTTCGCGTGGCTGCAGAAGACTGAACGGGCGGGGCAGTCGGCAGGCGCCGGCCCCCGCGCGTTGCTGGCATTGGCATCGAAAGCCGCACATGGCGCCCGTGGACACAGGGCAAGGCGCTATGCTTTTCGCAGCATTTCCGGTTGACAGGCCGGTGCTGCGTTTACCCAACTTTACGGAGCGTTCAAGCCCGCTTGCTCCCCGTGGACGACCATGAAGCGCATGAGCACCCCCCAACTCCTGATGATCGAAGACGACACCCGCCTGGCGCAGATGGTGGGCGAATACCTGACGCAGTCGGGCTTCGCCTTCAACCATGCCGGTGACGGCGCCAGCGGGCTCGAGCAGTTGCAGCAGCACGCGCCCGACCTCGTGATCCTCGACCTGATGCTGCCCGACACCGACGGGCTCGAGGTCTGCCGCCGCATCCGCGCCCTGCCCGGCCCCATCTCCAAGGTGTCGGTGCTGATGCTCACGGCCAAGGGCGACCCGATGGACCGCATCATCGGCCTGGAAATCGGCGCCGACGACTACCTGCCCAAGCCCTTCGAGCCGCGCGAGCTGCTGGCGCGCATCCGCGCCGTGCTGCGCCGCCGCAGCGAAACCACCACCGAGTCCGAAGCCTCCACGGTGATGCGCTTCGGCACCCTGGAAATCGACCGCAACGCGCGCACCGTGTCGGTGGCCGGCGCGCTGGCCGACCTCACGTCCTACCAGTTCGACCTGCTGGTGGCCATGGCCGAGCGCGCGGGCCGCGTGCTCACGCGCGACCAGATCATGGAAGCCGTGCGCGGCCGCGAGCTCGAAGCCTTCGACCGCTCCATCGACGTGCACATGGGCCGCATCCGCGCCGCCATCGAGGTCGATGCCAAGAACCCGAAGCGCATCCTCACCGTGCGCGGCGTGGGCTACGTGTTCGCCAAGCAGCAAGACTGACGGGCCCTCCTGCCGATGCTGCGCAACCTCTACTCCCGCCACCTCTACGTCCGCATCTGGCTCGCGGTGGTGGGCGGCGTGGTCATCCTCACGCTGACCGCCAACTGGATCGTGCGCCTGGCGGCCGAGGCCGAGCGCGAGCGCCTCGCGCCGGTGCCGCGCGAAGTCGTGGTGCTCGACGCACAAGACAAGAAGATCGGCACCGGCACCGCGCTGCGCGTGCCCGGCCAGGGCCTGGAGTTCGACGTGACGCTGAGCGACGGCAAGGCCATCACGCTGCGCGTGGCGCCGCGCGAGCGGCCCACCGGCACCGGCGGCTTCGCGCCCTGGCGCACGCCCTTCGGGCTGGGCTGGATGATCGCGCTGGTGGGCGTGGCGGTGGCACTGGCCGTGTACCCGATCGTGCGGCGCATCACGCAGCGGCTGGAATCGCTGCAGCGCGGCGTGCAGCGATGGGGCGAGGGCGATCTCTCGGTGCGCGTGACCGAAGAAGGGCAGGACGAAGTGGCAGATCTTTCCAAACGATTCAACGCGTCGGCCGAGCGCATCGAACAGCTGGTGCGTTCGCACAAGTCGCTGCTGGCCAACGCATCGCACGAATTGCGCTCGCCGCTCACGCGCATCCGCATGGGCCTGGAGCTGATGGGCGAACGCCCGAGCCAGGCGGCGCGCGAAGAAATCTCGCGCAACATCGGCGAGCTCGACCAGCTGATCGACGAGATTCTCCTGGCCAGCCGGCTCGACGCCAGCGAGGCCGACATGGGCACCATCGAGCCGGTCGACCTGACTGGCCTGGCGGCCGAGGAGTGCTCGCGCGTCGATGCCGAGCTCGACCTGGCCGAAGGCACCGACAACGCGGCGCTGACCGTGCCGGGCGTGTCGCGCCTGCTGCGCCGCGCGATCCGCAACCTGCTCGAGAACGCCCGCCGCTACGGCGCCGGCGAGATCGCGGTGGAGCTGGGCAGCGCCAACGGCTTTGCCACGGTGCGCGTCAACGACCGCGGGCCGGGCGTTCCCGTGCCCCTGCGCGAACGCATCTTCGAGCCCTTCTACCGCCTGCCCGGCGCCAGCGAGCGCAACGGCGGCGTCGGCCTGGGGCTGTCGCTGGTGAAGTCGATCGCCGAGCGCCACGGCGGCTCCGTGCGCTGCGAAGATCGGCCGGGCGGCGGCGCGAGCTTCGTCATCCGGCTGCCGGCTGCACGCGGCCACTGAACGCCGCACAGCGCAGCGCCTCCTCGGGTGAAGTCAGGTTGAGCCGGGCGGGCGGCACCTAAAATCCCGCCCCTATGCAGAGATCGCACATCGTTCGGCCCGCGGCCATGTTCTGGGGGCTGGTGGTGTTCATGCCGGTCGGCGTCACCTACCTGTCGGCCCTGCTGTTGCTGGCCACCATGCTGCTCGCCGGCGGCTATGGCGAACGCTACGCGCGGTTGCGCGCCAACCCGCTGTGGTGGCCCGTGATGGCGTACCTGGCCTGGACCCTGCTCGTGCTGGCCTTCGGGCGGCACTACCCTGAAACCCCCTCCAACCTGTTCCACGGAATTCGCATCGGCCTCACCATACTGATGGCGATGGCGCTCACCCGCGAAGAAGCGATATGGGCGCTGCGCGGCTTCCTGCTGATCGCGGCGCTGAACGTGCTGCTCATCGTGGCCTATTACAGCTTCGGCTTTCCGATCTGGTCGCCGCTGCGCGCGGTGGTCATGGAAGTGGGCAACAAGTCGATCAGCAATGCGCTGCTGTTCAGCGTGGTGGCCTCCACGGCCGCGGTGTGGGGCATTGCGCAGATTGCCGCGCACAAGCCGCTGCGCGCCATTCCCGCCTTCGTGCTGCTGCTCGGCCTGGGCCTGGTGGTGGCGCTGCCGCTGACCTCGCGCACCTCGGTGCTGGCGCTGCTGCTGGTGGTTCCGGTGGTGTGCATCCACCAGTGGCGCAACCACCTGAAGATGCTGGTCGGCGCGCTGGTGCTCGGCACCGTGGTGCTGGGCGCGGGGCTGTACCAGTTGCCGCAGCTGCAGCACAAGGTCGAGACCGGCGTGCAGGAACTCGAAGAAGCGCAGGCCGGCGCCGTCTTCAAGGGCAGCTGGGTCATCCGCTACTACATGTACCGCGACACCGGCCGCATGATCGCCGACCGGCCGCTCACCGGCTGGGGCATCGGCGGCTGGACCGAGCAGTGGCACAAGCGCGGCCCGGCGCTTTTCTCCGAATCGAACATGCCGCACAACGACTTCCTGTGGGTCGGTGCGCAGGGCGGCCTGCCGGCCTTGCTGAGCCTGCTGGTCATCATGGTCGCCTCCGTCTGGCAGGCCTGGAAGCGGCCCGACATCGCGGGGCGCTACGCGCTGGCCGCCACGCTGATCGCGCTCATTGCGTCGAGCGTGAACTCGGCGCTGCGCGACGCGCAGATCGGGCTGGCGCTGCTGTGGATCTCGCAGGTCTACCTGCGGCTGGCGCTGGAAACCAAGGACCCGGCGCCCTGGCGCGACCTGTGGCCGGCACGGCGCGTTGCGCCTGCGGCACTGTCCGCGCAAGCCTAGGCGGCAAGACCAGGCGACGACAGAAAAGCGAAACCCGGCCATGGCCGGGTTTCTGGTTTCTGGCCGTGCCACCGCCGGCGGACCGGCAGCAGCACACGCACAGGAACAAAAGTCAGTGCCGCGACGACACCGTTTCGCCGGCCTTCAGGCGGTACAGCGTGCCGCAGTACGGGCACTTGGCTTCGCCGGTGCGCGCCACGTCGAGGTACACCTTCGGGTGGTTGTCCCAGAGCTGCATGTCCGCCTTGGGGCTGGGGCAGAACACGCCGCCCTGATGGTTGAGCTCCTTGGCCAGGAGTTCGACGACTGCATTGGTAGACATGGGGTTCAGACTTTCGTGAGCCAGTGGGCGTACTTGGGATTCTTGCCGTTCACGATGTCGAAGAAGGCAGACTGGATTTTCTCGGTGATGGGGCCGCGCGAACCGCCGTCGCCCCGGTTGCCGATCTCGATGCGGTCGAGTTCGCGGATGGGCGTCACTTCAGCGGCCGTGCCGGTGAAGAAAGCCTCGTCGGCAATGTAGACCTCGTCGCGCGTGATGCGCTTTTGCACCAGCTCCAGGCCCAGGTCCTTGCAGACGTGCAGGATGGTGTTGCGCGTGATGCCGTTGAGCGCGCCGGCCGACAGGTCGGGCGTGTACACCACGCCGCCCTTGACCACGAAGATGTTCTCGCCCGCGCCTTCGGAAACGAAGCCGCTCGCGTCGAGCAGCAGCGCTTCGTCGTAGCCGTCGTCCAGCGCTTCCATGTTGGCCAGGATCGAGTTGGTGTAGTTGCTCACCGTCTTGGCCTGCGTCATCGTGATGTTGACGTGGTGGCGGGTGTAGCTGGAGGTTTTCACGCGGATGCCGCGCTTCATGCCTTCTTCGCCCAGGTAGGCGCCCCAGGACCAGGCCGCGACCATGGCGTGGATCTTGTTGCCCTTGGGGCTCACGCCGAGCTTTTCGGAGCCGATCCAGATCAGCGGGCGCAGGTAGCAGCTTTCGAGCTTGTTCTCGCGAACCACCTGTTTCTGGGCTTCGTTCAGCTGTTCGGGCGTGAACGGGATTTTCATGCGCAGGATCTTGGCGCTGTTGAACAGGCGCTCGGTGTGCTCGGCCAGGCGAAAGATGGCCGTGGCGCCGTCCGCCGTCTTGTAGGCGCGCACGCCCTCGAAGGCGCCGCAGCCGTAGTGCAGCGTGTGGCTGAGCACGTGGATCTTGGCGTCGCGCCAGTCCACGAGTTCACCGTCCATCCAGATCTTGCCGTCACGGTCGTCCAGCGAGGGGGGGATCGAGCTCATTTCCTGATTCCTTTGGGAGCGATGGGGGAAGTCGCAAAAGCTTTCGATTTTACGACCGAGCCCGGAACCGGGTGCCCGACAATGGCCGGTTGTCCCAACCAGTGGAAAAAGGGTTCCCGTGTCCGTATTCAAGAACGTCATCGTCTATCGCATCGAACCTGCCTGGTCACAAACATTGGCCGAGGCGGAAGAAGGGCTGGGCAAGCAGCGCTTCGAGCCTTGCACCCCCTCGCAGGAAAAGTCCGCCGGCTGGTCCGAGCCCCGCGGCGAAGCCAACGGCCCGCTGGTCGAATCGATCGACGGCCAATGGCTGGTCGAGTACATGATCGAAAGCAAGACGCTGCCCGGCTCCGTGGTGCGCCGCAAGCTCGACGAGCGCTGCGCGCAAATCGAGGCCACCACCGGCCGCAAGCCCGGCAAGAAGGAAAAGAAAGAGCTCAAGGAAGACATCACCCTGGAGCTGCTGCCGATGGCTTTCACGCGCAATGCGCGCGTGGCCGTGTGGATCGACCAGGCCGAGCGCCGCCTCGTCATCAACAGCGCCAATGCGGCGCGTGCCGACGAAGTGGTCACCAGCCTCGTGAAGTCGCTCGACGGCTTTGCCGTGAGCCTCATCAACACGCAGATCGAACCGGCCGCCGCCATGGCCGAATGGCTGCTCACGCAGGAGCCGCCGGCCGGCTTCACCATCGACCGCGAGTGCGAACTCAAGGCTTCGGACGAATCGAAGGCCGTGGTGCGCTACGCCAAGCACCCGCTCGACATCGAGGAAGTGAAGCAGCACATCACCGACGGCAAGCGCCCCACGCGCCTGGCCATGACCTGGGACGACCGCGTGTCCTTCGAGCTGACGCAGGGCATGCTGATCCGCAAGATCGTGTTCCTCGAAGGCACGGGCGACGGCGCCGCGGGCGGCAAGAAGGAAGACAACTTCGACGCCGACGTGGCCATTGCCACGGGCGAACTGGGCCAGATGGTGCCGGCGCTGCTCGACGCGCTGGGCGGCGAGGCGGCCTTCTCGGCGGCCCTGCCCGATGAAGCGCCAAAGGCTGCTGCAACTGCAGCCAAGCCGGCCTCGGCGCCGACCACCACGACCCCGGCCGATGCCGCCGAGGAAGAAGACGCGCCGTTCTGACGCGGCGCTGATGCGGCGCTGATGGGCCGGCGAGCGCTCAGCTCGCCGGGGTTTCTTCTTCGGGCGGCGTCTCGGGCCGCGTGAGCGTCCAGCTCTGCAGCTTGCCGCCGTTGAACACGGCATCGACGTACGAGCCGCCGCTGTCGGTCCAGCGGTACAGCTCGGGCTGCTCGTCCTTCGGCGAATGCAGCTCGCCCAGGGCGCGCGTCATGGCAATGACGTGCATCAGCGTCACGCCCTGCTTGAGCTTGGCGTTGAGCATGACGGCGCTGGCCACGTAGCCCACCGGCCGCTCGGCCGCCCGCTTGAGCACCTGCATCGCGCGGTTGAAGTGCAGCAGCAGGAACATCACGATCGCGCCGCCGGCCAGCGCGACGCCGCCCCAGCCGCCGCTGCGCCAGGCCAGGCCGAGAAGAAGGATGGCGCCCACGGGCACCAGAAATTTCTGAAAATTCATGGCGCGCATTGTCGCCGCCCGCTGGATGGGCCCCGCAAGCCGATGCAGTTGCCCCAGGGATCGCGCACCTGGCACATGTACTGTTCGCCCTCCGCCCCTTCCTCCTCCCCCTGAAGCCACATCGGGCCGCGGTACAGCGCCGCGCCGAGCGATTGCAGATGCGCCAGGGCTTCGTCGAAGCGCTCGACGTTCCAGTACACGACAGAACCGAAGGCGCCCGAGCCGACTTTCCCGTCCGCCGGAACGATCTCCAGCAGCACGCCATGCAGCGACAGGCACTCGAAGGCCGGCGTACCGATCGACACCCGCCGGGCATCGGGGAATGCTTTGGTGTACCAGTCGAGCGCCGCGTCGACGTCGCTGGCGTGGACCATGACGGCGGCGATGGGCGGAGAAGTCGATTTCATTCGGGGCCTGCGAGGATGGGAGCGAGATTCTGCCGCCGCGCCACTGCCCCTCCGCGCATTCCACACATGCCGCAGTAGCGGCCGTGGCTACTTCCGGGCGCGCGGCGCGGTACTCACCGCGAAATGCGCGCACCCCTGAGGCCACACCCGGCACATTTCGCCGCACGGGCATCTGCCCGGGCCAGTGAAAAGCATATGAACATCCCGCGTTCCGTCACATTCGTCCGTCTCGCCCTTGCCGCCACGCTCTCGGCCACCGCACTCAGCGGCTGCTACGTGGTGCCGCTGGGACAACCCGCACCCAACCTGCCGTCGCAGCAAAGCTATGCGGTCGCGCCGGTGCCGGTGGCACAGACCTTCAGCGCACGGCTCTATCCGTCCAACGCGGAGGCGGCGCGCTACGGAACGATCGGCGGCACGGTGACCAGCGACATGAACGGCCGCGGCCACTTCAATGCGCAGATCGGCGGCGAACAATTTCAGGGAGAGGCAACACGGGTCGCAGGCTCGCGGGGCACCGGCGTGGCAAATGCCACCGGCAGCCGCGGCGGCAACCTGAGTTGCCAGTACACGATGAACTCGGCCACGTTGGGCAGCGGCCAATGCGTGCTCAACAGCGGACCGGCGTTCACGATGCACATCGGGGGATAGGGGGGGTGCCCGGCGCGCCAGTGGTGCGCCGGGCTTTTTTTAATAACAACAAGAGCTAACCGTTCACGAGCTGCCGCATCTTGCGTCGCAGCTCGCGTTCGCGTTTCTGCTCCGCGTTCCAGTCGTCGCGGATGGCCAGCGTGACCGACAGCGCCATCAGCAGGATGACGAACGCGAAGGGCAGCGCGAACACGATGGTCGCCGTCTGTATGGCCTTGATCCCGCCCGCGAAGAGCAGGCTCAGTGCAATGGCCGCCACCAGCACGCCCCAGGTGATCTTCACGCGGGCCGGCGGGTTCGGGTTGCCCTTGGTGCTCATGATGCCCAGCACCAGCGTGGCGGAATCGCCCGAGGTGACGAAGAACACGAACACCAGCAGCGTGGCCACCACCGACAGCAGCATGCCCATGGGCATGGCCTTGAACATCACGAACATGGTGGTCGACACGTCGGCCCGCACCGCCTCGACCAGCGGCACGCCCTGGAAAATCTGGAAGTTGAGCGCCGCCCCGCCGAACACCGAGAACCACGCGAAGCCCACCAGCGTGGGCGCGATCACCGTGCCCAGGATGAACTGGCGGATGGTGCGGCCGCGCGACACGCGCGCGATGAACAGCCCCACGAACGGCGACCACGCCAGCCACCAGGCCCAGTAGAAGAGCGTCCAGTCGCCGACCCACGAGCTGTTGCGGAACGGGTTCATGCGCAGGCTCATGCGCACGAACTCGGCAAGGTACGAGCCCAGCGTGTTGGTGAAGGTCTCGACGATGGCGATGGTCGGCCCCACGACCAGCACCACGAGCGCCAGCAACGCCGCCAGCACCAGGTTGCCCGTCGACAGCCACTTCACGCCGCGCTCGACGCCGGTCACCGCCGAGGTAATGAACAGCACCGTCGTCACCACGATGATCGTCGCCTGCGTCCAGCGGCCGATCTCGGTGCCGAAGGCCGCGTGCAGCCCGCTGTTGATCTGCGTCGCGCCCATGCCCAGCGATGCCGCGACGCCGAACGCCGTGGCCACCACCGCCAGCACGTTGAAGGCCGGCGACAGCCGCTGCACGAAGCGCCACGGCAGCGCCTCGGTGGCCGAGCTGACCAGCGGCAGTGCCTTGCGGCGGAAGCTGAAGAACGCGATCGACAGGCCGACGATGCCGTAGATGGCCCACGGGTGCAGGCCCCAGTGAAAGAAGGCGTAGCGCATGGCCACGCCAGCGGCGTCGGGCGTGGCCGCGATCACGCCCGGCGGCGGACTCGCGTAGTGGGAGATCGGCTCCGCCACGCCCCAGAACACCAGCCCGATGCCCATGCCGGCCGCGAACAGCATCGCGAACCAGGCGCCGATGGAAAACTCGGGCTCGTCGTCTTCATCGCCCAGCTTCAGGTCGCCGAAGCGGCTGAAGGCCAGGAAGAACGCCAGCACCACCAGCCCCAGCACCACCCACAGGTAGAACCAGCCGAAGTTGCGCGTGATGCCGGCCAGCGCGGCGCCGAACACGCTGTCGAGCGTGGCCGGCGAAACCAGCCCCCACAGGACGACCGCCGCGATGAGGCTGGCGGAAACGATGAGTTGCATGGTGAATCCTCCGAAGGTGTGAACGGCTGCGCCACCGCCCGCAGGGTAACCCGCGGGACGGCCGATGGCATCCGCTTGTTGACTTGTTGAGGCTCAGTCGAGCCGGCGCACCACGTCCATCGCTTCTTCGATGCGGTCGACGGGATGGATGGTCAGGCCTTCGATTTCCTTGGCGCCCTTGCGCGGCGCATTGGCCCGCGGCACGACGGCAATGCTGAAGCCCAGCTTGGCGGCTTCGCGCAGGCGCTCCTGCCCGCGCGGCGCGGGACGCACTTCGCCGGCCAGGCCCACTTCGCCGAAAGCGATGAAGCCCTTGGGCATCGGCTTGCCGCGCAGGCTGGAGGTAATGGCCAGCATCACGGCCAGGTCGGCCGCGGGCTCGCTGATGCGCACGCCGCCCACCGCATTGACGAACACGTCCTGGTCCATGCAGGCCACGCCGGCATGGCGGTGCAGCACCGCCAGCAGCATCGCGAGGCGGTCGCGGTCCAGGCCCACCGACAGGCGGCGCGGGCTCGGTCCGCCGTTGTCGACCAGCGCCTGGATTTCCACCAGCATGGGCCGCGTGCCTTCGAGCGTGACCAGCACCACGCTGCCGGGCACCGGCTCGGCATGCTGGCTCAGGAAGATGGCGCTCGGGTTGGTCACGCCCTTCAGGCCGCGCTCGGTCATGGCGAACACGCCGATCTCGTTCACCGCGCCGAAGCGGTTCTTGATGGCGCGCACCAGGCGAAAGCTCGAATGCGTGTCGCCTTCGAAGTACAGCACCGTATCGACCATATGCTCCAGCACGCGCGGACCGGCCAGTGCACCTTCCTTGGTGACGTGGCCCACCAGCACCACGGCCGTGCCGCTGGTCTTGGCGAAGCGCGTGAGGTGCGCCGCGCATTCGCGCACCTGCGCCACCGAGCCGGGCGCGGAGGTGAGCTGGTCGGAGTACACCGTCTGGATCGAGTCGATCACCGCGATGGCGGGGCGCGTGGCGTCGAGCGTGGCAATGATCTTTTCAAGCTGGATCTCGGCCAGCACCTGCACCTGCGAGTGGTCGAGCCCGAGCCGGCGCGAGCGCAGCGCCACCTGCGCGCCGCTTTCTTCGCCGGTGACGTACAGCGCGTTCTGCCCCGCGCGCTGCAAGGCATCGACCGCCTGCAGCAGCAGCGTCGACTTGCCGATGCCGGGGTCGCCGCCGATCAGCGTGACGCCGCCCGACACGATGCCGCCGCCCAGCACGCGGTCGAGCTCGTCGATGCCGGTGGGCGTGCGCGCGATGTCGGTGGCTTCGATCTCGGACAGCGTGGCGAGTTCGGAAACGCCCGCCAGCGGAGAGAACTGCGTGCCGAAGCGGTTGTTGGCCGGCGCGCCGCTTCCCGCGACCTGCTCGATCAGTGTGTTCCAGGCGCCGCAGCTCGGGCATTTGCCGAGCCACTTGGGGCTGGTGCCGCCGCATTCACTGCATACGAAAGTTGTTTTGTCCTTGGCCATGCGAGGAGTTTAGGGTCTGTCATCAATCGGACGCCCACGCGAGCCCCTGCTGCGCGGTGCAGTGCAAGGCGCCCTGAGTGCCGTGTAGCACCGCTACACAAGCGAAGGGCAACGCCGCAATGCGCCGTGCAGCGGGGGCCAGCGCGCGGGCGTCCGATTGATGACAGACCCTATGTGTCCGCACAAACCCTGATGGCTGGTGCCTTGGAAACAAACGACGAATCATTTAACATGTTAAGTAATTTCACGAGAGACATGCATTGAGCACGACATTCACGCACCGCAATTTGCCGCGCCTGCTGCTGCAGGCCCGCGAAGCCGTGATGGCCCACACGCGCCCCAGCCTGCGCGAACACGCGCTGTCCGACCAGCAATGGCGCGTGCTGCGCGTGCTGGGCGAACACGGCGCGGTCGATACCGGCCGCGTGGCGCGCGAGGCCTTCATCCTGGGCCCCAGCCTGACCGGCGTGCTCGCACGCATGGAGCGCGACAACCTCATCACCCGCGCCCGCGACCCCGCGGACCAGCGCCGCACCGTGGTCGAGGCCACGCCGCACGGCATGAAGCTGGTCAAGCGCCTGGGCACCAGCATCGAGGCGCACTACGACTGGATGGAACAGTCGCTGGGCAAGGCCAAGCTCTCGCAGCTCTACGGGCTGCTCGACGAACTCATCGCACTGGAACAGCCTTCATGAGCACCCCCGGCACACCATCACCGCACTACCTTCCGACCGGCACCGTGTACGGCACGCTGCTGAACTTCCGCGCCGAAGTCCTGGCGCTCGCGCCGCAGATGACGCAGCCGCCCTACAAGGCACCGCCGAAAGCGCCCGTGCTGTACGTGAAGACGGCCAACACCTGGAGCCCGAACGGCAGCGCCATCGCGGTGCCGGTCGGCACCCGCGAGGTCGAGATCGGCGCCAGCATCGGCATGGTGATCGGCGCCGAAGGCGACGTCGAAGGCTTCGTGCTGATGAACGACCTGTCGATTCCGCATGCGAGCTTTTTCCGCCCGCCGGTGAAGTTCAAGTGCGTCGACGGCTTCCTGGGCATCGGCCCCGCGCTGCGCGACGCGCAGGAGGTGGCCGACCCCGCCGACTTTCGCGCCGAGGTGCGCATCAACGGTGAACTGAAGCAGTCCATCGACTTCTCGCAGCTCGTGCGTCCGGCGAAGCAACTGCTCGCCGATGTAGGCGACTTCATGACGCTCGCGCACGGCGACGTGCTGATGCTCGGCTGCGACGCCGGTCGTCCGCTGGCCCGCGCAGGCGACCGCATCGAGATCTCCGCGCCGGGGTTCGAGACACTGAACAACACGCTGGTGCAGCAGCCAGAGGAAAGCGCCGCATGAAGCACGCACGCGTCATTTACGAAGGCCGCGAACACACCGGCACCGCCCACGAATTCAACGGCCAGCCCGATGCCGCCGTGCGCCTGCAAGACGGCCGCGTGGTGCCGCAGGAGCAGCTCACGTGGCTGCCGCCGCTCGCGCCCACGCCGCGCCCGCGCACCATCCTCGCGCTGGGCCTGAACTACGCAGACCACGCGAAGGAGCTGGAGTTCAAGGCGCCCGAAGAGCCGCTGGTTTTCGTCAAGGGCCAGAGCACGCTCATCGGCCACCGCCAGCACACGCACCGCCCGGCGGGCGTGCAGTTCATGCACTACGAATGCGAGCTGGCCATCGTCGTCGGCAAGACCGCGAAGAACGTGAAGCGCGCCGACGCGTACGACTTCATCGGCGGCTACACCGTGGCCAACGACTACGCCATTCGCGACTACCTGGAGAACTGGTATCGCCCGAACCTGCGCGTGAAGAACCGCGACACCTGCACGCCGCTGGGCCCGTGGTTCGTCGATGCGGCCGATGTGCACAACCTTCCAGGTGGACCCATGGCGCTCGCGCTGCGGACCACCGTCAACGGCACGGTCACGCAGCAGGGCAACACGCGCGACATGATCTTCGACGCGCCCTTCCTCATCGAGTACTTCAGCCGCTTCATGACGCTGTCGCCGGGCGACCTGATCCTCACGGGCACGCCCGACGGCGTGGTCGATTGCAAGCCGGGCGACGTGGTCGTGACCCAGATCGAGCACATCGGCGCGCTGGTCAACACCATCGACGCGGCCTGAGCACGCCCTCCTTTTTTCCTGTCACACAAAAAACCAGCGGAGACAAACGCCCCATGAACGCCAGAAAGAAGACCCTTCGACTCGCCACCGCACTCGTGGCATTGAGCGCCGCGATGTTCGCGCTCGATGCGCCGGCGCAAACGGCCGCATTCCCCGCCAAGTCCGTGCGCTGGGTGGTGGGCTACCCGGCCGGCGGCGGCACCGACTTCCTGGCACGCACGGTCGGCGCGCAGGTGTCGCAGCAGGTCGGCCAGCCCGTCATCATCGACAACAAGCCCGGTGCCGGCGCGATCATCGCGTCGGAGACGGTGGCGCGCGCACCGGGCGACGGCTACACGGTGTTCTCGGCCGACAACGGCGTGCTGGTCTACAACCCCGCGCTCTACAAGAAGCTGCCCTACGACGCCGAGAAAGACTTCGCGCTGGTCGGCATGATGGGCCGCTCGCCGCTCATCATCACGGCCGCGCCCAATGCAGGCCTGGCCAATGCCAAGGCGCTCATTGCCGCGCTGAAGGCCTCGCCCGGCAAGTACAGCATCGCGACGCCGGGCACCGGCAGCCCGCACCACCTGGCGATGGAACTGTTCCAGCGCGAGGCCGGCGTGTCGATGCTGCACGTGCCCTACAAGGGCGGCGCCCCCGCACTGCAAGACCTCATGGGCGGACAGGTGCCGCTGATGATGCTCGACCTGCCCAGCGGCGTGAGCGCGGTCAAGGCCGGCAAGGTGGTGCCGCTTCTGGCCATGTCGGCCGAGCGCATTCCGCAACTGCCCAACGTGCCCACGGCAAAAGAACTGGGCTACGGCAATGTCGAGGCCTACACCTGGCAGGGCCTGGTAACGCCCGCCGCCACGCCGAAGGAGGTGCAGGCAAAGCTCGGCACCGAGCTGCAGAAGGCCATGGGCGATGCCGGCGTGAAACAGAAACTCTACGACGCCGGCTGGGAAGCACGCCCCGCCGACGCCACCGAAATGACGCGCTACACCGATGCGGAGCGCAAGAAATGGCATGCGCTGATCAAGGCGCGCGACATCAAGCTCGACTGAACCGGACGGACCTTTTTCCATGCAACAGATCAACCACCTCATCAACGGCAAATCGGTCACCGGCACCGACTACTTCGAAACCGTCAACCCGGCCACGCAGGAAGTGCTGGCCGAAGTCGCCTCGGGCGGCGAAGCCGAAGTCAACGCTGCCGTGGCCGCCGCCAAGGAAGCCTTCCCCAAGTGGGCCGGCATGCCCGCGCCCGAACGCGCGAAGCTGATCCGCAAGCTCGGCGACCTGATCGCCGCGCACGTGCCCGAGATTGCGCAGACCGAAACCAACGACTGCGGGCAGGTGATCGCGCAGACCGGCAAGCAGCTGATTCCGCGCGCCGCCGACAACTTCTATTACTTCGCCGAGATGTGCACGCGCGTCGACGGCCACACCTACCCCACGCCCACGCACCTGAACTACACGCTGTTCCACCCGGTGGGCGTGTGCGCGCTCATCAGCCCGTGGAACGTGCCCTTCATGACGGCCACCTGGAAGGTCGCGCCCTGCCTGGCCTTCGGCAACACGGCGGTGCTGAAGATGAGCGAGCTGTCGCCGCTCACGGCCGCGCGCCTGGGCGAGCTGGCGCTCGAGGCCGGCATTCCGCCCGGCGTGCTGAACCTGGTGCACGGCTACGGCAAGGAAGCCGGCGAGCCGCTGGTGGGCCACCCCGACGTGCGCGCCATTTCGTTCACCGGCTCCACCGCCACGGGCAACCGCATCGTGAAGAGCGCGGGCCTGAAGAAGTTCAGCATGGAGCTGGGCGGCAAGAGCCCCTTCGTGATCTTCGAAGACGCCGACCTCGACCGCGCGCTCGACGCGGCCGTGTTCATGATCTTCAGCAACAACGGCGAGCGCTGCACGGCCGGCTCGCGCATCCTGGTGCAGCAGTCGATCTACGCCGACTTTGCCGCCAAGTTCGCGGAGCGCGCGAAGCGCATCACCGTGGGCGACCCGCTCGACGAGAAGACCATCGTCGGCCCGATGATTTCGCAGGCCCACCTGGCCAAGGTGCGCAGCTACATCGAGCTGGGCCCGAAGGAAGGCGCGACCCTGCTGTGCGGTGGCCTCGAAGCACCGAGCAACCTGCCGGACCGCGTTCAGCGCGGCAACTACGTGATGCCCACCGTCTTCGCCGACGTCGACAACCGCATGAAGATCGCGCAGGACGAAATCTTCGGCCCGGTCGCCTGCCTGATCCCGTTCAAGGACGAGGCCGATGCGATCCGCCTGGCCAACGACATCCAGTACGGCCTCTCCAGCTACGTGTGGACCGAGAACATCGGCAAGGCCCATCGCGTGGCGGCCGCCGTGGAAGCCGGCATGTGCTTCGTCAACAGCCAGAACGTAAGAGACCTTCGCCAGCCCTTCGGCGGCACCAAGGCCTCGGGCACCGGCCGCGAAGGCGGCACCTGGAGCTACGAGGTGTTCTGCGAGCCGAAGAACGTGGCGGTGTCGCTGGGCTCGCACCACATTCCGCACTGGGGCGTGGCGTGAACTCCCAACGTCGGGCACTGCTGCAAGGCGCGGCTGCATTCGCGGCCCTGCCCTCTCTGGCGCGCGCGCAGGCGGCATGGCCCAACAAGCCGGTCCGCGTGATCGTGCCCTTCACGCCCGGCGGCACCACCGACTTCGTGGCGCGGCTGGTGGGCGTCGAACTGTCGAAGACGCTCGGCCAACCCGTGATCGTCGACAACAAGCCCGGCGCCGGCACGGTGATCGGTGTCGACGCGGCCGCCAAGTCGCCGCCCGACGGCTACACCTTCGTCTGCGTGGCCAACAGCTTCACGGCCAACCAGACGCTGATCCGCAAGCTGCCCTACGACACGCAGAAAGACCTGCGCCCCGTCGCGCTGATGGGCATGTCCGAGCACGTGCTGGCCACGCACCCGAACAGCGGCCTGAAGACGCTGGCCGACCTTCGCGCCCTGGCCAAGGCCAAGCCGGGCACGCTGAGCTTTGCCTCTTTCGGCAACGGCACCTCGGCCCACCTGTCGGGCGAAATGCTCAAGCTGCAGATGGGGCTGGACATCGTGCACGTGCCCTACAAGGGGCAAGGCCCCGCCCTGACAGACCTGCTCGGCGGCCAGGTGACGGTGATGTTCGGCAACTGGCCCGAGTTTCGCGGCCACATCCAGAGCGGCAAGCTGGTCGCGCTCGGCATGGCGACCGCGCAACGCTCGCAGTACGCGCCGGCCATACCCACACTGGCCGAACAGGGCGTGGCCATCGAGTCCAATTCGTGGAACGGCCTGCTGGCACCCGCCGGCACGCCCGATGCCATCGTGCAGCGCCTGAACGCCGAAGTGAACCGCGCGCTCGCCGGGCCGGCGGTAACGGATGCCTTCCACAAGGGAGGCATTGCGTCGCTGTCGGGCACGCCCGAGCGCTTTGCGGCTTTCATCCTGAGCGAGATCGCGAAGTACGGCGACGTGATCCGCAAGGCCAACATCCAGATCGAGGGCTGACCGATGAGCCTCTATGCGATGCAGAAATTCCTGTTCGCGCTGAACCGCGAGGCCGAGGTGCAGCGCCGCTACGCCGACGGCGGCGACACGCGCGCCGCGCTGCTGGCCGACTACGACCTGAACGCCGAAGAACGCGAAGCCATCGGCACCGGCGACATCGGCAAGCTCTACGTGCTCGGCTGCAACGGCCAGCTGCTGATGCACTTCGCGCCGCTGCTCGGCATTCCCTGGGCCGACTACCTCGAAGCGATGCGCGAAGGCGTGCGCAAATACGGTCCGGTGCGCGCAGGTATCTACGCAATGACGACAGGCACAGACGAAAAGGTGGCAGGCGTATGAGTCTCGTATTCGCAGGCGTGTGCAGCCACGCCCCCGGCATCACGGGCCGCGCCCACCTGGCCGACCCGGCGGTCAAGGACGAGTTCCACGCGCAGTTCCATCGCTTCGGCGAAGCCATGCGCGCCACGAAGCCCGATGCGGTGATCGTCATCGCGGCGGAGCACTTCGCCAACTTCTTCATGAACAACATGCCGGCCTATGCCATTGGCATGGCCGACAGCTACGAAGGCCCGATCGAAGACCCGAAGTGGCTGGGCATCGAGAAGACCAGGGTGCCAGGCGACGCCGCGCTGTCGCAGCGCCTGATCCGCGAAGTGATGCAGACCGTGGACGTCGCCTATGCGGAAGAATGGAAGTTCGACCACGGCATCATGGTGCCGCTGAACTTCCTGACGCCGAACTTCGACACCAAGGTCATTCCCGTGAACATCAACTGCCAGGGCCCGCCGCTCACGCCGCTGCACCGCGCCTGGGCATTCGGCGAGGCGCTGCGCCGCGCCTGCGACAAGGCGCCCGAGCGCATTGCGCTGGTGGGCACGGGCGGCATTTCGCACTGGCCGGCCACGCCCGATTCGGGCAAGGTGAATGCCGAGTGGGACGCCGAGTTCATGCGCCGCTGGTGCGCCAACGACCGCGACGCCTTGCTCTCGCAGGCCGACTACAACGACGAAGCCACCTACCGCGAAGCGGGCCAGGGCGGCTTCGAGATTCGCACCTTCCTGAGCGTGGCCGCGGCCGCGCGCGGCAAGGGCGAGATTTTTCACATGAAGGCCATCCCGATCTTCGCGGTGACCTGCACGGCCGCCGTCATGTCGGTGGCCTGAAGCACAACGGAGCCTTGCCGCCATGCCGCATCTGGTGATCCTGTACACGCCCAACATCGAAGCCGAGACCGACATGTCGGCGCTGTGCCGCACGCTGGCCGACACCATGCTCACGCAGCGCGACGAGGCCGGCAAGCCGGTGTTTCCCATAGGCGGCACGCGCGTGCTGGCCTACCCCGCCGCGCACTTCGCGGTGGCCGACGGCGAGGCCGACTACGCCTTCGTGTACCTGAACATCCGCATGGCCGCGGGCCGCTCCGAGGCGGTGAAGAAAAAAGCCGGCGACGAGCTGCTGGCCGACGTGCGCGCGCATTTCGCACCCATCTTCGAGCAGCGCCACATCGGCATCACGCTGCAGATCGACGAGAGCCCGGGGCAGGTGTACGACGGCAAGCACAGCAACCTGCACCCCCTGTTCAACAAGCCATAAAAAAGAAGCGAGCCCCCATGCTGTCCACAGCCACCATCGCCCAACTGGCCGCCGAACTGCACGAGAGCGAAAAGTCGCGCGTGCAGGTCGAGCACTTCTCCAAGCGCTTTCCCGAGATGACCATTGAAGACGGCTACGCCATCTCGCGCGAATGGGTGAAGAACAAGATCGCCGAAGGCCGCATCGTCAAAGGCCACAAGATCGGCCTGACCTCGCGCGCCATGCAGCAATCCAGCCAGATCACCGAGCCCGACTACGGCACGCTGCTCGACGACATGTTCTTCGAGCAGGGCGGCGACATTCCGTTCAAGCGCTTCATTGCGCCGCGCATCGAGGTCGAGCTGGCCTTCGTTCTCGGCAAGAAGCTGCAGGGCCCGAACGTGACCATCTTCGACGTGCTGGCCGCCACCGACTACGTGGTGCCCGCCATCGAGATCATCGACGCGCGCATCGAGCAGTTCGACCGCCACACCAAGGCCATGCGCAAGGTGTTCGACACCATCGCCGACAACGCGGCCAATGCGGGCATCGTGCTCGGCGGCCGGCCGGTGAAACCCGACGCGGTCGACCTGCGCTGGGTGAGCGCGCTGCTCTACAAGAACGGCGTGATCGAAGAGTCGGGCGTGGCCGCGGCCGTGCTCAACCACCCCGCCACCGGCGTGGCCTGGCTCGCCAACAAGCTCGCGCCATGGGACGAATGCCTGGAGGCCGGCGAAGTGGTGCTGGGCGGCTCGTTCACGCGGCCCACCAACGCGGTGCCGGGCGACACCTTCCACGCCGACTACGGCCCGCTGGGCTCCATCGCCTTCCGCTTCGTCTGAACAACAAAAAGGCCACCGTCACTCCCATGCAAACACCCCTCAACACATTCAAGCAGGCCCTGCAGGCCGGCAAGCCCCAGATCGGCCTCTGGGTCGGCCTGGCCGATGGCTACGTGGCCGAGCTGCTGGCCGGCACCGGCTACGACTGGCTGCTGGTCGACGGCGAGCACGCGCCCAACGACGTGCGCTCGGTGCTCGGGCAGCTGCAGGGCATTTCGAGCGCGTGGTCGGCGCAGCCCGAAGCGGAGCGCTCGCACCCGATCGTGCGCATTCCGACCGGCGACACCACGCTCATCAAGCAATACCTGGACATCGGTGCGCAGACCATCCTCGTGCCGATGGTCGACACCGCCGAGCAGGCCGCGCGGCTGGTGCAGGGCATGCGCTACCCGCCCGAAGGCATCCGCGGCATGGGCAGCGCACTGGCCCGCGCCTCGCGCTGGCAGGCCTACCCGAACTACCTGCACGAAGCCAACGCGCAGACCTGCCTGCTGGTGCAGGCCGAGACGGTCGAGGCCATGAAGAACATCGATGCCATCGCGGCCACCCCGGGCGTGGACGGCGTGTTCATCGGGCCGGCCGACCTGTCGGCGTCGATGGGTTTCGTGGGCCAGCCCAACCACCCCGAGGTGCAGGCCGTGATCGCCGACGCCGTCGCGCGCATCCTGAAGGCCGGCAAGGCGCCGGGCATTCTGTCGACCACCGAGGAGCAGGCGCGCAAGTGGCTCGCGGCCGGCGCGCTGTTCGTGGCGGTGGGGGTCGACACCATCCTGCTGGCGGCGGCGGCCAAGCAACTGCTCGCGAAGTACAAGACCGCCCCGGGCGCCGCCTCGCCCAACGGCTACTGACCCCGCCCATTCACTCCTGGAGCACCCGATGCGACGCATGACCCTGGCGGCCCTGGCCGCGACAGCCACCCTGTTCCTCGCGGCCTGCGCCCAGCCGGGCAAGAGCCCGATGTCGCAGGCCCAGCAGGAGGCCAACCGCCAGACCGTGCTCGCCTTCTACGAGAAGGGCCTGAACCAGAAAGACGCCGAGGCGGCCCTGCAGCACGTGGGCAGCCGCTATGTGCAGCACAACCCCACGGCGGCCGACGGGCCCGAGGGCTTTCGCAAGTTCATTGCCTTCCTGCGCGAGAGGTTTCCGAAGTCGCACAGCGACATCAAGCGCAGCTTCGTCGATGGCGACTACGTGATCCTGCACGTGAACGCGGTGCGCGAGCCGGGCACGCGCGGCAGCGCCATCGTCGACATCTTCAAGCTGGAGAACGGAAAGATCGTCGAGCACTGGGACGTGGTGCAGCCCGTTCCCGAAACCGCCGCCAACAAGAACGGCATGTTCTGACGCTTCTTCGCATCCCATCCACGTACACGCACAAGCACAAGCACAAGCGCCAGCCCACGCCAGCCGCATGACCACGACGCCCAAAGACCCCGCCGCCCTGCGCTTTCGCTCCGCCACCATCCGCGAGGGCACGATCCGCGCGACCACGCGCAGCTTCCTGCATGCGCTGGGCCAGGACGACGAGGACATCGCGCGCCCGCACATCGGGGTGTTCCACACGGGCGGCGAAATGAGCCCGTGCAACCTGAACCTGCGCGAGCAGGCGCAGCATGCCAAGACCGGCATCTACGCGGGCGGCGGCACGCCGCACGAATGCCCGGTGGTGTCGGTGAGCGACGGGCTCACCATGGCGCATTCGGGCATGCGCTTTTCGCTGATCTCGCGCGAGCTGATCGCCGACAGCGTGGAAGCTTCCACGCGCGGCCACCAGTGGGACGGCATCTTCGCCATCGGCGCCTGCGACAAGAACCTGCCGGGCCTGATGATGGGCATGGTGCGCTGCAACGTGCCGAGCGTGTTCGTGCACGGCGGCTCGGCATTGCCGGGGCAGATGCCCGGCCCCGACGGGCGCGACCTGAACGTGGTCGACACCTACGAGACCATCGGCAAGGTGCTGGCCGGCACCGCCACGCACGACGAGCTCGACGCCATGAGCCGCGCCTGCCTGCCGACGGCCGGCGCCTGCGCGGGGCAGTTCACGGCCAACACCATGGGCATGGTGTCGGAGGCGCTGGGCCTGGCGCCCATCGGCTCGAGCATGGTGCCGGCGGTGTTCAGCGAACGCGCGCCGCTGATGCGCCGCGCCGCGAAGAACCTCATGAAGGCGGTGATGGGCGACAGCCCGCTGCCGCGCGACATCGTGACGCGCAAGGCGCTGGAAAACGCCTGCGCCGTGGTGTCGGCCACGGGCGGCTCGACCAATGCCGCATTGCACCTGCCGGCCATTGCGCACGAGGCCGGCATCAAGTTCCACCTGGACGACGTGGCCGAAATTTTCGCGCGCACGCCGCTCATTGCCGACCTGCGCCCGGGCGGCCAGTACCTGGCGCGCGACGTGTTCTACATCGGCGGCGCGGGCGTCATCCTGCGCACGCTGATGGAGCAGGGCTTCCTGCACGGCGACGCCCTCACCTTCACCGGCCGCACGATGGCCGAGGAGTTGGCCGACGCCCTCTCGCCCGACGGCCGGGTGGTGCGCGAGGCCGGCAACCCGATCACGCGCGACGGCGGCCTGGCGGTGCTCAAGGGCAACCTCTGCCCCGATGGCGCGCTGCTGAAGACGGCGGGCCTGAAGGGCCTGGTGTTCCGCGGCCCGGCGCGCGTCTTCAATTCGGAAGAAGAAGCGCAGGCGGCCGTGCAGAACCGCCGCTACGAAGCTGGCGACGTGATCGTCATCCGCAACGAAGGCCCCAAGGGCAGCCCCGGCATGCGCGAGATGCTGGGCATTACCGCCCTGCTCTACGGCCAGGGCATGGGCGACAAGGTGGCGCTGCTGACCGACGGGCGCTTCTCGGGTGCCACGCGCGGCCTGTGCATCGGCTACGCGGGGCCCGAAGCGGCCGACGGCGGGCCGATTGCGGCGCTGCGCGACGGCGACATGGTGGCCATCGATGCGCGGGCCGAGGCACGCACCATTTCGGTGGAGCTCACGGCCGGGGAAATTGCCTCGCGCCTGGCGGGACGTGAGGTAAACGCGGGGGCGCCAAAAGGTGGTTTGTTGGAAAAATACGCGCTCACCGTGCGCCCTGCCCACCAGGGCGCCGTGACCCACTCGGGCGCGGTCACCTGGCTGCGCGACGAGTCTTGATCCTTCACCACAACGTCCCGGAGAGAGACCCATCATGAGCTTCACACGCCGCCAGATCCTGCAGACCACCGGCGCCTCGGCGCTGCTCGCGGGCATCGGCCAGCAGGCCTTTGCGCAAGCCGGCATCGAGACCGCGACCATCGTCACCGGCTTCGCGGCCGGCGGCACCTCGGACACCACCTGCCGCCGCCTGGCGCAGAAGCTCAGTCCCGACTACGCAAGGACGGCCGTGGTCGAGAACCGCACCGGCGCCGGCGGCCAGATCGCCGTGAGCTACGTGAAGGGCCGCCCGGCCGACGGCAGCACCATCCTGCAGACGCCGACCTCGATCCTCACGATCTATCCGCACATCTACAAGAAGCTGCCGTACGACCCGATGGTCGACATCGCCCCGGTCAGCATCGCCTGCATCTTCGACTTCGGCTTTGCCGTGGGCCCGTCCGTGCCGGCCAGCGTGAAGACGGTGCCCGAGTTCCTGGCCTGGGCCAAGGCCAACCCGGCCGGCGCCAACTTCGGCTCGCCGGCCGCCGGCTCCACGCCGCACTTCATCGGCGCGCTGCTGGGCAAGAAGGGCGACGTCGAGCTGAAGCACGCCGCCTACCGCGGCACGCAGCCAGCCATGCTCGACCTGCTGGGCGGCAACATCTCGGCGGTGTCGGGCCCCATCGGCGACATCACGCAGCACCTGCAATCGGGCAAGGTGCGCATCCTGGGCGTGTCGGGTGCCAAGCGCAGCCGGTTCGCGCCCGACGTGCCGACCTTCGGCGAACAGGGCATCAAGGACATGGCGCACAGCGAGTGGTTTGCCTTCTTCCTGCCCGCCAAGGCATCGCCCGAGCTGGTGGCGCGCCTGAATGCATCGATGAAGTCCGCGCTCGCGCAGAAAGACGTGATCGACGGCCTCGGCACCTTCGGGCTGGAAGCCATGTCTTCCACGCCCGCCGAGCTGACCGAGCTGCTCAAGAAAGACACCGCCAAGTGGGCGCCGATCGTGAAAGAGGTCGGCTTCACCGCGGAGGGTTAAACACATGAAGGAACTGCAATGAACATCCCACTCGCCACCACCACGCCGGCCTCGGCGCTGGTCCATCCCTCGATCCATCCCGACGAGCGCGCCGCGCGCGAAGAGCTCGCGGCCTGCTACCGCGTGTTCGCGATGCTCGGCTGGGTCGAGATGATCTACAACCACATCACGGTGCGGCTGCCCGACAGCGTGACGGGTGGCGAGAAGCAGTTCCTCATCAACCCCTTTGGGCTGCACTACAGCGAGGTCACGGCCAGCAACCTGGTGAAGATCGACCTGCAGGGCAAGGTGCTCGACGGCTCGACGCACCCGGTGAACCCGGCCGGCTTCGTGGTGCACGCGGCCATTCACGACGGCCTGCCCGGCGCGCACTGCGTGATGCACACGCACACCACGGCCGGCGTGGCCGTGGCCTGCCTGCAAAACGGCCTGCAGCAGACCAACTTCTATACCGCCCAGCTGCACGACATGGTGGCGTACCACGACTTCGAAGGCATCACGATCCACGCCGACGAAGGCCCGCGCCTGCTGAAGAGTATCGGCAACCGCAACGCGGTGATCCTGCGCAACCACGGCCTGCTGGCCTGGGGCCAGACGCTGCCGCAGACCTTCGCAATCCTGTGGACCCTGCAGCGCGCCTGCGAGATCCAGATGGCGACCTTCTCGATGGGCGCCTCCGTCTTGCCGGTGAGCGAAGACATCGCACGCCGCTGCACGCGCGACGCGCTGCAGTTCAGCCCCGAGCATGGCGCCGGGCAGGACGTGTTCAATGCCCTGGTCCGCCAGGTCGACCGCATCGATCCCAGCTACCGCAACTGAGGCCACTGTTTCCATGAAGATTTGCATTTACGGCGCCGGCGCCATCGGCGGCTGGATCGGCGTGGGCCTGGCGCAAGCGGGCCAGCGGCTCAACGTGGTGGCGCGCGGCGCCACGCTCGAAGCGCTGCAGCGCGACGGCCTTTCATTGATGCGCGGCGACGTGCGCACGCGCGTGCCGGTCAACGCGGTGGCCGACCCCGAATCGCTCGGCGTGCAAGACCTGGTGGTGATCGCCGTGAAGGCGCCCGCGCTGGCCGGCGTGGCCGAACGCATCGGGCCGCTGATCGGGCCCGACACCCTGGTGCTGGTGGCCATGAACGGCGTGCCGTGGTGGTTCCTCGAAGGCGGCTTCGGTGGCGAGATCACCGGGCACCGGCTCGCGGCGGTCGACCCCGTCGGCGCCATCGCCAAGGCCATTCCGGCCCGCAACGTGATCGGCTGCGTGGTGCACGCCAGCTGTTCGCTCGACGGGCCCGGCGTGGTGCGGCACCACTTCGGCAACGGGCTGATCGTGGGCGAGCCTTCGGGCGAAGCCACGCCGCGCGTGCAGAAGCTGGTCGAGCTGCTCAGGAGCACCGGCATCGACACCACGCTGTCACCGCAGATCCAGAAGGACGTGTGGTTCAAGCTGTGGGGCAACATGACGGTGAACCCCATCAGCGCGCTGACCGGCGCCACCACCGACCTGATCATGGGCGACGACTACGTGCGCGGCTTCATCTCGGCCGTGATGCTCGAAGCCAAGGAAATCGGCCGCCGCATCGGCATCGAGATCACGCAGAGCCCCGAAGACCGGCATGCGGTGACGATGAAGCTCGGCGCATTCAAGACCTCGATGCTGCAGGACGTGGAAGCCGGCCGCTCGGTGGAACTGGATGCGCTGGTGACGGTGGTGCGGGAGCTGGGCGAGCTGACCGGGGTGGCCACGCCGTTCACGGATGCGCTGCTGGGGCTGGCGCGGTTGAGAACACGCCAGCTCGGTTTGTATTGAGCGTTGCAAGAAAGGAAGGCGCGCACGCTGCGCCCTCCTCCATGGGCTTACCAGCGCTTTTCGGGCGTGGCGGCCAGCGTCTCGGTGCAACTGGCCACGGCCTTCACGCGCTCTTCGCGCAGCCGCTGCCAGTTGTCGGCCTTCCACTGCGTCCAGGCGATGGGCTCCGATTGATAGAGGCACGCGAACGGCGGGCGCATGAAGCCCGCGCGGCCGAGTTCGGCGCCGAACTTCAGGCGGAACAACTCGTCCGAGCCCACCAGGTTTTCATAGACCAGATGCCACGGGCCCGGATGCAGGGGCGTGTCGGCCTCTTTCTGGACTTGCCGCGCCTCTTCGATTTCCTCGGGCGTGGAGCCGTCCTTCAGGGCCGTTGTGTACGCGGCTTCGGCGCGCTTGCGGTAGATGTCGGTGGCGACCTTGCTCAGCGCATCGTTCAATTCGGCGATGGCCGGGTTGACGGCCAGGGACTCGTCCTTGAGTTCTTCGATGGCATCGCCGGCCAGATCGCCTTTTGAGAAGCCGGCAGCGCCGACCGTCGTCGTGCCCGTGAGCGCCGACACCGCGAGGCTCAGCGCGACCTGCCCCACGATGTTGGTGACCGTACCGTCGCGCCGCACCACGCGCAGCCGCTCGATGCCTGGCTTGTAGAAGCCACGGCTGAAAAGCAGGCGGGTCTGCGGGGCCGCCGCTTGTTCGGGGGCGCGAACGGCCGGTGGCTGCGAGGGGATTGGGGTGTCCGCGGTAGCGGGTTGGGCTGCGGGTACCTGTGCCGATACCGGTGCTTCCACCTCGGCGGCATGCGCCGAAAAGCCGCTGATTGCCAGCACCATGCCGCAGGTGAAAGCGGCGTGCAGTTGTTTTTTCAAAGTCATGTGAACAGTTCTTCCTCCGGCCGGGATTGTCCTTGGCCGAAGAGCGCTGCCTTGCAGACGCGTGTCTAAAAATTCACGCTTGTGTGCGCGGCGCGACAGGCGGCGGCATGGTCACCCACCAGGCCGCCACGACGATCAGCAATCCACCGGCCCACCCCCAGGCCCCGATCCGTTCGCCGAACCCGTACACCGCGATCAGCGCGCCGAACACCGGCTCGCTGCCCATCAGCAGCGCCACCCGGCTCGGGCTCGAGCGCGAAGCCGCGTGGTTCTGCGCGAAGAACGCGAAGACCGTGCACAGCAGCACCAGGTAGGCCATGCCCCACCAGAAGGACGCCGTGGCCGGTGGTATGTGCCAGGCGCCGTTCGGCGGCGACGCAACCAGCGATATCGCCATGGCACCGAGCGCCATCACGCCCGACTGCACGGCCGTCAGCGTGAGCGCGGGCATCGCGTGCCGGCCGGCGAGCCGCCGCGTCATGCACACCATGACGGCGCGCAGGAAAGCCGCGACCACCATCAGGCCGTCGCCCCAACCCACCGCGATGTCGGCGGGCGACGTGGCCGACAGCATCGCCGCGCCCACGGCCGACAGGCCCGCCGCCCAGAACACGCGCCGCGCCGGCCGCTGCCCGAGCAGCCACCACTCGACGAACGGTGTGAGCGCCACGCACAGGCTGATGAGAAAGGCGGCATTGCTCGCCGCGGTGAGCGACACGCCGAAGGTCTCGCACACGAAGATGGCCAGCAGGTTGGCGCCGAGCAGCCCGCCCACCGCCAGGCCCTGCCGCCATTGCGCGCCGAACAGCGGCCTGAGCGCCGGCAGCAGCACGAGGAAGGTGAGCCCGAAGCGCAGCGCGATGAACTCCAGCACGGGCAGTTGCTGCGTGGCCTGCTTGGCGACGGCATAGCTGCCGCCCCACACGGCCGCCACGAGCAGCAACATGATCTCGGCGGCCCCGATGCCGCCCCACTTCTTCGCGCCCCACGCACCGGTGGCAATGCCCTGCGCCTGCTTTGAATCCATACTGTCGGCCCGCCGTCCATGAACAAGAGAGAGAAAGAAAAGAAATTGTTCATGGCTTCATCAGTGCCGGGTAGCCATCGGCCGGAACAGGACCATTGCGCCGTGGGAACGAATTCATTTCTCAAAGTGCTGCCGGAAATGGTGACCTTTCTTCGGGTCGCCGAGCTGGGCAGCTTCTCCGCCGCGGCCGACCTGCTGGGCATGACGCCTTCGGCCGCGAGCCGGCAGGTCAAGCGCCTCGAAAAGGAAATCGGCGTGCAGCTGCTGCAGCGGACCACGCGCCAGCTGCGCCTGACCGAGCCGGGCGCCGAAGCTTTCGCGCGGTGCCGCGAGCTGGTGCTGGCGGCGCAGGGCACGATGGACATTGCGCAGCAGTTCTCGCAAAAGCCCAGCGGGCTGGTGCGACTGAGCGCGCCCAAGGCCTTTGCACGTCGCGTGCTGCACCCGCACATGCTCGGCTTTCTGCAGCGCTACCCCGAAGTCGACGTGCAGCTGATCGTGGAAGACCGCGACATCGATCCGATCCGCGAAGGCGTGGACCTGGTGGTGCGGCTGACCACCGCGCCGCCCGAAGGGCTGGTGGCGCGGCAGCTGATGGCGGTCGAGCACATCCTGTGCGCCACGCCGCGCTACCTGGCACGGCACGAGGCCATTGCGCATCCGCGCGACCTGCTGGCGCACAGCTGCCTGTCGCTGGGTGAGCACGAGCGCGACAACCACTGGCGGTTCAGGAAAGAAGGCGAAGACGAGGCCGCGGTGGTGGTGAGCGGGCGCTATGTCTCGAACCACAGCGAGATCCGGCTCGAAGCGGCGCTGGCGGACCTGGGCGTGGCCTGCGTGCCGGCGTTCGTGGCGTGCGAGGCGCTGCGCGAAGGCCGCGTGGCGCGGGTGCTGGCCGACTGGGAGTTCCAGGGCAACTACCACGGGCACGCCTGGATTCTTTATCCGCCGAACCGCTTCACGGTGCCCAAGTGCAGGGTCCTGATCGATCACCTGCTCGGCGCGCTGGCCGGGTCTGATGGCTCTGATGGGCCCGGCTCGCTCAGTGCTTCTTCAGCAAAGTCCGCACGGCCTCGGGCAGGGAGTTGACCTGCGGCATGAAGTGATCGAGCAGCGCCCCGAGAATCACCGCGCTGATCACCGCACCGAGCAGCGGTTTCCACGTGAGCCGCACGGCGGCCATGAGCCAGCCCTCGCGCGCCACGCGCACCGCGGCGCGTGCCGACACGTACGAGAACGCAACCTCGACGGCCACGGCCAACAGGGCATCCCAGCTGAAGTAGAGCAGCACCAGCGAGCCGGCGCCGAACAGCACCGCCACGCAGATGAGAAAGATGGCGACCACGGGCACCACGACGATCGCGCCTTCGTCGGCACCGCCCGCAATGTCGAGCGCCCCGCTCGCCACATCGGACAGCAGGCCGCCGTCGCCACTGCCGCCACCGCCAAAGTCCACGGCGTTGCTGCCGTCGAGTGACAAGTCGGGCACGTCGATGCCGCCGCCCGGATCGATGTCGAAGTCGGTGCGGTTCTCGACCAGCCGCCTGGCCCACCAGCGCAGCACCAGCAGATAACCCAGGTACCCCACGCCCAGCGTGAGCAAATAGCGCACCGCCAGCGAGTCGACATGGAGCAGGTGCATCTGCAGCGCCGACACGCCCCACATCAGCAGCAGCGTGAAGGTGCCGATGAGAATGCCGTGCGTGCGCAGGCTGTAGTTGCGGTGCAGGTCGCGTTCGACCTGCGTTTCCCAAAGGCGCACCGAGCGCCAGTTGGAAAGAACCTTCATTGACCGTCGGTGGGCGCCTGGGGTGCGAACGGCACGCGTTGCGCCACCGCGCACATGAGCTCGTAGCCGACGGTGCCGCCGGCCCGCGCCACCTCGTCGATGGACAGCAGCGCGCCCGACGCAGCGGAGCGGCCCCACAGCGTGACCTCGGCGCCGAACTTCGCGTCGGGCACGGGCGTGAGGTCGACGGTGATCATGTCCATGCTGACGCGGCCGACCATGCGGGTGCGCACGCCGTTCACCAGCACGGGCGTGCCGGTGTTGCAGTGGCGCGGGTAGCCGTCGGCATAGCCGACCGCCGCCACGCCGATGGTGAGCGGCCCTTCGGCCGTGAAATTGGAGCCGTAGCCGATGGTGTCGCCAGCCTTGAGCGTCTGCACGCCGATGAGCTTGGTCGACAGCGTCATGGTGGGTTGCAGCTGCCAGTGCGCCGCGTCGTGCTCGGGAAAGTCGGGCGCGCTGCCGTACAGCTGGATGCCGGGGCGCACCCAGTCGCCGCGCGTGAGGTCGGCGTGGCGCAGGGTGGCGGCGCTGTTGGCGATGGTGCGCTCGCCCGGCATGTCGCGCGTGGCGCGCTCGAACACCTCGAGCTGGTGGGCGATGCCGCGCGCGCCGTCGGCGTCGCTGAAGTGCGTCATCAGCGAAATTTCGTCGACCTGCGTCAGGGCGTTCAGGCGCGTCCAGGCGGAGCCGTAGCGCTCGGGCGTGAAGCCCAGGCGGTTCATGCCGGAGTTCATCTTCAGGAAAACGCGCTGCGGCTTCAGGGTCTTGTGGGCCGCGAGCATGTCGATCTGCTCGTCGCAGTGCACCGTGTGCCACAGGTCCAGGCGCGAGCACAGCTCCAGGTCGCGCGCGTCGAACACGCCTTCGAGCAGCAGCACCGGGCCGCGCCAGCCCAGGGCGCGCACGCGCTCGGCCTCGGCCAGGTCAATGAGCGCAAAGCCGTCGGCACCGCGAAAACCCTCGTAGACCCGCTCGATGCCGTGGCCGTACGCGTTGGCCTTGACCACGGCCCAGACGCGGGCATCCAGGGCCGATTGGCGGGCCCTCGCGAGGTTGTGACGCAGGGCGTCGACGTGGACTGTGGCGAGAATGGGGCGCGGCATGACGTACTCCGGGGCGGCTCAGGGAAAATGCAGACCATGTTTTAGCATTTTCGGGAATGGGGTCGAATACCGTGGGGATGCCTATTTCCGCGTCGTACCCCCATGCTATAACCGCCCATTCGCCCCTGAGGCGACACTTTTTCACTACCGCCAGCAGACCCTCTGGCCAGCCAGCCCATCGATGAAGCGCGGTTTCTACACGATCATGTCGGCCCAGTTCTTTTCGTCGCTGGCCGACCAAGCGCTCTTCGTTGTTGCCGTCGATCTCATGCGAAGTTCGGGCGCGCCCGAATGGCAACGCGCAGCCCTGGTGCCGATTTTCGCGGTCTTCTACGTGGTGCTGGCGCCGCTGGTGGGCGCGTTTGCCGACGCGCTGCCCAAGGGCAAGGTGATGTTCATCAGCAATGCGATCAAGGTGGTCGGCTGCCTGATGATGCTGTTCGGCTCGCACCCGCTGCTGTCTTATTCGATCGTCGGGCTGGGTGCCGCGGCCTATTCGCCGGCCAAGTACGGCATCCTGACCGAGCTGCTGCCGGCCTCCCAGCTGGTGAAGGCCAACGGCTGGATCGAAGGCCTGACGATCGCCTCGATCCTGCTGGGCATCGTGCTCGGGGGCACGCTGGTGGGCCATGCGGTCTCCAGCCACCTGCTGGCCTTCGACTTCCCGCTGATCGACACAGGCATCGATTCGCCGGCCGAAGCCGCCATTGCGGTGCTGATCTTCGTGTACATCCTGGCCGCCTGGTTCAACACCCGCATTCCGCACACCGGCGTCGAAATGCGCCCGCTGCGCGCCAACCCCGAGCAGGGCATGGCGCGCAACATCGCCGCGCTGCTGCCCGACTTCTGGCATTGCAACGCGCGCCTGTGGCGCGACCGCCTCGGCCAGATCTCGCTGGCCACCACCACGCTTTTCTGGGGCGCGGGCGGCAACCTGAAGTACATCGTGCTGGCCTGGGCCTCGCTGGCCCTGGGCTACAACACCACCCAAGCCTCGGCGCTGACCGGCGTGGTGACCATCGGCACGGCCGTGGGCGCCATCGTCGCGTCGATGTACATGCGGCTGGACATGGCGACCCGCGTGATCCCGATGGGCATCGCCATGGGCCTGATGGTCATCGGCATGAACTTCATCGGCAACGTCTGGCTGGCGGTGCCGTTCCTCATCATCCTGGGCGGGCTCGGCGGTTTCCTGGTGGTGCCAATGAATGCGCTGCTGCAGCATCGGGGCCACAACCTGATGGGCGCCGGCCGTTCCATCGCCGTGCAGAACTTCAACGAGCAGGCCTGCATCCTGTTCCTGGGCGCGTTCTACAGCGTGTGCACGGGCCTGGGCCTGTCGGCCTACGGTGCCATCAGCGCCTTCGGCCTCGTGGTGGCGGGCTGCATGTGGCTCATCAAGCGCTGGCACGAGAACAACCTGAAGAAGTACCCGGAAGAAGTCGAGCACCTGCTGGCCATCGCCCGCAGCGACAAGCACCATTGACCTCCCCCAGGCTGCGCGCACTTCGTGTCGCTGCGCCAACCCCCTCACCGGGGGCAACACCAGCGGCCCGGCAAAGCCGGTTCCGCGGTGTTCCTGAGAATTCACAGCCCCCATGCCTGCACTTGCTTTGATGTTCAACGCCTTCGTGTGGGGCGTTTCATGGATTCCGTTCCGCCAGATCGCAAGCCACGGGCTGCATCCGCTGTGGACCACCTGCCTGATCTACCTGGTCATCGCCACCGCGATGGGCCTCGTGCGCCGGCACGCCTGGAAAGGCTTTGCCGCGTTTCCGATGCTGGTGGCGCTGGGCCTGGCGGCCGGGTTCACCAACGTGGGTTTCAACTGGGCCGCGACGCAGGGCGACGTGGTGCGCGTGGTGCTGCTGTTCTACCTGATGCCGCTGTGGAACGTGCTGCTGTCCTGGCTTTTGCTGGGCGAGCGGCCCACCAGCGGCGCGCTCGCGCGGGTGGCACTGGCTCTGGCCGGGGTGACGGTGGTGCTGAAGGCGCCGGGCGTCGACTGGCCCGTTCCGTCGAGCCTGCCCGACTGGCTGGGCGTGGCGGCGGGCTTCAGTTTTGCGTTGACGAACATCACGCTGCGCCATTTGCGTGACGCGCCGGGAGAGTCGCGCGCGCTGGCCATGTTCTGCGGCTGTGCGGTGGTGGGTGGCGTCACGGCGCTGATCGGCACGACGGCAGGCGGCATCGCTTCGCCGCTGCTGGCGTCACCCGGCTGGCTGGGCTGGGCCCTGCTGCTGGGCGCGGGCTTCATCGTCGCCAATGTGTGCCTGCAGTACGGCGCGCCGAAGCTGGCGACGAGCACAAGCTCGGTGATCATGCTGTCGGAAGTGCTGTTCGCCAGCGTCTCGTCGGTGGCACTGGGCGCGGCCACCATGGACCCGCGCATCCTGGTGGGCGGCGCATTGATCGTGCTGGGCGCCGTATGGTCGGCGTTTGCACGAACAGCCCCGCCGCGCGATGATCGCGCCTCTGCGTCCACCTGAGGAACACTCCCATGACCAGCGTCTACGACTTCGAGGCCAACCAGATCGACGGCAAGCCGGTGAAGCTCTCGGCCTTCAAAGGCAAGGTTCTGCTGATCGTGAATACCGCCAGCAAATGCGGCTTCACGCCACAGTTCGCGGGGCTGGAGGCGCTGCACGAGAAGTACGCCGAGCAGGGGCTGACGGTGCTGGGTTTTCCGTCGAACCAGTTCGGCGCGCAAGACCCGGGAACGAACGAAGAGATCGGTGCGTTCTGTACGAAGAACTACGGCGTGAGTTTTCCGATGATGGAAAAGATCGACGTCAACGGCAGCGATGCGGCGCCGCTGTACCAGTGGCTGACGAAAGAGAAGCCGGGGTTGCTGGGCCTGACGGCGATCAAGTGGAACTTCACCAAGTTCCTGATCGGCCGCGACGGCTCGGTACTCAAGCGCTATGCGCCGCTGGACACGCCGGCGTCACTCACTCGCGACATCGAAGCTGCGCTGGCTGCTGGCTGAGTTCTCGTTCGCTCGATCGCTTGGAGGCTGACCCGTCTTCTGTTCGGGGTCTTGATGCGGATGCGGGGTCATTCGGGGTGCGTACGACTGACACCGGGTACTCCCCT
>NZ_QAJK01000014.1 GCF_003852515.1 Variovorax sp. KBW07 | reverse complement strand
CGCGCCCCGAATGCACCCGCATTCGAACCCGAGACCCCGCACCCGCTCCCACGCCCGAACAGCGCCAAGAACAACAGCCCAAAGAACAGCGCCACAAACGACCGCGACACTCAACCCGCGGCCCCGAGGTGTGACATGGCTTGTCACACGCACTTGAAGAAACCGTTCTAAGCTCCAGTTGTTGTTTGGAATTTTGTTTTTGGAGTTCAAGCTGGCCATGTCTCTCTCGCCATCCACCGACTCGCGATCCCTGCGCGCCGCGCGCCATGCCCGCGCCGCCCTCAGCCGCGCTTCCCGCCGTGCCGTCGTAGCCGCCGCCGTGGCCCTCGGCGCCACCTTCCTCATGGGCACACCCGCTTTTGCCGCGCCCGCCATCGGCCAGCAGGCGCCCGACTTCGTTGCCGTCGACACCGCCGGCGCCAAGCACAAGCTCTCCGACTTTGCCGGCAAGTTCGTCGTCCTCGAATGGACCAACCCTGGCTGCCCCTTCGTGCGCAAGCACTACGGCAGCGGCAACATGCCCGCCACCCAGAAAGCCGCCACCGACAAGGGCGTCGTCTGGCTTGCCATCAACTCCACCGAGCGCGCCGCCAGCGACTACCTGCAGCCCGCCGCGCTCGACGCGTGGATGAAATCGCAGAAAGCCGCGCCCACCGCCGTGCTCATGGACGAAGACGGCCTCATCGGCCAGGTCTACGGCGCGCGCACCACGCCGCACATCTTCATCATCGATCCCAAGGGCACGCTGGTGTATGCGGGCGGCATCGACAGCATCGCGTCGGCGCGGGCCGACGACATCAAGACCGCGACCAACTACGTCAACCAGGCACTGGGCGAAGCCTTCGGCGGCAAGCCCATATCGGCCGCCAGCACGCGGCCCTACGGCTGCTCGATCAAGTACAAGACCTGACGGCGAGCGCGCACGCGCAAGCACCTGCAGCGGCCTGCGCGTGACAGCTACCTGACTCCCGCAGTCAGGCAGCGGTCGGGAAGCCCGACCTACCCTTGGCACACACACATGCCACAGGGGACAACGAGATGAATTCCGCGCCTTCCAACGCGCAGCCGGGCACCGCCGCCCGCGCTTCTTCCGCTTCAACAGCCTCTTCCTCGAAGTTCGCCACCGTCCTGCGCGTGACCGGCGGCAACTTCATGGAGATGTTCGACTTCTTCCTGTTCGGCTTCTACGCCACGCAGATCTCGAAGGCGTTCTTTCCGTCGGACAACGAGTTCGCATCGCTGATGCTGACCTTCATGACCTTCGGCGCGGGCTTCCTCATGCGGCCGCTGGGCGCGATCTTTCTCGGCGCGTATGTCGACCGCGTGGGCCGCCGCAAGGGCCTGATCGTCACGCTCGCGCTGATGGCCGTGGGCACGCTGCTCATCGCCTGCGTGCCGGCCTACGCCACCATCGGTGTCATCGCGCCGCTGCTGGTGCTCATCGGCCGGCTGCTGCAGGGCTTCTCGGCCGGCGTGGAACTGGGCGGCGTGTCGGTGTACCTGTCTGAAATGGCCACGCCGGGCCGCAAGGGCTTCTACGTGAGCTGGCAATCGGCCAGCCAGCAGGTGGCCATCGTCGTGGCGGCGGCTCTGGGCTACTGGCTCAACGTGACCTTCACCCCGCAGGAAATCGGCGACTTCTACTGGCGCGTGCCCTTCTTCGTGGGCTGCCTGATCGTGCCGGTGCTGTTCATCATCCGTCGCTCGCTGCAGGAGACCGAAGAGTTCATGGCGCGCAAGCACCGCCCCGATGCGCGCGAAATCTTCCGCTCGATGGTCGCCAACTGGGGCCTCGTGATCGCCGGGATGATGCTGGTGTCGATGACCACCGTGTCGTTCTACCTGATCACCGTGTACACGCCCACCTTCGGCAAGGCCGTGCTGCACCTGAGCACCACCGACGCGCTGATCGTCACGCTGTGCGTGGCCATATCGAACTTCATCTGGCTGCCGATCATGGGCTCGCTGTCGGACCGCGTGGGGCGCAAGCCGCTGCTGATCGTGTTCACCGTGCTGACCATCCTTACCGCGTACCCGTCGCTCAAGTGGCTGGTCGGTGCGCCGAGCTTCGTGCGCATGCTCGAAGTCGAGCTGTGGCTGTCGTTCCTCTATGCAAGCTACAACGGCGCGATGGTCGTCGCGCTCACCGAAGTGATGCCGGTCAACGTGCGCACGGCGGGCTTCTCGCTGGCCTACAGCCTGGCGACGGCACTGTTCGGCGGCTTCACGCCGGCCATTGCCACCGGCCTGATCGAAATGACGGGCGACAAGGGCGCGCCGGGCCTGTGGATGACAGCCGCCGCCGTGTGCGGGCTGATCGCGACGCTGGTGCTGTACCGGCGCAACGTGAACCCGGCCGATGCGGGGCGCGTGCCGGCGGTCTGAACAGGCCGACGCCGCGCCGCCGCGCAGCTTCTTGACCCAGCGCGCACTGTGCGTTTACCAGGGGCGCACCGGCCTCCCCGGCCCGGGTGGAAACACCGATGATGGCGCCGCCCTGCATGCCTATCCTGCGGAAGCGCCTCCGGCGCCCCCACAGAGACCCCATGGCATGAACGCAAACCACTTCAGCACGCTGCTCGAACACCCCGCCGACCGGCAGGCCTGCTGGGGCCGCATCAACGAGTCGTACTTCGGCGCGCTGCGCGTGCAATGCCTGGACACCGGCACCTTCGACGCGCGCATGGACGCCTACGCGCTCGGGCCACTGGGCATGTTCATGATCGAGGCGCCCTCGCACCGCGTGGCGCGGCCCGACACGCGCCACGAGATCGTGCTCGACGAACACTACAAGCTGGTGCTGCAGCTCGAAGGCCACGGCCACATCTCGCAGCGCGACCGCGAGTTTCACCTGCACCCCGGCGACTGGAGCCTGTACGACCCGCGCGTGCCCTACGCCATTACCAACCCCGAGCGTTCGCGCCTGCTCGCCATCACCATTCCGCGCCAGCAGTTCAAGGGCATGAAGATTCCCGACCTGCACACCTGCGAGGCCCACACGCCCGCCATGCAGGGGCTCTACGCGGTGCTCGGCTCGTTCCTGACCTCGCTGGCCGACCAGTTGCCTTCGCTGCCCAACGCGGTCGGCCGCTCCGTCAGCGACACCGTGCTGGGCCTGCTGGCGTCCACCCTTGCCACGCATTCCGACGAACAGTTCGGCGCGCACCCGGTGCCCGGCGTGCTGAAGGCCCGCGTGAAGCAGTTCGTGCACGCGCACCTGGCCGACCCTGCCTTGTCGCTCGACCTCATCGCGCAGCAGTTGCGCTGCTCCAAGCGCTACCTGCACCGCGTGTTCGAAGACGAAGACCAGACGCTCGACCGCTTCATCTGGCAGATGCGGCTGGAGCGCTGCAGCGAGGCGCTGCGCAACGCGGCGGGCCGCCGCACGTCCGTCTCCGAAATCGCCTTCGCCTGGGGCTTCAACAGCAGCGCGCATTTCTGCCGCGTGTTCAAGGCGCAGTACGGCGTGTCGCCGCGCGAGTTCCAGCGGCGCGAGGCCGAGCGGGCCGCGTCGCCCGCGCTCACGCACTAGGCCGCGGACGGCGGCTTGAGCAGGTCGACCAGGAAGTCGACCAGCACGCGCACCTTCGGATTCAGCAACGGGTCGACCAGAAAGACGGCGTGCACGCTGGCGTCCGCGCCACCGTGCTTCGGCAGCACGCGCACCAGCGTTTTTTCCTGCAGCGCATCGCGCACCAGCACCTCCGACAGGAACGCGATGCCGCGCCCCGCCTTGGCGAACTCGAGCACCGCGTCACCGTTGTTGGCCCGCAGCACGCCCTTCGGCTTGACGGAAAACTCGGTGCCCTGTGCGTCGGAAAAGCGCCATTGCTCGCCATCGCGGTTGACCGTGAGAACGATGCAGCTGTGCTGCTTCAGGTCTTCGATCGTCTTGGGCGAACCACGGCGCCTGATGTACGCCGGGCTGGCCACCAGCACCCTGCGGTTCGCCGCGAGCTTGCGCGCCCGCAGCGCCGAGTCTTCGAGCCGCCCGATGCGAACCGCCACATCGACGCCCTCGCCCGCCAGGTCCACGAAGCTGTCCGTCATCACCAGGTCGAGCGACAGCTTCGGGTGCCGGTCCATGAACGCCGGCAGCGCCGGCACGATGCAGCGGCGTCCGAATGCCACGGGCGCGCTGATCCGCAACTCGCCCCGCACCTCGTCGCGCATGCGGCCCAGGGCCTGGCCCGCGACTTCAAGCTTGTCGAATGCTTCGCGCGCCGCGGCAAGGTAGGTCATGCCCGCATCGGTGAGCGACATCGTGCGGGTCGTGCGAAAGAACAGCTGCACCCCGAGGGTTTGCTCGAGCAGCTTGATCTGCCGGCTGACGGCGGAAGGCGTGATACGCAGATCGTGCGCGGCGCGCGCAAAGCTCTGGTGCGCGGCCACCCGCACGAAGGCGTGTATCAGCTCCAGCGGCAGATCGGATGTTGCGGCCATTCATTCCTCCAGGGAACGAGTGTATTTCTTTCATTCCATTCCGCCACGCAACGCGCCTGCCAAGCTCGAAGCCATGACAAAGCAACGAACCCTTTTCCATGTCGATGCATTCACCCGCACGCCGTTTCGCGGCAACCCCGCGGGCGTCGTGCTGAACGCGGATGGCATGTCCGACGAAGCCATGCAGGACCTGGCGCGCGAGCTCAAGCATTCCGAAACCGCCTTCGTGTGGCGCGCCGACGCGGACGACCACGACCTGCGCATCCGCTACTTCACGCCGACCACCGAGGTCCCGCTGTGCGGCCACGCCACCATTGCCGCGCACTTCGCGCGGGCCACGGCCTTGCAGCTCGGCGAGGCGACGCTGCGGCAGAAGACAGGGGCCGGCATCCAGACCGTGGGCATCTCGCGAAACGCCACGGGCGGGCACCGGATCGTCATGCACCAGGGAGCGCCGGTGTTCGAAGCGCCGCTTGAAGGCGCGCTGCGCGAACGCATCGTGGCCGCGCTCGGGCTCGCGCCCGGCGATGTGCCTGCCTCACTTCCGGTGCAGGTCGTCTCGACCGGGCACAGCAAGGTCATGGTGCCGCTGACGCCGCGGGTCGATCTCGATGCGCTGCGGCCCGACATGCGCGCGCTCTCGCTGCTGAGCCGGGAGATCGGCTGCAACGGCTACTTCGTGTTCCAGCAGCCGGCCGGCGAAGAGGCGGTGACCGACGGGCGCATGTTCGCGCCAGCCATCGGCATCATGGAAGACCCCGTGACCGGCAACGCCAACGGGCCGCTCGGCGCGTACCTGGTGCGCCACAAGCTCATGGCCCACGACGGGCGGGCGCTGCGCTTCCAGGGCCGCCAGGGTCGCGCGTTGCGGCGCGACGGCATCGTGCATGTCGAAGTCATGATCGCGAACGGCGAGCCGGTGGCCGTGTCCATCGCGGGCGATGCCTGCATTCTTTTCTCGGCCTCGCTCGACGGCGCGGCATGACGCCACCGCAATCGCCGCACTTCAAATCAAATGACATCAGGCCGCCGCGAGATAGCTGCTGTGCAATATCTCCGGCCGGCTGCGCAGTTCTTCCGATGAGCCCGCGAAGGCCATGCGCCCGCGCTCCAGCACATAGGCGCGGCTCGACACGGCCAGCGCCACCGTGGTGAACTGCTCGATCAGCAACACGCCCACGCCCTCGCGCGCGACCTGCTGCACCACCTCCACCAGCCGTTTGACGACTGTGGGCGCAAGCCCCAGCGAAAGCTCGTCGATGGCCAGGTAGCGCGGCTTGCCGATCAACGCCTGCGCGATGCAGACCATCTGCTTCTGCCCGCCCGACAGCGAACGCGCGGGCAGCGCGAGCTTCACGCGCAACTCGGGAAACACCGCCAGCACCTGCGCCACCGCATCGGCCACGCGCGACGCGGGAAGCGCCGTGGCGGCGGCGCGCAGGTTGTCGAGCACCGACAGGTCGCCGAGCACGCGATGCCCTTCGGGCACCACCGCCACGCCCAGCGCACGCACGCGCTCGGGCCGCTGACCATGCAGCGCGTGGCCTTCGACTTCGATGCGCCCGCCCGCCAGCGGCAGCGCGCCGCCGATGGCCATCACGGTGCTCGACTTGCCGGCACCGTTGGCGCCGAGCAGCGCGGTCACTTCGCCAGGCGGCACTTGCAGGTCGATGCCGTGCAGCACGGCCTTGCCGCCGCGCTGCAGGCGCAGGTCGTTCACGCTCAGCATGATGCGATGGCTCCGTTCATTCCGCTCCCAGGTAGGCCTTGCGCACGGCCGGGTCGTCGAGCACCGCGCGCGTCGGGCCGAGCGCAAGGCGGCGGCCGAAGTCGAGCACCAGCGTCTGCGTGCAGGTCGCGGCAATCAGGTCGACGTCGTGGTCGATCAGCAAGACCTGGGCACCGCAGAAGGCATGCACCGAGCCGATGACGCGGCGCAGCGTGCCGGCCTCCTGCTCGGTGAGGCCCGCGCCGGGTTCGTCGAGCAGCAGCAGCCGGGGCGCGCCGACCAGCGACTTCGCGATCTCGAGCATGCGGCGCTGGAACAGGTTCAAACGGTGGCCGAGTTCGGTGGCCACGTCGAGCAGGCCGGTGTGCGACAGCGCGCGCGCCACCTGCGCCACGGCCTCGCCGCGCGCATGCGGCACGTGGTCGAGCAGGGCGCGCACGTTGTCCCACACGCTCAGGTCTTCCACCACCTGCTCGGTCTGGAACGAGCGGCGCAGGCCGAAGCGCACGCGCTCGATGGGCTTCAGGTCCAGCAGGTCGGCACCATCGACCGCCACGCTGCCGGCGCTGGGCAGCACCAGGCCGCTGAGCACGTTGACCAGCGTGGTCTTGCCCGCGCCGTTCGGCCCGATGAGGCCGCACACGGGCGCGTCGAGCGTGGCGCTGAGCCCGTCGATGGCCTTGACGCCGCCGAAGGCGACGGTGAGGTCGCTGACGCGGATCATGGGGTCGCCTCCTTCTCTTGGTCGCTGCCGCGGACACCGCGCGCGAAGCGCTTGCGCACCGCCTCGAACGCACCCGCCAGCTGCCCGGCAATGCCGCTCGGCGCGGTGATGAGCGCATGCAGCAATGCAACGCCGAAGAAGATCATCGCCAGGTAGCCATTCACACCGAAGTCGGTCAGCAGCGCCGGCACCGCGCGCAGCAGCAGCCCCGCGATCAGCGCGCCGGCCCAGTGGTACACGCCGCCCACCACGGTGAGCGCGAACAGCATCACCGAATCGCCGGCGGTGAAGGCACGGCCGTCGAGCTGGCCCACGCCGCCCGCGAGCAACGCACCCGCCACGCCGGCGCAGAAGCCGGCCAGTCCGAAGGCCCAGGTCTGGTAGCGCAGGATGTTGACGCCGGCCGCCACGGCCGCCGCTTCGCCGCGGCGGATCAGCGCCCAGGAGCGGCCCGCGCGCGTGCGCCGGTGCAGCTCGATCAGCGCCAGCACCGCCGCCAGCCACACGGCCACGTAGCGGAAGTACGCCGCGTCGGACAGCGCCAGCGCGGGGCGCGGCATCATCAGCCGCTCGCTGCCGAACACGCGGCCCAGCCAGCCGGCACCGCCATCGGGAAAGCCCATGACGTTGATGACGACCTGGAAGCCGCCCGCCATCATCATCGTGACCAGCGCGAGGTACAGCCCCTTGAGCCGCAACGCCGGCAGCCCCGCCAGCATGCCCACCGCGCACGACAGCAGCCCGCCCGCGAGCACCGACAGCTCGAAGGGCCAGCCCAGCCCGTGACCGGCCCGCAGTGCGATCCAGCCGCCCGCGCCGAGCAGCGCGTACTGGCACAGCGACACCAGCCCGAGCTGCCCGTAGAGCAGCGCCACGCCGGCCGCCGCGATCGACAGCGCCAGCGACGACGTGAGCGTCTTGATCCAGTAGGCATTGGCCAGCCACGGCACCACCAGGCCGATGAGCAGCACGCAGCCCACCATCACGGCCAATGAAATGCGGGCACGGCGCGTTGCCTCGGCCAGCGAAGCCGGCAAGACAGGCAGTTGCATCGCGTCGCCGGTTGCAGGCGCGGCCCCGTTGAAGATCGATGCGCTCATGCCTGCCGCGTGCCCGTGCGAAAGAAGACGATCATGGCCAGCGCGATCAGGAAGGGCGTGGCCGTGCGAAAGGCCGCGAAGCCCGGCACCGTGATCGCCAGCGCCTCCAGCACGCCGATGGCGATGCCGCCCGCCACCGTGGCCGGCAGCGAATGCAGGCGGCCGATGATGGCGGCGGCAAAGGCCGGTATCACCAGGAAGGTCAGCAGCGTGGCCTGCAGCCGCACGATGTTGGCCAGCAGCAGCCCGCACACGCCGGCGAAGGCGCCGCTGAGCACCCAGGCCACGGTGTCCACACCCAGCACGCGAATGCCGAGCAGCGCGCTCAGGTCGCGGTCGTTGGCCAGCGCGCGCATCTTCAGGCCCACGCGCGTCTTCGACAGCAGCAGGCCGACGCCGCCCATCATCAGCACCGCGAGCGCCAGGCCCACGGCGCGCGTGTGGGTGAGGCGCACCTCGACCTCGCCCACCATGAATTCGAGCGCGCCCGCATCGGTGGGCAGCACCAGCCGGCGCGGCTGCTCGCCCCAGTACCACTCGGTGAAGCCCACCACCACCAGCGCGAAGCCCAGCGTGGCGATGCTGCGGATGGTCGGGTCGCGGTGTGACAGGCGCGGCGCCAGCAGCCGCCCATAGGCCAGCGACAGCAGCATCGACGTGAGCACCGCCGCGCACCACGCCAGGCCCTGCGGCCAGTCGGCTTCGAGCATCGACCAGGCCACGTACGCACCGATGGCGCCGATGGCCCCGAAGGCGAAGTTCAGCACGCCCGACGAGCGATAGAGCACCACCAGCCCCACGCCGGAGAGCGCATACACCGCGCCCAGGCCCAGGCCGGAGATGACGAAAGGCAGGTAGTCTTCCATGGCTCAGCGCGCCTTCACTTGAGGCCCATCTTCTGCTCGTCGGCGCGGATGTCGACCAGCTCCGGGTCTTCCGCCGTCAGGCAGCCGCCCGGTGCAAAGCGCCAGCCGTTGCCATCGGGGCTGGCCACGGGGCCGCTGTTGTTGGCGTTGTGGCGGTTGCCGTTGCCCACGTAGAAGGGCTTGCAGAGAATGTCGCTGCGGAAGTCGCTCACCTTGCGCAGCGCGTCGGTCACGCCGGCGCGGTCGATCTTCTTCGGGTCCATTTTCAGCAGGGCTTGGGTGACCAGCCGCGCGGCCAGGTAGCCGGCCTGCGAGAAGGTGTCGCGCGGGTCGCTCTTGGCGCCGTGCCTGTCCATCACGGCGAGCCAGTTCTTGTTGTCGGGGCCGGCCGATTCGAGCGGGTTGAATTCGAGGTTGACGTCGAAGTTGCCCTTCCAGTACGGGCCGATGGCCTTGGGCACGTCGGCGTTGTAGGCCGGCGCGGCCGAGACGAAGTGGATCTTCTTGCCCAGGTTCTGCTGTTCGGCGGCAGCCAGCATCGGCACCAGGATGCCCTTGGGCACATTCATGATGATGGTGTCGGGCTTCTTCGCGGCGGCCTGCAGCATGGTCGAGGTGGCATCGGCCGAGCCCGGATCGATGGTGATGGTTTCCACCTGCACGCCGTTCTTCCTGCCCCATTCCTTCGGCCCTTCGCAGGCCCAGTTGCCCAGGCTCGGGATGTTCGGAATGATGCAGACCATCTTCTTGGCCTTGTACTTCTGCGCGGCGTACATGGCGGCAATGGTGGCCGACACGCGCGGCCCGGCATTCACCGGCACGTAGTTGCGCGCGTTGAAGCACTCGCGCGGCACGCCGGTGCCGGCAATGACCATCACGCCTTCGTCGGCGTACATCTTGGCGTTGGCGCCGCACTCCACGAAGCTGGTGCTGCCCGCCAGCGCGACCACCTTGCGGTCTTTCACGAGCTTGGACGCGACCTGCGCGGCAGTCTCGGGATTCCACTGGTCGTCGACCACGATGTACTCGACCGGGCGGCCGTTGATGCCGCCGTTGGCGTTGACGCACTTGAAGTAAGCGGCCGCCGCCTGGCCCGAGGCGCTGAAGTCGTCGGGGCCGGTCTTGCCGACCACGGCGCCGATGGGAATGGGCTCGCCGGTGGCGGCCTTGCCGGTGTTGAGCCCGCAGTCGGGGCCCGATTGCGCCCATGCGCCGCTGAAGCCCGCCAGGCCCATGGCGCCGGCGACGGCCGACAACGCGATCTTCTTTTTTCTCAGCATGATGATGTCTCCTGTTGTGATCGGAACCGATGCGGCCTACACCGCCATGCACACGCTCTTGAGCTCGGTGAAGCCCTCGACCGCCGCGCGCCCCAGGTCGCGCCCGTAGCCCGACTGCTTCACGCCGCCCAGCGGCAGCGCGTTGTCGAGCACGTTGTGCGCGTTGACCCAGACCACGCCCGCCTGCAGGCGCGGCACGATGCGATGCACGGCCGAAAGGTTGTTCGACCACACGCTGGCAGCCAGCCCGTAGGCGCTGTCGTTGGCCATGCGGATCGCGTCCTCGATGTCGTCGAAGGGCACCACCGTCGCGACCGGACCGAACACCTCTTCGCGCACGATGCGCATCGAAGGCTGCGTGTCGACGAACACGGTCGGCCGCACGAAGCAACCGCCGTCGAACGCGCGGCTGCCGCCGGTGACCAGCGTGGCGCCCTCGGCCACCGCGCCATCGATGTGGGCCATGACGCGCTCCACGTGGCGCTTGGACACCAGCGGCCCGAACTGCGCCTGCGGATCGAAGCCCGAGCCGATGTGCAGGCTCTCGGCGGCCTGCGCCAGTTGCTTCACGACTTCATCGAAGATGCCGCGCTGCACGTACATGCGCGAGCCCGCCGTGCACACCTGCCCCTGGTGAAAGAAGATGCCGTTGGCCGCGCCCTGCGCCGCCGCGGCCGGGTCGGCGTCGTCCAGCACGATGAGTGGCGACTTGCCGCCCAGCTCCAGCGTGAAGCGCGCCATGTTGTCGACCGCCGCATGGCCGATGTGCCGGCCCACGGCCGTCGATCCGGTGAAGCTGATCTTGCGGACATCGGGGTGCGCGGCCAGCGCCGCACCGGCGCTGGTGCCGCGCCCGCACACCACGTTGAGCGCGCCGGGCGGAAAGCCGGCCTCGATGGCCAGCTCGGCCAGCCGCAGCGCGGTGAGCGGCGTTTCTTCCGATGGCTTGAGCACCACCGTGCAGCCGGCCGCGAGCGCCGGCGCCACCTTCCACAGCGCGATGGCCAGCGGAAAGTTCCACGGCACGATGGCCGCGACCACGCCCACCGGCTCGCGCCGCGTGTAGGTCACCCATTGCGGGCCGGGAATGCCGATGGAGTTGTCGAGCGTCTGCCCTTCGAGCTTGGTGGCCCAGCCCGCCATGTAGCGCACGAACTCGGCGCCGCCGCCCACGTCGACCATGCGCGCGATGCCGCGCAGCTTGCCGCTTTGCAGGGTTTCGAGCGCGCTCAGTTCATCGGCGTGCGATTCGATGAGCGTCGACAGCGTGTAGAGCATGCGCTCGCGGTCGGCCGGGCGCAGCGACTTCCATGCGGCGCTCTCGAAGGTGCGGCGCGCGCTGGCAACGGCGGCGTTCACGTCGGCCGCGTCGCTGTCGGGCGCTTCGGCCACGGTCATCTCGGTGGCCGGGTCGACCACCGGCAGGTAGGTGCCGTTGGCGGGCGCCACCTCGCGGCCGTCGATGTGGTTGCCGCGCCGGCGCTGCGCCAGCAGGCCCACCAGGCCGAGGTGCTCGAGCGACAGATCTCGCAGATTCATGGACAGGCTCCGGGGCGATGCGTTGAAGAGGGGAGAAAGGAAAAAAGAAAAAAGGGCGCCGTCACTGCATGGCTTGCGCCACCAGCAGCGTGTCGGTGAACTGCTCGAAGCGCCGCACCTTGCCGCCCTGCACCTGCCAGACATGCGTCACGCGGGCGTGCATGGGCTTGCCGGTCTTGCGGTGGCGGCCGTGGTAGTCGCCGATGCCGACCACGGTGTCGCCGCCATCGACCAGCCGTTCGAGCACGAAGCGGTAGCCCTCCCACTCGCTGCCCAGCACCTTGAAGACTTTCTCGAGCACCTGTGCCGGCCCGACGTGCGTGCCGGCACACGGAAAGCCGGCCATCTCGGTCCACTGCACGTCGTCGGCCAGGTCGGCGAACATGCCGTCGAGGTCGTGGCGGTCGGAGGCGGCGTAGTGATCGGCAACGATCTGGTGGGGCGTGCGCATGAAGAAAGGCTCCTGGAGAAGTGACAGCAAAAGAGGAAGGCGATCAGACGATTCAGACCGGCCCGAACTCGGGCGGGTAGAAGGTCTGCGAGGCCTTGCGCATGAAGGCGCCGGCCGGGTTGTTGGCGACCTGGCCGGTGCCGGTCACGCCGAGGAACTTGCCGGTGGAGCGGCCGTTCGCGAAGTCGAAGAAGAACACCGACGCAACCGGAATCAGGAACTCGCGGAAGGTGAAGACGTACTGGTCGTCGTCGAACCTGTAGTAGCTCGCCAGGTCCACGTCGCCGTGGCCGCGCTGCACGCCGACCAGGCATTGCCAGGCGTAGCGCTCGGCGCTCAGGTAGGTGTGCTCGTAGGTGTGGTTGGGGCTGTAGGTCTGCCAGGTGCGCAGGCCGATCAGGTCGCGCGTGGGCTGCGGCACGGCCCCGGTGGCGGTGCCTCCCTCCAGCGTGCCGACCCAGAAGTCCTGCGGCACGCGCGGCTGGCCCGCGGCTTCGTCGGCGCCGATGATGCGGCAGCGAATGGCCAGCACGCGGCGGGTGCGCGTGTTGAGCACAATGGTCAATGCCTCGGCCGACCGGCTGGCCTGCGTGATGTCGAGGAAGAAGGTGTCGCGTGCGACCTCGATGGCTTCGTACCAGTCGCCCTGGCCTTGTCCTTCACGCGCTCCCTGCTCGCTCCAGTCCAGCGCGTGCTGCGAGCGCGGCTGCAACGTCAGCTTGAAACCGGGCAGTGCCAGCGTCAGCGTCTGGCCGGCGAGCGCGTCGGTGGGCGGCAGGCGGTTGGTGGCAATGCCCAGGGCGAACTGGTCGTAGGTCTTCCAGCCGGCGGGCTTGATGGCTTCGTTGGTGCTCATGGCGTTTTCTTTCCCGCCCTTTCAGGCGTCGTGCGCGAAGGCGATGGTGGGCAGGTCGACCGCGGACGCGCCGCCATCGACCATCAGCGAACTGCCGGTGACCATCGCGGCCAGCGGCGAGGCCAGGAACAGCACGGCATTGGCCACGTCTTCGGGGCTGGCGGCACGGCCCATGGGCACGTCGCGCGTGACGAGTTCGTAGGCCGCATCGGCGCCGGCAAGCCTGTACTTGTCGACGAGCACCTGCATCTGCTCGTCGGCCATCTCGGTGCGCACCCAGCCGGGGCACACGGCGTTCACGCGCACGCCCTGCTTGCCGTAGTCGCGCGCCAGCGAACGCACGAGGCCGATGAGCGCGTGCTTCATCGTCACGTAGCCGACCACGCCCGGCCCCGCGAAGTGGCCGGCCAGCGAAGAGAGCACGACGATGTTGCCGCGCCGCTCGATCAGCTCGGGCAGCAGCTCGCGTGCGCAGACGAAAGCGGTGTCGAGGTTCAGGCGCGTGGAGAGCGCCCACGAGGCGTCGTCGGTCGACAGCGCATCGCCCACGCCGTGGCCGCCTGCATTGGCGACCAGCACGTCGATGCGGCCGAACTTCTCGCGTGCGGTCTTGAGTGCGTGCTGCACGTCGGCAGTGCTCGCGGCATCGCCCGACACGGCCAGGCCGCCGAGCTTTGCAGCGACTGCTTCGAGCTGCGCAAGACGCCGCCCCATCAACACCACGCGGCCACCCGCCGCGACGAACTGCCCGGCCACCGCAGCACCGATGCCGGTGCCGCCGCCGGTGATGAACGCGACCTTGCCGGCCATTGAATTCGTAAACCCTGTAGCACTCATTCGCTCTGTCTCCTTGTTGGGATGGACTCTAGGTTTCAGTGCGTGCCGGCGATTGACCGAACGCGCAGTGTTCGTTGCCCGACAGCGCGGCGCCGGCCGGGCAGACTCTTCATGCCGCCTGCCCCAGCACGAAGGCCGCGCAGCGCTCGGCCAGCATCACGGTCGGCGCGTTGGTGTTGCCGCTGACCAGCGAGGGCATCACCGAGGCATCGCACACGCGCAGCCTTGCCACGCCATGCACGCGCATCTGCGCATCGACCACGGCCATGCCGTCGCTGCCCACGCCATAGCGGCCCATGCGGCAGGTGCCGCTCGGGTGGTAGACGGTCTTGGCGCGCTGGCGCACGTAGGCCTCGATGGCGTCGTCGTCCAGGTGGTCGGCCGCGGCGGGCGCGAGCTCTTCGGACACCACTTCGCGCAGTGCCGGCGCGCGCAGGATGCGGCGCGCCAGCTTCACGCCGCGCACCAGCGTGTCGACGTCTTCCTGCGCCTGCAGGTAGCCGCCGTCGAACAAGATGGGCGCCATGGCGTCGGCGCTGCGAAGCCGCACGCTGCCGCGCGATTTCGGCCGCAGGAAGCAGGGGTTGATCGAAATGCCGTGGCCGGCCAGCGGCTCGCGGTCGACGTCGCCCACCAGCACCGGCAGCACATGGAACTGCAGGTCGGGCCGGCCCTCGCCGGTGGTGTCGACAAAGCCGCCGCTCTCGACCACGTTGGACGTGAGCAGCCCGGTGTTGAACAGCATCCATTGCAGGCCGTGCTTCAGGGCGGCAAGGCCGCGGTCGTTGCCCAGCAGGCTGATGGGCTCGCGCGTGCGGCCGTACACCGACACCTCCAGGTGGTCCTGGAAGTTCTCGCCCACACCGGGCAGCGCGCGCACCACGGGAATGCCATGCGCCTGCAATTGCGCGCCGGGGCCGATGCCCGAGAGCATCAGCAGCTTGGGCGAGGCCAGCGCGCCGGCCGAAAGAATCACTTCCTCGCGCGCGGTGGCCACGATGTCTTCGCCGCTGCCGCCCTGCCCGGTGCGGTACACCACGCCGGTCGCGGCGCCGTCGTGCGTCAGCACGCGCATCACGTGCGCGCCGGTCACCACCGTGAGCTTGGGGTTGCCGCGCACGGCCGCGAGGTAGGTGGCAGCGGTGCTGGCGCGGCGGCCTTCGAAGGTGGTGGTCTGGTAGAAGCCCACGCCGGCCTGATCGGCGCCGTTGAAGTCGTCGTTGTAGGCCAACCCGGTCTGCTGCGCGGCGCGCAGGAAGGCCAGGCTCAGCGGGTGCCGAAAGCGCGTGTCGCTCACCTTCAGCGGGCCGGTGGTGCCGTGCAGCCCGCAGGCCAGCCGCGCATTCGACTCGGCCTTGCGGAACCACGGCAGCACGTCGCTCCAGCCCCAGCCCTCGCAACCCTGCGCCTGCCAGCCGTCGTAGTCGGCCGGCGTGCCGCGCACGTAGACCATGGCATTGACCGAGCTGCCGCCGCCCAGCGTGCGGCCTTGCGGCACGAACATCTTGCGGCCACCGGCGGCGGCCTGCGGCTCGCTTTCGTAGGCCCAGGTGCGCTCGGTGCCGATCACGCGCACGAAGGTGGCGGGCATGTGGATGAAGCGGTCGTTGTCCGGCGGGCCGGCCTCCAGCAGCAGCACGCTGCGCCCCGCCAGCACCAGCCGGTGCGCCAGCACGCAGCCGGCCGAACCGGCCCCCACCACCACGAAGTCGAAGACCTGTTCCGCCATGTTGCTTGTCCCGTTTCTTTTCATCCGATTGCCGAAATTGCAGCCGGATGCTCGGGGTTGCGGCGCGCCGTGGCGCACCGGGGCGGGTTGGTGCAACTCAAATTGCGCTGTCGGTCAATGCGCGGGCCCCTGCGACAATCGCGGGATGCCTTTCGCCCCATTGCAAAACGACACTTTCCTGCGGGCCTGCTGGCGCCAGGCCACCGATCACACCCCCGTCTGGCTGATGCGCCAGGCCGGCCGCTACCTGCCCGAATACGTCGCCACCCGCGCCAGGGCCGGCAGCTTCATGGGTCTGGCCACCAACACCGACTACGCCACCGAAGTCACGCTGCAGCCGCTGGCGCGCTATCCGCTGGACGCGGCCATCCTGTTCTCGGACATCCTCACGGTGCCCGACGCCATGGGCCTGGGCCTGTCTTTCGAGGCCGGCGAAGGCCCGCGGTTCGCCCACCCGGTGCGCGACGAAGCCGCGGTGGCCGCGCTCGAAGTGCCCGACATGGAAAAGCTGCGCTACGTGTTCAGCGCCGTGGCTTCCATCCGCAAGGCGCTCGACGGCCGGGTGCCGCTGATCGGCTTTTCGGGCAGCCCCTGGACGCTGGCCTGCTACATGGTGGAAGGCGCCGGCTCCAGCGACTACCGCCTCGTCAAGAGCATGTTGTACAGCCGCCCCGACCTGATGCACCGCATCCTGGCGGTCAACGCCGATTCGGTCGCCACCTACCTCAATGCGCAGATCGACGCCGGCGCGCAGGCCGTGATGGTGTTCGACAGCTGGGGCGGCGTGCTGGCCGACGGCGCGTTCCAGGAATTCAGCCTGGCCTACACGGCGCGCGTTCTGGCCGGCCTGAAGCGCACCGGCCCCGACGGCCAGCCCGTGCCGCGCATCGTGTTCACCAAGGGCGGCGGCCTGTGGCTGGACGCCATGCGCCCGCTCGACTGCGAAGTGCTGGGCGTCGACTGGACGGTGAACCTGGCCTCGGCGCGCCGCACGGTGGCCGAAGGCGCCGACGGCAAGGCCAAGGCGCTGCAGGGCAACATCGACCCGAACGTGCTGTTTGCGCCGCCCGCGCAGATCGAGGCCGAAGTGGCCAAGGTGCTGAACGCCTTCGGCAAGCCGCACACCGACCGCAACGCCACGGGGCCGACCCACATCTTCAACCTGGGCCACGGCATCAGCCAGTTCACGCCGCCGGACCACGTGGCGGCGCTGGTGCAGGCGGTGCACGACCAGTCACGCGCCCTGCGCGGTTGAAACTGTTAACGGGGAGCCCGTCAGGGCCGTTCGGGGCCGGTCGTCGCGCAAGCCGCGCCAGCCCTCGAAAGTCGGTCCGCAGCCGTTTGTCAAGCGCAAAAACAGCATATGGGTCATGACTTATGCACAAAACCCGTGTTGCACTGCGCAAGATTATCCGAGGCACCCCTCTCTTTGCTACGAAAGAGATAGCGACGCTAAGTCGTTGATTTATATAGGATTTGAATTTTGCTTTTTTTCCGGGCAATCCAGCCAGAGCCTTGATTTTCAAGGCTCGCCAGCGTGTCGAGCCCGGTTGTTAACAAAGTTATCCACAGAAACTCTGGACGACACTCAAAGCGCTGAAGAATCAACGACTTAAGCGAAGTTGCTCAAAGTCGCATTAACAAACCTTTCCAACAGGCCCGCCCATTTCCAAAGCCAGCCCAGCCCCCGAACCGGGCGCCCACACGACCGACGACAGCAGCACCAGCGCGCCGCCGGCCGCCCTGGCGTGGCGGCTCGACATCGCGGTGCAGACGCCGGCGCATGCCGCGCTCGGCGACCTGCTGAGCTACGCCGGCGCGGTACCGCTGCAGCCCGGCACGCTGGTGCGGGTGCCGCTGGGCCGGCGCGAGGTGCTGGGCGTGGTGTGGAACCCGCCGGTCTCGCTGGCGGGCGCCGAGCCCGACATGGCGCTCAAGCCGGTAGGCGCGGCGCTCGACGGCCTGGCCCCGCTGGGCGAAGCCTGGCGCGACCTGGTGGCCTTTGCCGCGCGCTACTACCAGCGCTCGATCGGCGAGATCGCGCTGGCCGCGCTGCCGCCGCAATTGCGCGACCTGACGACCACGCAGCTGGCGCGGCGCCTGAAGCGCAAGACGACGACCGGCCCGGTGGCCCAGACGGCCGAGGCCGCCAACCTGATTGCCCTGAGCGCCGAGCAGGCCGCCGTGCTGGCGCGCATCGAAGCCGAGAGCGGCACCTTCCTGCTGGTCGGCAGCACCGGCAGCGGCAAGACCGAGGTGTACCTGCGCTGCGTGGCCGAGCTGCTGGCGCGCGACCCCGAGGCGCAGGCGCTGGTGATGGTGCCCGAGATCAACCTCACGCCGCAGCTGGAGGCACGCTTCAAGGCGCGCTTCGGCGACGAGGCGGTGGTGTCGCTGCACAGCGGCATGACCAATCCGCAGCGGCTGGCGAGCTGGCTGGCGGCGCACGGCGGCGCGGCGCGCATCGTGCTGGGCACGCGCATGGCGGTGTTCGCGTCGATTCCGGGGCTCAAGCTCATCGTGGTCGACGAGGAGCACGACCCCAGCTACAAGCAGCAGGAAGGCGCGCGCTATTCGGCACGCGACCTGGCCGTGTGGCGCGGCCAGCGCGAAGGCGCGAAGGTCATCCTGGGTTCGGCCACGCCCTCGCTCGAAAGCTGGCACCAGAGCCGGCCTGCCGAAGGCGAAGACCCGGGCGGGCGCTATGTGCGGCTGGCCATGCCCTCGCGCATCGGCGCCGGCGAACTGCCCGCGGTGCGGCTGGTCGACATGAACCTGCAGCCGCCCAAGACGGTGCTGTCGGGTGCGCTGCTCGACGCCATCGGCCAGCGCATCGCGCGCGGCGAGCAGAGCATGATCTTCCTGAACCGGCGCGGCTATGCGCCGGTGCTGGCCTGCGGCGACTGCGGCTGGAAAAGCGAGTGCCCGCACTGCAGCGCCTACCGCGTGTTCCACAAGATCGACCGCACGCTGCGCTGCCACCACTGCGGCTTTACCGAGCGCGTGCCGCGCGCCTGCCCGGCCTGCGGCAACCCCGACATCGCGCCCGTGGGCCGCGGCACCGAGCGGCTCGAAGAGCACCTGGCCGAACTGTTCGCGGCCGTGAAGCGCCCCGACGGCAGCGCGGTGCGCATTGCGCGCATCGACGCCGACAGCACCAAGAAACAGGGCGCGCTCGAATCGCAGCTGGCGGCCGTGCATTCGGGCGAGGTCGACGTGCTGGTCGGCACGCAGATGATCGCCAAGGGGCACGACTTCCGGCGCATCACGCTGGTGGCCGCGGTGAACCCCGACGGCGCGCTTTTTTCCAGCGACTTCCGCGCGCCCGAGCGCCTGTTCAGCCTGCTGATGCAATCGGCCGGCCGCGCGGGCCGCGACGCCGCCTACCTTGCGGCGCAGGGCGCCACGGCCGAGATGTGGATCCAGACGCACCATGCGCCGCACCCGCTGTTCATGGCGCTGCGCAGGCACGACTACGCCGTGTTCGCGCAGCAGCAACTCGACGAGCGCCGCGCCGCCGGCATGCCGCCCTTTGCATTCCAGGCGCTGCTGCGGGCCGACGCGCGCGAGCAGTCCGTGGCGCAGGCCTTCCTGAACATGGCCGCCGACAAGGCCGAGGAGCTGCCCGGCGCCGACCTCGTCACGCGCTACCCGGCGGTGCCGCTGGCCATCCAGCGCGTGGCCAATGTGGAACGCGCGCAGATGCTCATCGAAAGCCCCTCGCGCGCCGCGCTGCAGCGGCTGCTCGCGGGCTGGCAGCCGCTGCTGCACGAATTGCGGCGCACGCCCGAGGGCAAGGGCGTGATCCGCTGGCTGGTCGACGTCGATCCGCACAGCATCTGAGCCGGTTGTCCTGCAAGGCGCGGCCGGCGCGGCGGCCACGGTGGTCGGCATGAACACATCGTCCAACCCCGCATCGCACATGGGCCCTCGCGCGCGCCTGGGAATTGTGTGGGTGACAGCGCTGCTGATGCTGATGCCCGTCGCCGCACTGGCCTCGCCCGACCTGGCGGCGGACGGCGCGCCCGCGCTGCGCGCCAGGCTGCAGGCACTGGCGCCGCAACTGGCGCGCAACGCCTTCAAGCGGCCGCTGGCGATCGAATCGAACGAGGCGCCGGACCGGCTGAGCGGCGACGTCTACGCGCTGGTCGACCACCCCTTCAGCACCGTGAGCAGCGCGCTGCGCGAGCCCGCCGCGTGGTGCCAGGTGCTGATGCTTCACCTGAACACCAAGCACTGCGCCGTCAAGGCCGGTGGCGGCGCGCTGACGGTGGCGGTGGGTCGCAAGTTCGACCAGCCGCTGTCGGATGCGCAGAAGATCGACTTCAGCTACCGCGTGGGCAAGGCCGACGCCAACTACCTCAACGTGCGGCTCAACGCCGACACCGGCCCGCTGTCCACGCGCGACTACAGCATCGTGCTCGAGGCCACGCCAGCCGATGGCGGCAAGACGGCCATCCACCTGGGCTATGCGTACGCCTACGGCACCGCGGCGCGGCTGGCAATGAAGGGCTACCTGGCCACGGTGGGCAGCGACAAGGTCGGCTTCACGCCACAGGGAGCCCAGGGCCAGGGCGGCTACATCGGTGGCGTGCGCGGCGTGGTGGAACGCAACACCATGCGCTACTACCTGGCGATCGACAGCTACCTGGACGCGCCCGCGCCGGGCCAGCTGGAACAGCGGCTGGGCGCGTGGTTCGATGCGACCGAGCAGTATGCAAAGCAACTGCACGAAGTGGACCGCAACGACTACCTCGTCATGAAGCGGCACGAGTTCCGGCGGCTGGGCCAGGAATCGCCGGAAAGCTAAACGCAGCGGGTGCGGGGTCAGGGCCGGCGGGAGCCGTCGTTATCGCGATGTATCGCGCGTGACGCCATGTATTCCTTACACGGCGATGGTCAGTGGTAGCCCGTCGGTTCCTTGCCCATATCGACGTAGCGCAGTTCGTTGTGGCGGCGCCGGGCGATGCCGCTGGGCCACGCGAACACGACGAGGCTGAGCGCGGCCAGCGCGATGGCGCTGGCGGTGCCGATCTTGCCGGCATGCCAGAACCACCCCGACCCCACGAGCCAGGACAACCACAGCAGGATGCGAACCAGTATTGCCATAGCGTTCCCCATTCACATCTTTGACTTGCAACCACTGTAGCAGCGCTTCTGCAAACCGAAGCATTCAACATAAGGAATAGGGTGTCCTATGACTTACGGCCTGCCCTTTGTCCTACCCGAAAATTTCTGAAAAAACAGTTGACGGCATGCCGTGCCGCTGTTCAAGCTGTCACTGCGCGAAACTCCTCGCGGGTTGCGCGTTCCAAGCAAGCTCGCTCATCGCAAAGGTCGCCGTGAAACCGCCATTTCTTTCTGGTTGGGTTCTTTCGGTTCTGTCACTCGCGTGCCTGGCCGGCATCACAGGCGCAGTGGGCACGCCCGTTGCCGCCGCCGAGCTCGATCGGCAGGGCAACCGGCTGGTGGTGTCGGGCATGCTCGACGGCAGCGCCATCGACGACTTCACGGCGCAGCTGGGCAGCGGCACGGTGCGCACCGTGGTCTTCGAAGACTCGTTCGGCGGCACCGCCGAAGCGGCCGGCGCCTTTGCCGATGCCATTCGCCTGAGCGGCGTCCAGACCGAGGTTCGCGGCCAGTGCATGGCGGCCTGCGCCTATGCCTTCCTGGCCGGCAAGACGCATCGCTTCGGCTACGGCCTGCAGGTCAACGGCATCCTGCTGCCGGTGGCCGCAAGGCCCACGGCGGCCGAACTGGCGGTGCGCTGGCGCGGCGACGAAGCCCACAAGACACTGGCCGATTTCACCCCCGGCGCGGCGGCCGTCACGGCGGTGTCGGCCCCGGCCCCGGCTCCGGCGCCCGTCAAGCCGGCGGAGCCGAGCCCCGCGCAAGCCAGGGACAACTGGCAGCCCGACCACGGCGTGCTGTTCACCGCCAGCCCCACGCTGTTCGGGCGCGTCTACAACACCTACTACTGCGACGGCACGCAGGGCCGCGACTTCTCGAAGTGCGAACGCCTGCCCGATGCCGACCCGTACAAGCTCGGCGTGCTGACGCCTTAGCCTTTGCGTGACCCGGTCAGGCTCAGCGCAACGCCCCGACCGCCAGCGGAAAACTGAAGAACGCCACCACCGTCGTCCACAGGATGATGCGGGCGATGCGCCCGTTGTCAGCGCCGAAGCGCTCGGCCAGCATCGACACGTTGCTGGCGCTCGGCAGCGCGGCCACCAGCACGATCACCACCAGCGCCGCGGGCGCCAGCGGCAGGCCCAGCGCGATGGCGCCGAGCCCCAGCCCCCAGACCAGCAGCGGATGCACCAGCAGCTTGACGACCACCACGGGCAGCACGTCGCGCCACGGTGCCCTGGACGCCCCGAGCACATTGGGCGCCGGCTGGCGGCCCGTGCCCATGGCTTCGGCCACCGCCGCGCTGGCGCCGTGCTCGCGCGCCAGCAGCGCCGAACGGGCCAGCACCGCGCCGATGGTGAACAGCGCCACCGGCGACGCGGCATCGGCCAGCATCGCGATGGTGCGCGCCAAAGGTCCCGGCAGCTGCCAGCGCATGGCCGACAACAGCACGCCCAGCAGGATCGACCACGGCATCGGATTCACCAGGATGCCGCGCAGCGCCTTGCGCGCCGCCTGCGTGGCGCCGTGCCGGCCCGCGCCACCCGCACCGTCGAGCCGCGACAGCGCGATGCACAGCGACGAAGTCACGACCAGGTCGAATGCGATGGTGATGATCATCGGCCCGGCCGCCTGCGCGCCAAGAATCGCCACCAGCAGCGGCACGCCCATGAAGCCGGTGTTCGGAAACGCGGCCACCAGCGCGCCGAAGGCGGCGTCGTTCCAGCCGATGCGCGCATTGCGCGTGAACAGCACCACGCCCGCCACCACCGCCAGCGCGGCAATGCCCCAGACCAGTGCCACGCTGCCGTCGAGCAGTTGCCCGATCGGCGTGCCCGCGCCGAAGCGCAGCAGCATGCACGGCAGCGCGAAATACAGCACGAAGGTGTTGAGGCCCGGAATGGCGTCCAGCGGCAGGATGCGGGCGCGGGCCGCGCCGTAGCCGGCCGCAATCAGCGCAAAGAAAGGGAAAGTAACAAGGAAGACAGGCAGCACGCCCCGATTGTCGTTGGCTCACCGGGGCGCCTGCGGGGGCGCTTCTGGCGGTGCCCTCCGACAGCGCTGCCGAAGCCGGTCCCCGTATCATTGAGCGCTTTGCGCCTGCCGTTCCCCACGGCCTTTTCCGGTTCCCCCTCCCCCATGTCCCACGGTCTCAATCTCGCGCAGCAAGAAGCGGTCAACTACATGCACGGTCCCTGCCTGGTGCTCGCAGGCGCCGGTTCGGGCAAGACACGCGTCATCACGCACAAGATCGGCCGGCTCATCCAGGCAGGCCTGGAGCCCAAGCGCATCGCGGCCATCACCTTCACCAACAAGGCGGCCGCCGAAATGCGCGAGCGCGCCAAGGACCTCATCGGCAAGGACGCGCGCAAGGTGGTGGTCTGCACCTTCCACGCGCTGGGCGTGCGCATGATGCGCGAAGACGGCGCGGTGCTGGGCCTGAAGCCCGCCTTCAGCATCCTGGACAGCGACGACGTCACCAAGATCCTGAAAGACGCCGGCGGCACCACCGACACCGTCACCGCGCGCATCTGGCAGTGGACCATCAGCAAGTGGAAGAACATGGGCCTGAACGCCGAGCAGGCGGCGGCCATCGCGGTGGACGACAACGAGCGCATCACCGCCGAAGTCATGGCCCACTACCAGGAGCGGCTGCAGGCCTACCAGAGCGTCGACTTCGACGACCTGATCGGCATGCCGCTCAAGCTGCTCCACGAATTTCCCGAAGTGCGCGCCAAGTGGCAGGCCGCGCTCGGCCACATCCTGGTGGACGAATACCAGGACACCAACGCCACGCAGTACGAAGTGCTCAAGGCCCTGGCCGGCGAAAACGGCCGCTTCACCGCCGTGGGCGACGACGACCAGTCGATCTACGGCTGGCGCGGCGCCACGCTGGACAACCTGCGCAAGCTGCCGGTCGACTACCCGACGCTCAAGGTCATCAAGCTGGAGCAGAACTACCGCTCCACCAGCGCCATCCTGCGCGCGGCCAACAACGTGATCGGCCCCAACCCCAAGCTGTTTCCCAAGACGCTGTTCTCGGAGCTCGGCGAAGGCGAGCCGGTGCGCATCGTCGATGCCGACAGCGAGCTGCACGAGGCCGAGCGCGCCGTGGCGCGCATCGTCAGCCTGCGCGCGGGCGATGCCACCTCGCAAGGCAAGCAGTACAAGGAGTTCCGCGACTTCGCCATCCTGTACCGCGCCAACCACCAGGCCCGCATCTTCGAGCAGGCACTGCGCAAGGCGCAGATTCCCTACAAGGTGTCGGGCGGCCAGAGCTTCTTCGACCGTGCCGAGATCAAGGACCTGTGCGGCTGGTTCCGCCTGTGGGTCAACAACGATGACGACCCGGCGTTCCTGCGCGCCATCACCACGCCCAAGCGCGGCATCGGCCACACCACGCTGGCCAGCCTGGGCACCTTCGCCAGCCAGTACAAGCTGAGCCTGTTCGCCGCGCTGTTCAGCCCCTCGCTGCCCAGCGTGATGCCCAAGCGCACGCTCGAAGGCATTCACGAATTCGGCCGCTACATCAACGACCTGGAATACCGCGCGCGCCGCACCATGGGCGCGGAAGACTCGCGCACCTTCATGCTCGACTGGCTGAAGGAGATCGACTACGAGCGCCACCTGTACGAAGGCGAAGACAGCGAAGCCGCCGCCGCCTCGCGCTGGACCAACGTGCTGGAGTTCGTCGACTGGATGTCGCAGCGCGCCGGCGGCTCGCTCGACGATGCCTCGGGCGCCAACGACAACGACGAGACCGAGCGCAAGAGCCTGCTCGAAGTGGCGCAGACCATCTCGCTGCTGTCGACCATCAGCGAGCGCGAGCAGGACCAGAACGTGGTCACACTCTCCACGCTGCATGCCTCCAAGGGCCTCGAATGGCCGCACGTGCTGCTGATCGGCGTGACCGAGGGGCTGCTGCCCTTCAAGCTCGACGACGACAACGGCCGCCAGAAAATGGTCAGTGACGAAACGCTGCAGCGCCTGCAGGAAGAGCGCCGCCTGATGTACGTGGGCATTACCCGCGCGCAGCGCAGCCTGGCCGTGAGCTGGACCAAGAAGCGCAAGCAGGGCCGAGACATGGTGCCCTGCGTGCCGAGCCGCTTCATCGCCGAGATGGGCCTCGACAAGGAAACCACGAAGGAAGACCCGCGCGAAAAACTCAAGGCGCTGCGCGCCGAGTTCGCGCGCAAGGCACAGGACAGCGCGGCCGCCAAGGCCGCGGCGGCGGCGTCATGAAGACCACGAAGACTGCGCTCCTGGCACTGCTGGTGGGCGCCGCCGGCGCCCTCTCCGGCTGCGCGACAGGCCTGGCCGCCAACGACCCCAACTGCCCCGCCGACGCGCGCCAGCTCCCGCTGCAGTCGCTCTACGGCCAGTGGGAAGCGCGCTTCGACAACCTGCCCGCCGTGGCCGCCGTGCAGCTCGGCAAGCACCCCGACTACGACGGCGTGCGCGGCACCATCACGCGCAACGCCAACAACCCGGCCAGGGCCTCGGTCGCGCAGCTCGCGGGCGACGTCGACGACGAAGGCGCGCTGGCCATCGACGAATCGCAAGATGGCCGCGCCATCAGCGGCGTCTGGTCGGGCAAGCTGCAGGCCGGCTCGTGCGGCCGCGAATTCAGGGGAACGTGGCGCAATGCCGCGGACGAGAGCACGCACCCGTTCGTGCTCAGCAAGACAGACGGCGGCCCGAAAGGAAAGCAATGACGACGACGACACGACCACCACTCTTCAACCTCGGCGCGCTCGCGGCCGTGGTTGCCTGCCTTGGCGGTACCGGCGCGCACGCGCAGGCCGTCGACAAACCGGTCAGCCCGCTGGCCGATGCGCAGCTCACGTGGCAGCAGTGCACCGCGCTCGGCGCCAGCAACGAGGCACGGCTGGCCTGCTTCGACCGCTGGGCCCAGCAGCAGACGCTGCCCTCGGCCTCGGTGCCGGTGGCGCCGCCGGTGCTGGCCACCACGCAACCGCCGGTGGACGGCTCGATGCCCGCCACGCGCGTGGTCTCGGTCGCCACCACCGAGGGCTGTCGCGACCGCCAGTACTCGGCGCTGTCGCGCTTCTGGGAACTTGAAAACGCCACCGACTGCGGCACCTTCGGTTTCCGCGGCTACCGCCCGCTCAACGTGTCGGTCTCGGCCGCCACCCGGAAGCCGCAGACGCCGACCTCGCCCTCGCCCGACCACACCGGCGAGCCCATCGCCTACCAGGCCAACGAAATGCGCATCGGCCTGTCGGTGCGCACCAAGCTCGCGCAGGGCATGCTCACGCAGAACGATCCGGTCAAGAAAGACTCGCTGTGGTTCGCGTACACGCAGCAGTCGACCTGGCAGCTGTTCAACGGCGACATCTCGCGGCCGTTTCGCACCACCGACCACGAGCCCGAGCTGATGTATGTCTACCCGACCGACTTCAAGCTGCCGGGCGGCTGGCGCTGGCGCTATGCCGGGCTGGGCATCGTGCACCAGTCGAACGGCCAGAGCCTGCCGCTGTCGCGCAGCTGGAACCGCGTGTACCTGATGGGCGGCGCCGAGCTGGACGACCGCTTCACCATCACCGGGCGCATCTGGAAGCGCATTTCCGAAAGCGCGGCCAAGGACGACAACCCCGACATCGCCGACTACATCGGCCGCGCCGAGATCACCGGCCGCTGGAACCTGAACCGCGACAACCAGCTGGGCATCACGGTGCGCAACAACCTGCGCGACAGCGGCCGCGGCTCGGTGCGCCTCGAATGGCTGAAGGCCATCGGCGACCCCACCAAGAGCAACCTGCGCTTTCACACGCAGCTGTTCTCGGGCTATGGCGACACGCTGGTCGACTACAACCGCAAGCGCACCGTGCTCAGCATCGGCCTGAGCCTCGTCGACTTCTGATTCTTTTTTCAACGCAAGCAAACCTCATGAGTGCAGACCTGTCCCCCGTCGATGCCACGCAGCGCGAGATCATTGCGGCGCTGCATGTGGCGCCCGTGTTCGATGCGGCCGCCGAACTGGAGCGCCGCGTGGCGTTCATTGCCGGCTACCTGCGCGGCACCGGCCTGAAGACGCTGGTGCTGGGCATCAGCGGCGGTGTCGATTCGCTCACCGCCGGCTGCCTGGCGCAGCGCGCCGTCGAGCGCCTGCGCGCCGGCGGCTACGACGCCACCTTCATCGCGATGCGCCTGCCCTACGGCGTGCAGAAGGACGAGGCCGAGGCGCAGGCCTCGCTCACCGTGATCAAGCCCGACCGCACCATCACCGTCGACATCCGCCCCGCGGCCGACGGCATGCTCGCGGCGCTGAAGGCCGGCGACCTGAAGTTCCGCGACGCGGCGCATGAAGACTTCGTGCTCGGCAACATCAAGGCGCGCGAGCGCATGGTGGCGCAGTTCGCGGTGGCCGGCGCGCACGACGGCATCGTCATCGGCACCGACCACGCGGCCGAGGCGCTGATGGGCTTCTTCACCAAGTTCGGCGACGGCGCGGCCGACATCACGCCGCTGACCGGCCTGAACAAGCGCCGCGTGCGTGCGGTGGCGCAGCTGCTCGGCGCACCCGATGCGCTGGTCTACAAGGTGCCGACCGCCGACCTCGAATCGCTGGTGCCGGGCAAGCCCGACGAAGACGCCTTCGGCGTGAGCTACGAGCAGATCGACGACTTCCTCGAAGGCAAGCCGGTGTCGGCAGCCGCGCGCGCCATCATCCTTTCGACGCACAGAAAGAGCGCGCACAAGCGCGCGCTGCCGGTCGAGCCGCAGCCTCCCACGGCCGGCTGACGCCCACGGCCGCGGCATTCGCCGCCGCGCCGCTCCCCTCGAAAAACTCATGATGCATCGCGCCCTTTTCAGGGCGCGATGCTTTTGTGCGCCTGCAAACCGAAGGCCTCACAAAGCACAAAGAACGTCGATTCCAAATAAAACATTGGATTTTTTCAGATCAACGTTCTAACATCCGCCCCGCGCCGGAAACACGGTGCACTTCCGGCGAAGAGCCGACACCGGACTGCCGCCTCGCGGCGTTCCGGCAAGTCGGCCGAGCCCCCATGGTCTGGGCAGATGAAGGAGACAACATGACAAGAAGAGCAACGCTCGGCGCCGCCGTGCTCGCGCTGCCGATGTGCGCCGGCAGCGCATGGGCGCAGAGCAGCCTCACGCTGTACGGCACCGTCGATGCGGGCCTGCGCTACGAAACCCACGCCACCGACTACGGCCCCGACGGCGCGCCGGTCAGCATCCGCTCCCGGCTGCGCATGACCAAGGGCGGCGGCATGTCCGAAAGCTTCTGGGGCGTGAAGGGCACCGAAGACCTCGGCGGCGGGCTGCAGGCAATCTTCCAGCTGGAGAGCCACTTCGACGTGCGCAACGGCGGCCCTGTGCCGGAAGACGGTTCGCAGAACATGCAGATCGCCTCGGTCGGGCTGCTGTCGCAGTCGTGGGGCCAGCTCACCTTCGGCCGGCAATACAACGTGGCCATGGAGGCCGCCTCGCTGGCCTACGGCTCCAACCTGTGGGCCGACTACTTCAACGCATTCAAGCCCGAGCACACGCTGCTGGCCGCCAGCAAGACCAACAACATGGTCCACTACGGCGCGCAACTGGGCGACGTGGTGCTGCTCGCGCAGTACGCCATCGGCGAGGGCGAAGGCTCGTCCAGGCGCGGCAGCCAGTACGGCGTGGGCGTGGCTTACGTGCCGGAGAACGGGCCGGTCAAGCTGGCGGGCGCGGTCATGCGCACGAAAGACGACAACTCCAACGCGAAGTTCGACATCTACACCGCCGGCGCGCAGTTCCGGCTCGGCGAGTCGGCCACGCTGCAGGCCGGCTACATCGAGAACCGGCGCGACAACAACTTCACCTCGTTCGCCAACGGCCCGTTCAGCGCGGTCGACCTCGCGGGGCTGGGCATCATCTCGCCGGCACAGACGGTGGACCCCAGCATTCCGGGCGGCTTCAGCAAGCGCCGCATGGCGCTGGGCGGCATCACCTACAAGGCCACGCCATGGCTCACGCTGGCGGCCAACGTGTGGTTCACGCGGCAGCGCGGCTACACGGCCGACTTCGACGGGCAGGCCAGCCAGTACCAGTTCGTGGCGGGCTATGCGCTGTCGAAGCGCACCATGCTCTACGCGGAGATCGACCACTCGGTCTACCGCGGCGGCCTGGTCGGTGCGCAGCTCGTGGGCATCAACGCGCAGAGCCCGACGGTCGCGCGCACGCAGACGGGCACCACCATCGGTGTTCGCCATACCTTCTAGGCAGGGAACGCATGGGCATCGTCTTTCGCTCTTTTCTTCTTGCGGTACTTCTGCTCGCGGGTCTCGCCGCCTGCAAGGAAGAGGCGCCGCAACCGCCTTCCGCATCGGACGTGCAGCGCGCCGAATCGCTGAGGCCCGCGTCCAGCGAACTGCGTGCGCGCTACGAGCGTTCGTGCCTGGCGTGCCACACGTCCATCGACGCCAGGGCGCCGCTGACTGGGTCGGTGGCGCAATGGAAGCCGCGCTTGGACAAGGGCATGGACCTGCTGGTGAAGCATGCGATGGAAGGCTTCAACGCGATGCCGCCCAAAGGCCTGTGCGCGGACTGCAGCGAAGCCGACATGCGCGCGCTGATCGTGTTCATGAGCCAGGAGAAGGAGGAACGGAAATGAGCGACGCGTTCACCGAACACAACGAAAGCCGCCGCACGGTGTTGAAGGCCGGTGCCGGCATTGCCGTCACCGCGGCGCTGGCCGGCCATGGCATCGAGGCGCGCGCCGCAACACAGGCGACAACGACGACGCCAGCCACAGCAACGGCACCCGCAGGTCCGGCTTCCGCCTGGAAGAACTGGTCCGGCATTGCGCACTGCACGCCCAGTGCTTTCGAAACGCCGGGCGACGAAGCCGAGCTTGCGGCGGCGCTGCGCAAGGCCGGCGCGGCCGGTGCGCGCTGCGTGGGCGCGGGCCACTCCTTCACGGCACTGGTGCCCACCGACGCCACGCTGATCTCGCTCGACCGCATGTCGGGCATCGTCGCCACAGACGCGCAGGCGCACACCGTGACGCTGCAGGCCGGCACGCGCCTCGCGCTGCTGTCGCGCCAGCTCGATGCGCAGGGCCTGGGCCTGCGCAACCTGCCGGACATCGACGCGCAGTCTTTCGCGGGCGCCATCGCCACCGCCACCCACGGCACCGGCAAGGACCTGCCCGCACTGCACGCCGACGTGGTGGGCCTGCGGCTCATGACGCCGAAGGGCGAGGTGCTCGAATGCAGCACCGAACGCAACCCCGAACTGCTGGCCGCCGCGCGCGTGTCGCTGGGCAGCCTGGGCGTGATCACGCAAGCCACGGTGCGCGTGCTGCCGGCCTTCAACCTGCACCGCCGCGTGTTCCTCAAGCCGCTGCAGGCAATGCTCGACGAAGCCCCCGCGCTGGCCGAAAAGCACCGCAACTTCGAGTTCTACTACCTGCCCTTCACCGGCTATGCGGCGGGCATCACGCACGACCTGTACACCGGCACCGACACGGTCCAGTCGCCCTCCGCCGACGAAGACATGCTGCGCGACCTGAAGCGCCTGCGCGACTGGCTGGGCTGGTTTCCATCGCTGCGCCGCTGGGTCGCTGGCAAGCTGATCGATGGCGAGCAGACCGAGGAAGCCAAGAACCGCGCGTGGAAGCTGTTGTCCACGCAGCGCCCCACCCGGTTCAACGAGACCGAATGCCACGTGCCGCGCGCCGACGGCATCGCCTGCGTGCGCGAAGTCATTGCCGCGCTGGAGCGGCGCAACGACGTTTTCTTTCCGCTGGAATTCCGCTTCGTGAAGGGCGACGACGCATGGCTCAGCCCGTTCCATGCGCGCGACAGCTGCTCCATCGCCGTGCATGCGGCGCAGGGCGAGCCCTACGACTACCTGCTCTCCGAGATCGGCCCGATCTACCGCAAATACCAGGGGCGCCCGCACTGGGGCAAGTTGCACGGCCTGGGCACGGCCGAGCTGGCGGCGCTGTATCCGCGCTGGCATGATTTCCTGGCGCTGCGTGCACAGCTCGACCCGGATGGGCGCATGCTCAACCCCTACCTGCGTCAACTTTTCGGAGTCACTGCATGAGCCGTCGGAAGATTCTCCTGGGCACTCTGGGCGTGGCCGCCGTCGGCACCGTCGGCGCCTTTGCGCTGCGCCCCGACGACAACGGCGCGCCGCACGACGACTACTTTCGCGCGCTCAACGACGAGCTGAAGAAAAACGGCCCGATGCGCCCCTGCATGGTCATCGACCTCGACCGCATGGACCGCAACATCGACCGCGTGATGCAGAGCCTGCGCCAGGGCGGCAAGCACTACCGCATCGTCGAGAAGTCGCTGCCCTCGCAGGCGCTGATCGACTACGTGGCCAGACGCTCGGGCACGAAACGGCTCATGTCTTTTCACCAGCCCTTCCTGAACATCGACGCGGAAATTTTTCCCGACTTCGACATCCTCATGGGCAAGCCGCTGCCGGTGCAGTCGGCGGCGCTGTTCTACAAGAAGCTGAAAGGGCCGTTCGACCCGTCGCGCCAGCTGCAGTGGCTGATCGACACGCCCGAGCGGCTGCAGCAGTACCTGGCGCTGGCGCAGGGCCTGGGCACGCGGCTTCGCATCAACATCGAGATCGACGTGGGCCTGCACCGCGGCGGCGTTGCCGACAACGCCACGCTGGGCCGCATGCTCGACCTCATCGCGGCCAACCCGAAGCAGCTGGAGTTCGCGGGCTTCATGGGCTACGACGCGCACGTGGGCTTCGGCGTGCCCAAGGTGCTGGGTACGCCGCAGGAGCTGCTGGGCAAGGCCATGGCCATCTACCAGGGCTTCGTCGACCATGTGCGCGGCCAGTACCCGGCGCTGTGGGACGATGGCCTCACGCTCAACACCGGCGGCAGCCCGAGCTACAAGCTGCACGAGGCCGAGAAGACCAGCACCGAGGTCAGCACCGGCACCGCGCTGCTCAAGCCCACGCACTACGACATCGAGACGCTGGCCGCGCACGAGCCCGCCGCCTTCATTGCCACGCCGGTCATCAAGGCCACCGGGCCGGTGGCCATTCCGGCGCTCGACGGCAAGTCGAAAATCTTCTCGTGGTGGGACGTGAACCAGCGCCAGGCCTACTACGTGTACGGCGGCTACTGGCTGGCCGACTATGCGTCGCCGAAGGGATTGCAGTTCAACGGCATCCTCGGGCACAGTGCCAACCAGGAGAATGTGACCGGTTCGCCGGCCACGGGGCTGAAGGTGGACGACCAGGTGTTCCTGCGTCCCGCCATTGCCGAGGGCGTGCTGCTGCAGTTCGGCGATCTCGTCACGCTGCGCGGCGGCAAGGTCCAGGATTACTGGCCGGTGTATCAACAAACGGGCTGAAGCCCCAAAAAAACGAAGTGCCATGACCCCAACCATGAGACAGACCTTCGACACCCTGCGCGCCGCCAGCCTGCGCGCGCAGACGCCGCCATGGAGCGAACGCGCCGACCGGCTCAAGCGCCTGCGCGCGCTGGTCATGGACAACCGCAAGGACATCGCCGCCGCCATCAGCGCCGACTTCCACAACCGGCCATACCAGGAGACCGAACTGGCCGAGGTGTTCCCCGCCATCGAAGGCATCAACCACGCGCTGCGCCACGGCAGGAAATGGATGCGCACGCAGCGCCGTTCCACCGGCCTCTGGTTCAAGCCCGCGTCGTCGCGGATCATGCCGCAGCCGCTGGGCGTCGTGGGCATCGTGGTGCCGTGGAACTACCCGCTGAACCTGGCGGTCGGCCCTATGACCGCCGCGCTGGCCGCGGGCAACCGCGTGATGGTGAAGCAGTCGGAGTTCACACCGCGCTTCGCCGAGCTGTTCGCCAACCTCGTGCGGGCGAACTTCGCACCCGACGAGATCGCCGTGGTCAACGGCGACGCCGAAGCGGCGCGCGAGTTTTCCAGCCTGCCGTTCGACCACCTGCTGTTCACCGGCTCCACGGCCGTCGGCCACCACGTGATGCGCGCCGCCAGCGAGAACCTCACGCCAGTCACGCTGGAGCTGGGCGGCAAGTCGCCCGCGATCATCGGGCCCGACGCGAACTTCGACAAAGCCGTCGAACGCATCCTCGTGGGCAAGACGCTCAATGCCGGCCAGACCTGCATCGCGCCCGACTACGTGCTGGTGCCCGAAGGCCAGCAGCAACGCTTTGCCGACAGCGCAAGGCGCGTGTTCGCGTCGATGTACCCGGGCCTTGCGGGCAACCCCGACTACACCAGCATCGTGAGCCCGCGCCACTTCTCGCGGCTGCAGGAACTGGCGGCGCTGGCGCAGCAGGAAGGCGCATCGGCCTTCCCGCTTTCGGACATGGCGCCCGACGCCGCCACCCGCCGCTTCCCGCCCGTACTGCTGACCGGCGTGCAGGACAGCATGCGCGTGATGAAGGAAGAAATCTTCGGCCCCATTCTTCCGGTCATGGGCTATGGCGCCATCGACGAAGCCATTGCCTACGTCAACGCGCACCCGCGCCCGCTCGCGCTGTACCTGTTCGAGAAAAACCGCGCCACCATCGACCACGTGATGCAGCAGACGGTGGCCGGCGGCGTGTCGATCAACGACACCCTGCTGCACATCGCGCAAGACGACCTGCCCTTCGGCGGTGTCGGCGCCAGCGGCATGGGCTCGTACCACGGCGAGCATGGCTTCCAGACCTTCTCGAAGATGAAGCCGATCTTTCACCAGTCGGCATTCAACGGCCTGGGCCTCTTCAAGCCGCCCTACGGCAAGACCTTCGAGCGGATGATGAAACTGCTGGTGCGCTGAAAGAAAAAAACGGGGGGCGCCGCAGCGGACCCGTCGCGGATCAGACTCGGCCCTGCGGCGACAGCAGCTTGACGGCCGCCGCCGACTTGCCGCCCGGAAAGCGCTGCACGATGCCCAGCAGCAGCACGTCGAGCAACAGGTCGAGGTGCGCCTCGGCATCGAGCCGCTCGATCCACGGGTCGTCGCCGGTGGACACGCGCAGCGAGGTCATGCCGTGCATGCCCTCCCAGAGAATCTGCGTGGCCACGGCCACTTGCTTGTCGTCGGCCGCCATGTAGCCGTCGCGCACCAGTTCGGCGGTCAGGCTGCAGACGAAGGCATAGGGGTCGTGCTCGATCTCGCCGAAGGTCAGCGTGGAGGTTTCGATGGGCGCCGCGGGCCGGCGCTCCATGAACACCAGGAAATACTGGTCGGGGTGCTTCAGGCCGTGTTCCACGTAGGCGTGGCAGGCCAGCCTGATGCGCTCCATCGAGGTCTTGCCCGGCACCACCGAGGCCTGCATGAGCTTGTTCAGCCGGATCAGGTCGTCGTCGATGGCGCTGGTGATCATGGTGGCCTTGTCGCCAAACAGCGCATACACCACCGTGTTCGAGAAGCCCGACTCGTCCGCCACCTTGCGCATGGTGATCTCGCGCGCGCCGCTCTTGACGATCATCTTGCGCACGACCTTCAGGATGTCCTTGCGGCGTTGTTCCAGCTCTCGCTGCTTGCGTTCCTGAAGGGTGCTGCTTTTGACCATGGCGACTTGGAGGGTGGGCGTCTTCGACCGGCGGAATCTTATCCCGCGGGTTAGGGGCGCCGTGCAGTGTCCCTTGTTGCACAGGGGCACAGGGTCCGGGAGGCCGGCTGTGTTGCCTTCTAGCCGCCGGGCTTGCCGGCCGCCTCGTCGTCGATAGCCTTCCGCACTGCCTTGTAGAAGTCTTCGCGCGCCGCGCTGTCGACGCGGTTCGACGCGCCGCCGGCCCAGTTGCCGTTGGAGGCGATGACCAGCCTGCGCTTCGGGTCGATGAAGATGCCCTGGCCGAAGATGCCGCGCGCGGCAAAGCTGCCGTCGTCGTAGGTCCACCACTGGTAGCCATAGCCGCGGCCCGGCTGGCCGATGTCCGCGCGCTTGGTCGTGGCCTCGGCCAGCCAGCCGTCCGCCACGATGGGCTGCCCGCCGACGCGCGCGCCGTCGAGGATGAACTGCCCGAAGCGGGCAAAGTCGCGCGTGGCCGCCTGCACGCAGCAACCGCTGATTTCCTGGCCGGTGCTGCTCAGGATCCACGTGGCCTTCTGCTCCATGCCGGCCGGTTGCCAGATCTTCTCCGACAGATAGGTTGCCAGCGGCTTGCCCGTGGCGCGCGCGACCAGGATGCCCACCAGGTTGGTCTCGCCGGTGCTGTAGTTCCAGCGCGTGCCGGCCGGTGCCGCGCGCGGCAGCTTGCGCAGGTAGCTCACCAGCGCATCGACGCCTTCTTCGGGCCGGTGGTTGTTGAAGCGCGCCACGTCCGATTGCGGGTCGCCGTAGTTTTCGTTCCAGCGCACGCCGGAGGTCATCGTCAGCAGGTCGCGGATGCTGACGGCGTCATAGGCCGAGCCCTTCATCTCCTGGATGTAGTCGCTGACCTTGTCGTCGAGGCTGCGGATGTGGCCGTCGCGCATGGCCGCGCCGAGCAGCGTGGAGGTGAGCGACTTCGCCACCGAGAAACTGGTCCAGCGCCCTTCGCGGTCGAAGCCCAGGCCATAGCGCTCCAGCCGCAGTTTTCCGTTGTGCAGGATCACGAGCGCGGCGCTGCGTTGCTGCGCCATGTAGGCATCGACGTCCACCGGCAGGGCCAGCGGCGGGCCCGGCGGCAAGGGCGATGGCGTGGCGCTGGCCGCCACCTCATGCGCCTTGGCCAGCACCGGCAAGCGGTCGAGGGCGCGGAACCCCGCATCACGCTGGGGCTGGCTCCAGAACAGCACATCGCGATTGGTCGGCAGCGTGGACAGCAGCCCGCGCGTTTCCTTGTCCAGGCTGAACCAGCCCGCCGCACCGGCGACGACCAGGACCGCGAGCCCGCCCAGAACGATCTTGCCAAGTTTCATGCTGCGAATCCAGTCTGTGAAGTGACGACGAATGATGACCTGCCGGGCATTGGACACCAACCCACTCAACAAACAACCGGCGCGCGGGTCAGCCGCCGTCGCCCGGCGACACGACGCGCAGCACATCGCGCGCGATGGCCTTCATCCATCGCGTGTCGCTCTTCAGTGCCGGTTCCGCGAAGGCCTTGCCGAATGTGGGACGCACGATCTTTGCGTAGTTCAAGGTGCCCAGGATGATCGTGAGCACGACGACAGCGGGGATCTCGCGGCGCACGAGGCCGGCCGCCTGCGCATCGGCCAGAAGGGCCAGGCTGTCTTGCAGGAAACCCTCGAGCGGCCTTGCCTGCGCAAGCTCGATGCGTTCGGAGTTGTCGAGCAACTCGCGCGTGATGAGCCTGAACCCCGTGGGCCTGGCGTGCATCCACTCCACCTGCAGTTCCACGAAAGCCCGCAGGCGCTCCTGCAGGCTCGCGGCCGCGTCGACCCGCCGCTGCATGCGCGCCATCAGTTCGTCGGCCTGCTTTTCAAGGACCGCCCGATACAGCACTTCCTTGCTCGGGAAGTGATGCAGCAGCCCGGGGTTGCCGACGTCGCTGTCGCGCGCGATGGCCGACAGCGACGCGCCCTGGAACCCGTGGTCGGCGAAATGCTCCTCCGCGCGGTCCAGGATGATTTCTTTGCGCGACTTGGGTTTGCTTGGCATCTCGCGATTGTAGAAATCGAAGCCTGGTGGGCCGGTCGCGACAGCCCGCCCCCGCAGCGTGGTCAGCCCGCGGCCTGCATCGCCGCAACCTGCTGCTGAAGCTGCGCATGAAAGCGCGGCGCACTGTATTCGAAAGTGCCGAAGGTGAGCGCGTCGTTCGCGCCGGACGCCAGGCCAGCCTGGATCGACTCCGCCAGTTCGTAGTCTTCCGCCAGGGTGCGACGGTACAGCGCGACGTTGGCCTCCCAGTGCGCCGTCGCCTTGTCTGAGGCCGGCGCCTGCGGAATCAGCGTCAGCTCGTGCACGCGCGTCCTGCCGGCGCCCAAGGGCTCGAGGCTGCTGAGCTGCGCATGGTCGGGCTGAACCAGGATGGTCGTGTTCGGAAAGAAGAAGTACGTCAGGTTTCCGTAGCGCCTCGGATCGAAGCCGGCGGCCTCGGGCTTGTCCTGCGAGAACTTCGTCTTGATGAGATAGAGGCGCCGGTGAAGGCCGAACTCGTCGACGACCTGCATGTTGTCCACGAACATGTGGGCGATGGTCTGGCGGTGCGCCACCTTGAAGTGATAGGCCTCGAAGGAGCCATCGACAAGCAGCTTCCAGTTTGCGGCCACTTCGTAGGATCGCGGCGCGAACGCCACGGGCGAGCCCAGCCCCGCCAGCGATTCGAGGTTGTCCATCAGCGCGCCCAGGCTCCTGCCGGGATCCGCGTCGGACCGCGACGGATCGAGAACGACCCAGACGATCCCCGCGCGCTCGGCCGCCGCCAGCTTGCGCAGCCCCGACTCTTCCTGCTTGAGGCAAGGGAAGCCGAAGGATTCGGGCACGCCGCGCAGCGAGCCGTCGGGCCGGTAGGTCCACGCGTGATACGGGCAGACGAACGCACGCGCCGCAGTGCCATCGCCACCGCCGCTGCCCTCCGGCACCACGCGTGCGCCGCGATGGCGACAGACGTTCAAAAAGGCATCGACCTGCCCACCCTGCTGGCGAACCAGCAGGAGCGGAATGCCGAAGTGCGTCAGCGAAAGCCACGCGCCGGGCGAGGCGAGCGACGAGCCGGCGGCCACGGGCTGCGGATGCTGGCGCAGCAGCCCGAGCTCCTGCTGCAAGACGGCCTCGCTCGTGTACTGCGCCACCTTGACCTGGCCGCCCTGCGCATCGGCATCCGCGCGCCCGGCCTGCATGGCGGCGGTGGCCCTGCGATGAAGGGCGGCGGCAAAGTTCTCGCTCATCTTGGGTCTTCCAGTTCGACGGGGTACGGGGGCGGGGCCGATCACAGGCAACCGGCTGGATGCTACCGACTGACTAGTCGGTATGTCAAACCCCGTCGAAACTGGCTTGCCGGACCCGGCCCGGCGTCAGGGCGCCGAGATGCCGGGCATGGGGATGAAGCCCGGCAGGCGCTTCATGCGCTCGATCCACGCGAGCACGTTCGGGTACGGCGCCAGGTCGATTCCGCCCTCGCGCGCCAGCGCGGTGTATGGGAAGCAGGCGATGTCCGCGATGGTCGGCCGGCCGAGCTCCAGGAACTCGCGCCCGGCCAGGTGCGCATCCATGATGCCGAACACGCGGTTCGCGCCGGCCTGCAGCTTGGCCAGGTCGAGCGGGTAGTTCAGCACCTTCACCAGCCGCGCGCCCGCGGCGTTCATGACCTCGCCGCCGCCGGTCGACAGCCATTGCGCGATCTGTCCCTGCGAGCGGGCGTCTTCGGGGAACCAGTTGCCCGACTTGTCGTACTTGCGCGCGATGTAGATCAGGATGGCCTGCGCATCGCGCAGGCGCAGTTCGCCGTCTTCGAAGATCGGGATCTCGCCGAACGGATTGAGCGCCAGGTAGGGCGCGGTCTTGTGTTCCTTGTTCACGAAATCGACCGGCACCGCGTCGTACGGCACGTCGAGGATGTTCAGGAACAGGCGGATCTTGTAGCAGCTGCCGGAGATGTCGCAGTCGTAAAGCTTGGGCATGGTTGTCTTCTTTCGTTGAAGGTCAGGAGGGTTGAAAAAGAATGCGTTGGTGATGCACCAGGTGGTCGGCCATGAAGCTCTGCACGAAGTAGTAGCCGTGGTCGTAGCCGATATGCCGGCGCAAGGTGAGCGGCTGTCCCGCCGCGCTGCAGGCGGCTTCGAACACATGGGGATGCAACTGTTCGGCCAGGAATTTGTCTTCCAGCCCCTGGTCGATCAGGATGCCCCCGGGGTACGGCACGGCCCGTTGCCGCTGCATCAGGCTGCTGGCGTCGTGGTCTTGCCAGGCTTCGGTATCAGCATCGGCGCCGAGGTAGCCCGTGAACACCTTGCGGCCCCATGGGCACTGCGTGGGCGCGCACACCGGCGCGAAGGCCGACACCGACCTGAACAACCCCGGATGCCGCAAGGCGAGCGTGAGCGCGCCGTGCCCGCCCATCGAATGGCCGAAGATGCCGAGCCGTTGCGCATCGATGGGCAGGCACTCGCCGAGCAGGGGCAGCAGCTCGCGCACGAGGTAGCTCTCCATGCGCCAGTGCGCCGACCACGGTGCCTGCGTGGCATCCAGATAGAAGCCCGCGCCGACGCCGAAGTCCCAATCGTCGGCCTCGCCGGCAACGCCTGCGCCGCGCGGGCTCGTGTCAGGTGCAATCAGCGCGATACCGAACTCGGCGGCCAGCCGCTGGGCGCCGGCCTTCACCGCGAAGGTTTCTTCGTTGCAGGTCAGCCCCGCGAGGTAGAGCAGCGCGGGCACCTTGGCGAGCGCGGCCTGCGGCGGCAGGAACACCGACAGGCGCATCGGCAGCCCGATTTCGCGCGCATCGTGTTCGAGAAAACGCTGCATGCCGCCGAAGCATCGATGCTCGGCCAGCGTTCGAAACGGTGCCGGCATCAGTAGAGCACCACGCCGCGAATCGACTCG
>NZ_QAJK01000139.1 GCF_003852515.1 Variovorax sp. KBW07 | reverse complement strand
ACCTGCCCCGCGTGACTCCCTTTGCAGTTTAGTTGCGCCGTGTTTGCACCTGCGATGGCCTGACCCGAGAGGGCGAACAGCAACACGAGGGTGCAGAGAGGTGAGATTTTTCTCATATGCCTTCCATGAGACCAACGCCATGTATTCCGCGCGATCGGCGAGATAAGCTGGGCAGCGCGGATATTCCGGTCACGGTCTCTTCCACAAAAACGTTTCTGATCATAGGCTGAGCCATTCACCGCTGTATCTTCAAACATGCATAGAGCAGCCATGAAAGCCGGCAACGTTGCTCCGCACTTCATTCCGAGCCGCACGATGCTCAGCGGTCACAGAGATTCCTTCGGCGACGCTCCGCTCATGGCCGCCATCGGCCTTCGGCGTACGCCGCGAATGTCCGCTGTCCAGCGAAATGAGCGGCGCTCGCGAACGGCAGGTCCTGGCCGACTAGCGTCGCCTGCTGTCACTCTCCGTGGTCGAACGGCCCGTGCGAGAAGCCGCAACGCGGGCAGGTCTCAACGCGCAGAAGCCAAGCGAGCCACTGAGATATAGGTTGTCGTCGCATGCCCTGCCAAACCAGAGCTAGGCCGCAAGCCGGGCACCGAATCAAGGTGCATGCCAGGACCAAGAGCAGGCAGGCTCCAACAAGTGCCAATAGCCGGACGATCGCCACGTCGGCGCCGAACCAGTCGGCCGCCCACGCCGGTGCGAACTGACAGGCCCCCACCAGTGCGGCTGCGAATGCACAAAGCCAGAGCTTCCATTGCTGCGAGGCGACGAGGGCGTTATTCACAATTTGACGAGGCGTCGGGAAGGTCCGCTTGTGGCCGACCGAAGACTTCATGCTTCTCGCGTCACGCCAGCAGTCGTGAATCCCCAGCGGAGTAATCCGCTTGGATGCTTGCACGCAAAACTGACTTTGATCTTGTCATGGACCGGTTTTGCGTCAAGTCCGCTAGCACGGCACCGATCGCGAGGAAGAAGCTCAAGGCGATCTGACCATCGCTGGGCATGGTCTTCCCAAAGAAAAGCCCACGGATGACTCACCGCCGCAAAAGACAACACGGGAATCCTCTGGCTTGCTTCAGCTTCGACTGGGAATATGGAGAGCGATCCTTCCCGCCAATGAAGGCCGAGATCACATCCGTTGAAGTTCAAATTCAGCAGTTCTTCAAGCGTCATCTACTCTCCTTCATCCAAGAGCCGCTCTTGGCCGATTGTGGTCCGTAACTTGGTCTGTCCGCACGCGCTTCGGAAGGCATCGTTGAACGTCCGGTTCTGGCGTATGAGGAACTACCCAGCGACGTACATCGTGGTTTCTGGCAGCTCGCCGGCCGTCCAATGCCCGAAGACCTTCAGCCGACTATTCTTTGCCATCACGCGAAGCTCAAGTCCAAACCGAGCATCCTGCCAAGGCCGAAGGCGAGGAGCGAGAGGCCCACGAGCGATAGCACGAAGACTGCGGCCACCTTGCCGCCCGCGCGCAGCACCGCGCTCCGCTTCTCTTCCGCCTTCTCCTTCGCCTTCTTCCCCTGCTCATAGTGCCACTTGATGGCGAAGAACATGCCCGTGCCGAACACCAGAACCTTGAACGCAATGAAGACTACAGGGACCCAATCCATCATTTTTAAAGTATTTCCAGGCTATTACTTGACACTATCTATCGTGAGGAGCGCCGGTCTGCAACCGGTCTCAAGCGGACAGTCGATGCGGAACCGTGTATGTCCGCTCCCGGTCGATGGTACCCATTCGCCCACCCGCGCCGAGCATCGGCTACCCACCCGAACCCCGAATCCGACACTGGCATCGCAGCACCCACAGGCGTAAGCTATTCGCCCGGTCGGCCAGCCAAGGTCTTGCCCACTCCCCCTGCGGCAGCCGCTGCGCCGAATTGTGCGAAAGGACCTCCCATGCTGTTGTCCGACTCGTCTGTAACGACCATGCTCCCCGTCAAGGACATGGACCGCGCCCGCACTTTCTACGAGGGCTGCCTGGGCTTGAAACCCGGTGGCTTGCGGCCTGACGGAAAGTTCGTCTACGTGGTGGGCGGCAGCATGCTGTCGCTGTTCCCGAAACCCGAAGGAACCAAGGCCGACCACACGGCGATCAGCTTCCAGGTCGAAGACATCGCCGCCAGCATCAAGATGCTCAAGCAGGCCGGCGTGGTGTTCGAAGACTACGACTTCCCCGAGCTCAAGACCGTCGACCACGTCTGCGTGCTCGGCTCGGAAAAGGCGGCGTGGTTCAAGGACACCGAAGGCAACTACCTCTGCATCCACGAAGACATGGCGTAGGCAGCAAACGCCATCGCTGCTGGCTCAGCGCGATGCAAGCCGCTCCACGTAGGCGCAAAGCATGTCGGCCAGCGAGTCCGACCAGGCCTCTATCTCGGCGGCGGTTCGTGGGCTTTCCGAAAAGTCTTTGCCCACTGAGCTGAGCGTTCGCACGATCAGGTCGCCCGCCATTTCGCGCGTGGCGTCGGAGGCCTTTGGCAGTGCCTCCTTCATGAACACGCTCACGATTCCGTCGCCGGCGGCGCGCACCTCTTGCGCCTCGGGTGCGTCGCGGTAAAACGGCGCCGCGTCACCAAGCGCGGTGCGCACTTCTGCTTCTTCGCACTCGGAGCGGACGAAGGCATGCGTGAGCATGCGCAGGCGCTCGAGCACGGGCCGCTGCGTGTCCCCGAGGATGCCGCACATCAGCTCGGTGGTCTCCCGCCATTCGTCGCTCTGCAGCCGAAACAAGATCGATGCCTTGTTCGGGAAATATTGATAGACCGACCCGACGCTCACGCCGGCCCTTTCGGCCACGCGCGTGGTCGTGAAGCGGTTCACGCCTTCCTTCGCCAAAACCTGAACAGCTGCCTGAAGAATGGCCTGAAGAAGGTCGGCCGAGCGGGCCTGCTTGGGCTTTCTTCTAGAGGAGATGGAGGCACTTGGACGGTCGGTCATGGGCGGGTTCCGCAACGCGAATAGCAAACATGAAGGGTTCTTCATATTATTTCGCATCTGCTTTTCAAACGAAAGAACCCAAGCAATGACGACGACCCTGACCACTGCCCCCTTGGCCCCTTTGCTGGACCGCCTGTTCATGCAAGCCGCCGCGGCCACCAGCCCTGCCATGGCCCACATCAGCCGCGAAGAACGCGATCGGCTGATGCACAGCAAGACGGAGTACCTCGACTTCTACGGCCGCATGAAAGACCTGTGGCTGCCGGTGTCGCGCGAAACCGGCGTGCTGCTGTACCAGCTGGCGCGCAGCAGCAACGCGCGCAACATCATCGAGTTCGGCACCTCCTTCGGCCTGTCGACGCTGTACATGGCCGCGGCGCTGCGCGACAACGGCGGCGGTGGCCGCCTGATCAGCAGCGAATTCGAACCATCGAAGATCGCCAAGGCCCGCGAGCACCTGGCCGAAGGCGGCGTGGCCGACCTGGTCGAGATCCGCGAAGGCGACGCGCTGAAGACGCTGGCAAGCGGCCTGCCAGAGTCCATCGACCTGGTGCTGCTCGATGGCGCAAAGGCGCTCTACCCCGACATCCTGGCGCTGGTCGAAAGCCGCTTGCGGCCCGGCGCGCTGATCGTCGCGGACAACGCGGACCACAGCCCGGAGTACCTGGCGCGCGTGCGCGCGGCTGACGGCGGCTACCTGTCGGTGCCATTCGCGGCCGACGTGGAACTGTCGATGCGACTGGGTTGAGGGAGGCTGTACGCCATGAATGTTTTTGTCACTGGCGCGACCGGCTGGGTCGGCTCCGCTGTGGTTCAGGAACTGATCGATGCGGGCCATGCGGTGATCGGGCTCGCGCGCTCCGGGCACAAGGCTGTCGCACTCGCGGCAACGGGCGCGAAGCGGGCTGGGCGCGCCGTCAGGTGACAACGACCGGCCTGGGCGGAGGACGTGGCGTTCCAAGCGCTGCTTCTGGCTTGGCCGGCATCGAAAACCCGGAGCGAGGCCGCAGATTGCGCTCGAGGTCGATGCGGACACTTTCGTATGCCGCATTGCGGGCTGCCGTGAATCTCGAATCAAGGGTCGCGCGGCTCAGGAGTCCAGACAAGCCGGGTGGGGGAAGCTGCTGGTACGGATCGTATTGTTCGGTGAGCTCGCATGGGTAGCAGTTTCCGTCTGCGTCGTACTGACTGCGGATCAGCACCTTGTAGATTGCGCCGCCGTCCTTGGGCGGGTCCAGGGGGAAGTTGAAAGCCAGGGCAAGTTCTGGACTCTTTGGGCTGGCGTCGCTTTCAACGGGTATGAAACCGGCGTCCCTATACGCACGAACGACACGTTCCTTGAGACTGGGCAAACTGATTCCGACGAAAGAATTGCCGAACAGGTTTTTCTCGCCCGCCCACTGCGGCTTGTAGTTGAATTTGAACGCGGGGTCCAAATGCTCGCGCCCGCTGGACTCAAGCGTCGAGTAAGCCTTGTCGATTGCCGGTACGAGCAGCGCGTTCTGGTCGTACTGCGTCATCCAGGGAAGCGCCGCGATTTCCGCTGCGTTCTTGATTTCGGCAAACCTCAGGAAGCACGGGTTGCACCTTCTCTTGTCATCGAGCAACTCGTCGGTGGAGACAAGAATTTCCGGCTTCGGCGCCATCTTCAAATCGCTGTTGAAGTTGAACTTGACGATCGTCGATTTATTCTTTTGCTCGTCTATGGAAACAAGAGAAAAGCCAGATGCCTGAAACGCCTTTCTCACCATTGACCTGAATTCTGCAACGCTGATGTTTCGATAAGCAGCGGCTGGAAAAGAAGGTTTACCGACCCTGTAGCTTGAGTTCAGAACGCCCTCCGACGGCCGCATTTGAGCAAAAGCAAGCAGGCCGACCAGCAAACAGAATCCGCCTATCGCGGCTTTGCGAATACCAGAAGCAATCATCTTTTTTCTCCCTGTAGAAGCACGCAGCGTATCTCAGTCACCGGGCGCTCTCTACAAACTCCCCGCAATCCATTCCCTCAACCACCGGTGCCCCGCATCCCGATGCCGCCGCTCGTGCCACAGCATCGCCATCTCGTACCCCGGCACTTCCAGCGGTGCCTCCACCACCCGCAGCCCCGGCGCGCCGCGTGCCAATCGCTCGGGCAGCATCGCGACCATGTCGGTGCTGGCCAGCACCGACATCATGAAGAGGAAGTGCGGCACCGACAGCGCCACGCGCCGCGCGAGCCCCTTCTCCGCCAGCGCCTCATCTGTGGGCCCGACAAAACCGCCACCACCCGGCGACACCACCACATGCTCCAACGCGCAGAACTGCGCGAGCGTGGGCCGGCGCTTCAACCGCGGATGCCCTGCCCGCCCGGCCAGCACGTAGCGCTCGTTGAACAGCACGCGCCGGTGCAAGCCCGGCGGCGCGCCGACGCTGGTGTGAAAGAACAGATCGATTTCCGCATGCTCCAGCTGCCGCGCCATGCGCGACGGCACAGCCTCGACCACGGCCAGCCGGGTGTTGGGCGCGGCCGTGCGCAGCCCGGCCAGCGCCGGCAGCAAGATGGCCGACTCGGCATAGTCGGCGGCGGCCACGCGCCAGGTGGTGGTGGCTTCCGCAGGGTCGAAAGGCTTGGCGGGCGCGACCGCACGGCCCAGTGATTCCAATGCTTCGCGCAGCGGCTCGCGCAGCTCGTCGGCACGCGTGGTGGGCCGCATACCGCGTTGGGCGGGCACCAGCAACGGGTCGTTGAACATCTCGCGCAGCTTGGCGAGCTGCACGCTCACCGAAGGCTGCGAGAGGTTCAGGCGTTCGGCTGCGCGGGTGACGTTGCGCTCGGCCAGCAGCACGTCGAGGGTGATGAGCAGGTTGAGGTCGATGCGGCTGAAATTGTTCATGGCAATGGCTGGAATTCAAACTATTCATTTCCAATATATCGCCATCTTTCCTAACCTGCGTGCATGTTCTTCATTCCACAGGTTCAGCCATCATGAAAGTCCTCATCGTCCACGCCCATCCCGAAGCCCGTTCGCTGAACGGGTCGCTGAAAAACTTCATGGTGGAGCACCTCATGCAATCGGGACACGAAGTGCGCGTGTCCGATCTCTACGCGATGCAATGGAAGGCGCCGCTGGCGGCCGACGACTTTGCGCATGTGGAGCCCGGCGCGCACTTCGATCCCGTGGCGGATTCGCAGCGCGCCTTCGAAGCCGGCACGCAGCCCGACGACATCGCAGCCGAGCAGGCCAAGCTGCTGTGGGCCGACACGGTGATCTTCCAGTTTCCGCTCTGGTGGTATTCGATGCCGGCCATCCTGAAGGGCTGGGTCGAGCGGGTGTATGCCTACGGCTTTGCCTACGGCGTGGGCGAGCACTCCGACACGCACTGGGGCGACCGCTTCGGCCAGGGCGTGATGGCGGGCAAGCGCGCGATGCTGGTGGTAACCACCGGCGGCTGGGCGCCGCACTACAGCCCGCGCGGCATCAACGGGCCGATGGACGACCTGCTGTTTCCCATTCACCACGGCATCCTGTACTACCCGGGCTTCGACGTGCTGCCGCCCTTCGTGGTCTATCGCACGGGCAAGGTCGATGAGGCGGCGTATGGGCGGATCACCGGGGAACTCGGCAACCGGCTCGATGCGCTGTGGACGACGGCGCCCATCCCGTTCCGTCCGCAGAACGCTGGCGACTACGAGATCCCCGCCCTCACGCTGCGGCCCCACGTGGCGCCGGGCCGCTCGGGGTTCGCGGCGCACGTGGTCGCCGAGTAGCCGAGCGGGGCACTTCGCTGCGGTGTTCCTTGCGCGGCGCCGATCTCCGCTGCTGCAACGGCGATGGCGCGGCGTTACTCGGCTTTACTCGGCTTCGATGCCGGCCGCCTTCACGATGCGGCCCCACTTCTGCGACTCGGCGGTCTGGAACTTCGCCAGATCCTCGGGTGACGTGGTGAACACCTCGGTGCCGGTGGGTTCGTAGAAAGCGGTCTTCGCGGCTTCGCTCTTCGCGGCCTTCACCAGCAGTTCGTTGAGCCGCTTGACGACGGCGGGCGGCGTTTTCGCGGGCGCATAGGCCGCGAACCAGTAGCCCATTTCGTAGCCCTTCACGCCGGCTTCGGAAATGGTCGGCACGTCGGGTGCCAGCGGCGAGCGCGCCGCGCTTGAAATGCCCAGCGCGCGCAGCTTGCCGGCCTTGACCTGCGGCAGGCCGGTGGCCGTGTCGGTGATCATCATGTTGATCTGGCTGCCGAGCAGGTCGGTCACGGCGAGCGTGTTGCTCTTGTAGGGCACGTGCAGCAGCTTGATGTCGGCCATCTGCTGCAGCAGTTCGCCGGCCATGCGGCTGGACGAGCTGCCGCTGCCAAAGCTGTACTTGCCCGGCTCCTTCTTCGCGAGCGCAATGAACTCGGCCACGCTCTTTGCCGGGAACGTCGGGTTGACCACCATGATCTGCCCGCCCTTGCCGAGCGCGGCGATGGGCGAGAAGTCTTTCACCGGGTCGTACGGCAGCTTCTTGAACAGGTGCTCGTTGGCCGCGTGCGTGGTGTTGGTGGTGATGAGCACGGTGTAGCCATCGGCGGGCGCCTTGGCCACGTTCTGCGACGCGATGAAGCCGCTGGCGCCGGCCCGGTTGTCGATGATGACGGCCTGCTTCGTTTCGGCCGCGATCTGGTTGCCGAGTGCGCGTGCGATCTGGTCGGTGGCGGTGCCGGCCGCGAACGGCACGACGAAGGTAATGGCCTTTTCGGGGAAGGCCTGCGCGTGGCCCAGCAGCGGCGCCAGGGCGAGTGCGGCGGTCAGCGCTGCGAGGGGAAATCGTTTCATTGTTTTGTCTCCGGGTGATTGATCAGGCAAAAGGGGAAATTGGATTCGATGGCTATGGCCCGGCCAGCAAGGGCACCAGCGCACGCGGCACGCGGACCGGCATGTCGAGCAGCAGGAAAGAAAGTGCCTTGCCATGCGCGTCGAGGTTCAGCGCGTCGTTGACGCCGCCATCGAGCACCACGTCGAGCACGAAGTTCATCGCGTGAATTTTGGGCAGCACGAAGCGCTGAACCTGCGACGGCTTGCGATGTTTGAACTGCCCGGCCACGCGCTCCGGCGTCAGTTGCTCGAGCAGCAAGGGGTACAGGTCGGCGTGCCAGGCGATGACGCTGATGTTCGAGCGGTCGCCCTTGTCGCCGGTGCGGCCGTGGGCGGCGCGGTAGAGCGGGACTTCGATCGTGCTCGCCATGTCATTCGCGTCGTTCATGCCAGCGCCTTTGCATCGAGCAGTTCAAAACGCACCGGCACCGACTCGCGCGGCAGCAGGCAAGACAGCGTGTTAAGCCGTGGCGTGAGCGCGGTGCGCACACCGCCGCCGCCCGCGGGGCCACACGTATAGAGCGCCACGACCTCGCGCGCCAGCCGCTCGGCCTGCGCACGGTCCGCATGAGTGGCGGCGACGCGCAGGCGAATATCGCGCAGCCCCGCATCGGGCAGGCTTGCCAGCGCGCTGCCGGCGTCATCGCCAAAAATGCTCAGGGCGCCGATGAGGTCAACACGCAAGGCCAAGCCATCGAGGCGCTTGCGCAGCACGTCGGCCGCAAGCCGCGCACGCGACTCGGCGCGAGGGCCAGCGTAGGAAATTTCTCCCTCGGCCAGCCAGCCGCCTTCGTGGCACACATTGACCTTGTAGCGGCCCGGACGCTCGTGTCCGCGAACACCCGACAGTTCGACACGATCAACACCAGGCAGCGCGCGCACTTCGGCTTCGGCGATGTCCGCGACCACGTCTGGCGTCAGGTAGGCAGCGGGGTCGTGCACCTCGTAGAGCAGTTGCTCCTTCACCGTGGCTTCGCTCACCAGCCCACCGGTTCCGTCGGACTTGCCGATGACGCAGCCGCCATCGACGTCGATCTCGGCAATGGGAAAGCCCACCGCTTCCAGGCCGGGCACGTCCTTGTAGCCGGGGTCGGCAAAGTAGCCGCCGCACACCTGTGCGCCGCATTCGAGCAGATGGCCCGCCATGGTGGCGCGGCCCAGCCGGTCCCAATCGTCGGCGCGCCAGCCGAAGTGCGACATGGCCGGCCCGACGGTGAGCGACGGGTCGGCCACGCGGCCGCACACCACGATCTGCGCGCCGGCGTCGAGCGCGGCGGCAATCGGCTCGGCGCCGATGTACGCATTGGCGCTGACCACGCGCAGGCCGTCCATCTGTTCGCCCAGTGCTTCGCGCAGCAAGGCGCGGTGCTCGGGGCCCGAAAGGTCGTCGCCCTCCACCACCGCAATGCACGGTGCGCCGGCTCCCAGTTCGCGGGCCATGCGGGCGATGTGCCGGGCGGCGGCGCGCGGGTTGGCAGCGCCGAAGTTGCTCACGATGCGGATGCCATGCGCCAGGCAGCGCGCAAGCACGGGCCGCAGCATGGCGTCGAGCAGCGGTTCGTAGCCGGCCTCGGGGTTGTCGCGGCGGCGCAGTTGGGCCAGCGCCAGCGTGCGTTCGGCCAGCGTCTCGAAGATCAGGAAGGCGCGCTGGCCCGCGGGGCCGTTCTGCAAGCGCGCGATGAGCGTGTCGACCACCGGGCCGGCCGCATCGGTGCGGTCGCCCGAAAAACCGGCGGCGCATCCGATCAGCAAGCATGGCGATTCATTGGCATTCATTGCCGTGCACTGTAGGCAGGCAATCGTCATCCGTAAAATCGAAAATTCGGATCGATTGATCTGCTTTTCAAATAAATAACCAAGGCCCAGCGATGAGAAAGATGCACAACCTCTCTACGCGGCAACTCCGCGCTTTTCTTGCGTTGGCCGAGCACCGCAACTTCACGCGGGCGGCGCAGAGCAGCCACCTGTCGCAGCCGGCCTTCAGCGCGCTGATCCGCACGCTCGAAGACGCGGTCGGCACGCGCCTGTTCGACCGCGACACGCGCAGCGTGCAGCTCACGCCGGAAGGCCGGCTGTTCGAGGGCTCGGCGCGGCGCCTGCTCGACGACATGGGCAGCGCCATGGGCGACCTGGCCGACCATGTGGAGCGGCGCAAGGGCCGCGTGCGCGTGGCCGCCCTGCCCTCGCTCGCGGCCGGCTGGCTGCCTGCGGTGTTCGCGGAGTTCATGCAGGCCTGGCCGGGCATCCGCATCGACCTGGACGATGCGCTGTCCGATGCCTGCATTGCGCTGGTGCGCAACGGCCAGGCCGACTTTGCGCTGGCCGCTTCAGGCGCGGCACACCAGGTGAAANNTTTCACCTGGTGTGCCGCGCCGACCATCCACTGGCACGCGAACCGCGCCTCACGCTGAAGAAGATCGCGCCGTGGCCCTTCATCCAGATGGCGCGCAACAGCAGCGTGCGGCAAGCAATCGACGTGGCCGTGCATCCGCAGCGGCTGAACGCGGTGTTCGAGGTGGAGCACCTGGCCACCGTCATGGGGCTGGTCGAAGCGGGCCTGGGCATCAGCGTGGTGCCGGCGCTCACGCTGTTCCACTTTCGTCGCGACACGCTGGCCACGCGCCCGCTGCCCCTTCCCGCGCTCACGCGCACGGTGTACCTGGTGCAGCGCCGCGAGGGCAGCCTGTCAGTGGCGGCGCAAACGCTGCACGACCTGATCGTCGAGCGGCTTGGGGCCTTGCGGCTGGATTGAGTGCGTCAGGCCGGCTCGGCCTCGGAGCCCACGCTGGCCGCGCCGGCGGCGTTCTTCTTCGCTGCCTCGGCCGCTTCGGCTGCTTCGGCCATCGCGGCGCGCGCGGTCGGGTTCGGCGTGGGCTCGCCGATCTTGCGCAGCGTGTTGCGGTCGGTGTGGCGGAAAGGCTCTGCCTGCCCGCGCACGCTCATTAGCGTTACCTGCTCGTAAGACCAGCTGCCGTCGTCGTGAATGGTCACGGCGATGTTGTAGCTCAGCGTCTTGAATGCGTGCTCGAGGAACGGGTTCGACAAGATGCCGTTGGTTTCGGCGCCGCGCACCGCTTCGAGCTTGAAAGACTTCGCATCGGGCTGCGCATGCCCCATGGCCATGGCGGTCTGCCCACGCGGAATCGACAGCGTCTGGATCAGCGTGCCCGTGGCGGCCTCCCACAGCCAGTAGCCGACCTGGTCGTGAAAGCTCTCTACCTCGTCGGGCTTGACGATGCGCACGTGATAGCGCAGCCCGTAGAAAATTTGCGGCCCGTTGGTCTGCGCATCGATGGGCTGGAATTCGGCGTGCTCGATGTAGGCCGAGGTCTCGGGGCCTTCGGCCTTGGGAGCCACGTCCTGCCCGGCGGCGCTGGTCCAGATGCCGGCCAGGCCGGTGAGCGGGCCCAGGTTGGCCAGCGTGTACGGGTCGGGCTCGGCCTCGGTGTAGATGTCTTCCGGGTATTCGTTCATGGGGCTCCTCTTGGAATTCTTGCGCCCGAAGTATCCATCACCGCTTCACTGCATTGCCACGTCAGCGGTCGAGCCGTATGCCGACCTTCGCGATGATGGCGCCCCACTTGCGGCCTTCGCTGTCGATGAAGGTCTTGAATTCTTCAGGCGACCCACCGCCCGGCACCAGGCCCTGGCTGGCCAGCAGCTCGCGCACGGCCGGCTCCCGCAGCACGGTGTTGACGTCGGCGTTGATGCGGCGCACCACCTCGGGCGGCGTGCCGCTGGCGGTGAAGAAGCCGTTCCACGCCAACGACTCGAAGCCGGGGTAGCCCGACTCGGCCACGGTGGGCAGGTCTTTCATGAGCTCGGAGCGCGTGGCGCTGGTGACCGCAATCAGCTTCACGCGCTGGCCCTGGATCAGCGGCAACAGCGCGGGTGCGACAGTGAACAGCGCCTGCGTATCGCCCGCGGCCAGCGACAGACCGGCGGGCGGCGAACCCGAATAGGGAACGTGCACCGCCTCGATGCCCGCCACGCTGCGAAGCAGCTCCATCGTGAGGTGCGACGAGCTGCCCGCGCCCACCGATGCATAGCTGAACCGGTGGCCCTGCTGCTTCGCCCAGGCGACGAACTCGGGCAGCGTGTTCGCCGGGTTGCCGGCCTGCACCGCCAGCACGTTGGGTTGCGAAGTGGTCAGCACGATCGGCACCAGGTCGCGCGCCGGCGCATAGGGCATGCGCGCATACATGTAGGGGCCGAAGGCAATCGGCCCGTTGAAGCCGATGCCCAGCGTGTAGCCGTCGTGCGGCGCACGGGCCACCGTCTCCATGCCGATCAAGCCGCCGGCGCCGGCCTTGGTCTCGATGACCACGGGCTGCTTCCACATCACGCGCAGCCGGTCGGCCAGCGTGCGCGCGATCACGTCGAGCGAACTGCCGGCCGGCGCGGGCACGATCACGCGCACGGGTTTCGACGGCCACGCCTGCGCGGCGGCGGCGCCAGCCGCGAACAGGCTGGCGAGCAGGAAGGTGGCGAGCGTGTTCTTCTTCACTTCGGTCTTTCGATGGGCACGGGTGGGGTCGTGCAAAGTTTTATCACCGTTCTTACGCCGCCCGTTGCGCCGGCGTTCATTGAGAACCGAAGCACTACATCAACGGCGCCACGCTGCCCAGTGACGGCACCGATGCATACTCGCCCGCTCGGACACGAAATGAAACCGAAAGGCTTCCAGAGCCATTCCGAAGGGGTCGATGGCCTTTAACCACTTCGCGAACGTGCCGATTGCGGGGGGACTTCAAACCGCCACGACATCGCGGCAAGATGCGCATCCGCCGATTCTTGCGTCACCCCGACCTGCTGAAGGAGCTTGCTCATGTTCGCCACGCCCGAACGCACCATCAAGACCCCCGGCCCAGACCATCCGATCACCATTTCGCGCAATCCGTTGCGCGTGGTGGTGTCGGTCGACGGCTGCGTCATCGCCGACACGCGCGAGGCCCTGACGCTGCGCGAAGCGCACTTCGGCACCGTGCACTACATCCCCCGCAAGGACGTGAAGATGTCCCTGCTGGAGCGCACGTCGCATGCCACCTACTGCCCCTACAAGGGCGAATGCAACTACTACAGCATTCCGGCCGGCGGAGAACGCTCGGTGAATGCGGTGTGGACCTACGAGTCGCCCTACGCACCGGTCGCGCAGATCAAGGACCACGTGGCGTTCTATCCCGATCGCGTGGGACCGATCGAAGAGCGCGTGCGCTAGCAACACCAGCCGGAGAAAACCTCCGGCACCGCTCCAGCCCCCGTGGCTGGACACATCATGTGGAGAATGGCGCGGCAACCATCCTCCACATCCATGAACCTTCGACTCGCACTCTACGAACTGGCCAGCGCCCATCGACTGCCGCAGCCGCGGATGCGGGCGCTGTTCGCGCTCGCGGAACTCGATGCACCGCCGCCCGACCTGGCACGGCGCTTCTGGCGCACGGTCGCGCTGCTCGCTGCGGGGCTTGGCGGCTTCGGCCTTGTGATGTGGGTGGCGGCCAACTGGGACACTCTGGGCCGCACCGGACAGTTCGCATTGCTGCAGGGCTGGGTGCTGCTGACCGCACTGGCCGCCTGGCGCATTGCCGCCCTTCGGACACCCATGGGCCTGCTGTGCCTCTTGGGCACGGGCGCCCTCTTTGCCTATTACGGCCAGACCTACCAGACCGGCGCCGATGCGTGGCAGCTGTTCGCGCTGTGGGCGGTGCTCACGCTGCCCTTGTGCCTGGGCGTGCGCAGCGACGTGCTGTGGTTTCCGTGGGTGGTGGTGGCTTGCAGCGCGATCAGCCTCTGGGCTTATGCCCACACCGGGCACAGATGGAAGGCCGACTACCGCGACCTGCCGATTCACCTGGCGAGCTGGGGGCTGGGTGCACTGCTCGCGGTCGGGTTGAGCCCGTGGGCGCAACGCTGGACCGGGACTGCGCACTGGGCGCGCCGGCTGGCCTTGATGGCGATGGCCGTGAGCGTGACGCTGGCCGCGCTGGCGGGCCTGTTCTTTCACTCCGGTGTCGTGCCCTACTACCTCCTGGGCCTTGTGCTGATGGCAGGCGCCGGTGGCCTGCTGATGCAGCCGTGCTGGTTCGACATCGTGGGCTTGAGCGTCGCGGTGCTGTGCGTCGACACCTTGCTGGTTGCGGGCCTGGTGCACGTTCTTTTCAACAGCGGCAGCGGTGGTGACATCGGCCGGCTGCTGGTGACCGGGCTCGCGGCTGCGGGGCTGCTGGCGGTTTCGGTGGCCTGGGTCATGCGGCGGCAAAGCGCCGTGCTGGCGGCGGCTGCGCAGCAAGAGGGAGACGCAGCATGAGCACCGCGCCTTCCCTCATGCAACGCGCGATCGACCAGGGCCTGTTACCACCCGACGCGCAATGGCCACGCGACGAATCGCGCCCCTGGCCCGTGCTGCTGCTGACCGCGCTCGGCGCATGGCTTGCCGTGCTGCCGCTGTTGGGCGCCGTGGCGCTGGCCTTCGGCAGTTCGCTGCTGAAGCAGGGCCCCGCCCTGTATGTCTTCGGCCTTTGCCTGCTGGCGGCCAGCGTATTCATCTTGCGCCGACGCAGCCTGCCGCTGTTCGTCGAACAGCTCTGCCTGCCGGCCATGGTGCTGGGCCTGTGCTGCCTGGGCTGGGCACTGTTCCGCGACAACCCGGTCTTTGCCGCTTCGCTGTGCATGTGCGCCATCAGCCTGCTGCTGGCCTGGCTCACCCCCTTGCATTGGCTGCGCACCCTGCTCGGCCTGATGTTCGGCGTGTTCCTGACCGTCGCCGCCATGGCCTGGCCGAACGGCGACAAGGCCTTCTGGGACCTGGTGTGGCTGGAGCGCTTTCGCTGGACGTGGTGGCTCTACGCCCACATCGGACTGGCCGTGTTGTTGCTGGTGCTGTACCTGCTGCCGCGACTGCCCGGCCCGCGCACCGGCAGCCTGCTGACGAGCCTGGCCGACGGCTGGTGCGTGCAACTGCTGCTGACGCTGGTGCTGCTGTCGGGTGCCACCTTCATGCTCGGTGGCATGGTGCCGGGTGGCGGCATGGGAGGAGAAGTCGTGGGCGCCAACGCCGTGTCGGGCGTGTACGCCAAGCTGCAGATCGTGGTGTCGGTGCTGTGCGCGGCAGGGGCCGCCGTTGTGCTGGGCCTTTGCTGGCCGGCGCTGCGGCAGATGCCCGTGCTCGGCCTGGGCGTGGCCCTGCTGCTGGCGGTGCTGTGCGGCTTCGTGCCCACCCTCGGCGCGGTCTGCCTTTGCACCGCCGCGCTGGCCGTTACGCGGCGCTGGCTGCTCGCCGCACTGGGTTGCGCGGCGGCGTTGTGGATCGTGGGCAGCTTCTACTACCAGCTCACGTGGCCGCTGGCCGACAAGGCGCTGCTGCTGGTGGCCATTGGTGCCGCGCTGGGCGCGCTGGCCTGGCTGGCATCGCGCGGAACTGCTTCACGCGCCGACGCGACCACCGCCGCGCCCGTCATGCCGGTCACGGACACGTGGTGGAAGAGCAAGCAGCTCGCGGGCATCGCGCTGACAGGCGCGGCCACCCTGCTGTTAGCCAACGTCGCGATCTTCGAGAAAGAGAACACCATCCGCAACGGCCAGCCCGTGTTCGTGCAACTGGCCCCGGTCGATCCGCGTTCGCTCATGCAGGGCGACTACATGCAGCTGAACTTTGCGCTGCCCGACCGGTTGCGCTGGGGCGATCGCGAAGACGGTGACCCACGTCGGCCGACCGTGCTGGTACGACCCAACCCGGGCGTGCCATCGGCCTACACGCTGCATCTGCCCGCGGCGGGCGAGCCGCGTGAGCACGGCGACCTCGAAGTGCCGCTCAGCGCGAAGAACGGCGGATGGGTCTTCGTCACCGACGCATGGTTCTTCAAGGAGGGCGATGCGGAACGCTTCGCGAAGGCACGCTACGGCGAGTTCCGCATCCTGCCCAATGGCTCCGCGCTGCTTGTGGGCATGGCGGACGAGCAACTGCGGCCGATTCGCTAACCGCTGGCCAGTAGTGGCCAACTGATGCTCTTTCAGCACCGCGCCTTGGCGCAGTGCTGCCTGCCGATCGATTACAGCGGCAGTGCGTCGCCGCGGGCAGCAGCGCGGGCTGCGGCACGCACGGTGGAGCGGTCGAGGCCGCTGGCCAGCACCGGTGCGACACGCGAGCTCACGCCTTCGGCATACGGGTTCTCGCTGTGCGCGGCGGCAACAGCTTCAGCACGGACAGCCGCACGGCTGGTCGACGACACGAACACCTGGGCCGGGCCGGCGTTGGCACCGGTGGCATACGGGTTGGCGCTGTGCGCGGCAACCACGGCCTGGCCGGCGACGTCGGCGCGGCTGGCAGCGGAGGTCAGCTGATGCACGCCTTCATAGGTTTCAGCGTGAGCAGAGCCAGCAACGGCCAGCAGGGCAACGGCAACAGCGGAGAGGAGCTTGGAGGCAGTCATTTGAGTTTCCTTCAGTTCAGTTCAATCGTTTTTCAACTTGGATGATTTCGAACCGGTCTTGGGTGGGTCACCGTCCCTCCGGGGGGCGGCCACCTCGCTCGGGGCCCTGTTCACTCAGATCAACTGGGTGGCTGGTCTGTGAGTGAATTGTGCGACTGGATCTAGGTAAAAACCCGTAGCAAAAGGAACCGCGGCGTTCGCTGTCTGGAAACAATCGGCGCGCTGTGTCGAGGGGTTGCTCGGGTCGGGTGCGGGTTCATTCTTGGTTTGTACGACTGACACCGGGTACT
>NZ_QAJK01000138.1 GCF_003852515.1 Variovorax sp. KBW07 | reverse complement strand
GGCGTCGCCCTGAACAGCGCACGTCGCACACCGTCAGCGTGAGCAAAGCCCTGAACAACGCACCTCGATTCCACGACACAGCTCCGCCAAAGAGCCCCGAGTGAAGAGCGCTCAGTCCAGCCCAGGAAAGCCCGCGCGCGACAGCACGACGCGCTCGCCGGCCTCCGCGGCCTGGCCATCCGCCAGCGCCGCCCACGTCGCCTTTTCGATGACCCCTGAGTGGGCAGCAAAGGCCTCGAGCATCTCGTCTTCGAAGTCCATGCTCGAACAGGCCAGGTCGGACAGGATGTCGACCGGCACCAGGAACAGCCCCTGCGTACCCGCGGCGCTGGCGCTGAACGCCACGCCGTCGGTGGAGGCCTGCATGCCGGTCATTTCAACTTTGCTCATCGACGGTCCCTTTTCTTTCAAGAAAAAACAAAGCCCCTCGAAGGGGCCGCCGACCAGCATGCCACAAGGACACCGCCAGCCATGACTATGGCTACGTCAGCGCCGGCCCGATGCGCTCGTACTTCGTCACGCAGTGCATGCCGTGCCCCTGTTCGGCAACGTAGAGGCTGCCATCGGTGCCGCCCCACAGGCCGTGGCCATACACGCCGAAAGTGCGAAAGCGCCCGCGCACCGTGCCCGACAGGTCGAGCCGGCTCACGCGCGGCGCCTGTTCGGTAACGAAGACGTCGGCGCCGTTCGACCAGATGTCCATGGGGCGCAGCAGGCCGGTCCATTGCGTGAGGTAGGCGCCGTCGCGGTCGAACAGCTGGACCCTGTCGTTGTCGCGGTCGCACACGGCCACGCGGTTGTCGGCCAGCACCCAGACACCGTGCGGCGTCGAGAATTCGCCCGGTCCCTGCCCCACGCCGCCCCAGGTGCCGAGGTGCTCGCCCCGTGCCGAAAAGCGATGCACGCAGGCGTTGCCGTAGCCATCGCTCACGTAGATCTCGCCATCGGACGCGACCGCCACGTCGGTCGGGTGGTTGAACGGCGCGCCCCAGCGCGGCGCGTTGAAGCCGCCGAGTTCGAAGCGCGGTTGCAGCGACGCGTCGAGCGCCAGCACCTGGTGGGCGTCGTACGAGACCAGGTAGACGTTGTCCGCCGCATCGATGAACAGGCCGTGGCCGCTGGTGAGCCTGGGGTTCTCATACACCTCGTCGAGCTGGCCGTCGGGGCGATAGATCAGCAACTGCGGCGCGGTGCGCTGGAGCACGAACACGCGGCCACGGCTGTCGAGCGCGAGCTGGCTGATGACGCCGATATCGCCGCGCGGCGACGGCTTCTGCCAGGGCCGCACCATGCGGTAGTTCGATGCGCCGTCGGTCATGAAAAAGACGGGCTCTTCGGCGGCTGCATTCATGGCGTGGAATGGCGCATTGCGCGCGCAGGATGTCGGTGGCGCAAGGCTACCGAGCGCACGGCCCCGCGTCCAAACAGTTTTTCTTTTGGCAAGGGAATGGTTTTGCTTGTCGCCACGCCATGGGGCGAGCGACGCATTTATCCTCGCCATGCACGGAACGAGAACGCAAAACGAGACTTCAGGAGACACACCGCATGCACATCGTCATTACCGGCGGCGCCGGTTTTTTGGGCGCACGCCTGGCCCGCACGCTGCTGGCGCAGGGCCAGTTGTCGCTGGCGGGCGCGCCCGCCGCATCCATCGAACGCATCACGCTGGTAGACCGCGCCGCGCCGCCGCCCGACCTTGCGGCGGATGCGCGCATTACCGCCATCACCGGCGACCTCAATGCGCAGCTTTCGGCCGATGCCGACAGCACGGCCTGGCGCAAGGCCGATGCCATCTTTCACCTGGCCGCCGCGGTGAGCGGCGAATGCGAGGCCGACTTCGACCTCGGCATGCGCAGCAACTTCGCGGCCACGCATGCCCTGCTCGAAAAGGTACGCGCGCTCGGCACGAAACCGGTGCTGGTGTTCGCAAGCTCGCTCGCGGTGTTCGGCGATTCGCCCGAGCAGCCGCTGCCGCCGGTCATCGACGACCACACGCTGCCGACGCCGCAGACCAGCTACGGCATCCAGAAATTCATCGGTGAACAGCTGGTGGCCGACTTCACGCGCAAGGGTTTCGTGCGCGGCCGCAGCGTGCGCCTCATGACGGTGAGCGTGCGGCCGGGCAAGCCGAACGGCGCGGCCTCGGGCTTCTTCAGCGGCATGATCCGCGAGCCGCTGGCAGGCCTGCGCGCGGCCTGCCCGGTCCCCGACGAGACACCCGTGGCCATCGCCTCGCCGGCCCGAACCATCGAGGGCCTGCTGCGTGCCGCCGAAGCCACCGACGCGCAATGGGGCCCGCGCACCGCGCTCAACCTGCCCTCGCTGGCCACCACGGTCGGCGACATGGCGGCGGCGCTGGAGCGCGTGGCGGGCAAGGCCGCCACCGACCTGCTCGACCGCACGCCCGATGCAACGATCCGCCGCATCGTGAAGACCTGGCCGGGCCGCTTCGACACCCCGCGCGCCCGGGCCCTGGGCCTTGCACCCGACGAGAGCTTCGAGGCAGTGATTCGTGCCTATGTCCGTGAAAGTCCCGACGCGGTGAAACTGCTTATTCATGCATAGTCATTTCTTTGCGTGAAACCGGTCTCAAGGCTCTTTTTGCGCGCTTTTTTTCCAACCCGAGGAGACAGACAATGAAGTTGACCCGACTGGCCGCCGGCCTGGTTCTGGGCATGGGCATGGCATGCGCCGCTTTTGCGCAGACGACCATGAAGATCAGCATTTCCACCGCGCAGAACTCGCACCAGGGCGTGGCCATCGACACCTTCGCCAAGGAAGTCGAAAAGCGCACGGGCGGCCGCTACAAGGTCCAGACCTTCTACAACGGCGCCCTCGGCGGCGAGCGCGAATCCATCGAAGCGGTGCAGCTGGGCACGCAGGAACTGGCCTTCTCCTCGACCGGCCCGATCCCGAACTTCGTGCCCGAGACCAAGATCCTCGACGTGCCCTTCCTGTTCCGCGACAAGGCCCATGCACGCGCCGTGCTCGACGGCCCCATCGGCCAGGACCTGCTGACCAAGTTCGACGCCAAGGGCTTCAAGGCGCTGGCCTGGGCCGAGAACGGCTTTCGCCACATGACCAACAGCAAGCGCGACGTCAAGGGCCCCGAAGACCTCAAGGGCCTGAAGATGCGCACGATGGAAAACCCGGTGCACATCGCGGCCTACAAGGGCTTCGGCATCGTCACCACGCCGATGGCCTTCCCCGAAGTGTTCACGGCGCTGCAGCAAGGCACGGTCGACGGCCAGGAGAACCCGCTGCCCGTCATCATCTCGGCGAAGTTCGACCAGGTGCAAAAGCACCTCTCGCTGACCGGCCACGTCTACTCGCCCTGCATCTTCGTGATGAACAAGGCCAGCTTCGACAAGCTCAGCGCCGCCGACAAGCAGGCCTTCATCGATGCGGCCAAGGAAGGCACCAAGGCCAACCGCGCCCGCGTGGACGAAGACGACGCCAAGGGCGTGGCCGACCTGCGCGCCAAGGGCATGACCGTGATCGACAACGTCGACAAGGCAAAGTTCGTGGCCGCGCTGGCACCGGTGAACGCGCAGTTCGAGAAGGATTTCGGCAAGGCCAACCTCGACAAGATCCGCGACTACAAGTGAGCCGGACGCCGTCGTCCCGCTAGCGTCTGCGCCCGCCCGGACTTCAGGGCGGGCTTTTTTTGTTTTGAACGCGAGTGCAGATGAAAGATAAATTCCTCGGTATCGAACGCTGGACCACCGGCGCATCGATGCTTTGCGCGTGCCTGATGCTGGTCATTGCATCGGCGCTGGGCGTGTTCCAGATCGTGACGCGCTTCGTGCTGGAGCAGCCAGCGGAGTGGAGCGAAATCCTGATCCGGGTCAGCCTGATCTGGATGGTCTTCCTGGGCATCCCGATGGCATTCCGCCAGGGTGCCATGGTCAGCGTGGACGTGCTCTACCGCTGGAGCCCGCCGCGCGTGCGCCGCGTGCTCGACGCGGTTGTGAGCATTGCCGCGCTCATCCTGATGCTGGTCATTCTCTGGTGGGGTTGGGACTATGCGATGCGCGGACGCGTGCAATCGATGGCCGGCCTCGAAAGCCTGTCGATGATGTGGGCCTACCTCGCGCTGCCGGTCGGCTCGGTGTTCTGCGTCTTCGGCATCGTCGGTAATTTTCTCGATCCCAAGCGGCTCGAACTGGAGACCGCGCAATGAGCGTCGTGATGGTTGCAACGATGGTGCTGTGCTTTGCACTGTCGATCTCGGTGGCGGTGTCCATCGGGCTGGCTTCGATCCTGGGCATCCAGGTCACCAACGCCAACATGCTGATCTCCGTGAAGGAGATGTTCAACGCGATCAACAAGTTTCCGCTGGCGGCCATTCCGTTCTTCATCCTGGCCGGCAACCTGATGGAAACCGGCGGCATCTCGCGCCGGCTGGTGGAGTTCGCCAAGAGCATCGTGGGCGGCGTACAGGGCGGCCTGCCGATGACCTGTGTGCTGACCTGCATGATCTTCGCGGCGGTGTCGGGCTCGTCGGTGGCCACCACCTTCGCGATCGGCGCCATCCTGATCCCGGCGCTCATCAAGCACGGCTACCCGACCTCGTACGCGGCGGCGCTGCAGGCCACCAGCGCCGAGCTGGGCGTGATCATCCCGCCCTCGATCCCGATGATCCTGTACGGCGTGAGCGCCGAAGTGTCGATCGGCGAGCTGTTCATCGCGGGCTTCGGCCCCGGCATCCTGATCAGCCTGGCCCTGATGTTCTTTGTCTGGATCTACTGCAAGTGGAAGGGCTGGGGCAAGACCGACGGCGAAGGCCGCATGCCTTTCGGTCGCGCGCTCTGGCAGGCCGGCTGGGCGCTGCTGATGCCGGTGATCATCCTGGGCGGCATCTACGGCGGCATCTTCACCCCGACCGAGGCCTCGGCCGTCGCGGTGTTCTATGCGCTCATCGTCGGCGTGGTGATCTATCGCGAAATCAAGTTGGCGGACCTGTACGTGATCCTGCGCAAGTCGGTGCTGTCGTCGGCCGTGATCATGTTCATCATTGCCAATGCGGGCCTGTTCGCGTTCCTGATCACCCGCGCCGGCGTGCCCGACGCCATCGGCCACTGGCTGCAGGAGGTGCTCAAGTCGCCGGCGATGTTCCTGCTGGGCGTGAACGCGGCGTTGTTCGTCATCGGCATGTTCATCGAAACCAGCGCGGCCATCATCGTGCTTGCGCCGATCCTGGCGCCGGTGGCGGTGCACTTCGGCATCGATCCGGTGCACTTCGGCCTGATCATGGTGGTGAACCTTGCACTGGGCATGATCACGCCGCCGTTCGGCGTGAACCTGTTCGCGGCCTGCACGGTGGCGCGCATTTCACTGGACCGGATCGTGAAACACCTGGTGCCTTTCGTGCTCGTGATCCTGGGCTGCCTGATGGTGATCACCTACGTGCCGTGGGTATCGCTCGCGCTGCGCGACCTGGTGTACGCGAAGTAGGCACGCGGCGACATCGCACCTCCAGAAAGAGCGGGCCTGCGGGCCCGCTCTTTCGTTTCAGGCCTCGCGTTTCAGGTAGAGGCTCGGCGGCACGCCCAGCGTGCGCCGGAACATCGCGGTGAAGGCGCTCGGGCTCTCGTAGCCGTGCGCCAGCGCCACCTCCAGGATCGAGGCGCCCGCCGCCAGTTGCGGCAGGCTCAGCAGCAGCCTCGCCTGCCGGCACCACGCGCCGAAGTTCATGCCCGTCTCGCGCTGGAACAGGCGCGCCAGCGTGCGCGTGTTCATGTGCAGCCGCAGCGCCCAGTCGTCGAGCGTGGCGGGCAGCGACGGATCGCGCACCAGTTCTTCGCACAGCACCGACAGCCGTGCGTGGCGCGGCATCGGCACATGCAGGGACAGCGCGGGCGCAGCCTCGATCTCGTCGAGGATCAGCTCCATCACGCGTTCGTCGCGGCTGCCGGGTGCGTAGTCCAGCGGCAGCGACACGGCCGCGACGATGAGCTGCCGCAGCAGGGCGCCGACGTGGATCACGCGGCACTCGCTGCCCAGGCCGGCGCGCGTGCCGGGCTCGACGAACACCGTGCGCATCTTCACCGTGCCGGCCATGCGGATCTGGTGCGCCATGCCCGGCGGCACCCAGACGCCGCGGCCGGGCGGCACCACCCAGCTGCCGGGCGCGGCGCTGACGATCATCACGCCCGAAATCGCGTGGATGAGCTGGCCGCGCCGGTGCGCGTGCGGCGGAATGAAGGCGTCGCCGTCGGGGTCGGTCGCCAGCACCGCGACGGCACGCGGGGTCGACTCGCCTTCTTCGGGGCGCAGATTCAGTTTGTCCATTTCTCGACGATGCTTGTGGATTCGTAGCGAGAACATCTTCGCACGGCTTCCTACGATGCCTTTCCCTCAAGGTTTTCAATCAAGGAAGCGATCGAATGAACAAGCGCCGACTCGGGCTGCTCACCGGCACCCATGCCGTCAATGACCTCTACCAGGGCCTGGTGCCCGCGCTGCTGCCGTTCATGGTGCTGGAGCGCGGCTACAGCTACACGGCCGTGAGCGGGCTGATGCTGGCGGCCACCGGCCTGTCGAGCGTGGTGCAGCCGCTGTTCGGCCTGTACGCCGACCGGCATCCGCGCAGCTGGCTGGTGCCGGTGGGCTTTCTGGTGGCGGCGCTGGGCGTGGTGCTGGCGGGCATGAGCCAGAGCTACCTGATGACGTGGATCGCCATTGCGCTGTGCGGCCTGGGCATTGCGGCCTACCACCCGCCCGCGACCGTGGCGGCGCGCGCGGCCGGCGGCGCCTCGCAGAAAGCCATGAGCGTGTTTTCGGTGGGCGGCACCATCGGCGCCTCTTTCGCGCCGGTGCTGGCGGCCACGGTGGTCGGCGGCGGCGGGCTGTCGCGCAGCTACCTGCTCGGCGTGCCGGCAGTGGCCATGGGCGTGCTGTGGGTCACGGCCACTGCGCGGCGCGGCGCGGTCGCGGCGGCAGCCGCCGCAGCGGCCGCCAGGAAGCAGGCGGCCGGCGGCGTGATGAAGCCCCACAACGACTGGCGCGCCTTCAGCCTGCTGGTGGCGACCATCGTGGGCTGGTCGATTCCGTACGTCACGGTGTTGTCGATGCTGTCGCTGCGCATCACCCGCGACCTGCACGGCACGACCTTCCAGGGCGCCGCGGCGCTCACCGGCTTCACCGCCGCGGGCGCGGTGGGCGTGCTGCTCGGCGGCTGGCTCGGCGACCGCATCGGCCGCATGGGCACCATCCGCAGCGGCTACCTGCTCGCCTTGCCGTGCCTCGCGGGCCTGGTGCTGTCGCCGACGCCCGGCTGGGCGCTGGCCTGCACCGCGCTGCTCGGCATGAGCATGTTCCTGCCCTTCGCGGCACAGGTCACGCTGGCGCAGGACTACCTGCCGCGCAACCCGGCCACGGCCAGCGGCATCACGCTCGGGCTGGCGCTGTCGGTCGGCGGGCTGGTGTCGCCGCTGTTCGGCATGTTGTCCGATGCGCGCGGCCTGGGCGTGACGCTGACCGTGGTGTTGTGCGTGCTGTGCGTGGCGACCGTGCTGGCCTTGCGGCTTCGCAACCGGGCGCCGGTGATTCCGCCGGTCGAGGCCGAAGCGGCGGCCGCGGCCTGAGAGGAGAGCGGGGGGGCAGTTCGCGTCGACTCCGGTCGATTGGGTTCCCGGCGGGTTCGCTGCCAGAATCGGCGTCGCGCTCGACGCCGACAACTCACAAACACCGAGGGAACCGCACCATGAACCGACTCGTCACCTGCCTTCTCGCCGCAGGCCTGCTGTCCACGGCAGCCCTGGCCGCCACGCCCGCCGCTACGGCAACGCCTGCCGCGCCTGCCGCGCCTGCCGCGCCTGCAGCGGCTGCGGCACCGGCATCGCCGCCGGCTGCGACAACCGCCGCGCCGGCGCCAGCCCCCGCTGCCGCCGCCCCTGCCGCAGCGCCGGCCACCGGCATCGCCGAAGTGGAAACGGCCGTGCGTGCCTGGGCCGCCGCCTGGTCTGCCCGCGACGTGGAGCGCTACCTCGCGGCCTACGCACCCGAGTTCACGCCCGCCCGCAAGCAGGACCGCAAGCGCTGGGAGGCCGAGCGCCGCACGCGCATCACCGGCAAGTCGAAGATCAGCGTGACCGTCGACGACCTCGTCATCAGCGTCAACGGACAGACCGCCAGCGCCCGCTTCAAGCAGATCTACAGCGCCGACAAGCTGAAGAACACCGACCGCAAGACGCTGGAGCTGCAGCGCGTGGGCAACCAGTGGCTCATCCGCAAGGAAACCGTCGGCGCCTGACCCGCGCCGAGGCGGTGGCCCGATGATTTTTCCTTGTAAGGGGAAAGCTTCATGAAGGTGTCACCGCCGCCCCCGATGCTGCAGCCCTCGATCTCCGAAAGCTGTGGCTGCCATGTTTCCCACCAAGACCGACAAGGCGCGCGACGAACTCCAGGGCGGCCAGCGCACGCTCAGCCAGCGTGAGCGCGCGCTGCTGCTGATGGCCGACGGGCGGCGCTCGCTGACCGATTTCAGCCCGCTGTTCACGAACCGGGGCGAAGCCGAGCAGGCGGTGCATGCGCTGGTGCAGCGGGGCTATCTGCAAGACCCGAAGGCCGCGGCGGCGCCGCAGGCGACGGCCACGGCAGCAGCCTCTACTCAAGCTTCTCAAGCCGCGCAACCCGCCCCGTTGCCCGCAGCCGAACCCATCCGCCTCACCGCCACCGCCGACAACTTCGACGGCAAGCGCTCCCTGGCCACCACGCGCATGTTCCTCTTCGACATCTGCGAACGCATGTTCGTGCGGCGCGACCCGAAATTCGCGCTGCAGATGCGCGACGCCCTGCGCGAGGCCCGCGACCGCGAGGCCATGCTGACCATCGCCGCGCTGATGCTCAGCGAAATCGAGAAAAGCGCCGGCCCCGAGCGCGCCGAATCGCTGCGCGAGCGCATCGACCGGCTGCTGCCGCCGGCCGAAGTGGTGCACTGAAACCCGAAACCCGGGCCGGCGCGATCCACTACACTCACCCGGGTCAGGAGAGAGCCCCGCCAGCCGGGGCCGCCGAAGGCGCAGGGGTTTCCCGAACGCTCAGGCAAAAGGACTGACAAGGCGCCGGCGAACACCGGCGTTTCCTTGCTGGAGAGAGGCCCATGCAGCGTCGTCAGGCGTGCAGCGGCCCACCGAAGGAGCAAACCCCGATCGTGGGGCGAATCTCTCAGGTAAAGCGGACAGCAGGGGTGGCCCGTGGCGTTGCAGCCATGGATTTCGACTGCCCCTTTGGAGTGCCTCCTGGTGACTTCTTCCGCTTCCGACGCCCAGCTTCTCAAGACGCCCCTGTACGACCTGCACGTGGAGCTCGGCGCCCGCATGGTGCCCTTCGCCGGCTATTCCATGCCGGTGCAATACCCCGCCGGCCTGATGGCCGAGCACAAGCACACGCGCGACGCCGCCGGCCTGTTCGACATCTCGCACATGGGCCAGTTGCGCCTGGTCGGCCCCGACGCCGCTGCCGCCTTCGAAACCCTGATGCCGGTCGACGTGATCGACCTGCCCGCCGGCAAGCAGCGCTACGGCCTGCTGCTGAACGACGAGGGCGGCATCCTTGACGACCTGATGTTCTTCAACGAAGGCAACGGCTCGATCTTCGTGATCGTGAACGGCGCCTGCAAGGTCGACGACATTGCCCACATCCAGCGCAAGATCGGCGCGCGTTGCCAAGTGCAGCCGCTGCCCGACCATGCACTGCTCGCGCTGCAGGGCCCCCAGGCCGCCGCCACGCTGGCGCGCCTGTCGCCCGGCATCGAGCGCTTCGTGTTCATGACCGGCGGCGCGGTGCAGATCGGCGGCATTGCCGCCTTCGTCACCCGCAGCGGCTACACCGGCGAAGACGGCTTCGAAATTTCCGTGGCCGCAAAAGACGCCGACGCCCTCGCCCGCCTGCTGCTGGCCCAGCCCGAGGTCAAGCCCATCGGCCTGGGCGCGCGCAATTCGCTGCGCCTCGAAGCCGGCCTGTGCCTGTACGGCAACGACATCGACACCACGACCACGCCGGTCGAGGCGTCGCTCAACTGGGCGATGCAGAAAGTGCGCCGCACGGGCGGCGCGCGCGAAGGCGGTTTTCCGGGCGCGGACAAGATCCTGGCCCAGCTCGCCGCAGCCACGGCAGGCGCTGCCGGCCACACCGACCACGACACGCTGAAGCGCAAGCGTGTCGGCCTGGTGGCGCTGGAGCGCATTCCGGTGCGCGACGGCACGGTGCTGCAATCTTTCGAGGGGCAGGACATCGGCATCGTCACCAGCGGCCTGCTCGGCCCGACAGCCGACCGCTGCATCGCCATGGGCTACGTGGCCACCGCGTTCTCGGAGCCCGGCACGCGCGTGCAGGCCATCGTGCGCGGCAAGCCGGTGCCGATGGAAGTCTCGACCATGCCTTTCGTGCCGACCCGTTATTACCGGGGCTGAACCTGGCTCAGGACAGCTAGGCTCTGCCTCCCGATTCATTTTTTCCACGAGGAGTTTTTCACCATGAGCATCAAGTACACCAAGGACCACGAATGGGTGTCGGCCGAAGGCGGCTCGGCCACCGTCGGCATCACGCTGCACGCGCAGGACGCGCTGGGCGACGTGGTGTTTGTCGACCTGCCTGAAGTCGGCAAGACCTTTGCGCAGGGCGAAGTTGCCGGCGTCGTCGAATCGGTCAAGGCCGCCGCCGACGTGTTCATGCCCGTCTCGGGCGAGATCACCGAAGTGAACGAAGCGCTGCGCGCCGACCCGTCGCTCGCCAACAGCGACCCGCTGGCCAGCGGCTGGTTCTTCAAGGTCAAGCTGAGCGAGCCCGCGCAACTCGACGCGCTGCTCGACGCGGCCACCTACGACAAGTTCGCCGCCGAATCCTGATCTTCTGATTCCCTGATCCGCTGAGCTCCCGAGCCGCCTTTTCTTCTTCTCCTCGACCCTTCACCGCCATGCCGATTCCCGCCCTTCCCTCTTTGCAAGAACTAGAGAACGCCGAAGAATTTCTCGCCCGCCACATCGGTATCGATGCGGCGGACGAGGCGCGCATGCTGCCGGTGATCGGCTCGGAAACGCGCGCGGAGCTCATCGACGGCATCGTGCCCGCGGCCATCCGCCGCGCCCGGCCGATGCGCCTGCCGGCTCCCGTCACCGAAGCCGATGCGCTGGCCGAGCTGAAGGCGATGGCGTCGAAGAACAAGGTGTTCAAGAGCTTCATCGGCCAGGGCTACTACGGCACGCACACGCCCGGCGTGATACTGCGCAACGTGCTCGAGAACCCCGCCTGGTACACCGCCTACACGCCCTACCAGGCCGAGATTTCGCAGGGCCGCATGGAAGCCCTGCTCAACTTCCAGACCATGGTGTGCGACCTGACGGGCATGGCCATCGCCAATGCCTCGATGCTCGACGAAGCCACGGCCGCCGCCGAGGCCATGACGCTGGCCAAGCGCAGCGTCAAGAGCAAGAGCAACGTGTTCCTGGTGTCGGGCGACTGCCATCCGCAGACCATCGAAGTCATCAAGACGCGCGCCGCGCCGCTGGGCATCGAGGTCAAGGTCAGCACCGTGTCGGAAACGCTGCCGCACCTGATGGTGAGCGGCGAATTCTTCGGCGTGCTCGCACAGTACCCCGCCACCACCGGCCACGTGCACGACCTGCGCCCGCTGGCCGGCCATGCGCACCAGTGCGACGCCGCCTTCTGCGTGGCCGCCGACCTGCTGGCGCTGACGCTGCTCGCGCCGCCCGGCGAATGGGACGCCGACATCGTCTGCGGCACCACGCAGCGCTTCGGCATGCCACTGTGCAATGGCGGCCCGCACGCCGCCTACCTGGCCTGCCGCGACTCGTTCAAGCGCTCGCTGCCGGGCCGCCTGGTCGGTGTGAGCGTCGACACGCACGGCCAGCCCGCCTACCGCCTCGCGCTGCAGACGCGCGAGCAGCACATCCGCCGCGAAAAGGCCACCTCGAACATCTGTACCGCGCAGGTGCTGCCCGCCGTCGTGGCCAGCATGTACGCCGTGTACCACGGGCCCGATGGCCTGACGCGCATCGCGCAGCGCGTGGCGGCACTCACCGCCATCCTGGCGCAGGGCCTCTCGCAGATGGGCCGCGAGCCCGTCAACACCACGGCCTTCGACTCGCTGACGATCCGCACCGGCGACGACACGCCGAAGATCATCGAGCGCGCCGCCGCCGCCGGCGTCAACCTGCGCCAGCGCCTGCAGCAGCACCTGGGCATTTCGCTCGACGAGACCAGCACGCGCGCCGACATCGAGACGCTGTGGGCCCTGTTCGTGCCCGCCGGCACGGCCATGCCGCGCTTCGACGACCTGGCCGCCAAGGCCGCGCCGCTGATCCCCGAAGACCTGCGCCGCACCAGCGCCTTCCTGACGCACCCGGTGTTCAACACGCACAAGAGCGAAACCGCGATGCTGCGCTACATCCGCAGCCTCTCCGACAAGGACCTGGCGCTCGACCGCAGCATGATCCCGCTCGGCAGCTGCACCATGAAGCTCAACGCGACCAGCGAGATGATCCCCATCACCTGGCCCGAGTTCGCGAACATCCACCCCTTCGCACCGGCCGACCAGCAGCAAGGCTACGCGCAGCTCGACGCGCAACTGCGCGCATGGCTGTGCGAAGCGACCGGCTACGCGGGCATCAGCCTGCAGCCCAACGCGGGCTCGCAAGGCGAATACGCCGGCCTGCTGGCCATTCGCTCCTTCCATGAAGCCAAGGGCCAGGGCCATCGCAACATCTGCCTGATTCCCTCGTCGGCCCACGGCACCAACCCCGCGAGCGCACAGATGGTGGGCCTGCAGGTGGTGGTGACGGCCTGCGACGCGCAAGGCAACGTCGACATGGACGACCTGAAGCGCGCCTGCGAAAAGCACAGCGCCAACCTGGCCGCGGTGATGATCACCTACCCCAGCACGCACGGCGTGTTCGAGACCCGCGTGAAGGAACTGTGCGAGCTGGTGCATGAACACGGCGGCCGCGTGTACGTCGATGGCGCCAACATGAACGCACTGGTCGGCGTGGCCGCGCCGGGCGAATTCGGCGGCGACGTGAGCCACCTGAACCTGCACAAGACCTTCTGCATTCCGCACGGCGGTGGCGGCCCCGGCGTCGGCCCGGTGTGCGTGGTCGAAGACCTCGTGCCCTACCTGCCGGGCCATGTCACGGCCGGCGTTGCATCGCACGGCGTGGGCGCTGTTTCCGCGGCGCCGCTGGGCAACGCCGCCGTGCTGCCCATCAGCTGGATGTACTGCCGCATGATGGGCGCCAAGGGCCTGCAGGCCGCGACCGAAACCGCCATCCTCAGCGCCAACTACATCAGCGCGCGCCTGAAGGACCACTACCCCACGCTGTACGCGAGCCCCAACGGCCACGTCGCGCACGAGTGCATTCTCGATCTGCGCCCGCTCAAGGACACCAGTGGCGTCACCGCCGAAGACGTGGCCAAGCGCCTGATCGACTACGGCTTCCACGCGCCCACGCTCAGCTTCCCGGTGCCCGGCACGCTGATGGTCGAGCCGACCGAGAGCGAACCGCTGGCCGAGCTCGACCGCTTCATCGACGCGATGATCGCCATTCGCGGCGAAATCCGCCGTGTCGAAGAAGGCGTGTGGCCGAAGGAAGACAACCCGCTCAAGCACGCACCGCACACCGCGGCCAGCCTGCTCGGCACGGAATGGTCGCACCCCTACTCGCGCGAACTCGGCGCGTTCCCGCTGGCCGAGCTCAAGCAGGCCAAGTACTGGCCGCCCATCGGCCGCGTCGACAACGTGTACGGCGACCGCAACCTGTTCTGCAGCTGCGTGCCCGTGGGCGACTACAAGGAAACGGAAGAGGCCTGAGCCTTGGGGCGGCGGCGCTGATTGCAGTGGCGGCGACGGTGACGGCAGGCGTGCGCCGCGCATGAATCCGAACGAAGTCGAATCGCTCAAGTCGCGCTGGCGCGGCTGCGTGTGGGCCCACACGCTGAGCGATGCCGAAGGCGCCGCGCTGCTGCCGCAACTGCGCTTCGTCGAGCTGGCCGCGGGCCAGCCGATATGGCACCGCGGCGACCCGGCCGAGCACTGGGTCGGCATGGGGCGCGGCAGCATGAAGCTGTGCACTACATCGGCCTCGGGCAAGCCCGTGACCTTCATGGGCCAGGCCTTCAGCTGGGTCGGCGAAGTCGAGCTGATTCGCGACACGCCGCGCTTCTGCGACGCCGTCGCACTCTCCGACGCGGTCATCATCAAGATGCCCAAGGCCGCGTTCTTTCACCTGCTCGACAGCAACCCCGCCTTCAACCGCTTCGTGATGCTGCTGCTGAGCGAGCGGCTCACCCAATCGATGGCCGTCACGCTGTCGGACCGCACGCTGGACCCGGTGGCCAAGGTGGCGCAGAGCCTGGCTTCGCTGTTCAGCCCTTCTGCCTTTCCGCCGCGCTCGCTGGAGCTGCAGGTGTCGCAGGCGGAGCTGGCGATCTACTGCAACATGTCGCGGCCGCGATTGAACGCGGCGCTGAAGCAGCTCGAAGCTGAAGGGCTGCTCGAGCTGGGCTACCAGGTCGTCACGCTGCGGCAGCTCGATGCGCTGCGCACCTACGCCAAGCAGTGCGACAACCCGGCGTGACCCGCACGCGCCCGCCACTCAACGACGGGGTTCGATCTGCATGCCGCTGAAAGTTTCCCGAAGACGGGTCGCCTGCTTCAGGCGCCCGTCCCTGATTTCCCGGCCCGCTTTATCGAAGAACTTGACGTCGGTATCGATGACGAGCGTGACCGGCACGTCGCCGCCAGCATCTCGCCACGATGCCTGAAATTCATAAGGCCCCATGCGAGTGCCGCCCAGATGCGGCATCGCCAGGTCGGAGATGCGCGTGCCCGAGCCTGCGTCATTGACCTTTAACGTGCCGAGCAGAAACCTCTCAAATTCCGGCCTGGCCTTGAGCATCGGCAAGACATCTGACTGAAAGCTCACGCTGCCGTCGGCCCAGGCCGGCATCACCGCCGAAAAAAGCACACCGACAGCGACAAGCACTGTCCGACACCGCTGTCTCATGAGCTAGAGCCCTCCTATGAACTTGACCCTACGCTGTGTGCTGTTGACGCCGCTCGCTTGCCATGTTTGAGCCACTCCATTTCCAGCCCCCAGAAAGTTGTCGATGTGATAGCCCCGAATTCGACTCCCGCGATCATCTGCGTACCGGGCTCCAATTGATTCGATCTCCACCTTCCGATGAGGCGGAATTACAGAAGGATCCACCGCCATCGAATGTCCGACGGTCACCGCTCCGAAGGAGCCCTGAACAGTACTCGCATAGGCAAATGTGACGCCCCCAGGGTTCGCCATGCGCGTCGGATTGCCATGGGTATTGGTTGCCCATGCCGAACCGACTCGGGTTGGTCGGACGTACTGGCCATTGAGTGCCATGCCAGTGCCTTGCATCACCACACCTCGGGCACCAAAAAGAAAATCGTCTCGGTGCTGATTTGAAAGCCCATTCGCAGCAACCAACGCGCCACTGAAGTCGGACTCATTGCAGACGTTGTAGCCGGTAATCAAAAAGGTGCTTTCGTACCACGCATCCGACAGGGTGATCTCCAGTGGAACGAAGGTGATCTCTTTTTCGGAGATCGACAGCTTGAGCGTCCCTTTTTCGCGGCTTTCAAGAGTCACGATCACAGAACCTGCAGCGTCTGTCGCAGGGGTAGAGGCTTTGACAGAATCGCCCGCCCTGTCACTGGTGACGGTCAACGCATGCACGGCTTCCGGTGCGTTCTTACCGATGCGGGTCAGCGTTGCCTTGATCTTCAGGCGGTAGAGAATCCAACCGCCCTGGACCCGCGAAGCCGTGGGAATGACTGGCAACTTGTCGTTGTTGATCGTGTTGTTCTCAATCTCCCATGCCAAAGTGAGATCGGCGATCTGTACAACAACGGTGGATCCAGGCGTGGGGTTGGTCGTCCCAGTTCCGACCGCGGCAATTCTTTCGGTCATTTCTTCACGCCTTGATGGATGAGACTGAGCACAAGCTGCTCGGGCGCGATGGTCTTGACGCGTAGTGTCTTTCCCTCTGAGTCGGTGACTCCCGATGTGATCTCACCCGCCTCGCTCTTGATTTGGTACGCCACGTTGACGAGAGGCCTCCCCGTTCGTTTGTCCTGCAGCAAGAATTGCTCATCGTGAAGGAACCTGGGAGCAGGACCGGGATGCCAGTGACCTGCATGATTCAGGTGGTAGGCATGCGAGTCCGCAATGGTTGCAGTGCCGACCCGCTCCACCGTCGCGGAGAGCTGCGAGGGGATCAATGCTGCGCCGCAGGTGGTGGCCATACCTTGCAGTGCGACAGGAATGCCGTCGATCGTGAACGAGGAGACGCCCTCTGCAATGCGATGCGGTCCCGGATGTAGTGGGCAGATGGTCAAGTGCCCCAAGCCTGCCGGAGGGATACCGTAGACATCCGCCCTGGCAGCTGGAAATGCCTCGACGACCGTTCCACCGTGGGTCGTCTTGTCACCCAGGCGAATGATTGGAAGTATCTCGCCCATTTCTACGCTCTTCCAGTTTGTGTGATGGGCGCATACTTTTGCGGCAGGCGGCCGCCACGAGCCACTAGGCCACCGGGCACGACAATCTTTCTCTTCATTTGCTACGCACTCCCTGTCTTGGACAGAGCTTTGTACGTGGCCGAGGCCTTCAACACTATTGCCGATAGTCAACTGGTCAGTCGTTTGTCACGACAGGGCGGAAATTCGATCAACCGCGAACCGACAGGCGGCCTGGCTGCGTTCACCTACTGCGCCGCCGCATCCGCCACCAGCGGCAACCACACACGCCCCGACACCGCATAGCCATTGCCGGTGATGACGCCCGCCACCGGCGCGCCCGAGGCAGGCGCCCAGACGTACTGCGGGTGCGTCGCGAACAGCGCCACGCCCAGTTCATCGCCCGGCTGCATGCGTGCGGCCACGCCACCGAGCGCGATGCGCTGGCGGCCCGGTGGCACGGGCACCACCTGGTCGGACAGCAGCACCACTTCGCCGCCGCGCTTGCGCAGCGCAAGCCCCACCAGCGCGACGCCCGGCCCGGCCTTGCCCTGCACGTCGAGTTCTGCTTCGGGCACGCCAGCCAGCACCGTGCCGGCGCCCTGCCGCGCCAGCGCATCGGCGGGCAGCGCGACGAACCGTAGGCCCGTCGCGCCAGCAGGCACATCGGTCAACGGCAGCGCCGCCCCGACCTGTGCGGCCACGGGCACCGCGCCCTGGTAGGCCGTGCCGTCGTCCAGCGCGATGCAGGTGCCCGGCACCGACGAGAGCCCCGTGGCCTCGTCGCGCAGCTTGGCATCGAGCCACGTCGCCATGGCTTCCATCGCATCGAGATTGCCGCAGCGCGCCGGCTTGTCGCGTTGCCCCGCGCGCGGATTCACATGGCCCGAACGCAGCACCATCAGGCGCACATCGCCACCGCCCGATTTCAGGTAGCGCAAGTTGCGCAGGCCATCGCCCATGTCGAAAAGCACGTCTTCGCTGGCCTGCACGACCAACGCATCGACGCGACGCACCGGCTGCCCGGCCCAGCTCGCGCCCGACGGGCCGTGCGCCTGGTAGGCGTCGCGCAGCCGCGCCGCATCGGTGCCGAGGTCGGCCCACGCCCAGGCACCCGGCTTGGGCGCCTGCTCGCACAAGGGCCGCAGCAGGCCGCCGTCGCGCACCTTGCCGCGCTGCGCCATGAAGCATTCGAACTGCACGAAGCCTTGCTTCAGCACGCCTTGCGGCGCAAGCGAATGCTGCAGGTCGTACCAGGTCATCGACGGAATCACGGTGGTGATGCGTGGCTCCAGTTGTGCCAGCTGCAGCTGGTAGCCGCCGCCATAGGAGCCGCCGATGCTGCCGATGCGGGCGCGGCCGTCGGCGCCCTTGCGCAGCGGCAGCTCGCGCTCGGCCCAGTCGATCAGGCTGCGAACGTCGGCGATCTCCGCCTGCGGGTCCATGATGCGGCTGTCGCCACCGCTGTCGCCGTGGCCCCTGTGGTCGAAGCTGATGACCGCATAGCCGCGCTCCACCAGCGTGGGCACCAGCCGGTCGAGCCGCGACCAGTAGCTTGCGGCCGGGTCGGTGTCGCGCGGCGGCATGGCCTGCAGGCGCCTGAGCCCGAAGCCGCTCGCATGCAGCACCAGCGGGTAACCGCCTTCAGGCTTGCGGTCGGGCAGGAAGAGCGTGAACGCGACCTTGGTGCCGGCCGTGCCCGCCCCCTGCGCCAACGGATCGGCCACTGGCGATTGCACGGAAAGCTGCTGGACGGTGGCCGCCTGCGCGCAAAGCGCCGCGGCGAACAATGCCGCCGCGCCCAGTACGGCGGCCCGGATGATTGCCTTCATGTTTTCTGTTCCTCGTTGCGTGTCTCAAGACACGCGACTCTAGGAACGAAGGCCGCGGCGGATTGTCCCGGCGGGAACAAAGACCGCTACGAAGGCAGCCAAGGCGTGCAGCGCCACGCGGGCAGCGAACTCCCCGCGCCTACGAGGCTTCGCGCCGGTACATCGCCCACTTCACGGTCAGGATGTCCGCGGCGATCTTGGCGGCGTTGACGCCGGCATAGGTTTCGGACGGATCGAATTCGAAGGCCTTGTGGTATCGATTGATCTGCGCGTAGTCGCGGTCGAAGACCATCGGGCCGGTGAGCTCGGCAGGATCGACGCCGGCGGGAAGCGCCAGGAATTTCCGGGGATCGGTGGCACTCTGGTAGAGATCGACGCTCATCAGGTTCATACGCTTGTCCTCGAGATCTTGAGAACAAATCATCTGCGTCATCCGCGCCGCGTGCAATCGGCCTGCGCCTACACGGCGCGGCGCCTCACCACCTCACCGCCTCATCCATTCAAGGCTGCTTCTTCTTTTTGGCGATATCGGCGGTGGCGATCTGCTGGCGCAGCCCGCGCAGGCTGGCCTTCACCTTGCGCTCGTTCTCGGGCCCCATGCGCACCATGATCTTCTGGCCCGACGACATCGACTCGAGCTTCGGATCGACGTACTCGTAGCGCACCCACGGCCGCGTGGAAGGCACGTCGCCCTTCACCTCGACCAGCCGCACTTGCACCGGCCCCGTGGGCTCGGGCGCCTGCAGAAGATGGTCGATGACGGCGATGAGCCGGTCGTTGAAGTAGCGGCCCGGATAGCCAAGCTCTTCGTACGCCTGCTGGAACAGCGGATAGAGCTTGGCGTACACCGCCGCCGCCTTGGCCGGATCGACCGACTCGGCCAGCAGCACGATGCCGTTGTAGCGCGCGGCGTTGTTGGCGGCGATGGTCTGCGTGCCGCCCTGCTGCGGCCCCTCGGTAATGAAGCGCTGGCCCGTGGGCTGCACCGGCCATGCGCTGGCGGGTGCCTGCTCGCGCGCGAGGTTGTCGATGGTGGCGACAAAGCGCCGCACGATGTCGTCGGAGCGAAGGAAGGCCGACACGTTCTTGCCGCCGATCAGCTCGGCCAGCGCCTTCATGACGCGCGAATCGGACTCGGCCAGCTTGGGCAGCGCCGCATCGGGCGGCGCGAGCGCATCGACCGGGTTCTGCGGACCGGTGGGCTGGGCGGAGGCCGGCGGCGGCGCGGGCGCATCGTTCGGCGCGGCGGCCACCGGCACCGGCTCGGCCGGCTTCGCCTGTTGCTGCTGGTACCAGCGCCAGCCGAAGAAAGTGGCCACCAGCGCCAGCAGGACGATGACGACGATGGTGCCCGTGGGTGCCTCGCGGCGGGGTCGGAATTCGGGGGTGTCGCGCGGATCGCGCGTGTCGCTGTCGGACATGGAGTCGGTTTCCTTTTGCCAAGGCTGCAGTGGGAGACGAGTGGCTATGGTGCACCAATAAAGGCAGCGCCACGGCCACATCCTCGTAACGCCCTGTGACGCGCCGGCCGCGCGAAAGTTCAGCCCATGTCTCTCACGCCTCTCACGCCTCTCATGTCCCTCGCGTCTTCTTTCTATATCGCGATGACGTGCGCCTCGTGCGGGTCGACCTTGCCCGCATGCAGCTTCGCGATCACCGCCTGCGCATGCGCGAAGCCCTCGCCACGCGCCAGCGTCATCCAGCGGTTGCCTGGCAGGCTCAGCTCGGCGATGAAGTTGCCCTGCGCCTCGTTGAAGCGGCGGTTGACCTCCTGCGGGCCCCAGTCGGCATTCCGCTTGCGGATCTGCACGGGCGCGAAGTACAACTGCGGCGTCGGGCCGGGCAGCGCGGCGGTGTCGCCGAGAAACTCGGTCTTCTGCGCCGAGCCGGCATAGCAGTCGTACACCAGCGCCGCGCCGAAGTGGTGGTGAATGGTGGCGCGCAGGTCGTCGTTGCCCGAGAAGTCGACATAGAGCGTGGGCACGCCGGCTGGCAGCGATTCAATTTCTTCATAGCCCAGCGTGCGGTCGTAGCAGCCCAGCCCTTCCACGAAGGCGCGGTTGTCCGCCGAGGTGGCGGCAATCAACTGCAGGCCCTCGCGCTTGCCCAGGCAGAAAGCCGTGCCGAACGCCGTCTTGCTCGAAGCGCTGGACACCACCACCTGCGTCGCGCCGAAGAAGGCGTTGTCTTCCAGGAAGTCCGCCAGCATGAACGAGGTGATGAACAACGGGCGCACCAGCATCTGGTAGTCCTCCAGCGCGGCGACATAGCCCACGTCGTTGCTGCATCGCATGTACTGGTTGTAGGCAGACACCAGTTGGCTGCGGTGCGCCGCGCCATCGTAGAAGCCGCGCGCCGTCACGCGCACCGGCTGCATGCGCAGGTGGCTGGCAATCGGAAAGTAGCCGTAGAAGCGTTCGCCCACCGCCACGCCCTCGACGCTCGATGCCACCACATCGGCAAAGCCCCAGGCCGGCATGTGGCCCCAGTCGGCATCGCCCGTGGGAAAGAACTGCCAGTACTTCATCACCGCGTCGCCGAAGGCTGCATAGGTGATGTTGTTGGTGGTCAGCGAGAAGCGGCCGATCTTCATCAGCACCTCGCCGGGCTGCAGCGCGCCGTCGTCGGGCGTGGCCACCACGCGGGTGGTTCCGAGTGCGTTCTTGCGCGTTTCGAGGCGGGTTAAAGTGAATGCGTTGTTCATTCGCAAACTGTATGGCGCCCCGTCCCGCGACGGGTTCGGAAAACCACTCGATGCCCGCCGCACCCCGCTCCAAGCCCCTGAAACGCCCCACGCAGGCGCGCAGCAAGTTCACCGTGCAGGCTATCTACGACGCCTTTGTTCGGATTTGGAATGCGCACGGCTGGGAGGGCGTGACCACGCGCGCGGTGGCGCTCGAAACCGGTATTGCCGTCGGCACGCTCTACGACTACTTTCCCGACAAGGAAGCCCTGCTCTCGGGCTATGTGCGCCATTGCATCGAAGCACTGCTCGCACGCATCGACACCGAAGCGGTAGTGCCCACGGACATCGACTGGCGCGAACGCGTGCGGCGGCTGGTGCGCCTGACCTGCGACACGCGGCTCGAAGGCCTGCCCGCCTTCGACCACGAGATGCTGATGCTCGAACACCGCGTGGCCGAGCCCAAGCACCACCGCCGGGTGTACGACGAACTGGCCGAGCGCTGGCTGCGGGCCTTCGCGGCCTGCACCGACCTGCGGCCGGCGCCCTCGCCCGCCACCCTTCACGCGCTGCTGACCGCGGCGTGGGGCGGCCGCCGCTACCGCTTGCTGGTGCAGCCCGAGGGGGACAAGGACGACGGCAGCAACAGCAGCAGTTGGGTGCGCGAAATGGAAGCGATGGTCATGGCGCGCCTGCAGGCGCGCTGAGCGACTGCAACCACGCCAGCGTGCCCTGCAGTTCGGCCGGGCGAATCTCGTGCGCGCCCGGAAAGTCCGAGCCCGACAAAGCCAGCGGCAAGGTGCGCGCCAGTTCGCGCGTGGCTTGCGCCGCGCTCGGCGGAATCACGTTGTCGGCGCTGCCATGGCTCACCCACAGCGCCTTGCCCTCGAAGGCTTCGGGCGGCGCGATGTGCGGCACCACCTGCGACAGCAGCCGGCTGTGCCACACCATCGCGGCGCGCACGCTCGCCGGTTGGGTCAGCAGCAGCGACAGCGCCATGATCCCGCCCTGGCTGAAGCCGCCGACCACGATGCGCTCGGGCGGCACGCCGAGCTGCTGCGCGGCCGAGGCGATCATCTCGCCGACCAGGAAGCGGCTTTCGCGCTCCTGCTCTTCGTCGATGCGCCGTTCACCGTTGGGAAGAATCTCGAACTCGAACCACGCATAGGCATCGGGCGACAGCACATACGGCGCGCGCAGGCTCAGCACGTGGAACTGCGGCGGCATCATGCGCGCCAGCCCGAACAGGTCTTGCTCGTTGCTGCCCACGCCGTGCATCAGCACCAGCAGCCAGGGTTCGCGCACCGAAGGCTGCGCGGCGTGTTCCAGGAACTTGAGGGGCAGGTGAAGTTGTTGGGTCATTGCGGGTGGGTTCAGATCAGAGCGATGCGGAAAAACCTTGGGCCAGCGCGCGCGTGACTTCGGCCGAAGACACCTCGCGGCAACCGGTCGCGTTCTGCCCCGACCACAGCGGAGAAAAATCTCCGCTGCCCTGGGCTTCGGCCTTGGCGCGCAGCGGCGCGATGCCCGAAGTGGCGAGCGGAAACTCCGGTGCCGCCGCGCCGATGGGGCCCAGCTCGCGCATCACGCGGTTGACGATGCCGCGCGCCGGCCGGCCCGTGAACAGGTTGGTGAGCGCCGTGTGGCGTGCCGCGTCGCTCTTGAGCGCCGCGCGGTGAAGCTTGCTGGTGGTCGCCTCGGGCGTCAGCATGTAGGCGGTGCCGACCTGCACGCCCGCCGCGCCCAGCGCCATGGCCGCGGCCACGCCGTCGGCATCGGCAATGCCGCCGGCCGCGATCACCGGCAGCTTGATGGCGCGCACCAGTTGCGGCAGCAGCGCGAAAGTGCCGAGCTGCTTCGTCAGGTCGTGCGAGAGAAAGTGCCCGCGATGGCCACCGGCCTCGAGCCCCTGCGCAATGACAGCGTCAGCGCCATGCGCTTCGAGCCACAGCGCTTCATCGACCGTCGTGGCCGAGCCCAGCACCTTGGCGCCCCAGCCGCGCACCTGCGCCAGCAGTGCCTCGGACGGCAACCCGAAATGAAAGCTCACCACCGGCGGCTTGAATTCGGCCAGCAGGTCGGCCACGTCGGCGCTGAAGGGGTTGCGGCCCGGCCCGGTCGGAATGCTGGCCGCATCGATGCCGAACTCGGCGTAGTACGGGGCCAGCGCGGCGCGCCACGTGGCCTCGCGTTCGGCGCTCGGCACCGGCGGCGTGTGACAGAAGAAGTTGACGTTGTAGGGCTTGTCGGTGCCCGCGCGAATGGCGGCCAGTTCGCCGCGCATGACGTCGGGGCTCAGCATGGCGCAAGGCAGCGAGCCGAGCCCGCCCGCATTGCTGACCGCGATGACCATCGCACTGGTCTGGATGCCGGCCATCGGCGCCTGGATCAGAGGAAGTTCGGTGCCGATAATCTGCTTCAGCGTCGTCATGCGAAAGGGCTCCTTGTGTGTCGATGCCGGCCATTCTCCCGCCAAGCCGGAGCACGCGGTGGCGGCGGGGTCATGGCCCCGGTTTCGGCACAATTGCGGGCATGCACCGTCGTTCTTCTTCGTCCGCTTTTTTATCCGGCCCTGCTTTTTCGCGCGCCCTGCTTGCGGCCTCCGTTGCCGTGCTTGTCGGCCTTGCGGGCTGCTCGCAGGAGGGCGACAGCAACTCTTCTTCCGCCACCACGGGCACGGACACGGCGGCCGCCCCGGAAGCAACGCAGGCTGCACCCGCCGTCGTGGCGCCCACCGTCTCGGCCACGCTCAAGCGCGGCGAGCTCATGGCGCTGGTCTTCCCCGGCTGGGAAGACAAGGACGACAGCCGCGGCGGCACCGTCCAGTTGCCTGACATCGGCAACGACGGCAAGCCGGTGAAGGGCAGCGAGGGCGAGCAGCAGGCCGACATCACGCCGCGCGAAGTGGTGCGCCTGGACGACACCCACGCGGTAATGCTGACCGAGACCGTGCCGCTGGACGACAGCGGCCAGCCCATCAACAGCCACGTGTCGGGCGCCTGGCTCGGCGCCTACTTCTTCGAGCAGGGCAACGACGGGTGGACACTTTCCAAGCGCAGCGACGGCGTCGATTACCTGGGCTTCATGGGCAACATCGGCCAGACGAAGGTGGAGCGCATCGCGCCGCAACGCTTCGTGCTGACGACCACCAGCGGCAGTTGCTGGCAGGGCAACTGCGGCAGCTGGTTCTCGGTGTATGAACTGGGCGCCAGCGCGGTGCACGAACTGGTCACCAGCATTCCGCTGTCGGCGGAAAACGGCGGCTCCGACGAGGCCTGCGAATCGGTGCTGAGCAACGAGCGCCCGGAGACCCCGGCGCGCGGCAACTGCTTCGACGTGGACGGCACGCCGGAATTTGCCCTGGGCACCGACGACGAGCCGGGCGAGATGCGCATCGTGTACAGCGGCAAGCAGACGGGCCGCGCCAACGGCCGCGCCGAGACGGTCGACCGCACGATCATCTACACGTATCGCAAGGGTTCGTATGTTCCGGGCGAGGGGCGCAACCCGGTGCCGGGGTTCTGACGGGAAAGCCCGAAGCGGCGAGCGCCAACAGCAACAGCAGCAACAACGCAACGCCACCATGCGCACGCAAGCGTCTTCCAGCTCGGGGATCGTCTACAGCGTGCGCAACTATGCCGGCGAATATGCCGGCCACGACCATGCGCACGCGCAGATCATGTTCGCGCTCGACGGCCGCATGGAGCTTGAAATCGGCGGGCGGGCGGCCTTCACCGACACCTCCTGCGGAATGATCATCCCGGCGGGCATGGCGCACACCTTCATGTCGCCGCGCGGCGTGCGCATGGTGGTCATCGACACGCCCGATGACAGCGGCGTCGATCGCATCCGCCGCTTCGCGGTCACGGCTGCGTGCAGGAACGACGTCGATCCGGCCAAGGCCGCGCAACACCTGGCGAATGTGCTGCAAGCACCATCGATCCTCGCGCGCCGCAGCATCGACCTGGCGCGCCTCGACACCGCACTGGGCCGTGCCCTGCATGCCCCCTGGGACACCGCGCGCATGGCCGCCCTTTTCTTCCTGAGCCCGCAGCGCTTTCATGCGCGGCTGCTCGAACTGACAGGGCTGTCGCCGCAGGCCTACCTGCGCTCGCGCCGGCTCGACGCGGCGCAGCGCCTTCTGCGCGGCGGCTTGCCGCTGGAAGCCACCGCATTGCGGGTGGGCTACCGCTCGGCCAGCGCGCTCGGCTTTGCCTTGCGTCGCGACCGCCAGCTCGGTGCCCGGCGGCTGCGCGCGGACTGATCCCTTTATTCTTTCTTCTTCGCCCTGCCAGCAAGGTCGAGAGTCTCTCGACATTTGCGCAGCCCCGCCGCCCCGACCATGCGCGCATGACGACGAAGAACGCATCCATGGTCGGCGCCGGCATGGTGATCGCCGCCGCGGCCCTGTGGGGCACCACGGGAACCGCGCAAACCTTCATGCCCGCCCTCACCTCGCCCTACTGGGTAGGCACGCTGCGCATGGCAATCGCCACGCTGTTCTTTGCAGTTTTCATCGGCTGGCGCCGGCGCGGTGGCGACCGGACGACGCTGGCAGTGCCACGCGCCGCATGGCGATGGGTGCTGCTCGCGGGCCTGTGCATTGCCGGCTACAACCTGAGCTTCTTCGCGGGCGTCAAGGCCACGGGCATTGCGATCGGCACCGCGGTGGCGGTGGGCAGCGGACCCGCGTGGGCGGGAATGCTGCAGGCGCTGGTATCACGCAGGCCGCCTGCGCCGGTCTGGTGGGTGGGCACGCTGCTGGCCATTGGCGGCGGATGCCTGATGGTGATGCCGGGAAGCAGCGCAGGCCTGCGGGTCGATGCCGTCGGGCTGGGGTTGTGCCTGGCGTCGGGCCTTTGCTACGCGATCTACACGCTGGTGAGCCAACGCCTCGTGAGCCATTCGCCGCCCGCGACGGTCACGCTGTGGGTTTTCACCACGGCCTCCGCGGCGGCGATACCCACCGCGCTCTTGATCTCGGGGCCCTTTTCGACAACACCGGCGGGCTGGGCCATCGTGGCCTACCTGGGCCTGATCGCGACGGGGGTGTCGTACCTGCTGTTCAGCCATGCGTTGCGGCGCATTTCCGGCGCTACGGGCGTGACGTTGGCACTGGCGGAGCCGGTCACCGCGTTCGGGCTGGCATTGGTGGTGGTGCATGAGCGTCCGGCCCCGGCGGCCTTTGCGGGACTGGCGATGGTGCTGGCGGGGCTGGCGATCGTGGTGTGGACTGAAGCGCGACGTGCTCGGTGACGCTGCGTAGGTCCTGCGCTGCACTCGGGGGCGCTGTTGTTCGGGGCGCTGTTGTTTGGGAGCGGGTTCGGGGTCATTCTTTGGCTTGT
>NZ_QAJK01000137.1 GCF_003852515.1 Variovorax sp. KBW07 | reverse complement strand
GCACGCCGTCGGCGTGGGCGCGCCCTGAAGAACAGCAGCGCCCAAACCGCACGACGCAACGAACAGCAGAGCAAGGCGTCATCTCAGGGGACCAGCTTCCACTGGCCCTTCTCGAGCTTCACGACCACACGCGAACGTTCATCCGATCCATATCGGTCGGTCGGCTTGAAGTTGTAGACCGAGTGCGTGCCCACCAACTCCTTGGTGCTCACGATCGCGTCGCGCAATGCCAGGCGGAACTGCGGCGTGCCCGGCTCGGCCTTGGTCGCCAGGGCGCGCTGGGCGGCGTCCAGGTACAACAGCCATGCGTCGAAGGTGTAGGCCGAGAACGCGTCGGTCGGCGGCGCGCCGTTGGCCTTCTGGTAGGCGGCACGGAAGTCCATCGAAATCTTGCGGATCGGGTTCTCGTTCGGCAACTGCTCGGCCACGATCACCGGGCCGGTGGGGGCCAGCAGCCCTTCGACCGCCGTACCGCCCACGCGCACGAAGTCCGGGTTGATGAGCGCGTGCATGCCGTAGATCTGGCCCTTGTAGCCGCGCTCCGCAAGCGCCAGGTAGGGCAGCGCGCCGGGCGTGCCCGAGGTGCCGGTGATCACCGCGTCGGGCCGCAGCGCCACGATCTTCAGCACCTGGCCCGTGACCGACGAATCGGCGCGCGCATAGCGCTCGTTCGACACGATCTTGATGCCCGCCGGACCCGCGCTCTTCTGCAGCGCGTCGTACACCAGGTCGCCCCAGGCATCCGAGAAGCCGATGTAGCCGACCGTCTTCACGCCCGACTTCTTCATGCGCTCGACCACCGCGCTCACCATCAGCGGCGCGGGCTGCGGCAGCGTGACCATCCACGCGCCCTCTTCGCCCGGCAGGTTCGCATTGGCAATGGAAATCAGCGGCGTTTTTGTCTCGCGCGCCACACCGGCAATGGCCAGCGCGCCCGGCGAGCCCGCGGTGCCGATGATGACGTCGACCTTGTCCTCATCGATCATCTTTCGGGCATTGCGCGCGGCCGTGGTGGGGTCGGACGCATCGTCGAGCTGCACCAGTTGGATCTTGCGGCCGCCCAGGTCTGCCTTGTAGGCCAGCGCTGCCTTCATGCCCTTCTCGTACGGAATGCCGAGCGACGACACCGGGCCCGACAGCGACGTGATGAAGCCGACCTTCAGATCGGCCGCCATCGCGCCTCCGGCTGCGCTCAAGGCACCCACGGCCGCGGCAATGCCCGCGAGGGCTCGGAATCGGGTCAGGACTTTCATGGCGATGCTCCAGAGGTGGTGAAGTTTTTTGAACGGAACTGAACGGAACGAACGAAAGGAAGGAGGAAAGGAAGAAAGAAACGCTGAAATGAAACCTAGAGCGCCAGGCTGCCGACGCTGGTGCCGCCGCAGACGTACAGCACCTGGCCGGTGACGAAGCTGTTCTCGGGGGCGGCGAAGAAACGCACGGCACGTGCCACGTCGGCCGATTCGCCGAGGCGCTTGACCGGCACGGAGGCCGCGAGCGCGCGCTCCTTCTCGCTGCCGGCTTCGACCACGTCGTAGAACATGTCGGTGCGAATCGGGCCCGGCGCCACCACGTTCACCGTGATGCCGTCCGCGGCGAGTTCCAGCGCCCAGGTGCGCGCCATGCCCAGCATGCCGGCCTTGGTGGCCGAATAGCTGGTGCGCGTGGCCAGTCCCAGCGCGGCGCGCGACGACAGCAGCACCACGCGGCCGAAGCGTTGCGCGCGCATGGCGGGCAGCGCGCCTTGCACGAGCTGGATCGCGCAGCCCAGGTGCAGGTCGACCAGCGCGTCGAGGTCATCGAGCTTCACATCGGGCAGCAAGGCCGCGCGGATGACGCCGGCGTTGTGGACGATGGTGGTCGGCGCGAAGCGCTCGACCAGCTCGCGCACGGCCTCGCCCGTGGCGGCCCGATCGCTCAGGTCGACTTCGATGCTGTGCAGCTTCGGATGCTTGATCTCGGCCTTGCGGCGCGCCAGCGACACGACTTCATAACCTTGTGCGAGCAGGTCTTCGCAGATGGCCTTGCCAATGCCGGCACTGCCGCCAGTAACGGCCGCGACTTTCGGTGAAGTGCCGCTCATGCGCACGCTCCCCGCATTGCTCCCTCTCCCGCTCGCGGGAGAGGGTTGGGGTGAGGGTGACCCCCGCAGCCTTCGCAAGCCCCCTCATCCCCCGCCTTCTCCCGCACGCGGGAGAAGGAGCCAAAACCAATGCGGGAACAGCAAGTCATAGCGATGCTCCCACCAGTGCCAGCACGCGCAGCGGGCTGCCGCTGCCCTTCTCGATCTTCAGCGGCGGGCAGATCAGCACCGCGCCCGACGGCGGCAGCAGGTCGAGGTTGCTCAGGCATTGCAGCCCATAGCGCCCCGCGCCATGCATGTAGTAGTGGCAGGGGTACGGCGGCCGCAGGTGGTAGCCCTGCCCGGCATCGGTGCCGATGGCTTCCGAGCCGAAGCCCAGCACGTCGCGCTGCTCCACCAGGAAGCGCACGGCCTCGGTGCTCGGGCCGGGCGTGTGTTGGCCAGTCTCGTCGAAATTCTGGTAGGCCTCGGGGTCGCTGCGCTTGGACCAGTCGGTGCGCATCAGCACCCACGCGCCCTTCGGAATGCGGCCATGCGCGGCTTCATAGCGTTCGATGTCGGCCACGCTCAGCAGGTAGTCGTCGTTGGCCTGCACGTCGGCCGAGCAGTCGATCACGCAGGCTGGCGCCACGAAGTTCTGCACGGGAATGGTGTCGACCGAGTTATTCGGCAGATCACGGCCCGAGATCCAGTGAATGGGTGCATCGAAGTGCGTGCCGGTGTGTTCGCCACAGGAAAAGTTGTTCCAGTACCAGCCCGGTCCGCGCTCGTCGTACTTCGACACTTCCTCGATGCGGAAGGGCCAGCACTGGCCCATTTCGGGCGGCAATGCGATCTGGGGAAACTCCGGCGTGAGCGTCTGCGTGAGGTCGATCACGCGGATGCGGCCGCTGGCCATCGCGGTCACGAGGCCGCCGAGAATTTCGGCGGCGGACATCAGTTCGGTTGTCGTGGTCATCGTGTGCTTCCTGTCTGTTCTCAACCGCCCGCGGCCAGCTCGCGCTCGAGCACCTTCGGGTTGTCGCGCCAGCGCTCCAGCCATTCCTGCGCCACGTCGCCCGGGTAGACGTCTTCGACGCCATCGCGCAGCGCCTTGACGATGGCGTTGGCCAGCGCGGTGGGCGCCAGCTTGGGCGGCGGCGTGTGCTGGTTCCATTCGTCGTCGATGGGCCCCGGAAACACGTTGATCACGCGGATGCCGGCCGGCCGCATCTCGGCGCGCAGGCACTGCGCGAGCGAATGCGCCGCGGCCTTCGAGGCGCTGAAGGTGCCGTGCGGCGGAAAGTTGCTGAGCGCGTAGATCGACAGCAGGTTGACCCACGCGGTCGCACCCGTTTCTCCATCGGCCGAGCGGCCCTTGAGCGCCGGACCGAACTCCTGCGCCAGGCGCAGCAGGCCGAAGTAGTTGATGTCCATCTCGGCCTTGGCCACGTCGGTGCCGCGGCGCGCGCCGATGCCGAAGGTGCGGTGCACCTCGGCGTTGTTGATGACGATGTCGACCTTGCCGCCGATGGAGCCCGCAAGCTCCGTCACCTGCCGGCCGTTGGTCAGGTCGAGCGGCACCAGCGTCACCTGCGGCAGCGCCGAGATGTCGTCCAGCCCGTCGCCCATCTTCTTCCAGGGCTCGGCATGGCCGACCCACACGATGTCGGCGCCGGCCTTCACCAGCGCGCGCACGATGGCCTGGCCGGTCTCGGTCTTGCCGTCGGTCACCAGCGCCTTGCGGAACTTGGGGTCGCTGGTCATTTCACGCAGCATCTTGTCGTCGGCCATGTGGGCACTCCCTTCATTCGGAAAACCAATGAGAACGGCCTGGCCCGCGCGGTCGAGCCGGGCGCCGACGCGAACGCGGGTGGGCGCGTCGCCGACCTCGCCGTGCAGGTGGACCATGAGCGTCGGGCCTGCGTCCAGGTGCACCAGCCCCAGCCGCCAGGGCAGCCGCTCGCGAAAGAACAGGTCGTTGCTGTGGTGCAGCGTGGTGCTGCCCAGCAGCTGGCCCTCGCCGCTCTGCTGGCGCCAGCGCAGGGCCGCCGACAGGCACTTGTGGCAGACCTCGCGCGGCGGGTACTGCACGGTGCCGCAGTCTTCGCAGGCCTGCAGTTCGAAGCGGCCTTCGGCGGCGGCGGCGGTAAGGCCGAGCGCCACGCGGCCCCGCGCGCCGGGCGGCAGGTTCATCTGCCGGGTGCGCAGCACCGGGTTCTTGCGGGGGGGCCGCATCATCGGCATGGTCATAGCGCCTCCGCCGGGCCGCCCCAAGGCAGGCGCGCGGCCCCCTCGGGGGGCAGTGCAGCCGCGAAGCGGCAAACGTGGGGGTACATCATTCCGGTCTCCCCAGGATGACTGCGCCTGTGCACAGGCAGCGGTCGTAGGTCACCATGCCGAAGCCGGCGACGAGGCCCAGTTGCGCATCGGGTACCGCGCGTTTTTCGGCCTGGTCCGTCAGTTGGCGGATCGCCTCGACCATGCCGAGAAAACCACCCGCCGCACCGGCCTGCCCGGCGGAGAGTTGTCCGCCGCTGGTGTTGTTCGGAAAGCTGCCGTCGAAGGTCATGGTGTTGGCCTGCACGAAGGCGGGGCCCTCGCCCTTCTCGCAGAAGCCCAGGTCTTCGAACTGCATCATCACGATCACCGGGTAGTCGTCGTAGGTCTGCACGAAGTCGAGTGCCGCGGGCTGCACGCCGGCCTGCGCGTAGAGGTCATCGCGGTCCTTGCGCCAGCCGCCCTGCACCATCACCGGGTCTTCGGCATAGGCGTTGTGGCGCTCGATGGCGCCGCGGATCACCACGTGCGCCAGGCCCAGGTCGCGCGCGCGCTCCTCGCTCATCACCAGGAAGGCATCGGCGCCGGCGCAGGGCATCACGCAGTCGAACAGGTGAATGGGGTCGGAGATGGGCCGCGCGGCCATGTACTCGTCGAGCGTCAGGCCCTTCTTGAACATCGCGTTCGGGTTGCCCAGTGCGTTGGTGCGCTGGTCCACGCAGATGCGGCCGAAGTCTTCGCGCCTGGCGCCATAGGTGCGCATGTAGTTGGCGGTGATGAACGCGAAGATCGAGTTCGGCCCGCCCGAGCCGTAGGGGTAGCTCGCATCGCGCGCAAAGTTGCTGAAGCTGCCGAGCGTCTGGCGGAAGGAGTCGACGTGGTTGGTGTCGGCGCCCACGCAGGCCACGATGTCGGCATCGCCGGCCTGCACGGCGCGCGCGGCGCGGCGCAGGCACATCACGCCCGAGGCGCCTCCGGTGGGCACGTGGTCGAGCCAGCGCGGCGAGAGCCCCAGGTGCTGCGTCACGCCCACGGCCGTGTCGGGCGCGAGCGAGAAGCTGCTCAGGCACAGGCCGTCGATCTGTTCCTTGGCAACACCGCTGGCCTGGACCAGCGCCTCGATGGCCTGCCCGATGAACCAGTGCGCGGTGCGCGTGGAGTAGCGAACGTAGGGCACGGTGACGGGCACCGCGACGGCAACGCCTTCGTAGGAGAGTCGGTTGCGGGTCATGCCTGGCCCACCTGTCGCTTCTTCATCGCGCGTGTGTCGATGCAATGGCCCTGCCCCGGCAGCGACTGCGCCATCTCGCGCAACTGGCCGCGCTGGATCTTCTGCGACGGCGTGAGCGGCAGCGCATCGACGAAGGCGACGTAGCCCGGCGCCTTGTAGTAGGCGAGCTGGTCCAGCGCATGCTGGACGATGCTCGCGGCGAGCTGCTCGCGCTGCGACGCGTCGGCGTCTTCGCGCATCACGATGCAGGCCAGCACTTCGTCGCCGCGCACCGCGTCGGGCGTGGCGGCCACGGCCGACGTCTTCACGGCCGGGTGCTGGTTGAGCACGCTCTCGACCTCGACGGCCGAGATGTTCTCGCCGCTGCGGCGGATCACGTTCTTCTTGCGGTCCACGAAGAAGAAGTTGCCCTCGGCATCGCGGCGCACGAGGTCGCCGGTATGGAACCAGCCGTCGGCCCAGGCCTCGCGCGTGGCCTCTTCGTCTTTCAGGTAGCCGGAGAAAAAGTAGCGCTTCGCATCGTCGCCCGCGGAACGCACCAGCAACTCGCCTGGCATGTCGGTGGCAACGTCGCTGCCGTCTTCGCCCGCCAGGCGGATCTGCACGAAGTCTTCCTGCCGGCCGAAGCAGCTGGTGCCCACCAGGCGCGGCTCGCGGTTGGCCATGATGCAGGCGGCCGCGCCGGTTTCGGTCATGGCCCAGGCCTCGACCAGCGGAAAGCCGAAGCGCTCTTCAAACGGTGCGTGGTTCTTGCGGTCCACGCCGGCGCCGAAGCCCCAGCGGATTGCATGGTCCCGGTCGGCCGCCGATGCCTGTGCGGACAACAGCATGGCCGGCATCACGCCCAGGTAGTGGACGATGGTGGCGCCACTTTCGCGAGCACTGGCCAGCCAGGTCTTCGGATGAAAGCGATCGAGTTGCACCAGGCAGCCGCCCGCAACCAGCACCACCATGGTGGAGAACGCCATCGCGTTCATGTGGTTGAGCGGCAGCGGCGTGATGACGCGCTCGGCATCGGGGCGGATGCTGCACACGCCATCAAGTGCGGCATACCACTGGCCGGCACGCAGGAAGTACGCGTTGCTCAGGATGCAGCCCTTGGGCCTGCCCGTGGTGCCGGAGGTGTAGAGCAGGCCGCATTCGGTGTCGACGCCGATGGCTTCGCTGGCACGCGGCGCTTTCGTCTTGGCAACAGGCACCTCGTCGTCGGGCCCCATCGTCTCGAAGCCCACGCCCGCCTGGGCGGCTGCCGCGCGCAGGTCGGCGGCGCGCTCGGGCAGCGTCACGGCAAGGCCGATCTCGCTGTGGCCGATCAGGTAGACCAGCTCGGCCGAGCGCATCTCGGCGTTGATCGGCACCACGCTCACGCCCAGGGCGTTGAGTGCGAACCAGTGGAAGAGAAAGGCCGGCCGGTTCTCCAGCAGCAGGCCGACGCGGTGGCCGTGCCCGTAGCCGGCCGTTGCGTAGGCCGTGCGCAGTCGCTCGACCTCTTGCACGGCCTCGCCCCAGCGAATGGCGCCGGGCGCGATGCCGTAGGCAGCCGCGGTGACCGATTCCGTGAACAGGAACTCGGCCTGCGGCGCGCGCGCGGCAGTGGCCGCGAAGACCTGATGGACGGTGGCGTGTTGCATCGCGTCCCTAGATGAAAAGCTGCACGGCCGGAAGCGCCGCGTCGCAGTTGAGAAGATTGACGCGCTTGAGCGTCATGCGCAGTGCGCCGTCCTGCACCGTGAGGTGATGGAAAACGGTGCCGACATAGAACTGCAGTTCGTCGCCCTGCGATTCGGTGTAGTGGAATTCGGTGCGCACCACGAAGCGGTTGCCCTCGGCGTCGAGCGTTTCGACCACCGGCATCTGCAGCAGGTGGTGGCAGCGGCTCGGCGGTTGCTGCGAAAACGCGCGCGGACTTTTCAGGCGCTCGATGCGCAGCTCGCGCAGCAGCTTGTCTTCGTACAGGTGCGAGGTGTGATTGAGGCCGTCTTCCTGGTCGGGCACCAGGGGAATCCAGTAGAAGGCGTCGTCGGTGAACAGCGCATTCCACTCTTCGTAGCGGCGCGTGTCGAGCAGGTGCGCTTCGTTCACGACGAAGTCGATCAGGTCCTGACGTGTCACTGCATTCATTTCAACAACTCCCCTTCCAGAAACACCGTGGAACCGGCTTCGCCGGGCCACTGGTGTTGCCCCCTGCAAGGGGGTTGGCGAAGCGACACAAAGTGCGCGAAGACTGGGGGTGTGCCATTACATCGTCTCCGTCATGCGTTGCACCCAGCTGCGGTACTGGTTGCGCATCGGCAGCTCGTTGGTGCCGCCGGTGGTGATCTCCCCGCCCTTCAGTTCCGACGGGTCGTAGTCGCGGTGCAGGCTCACCCATTCGTTGCCGCTGGCGTGCAGCCCGGCCTGCATGCCGCGGTAGGCCTGCAGGTCGTCGTGCCCCACCACCGAGAACGGCGAGTTGATGAGCCGGTTGTACATGGTGGTGCGCTGCAGCAGCTCGGGCGGCGCGCCCTTCAGGCGGAAGGTCCAGCTCTCGACCAGCGTCTTGTCGGCCGAGATCGGCTTCACCACGCGAATGGCCTGGATCGCGCCCTTGATCGTGAGGTTGGGGTAGTACACGGTGTTGTGCCGTGCCATGCCCAATATCTGCGCGGTCTTCTCTTCGCCGTAGCGTGCTTTCATGGCCTCGTCGTATTCGGGGATCGCCTTGTACTTGCTGTGGATGCTGAAGTGCACGCCCGTGAAGCTGTGGCCGTGGTCATAGGTGCGGATGCCCATGTCCTCGAAGAACTTGTAGTCGGACATGAAGGGCACGAACTGCTCGACCGCCATGGGCTTGGGCTCGTCGGCGGGCTTGTCGGCCCACATGCGCTTGGCGGTGCCGGCCGAAGACTCGTGCGCCACCATCGGGTGCATGGTGTCGTTGAGGTTCTCCACGAACATCTTCCAGTTGCACTGGTGCATGAAGCGCAGGCAGCCGCCCGCGATTTCGAGCTCGCCCTCGGGCGAGCGGTCGGCCATGTTGTCGATGGAGCTGAGCGAGTCGCCGAAGTATTCGTCGAAGTCCGGTCCCGCATCGTTGATCTTCACGAAGATGAAGCCGCGATGGCTGCGCACGTGCTTGACCGTGGTCAGGCCCTTGGCCGACTCGCACTCGTGCAGCGCGGTGTTCTCGTAGCCGGTCTTCAGCGGAATGGCGAGCAGCGAGCCATCGGTCTTGAAAGTCCAGGCGTGGTACGGGCAGCGGAAGAACTTGCCGGTGTTGCCGCAGGGCCCGCTGACCAGCCGCGAGCCTTTGTGGGCGCAGCGGTTCATCATCGCGCGCACGCTGCCGTCGGTGTGGCGCACGACGATCAGCGGGCGGCCCGCGATCTCGTTGCTGAACCAGTCGCCGGGCTTCGGTATCTGGCTCTCGTGGCCGGCGTAGTTCCAGGTGTTGGCGAAGAAGTGCTCCTGCTCCAGCTCGAACAGTTCCTGGCTGGTGTACAGGTCGCGGTGCACGCGGTCGTTCTGCACCAGCGCGCGGATGGCGTCGGGGTTGTCTCTGTACGAGGTCATGGTTCTCGTGGCTCCTGGCTTCAGATGTCGAGCACCAGCCGCGCACCCTTGGCGCGCGAGATGCAGATCTGCATGACGGTGCCCTCGGCCTTCTCGCGGGCGGTGAGCACGTAGTCGCGGTGGTCGATCTCGCCTTCGAGCACGGGCACGGCGCACACGCCGCATTCGCCGCGCTTGCAGTCGAACATGAGGTCGCATCCGTTCGCGATCAGGCAGTCGAGGATGCTCTGGGCGGCCGGCACGGTGAAGCGCTGGCCCGACTGGGCAAGCTCCACCTCGAAGGGCTGGTCGCCTTCTTCGGCGACCGGTTCGGTGAACAGCTCGAAGTGCACGCGGTCGTGTTCCCAGCCGCGCGCCTGGGTGCGGGCGAGCACGGCGTCGAGCATGACCTTCGGGCCGCAGACGTAGAGGCGGTCGCCGGCGGGCACGCCGTCGAGCAGCGCGTCGATGGCCAGCGGCGCACCGGCTTCGGCGTCGGCATGCACGTGCAGGTCGTCGCCCAGCAGAGCCTGCAGCTCGGGCAGGAAGGCCATCAGCTCGCGGCTGCGGCCGGCGTAGTGCAGCCGCACCGGGGCCTCTTCGGCGCGTCGCCGCGCGGCCATGGTGGCGAGTGGCGTGATGCCGATGCCACCGGCCACCAGCACCGTGCCGCCGGGGCCGGTGTGCAACGGAAAGTCGTTCTTCGGCGCCTCGATGGCGAGGGTGTCGCCCTCTTTCAGCTGCTCGTGCATGAAGCGCGAGCCACCGCGGCCTTCGGTTTCCTTGCGCACGGCAATGACGTACTCCGTCGGCGCGTTGGTGGCGTTGCGCGCCGTCGCGAAGTTGATGAGCGAGTAGTGGCGCCAGTCGGCCTTGCCGTCGGGCAGCGTCACCTGCACGCGGATGTGGGCGCCGGCCGCGAAGCCGGGCAAGGGGCGGCCATCTTCCGCGCGCAGCCGGAGCATGCGGATCAGCGGATTGAGTTCGCGCGCCTCGGCAACGCGCAGCTGAAGGGTGGCGGTGGGAGCAGTCATCGTGCGTTCGTTGTCTCTTCAGGCCAGGGCGTGCTGCGCCAGCGCGGCTTGCAGCTTGTGGCCGTGTTCGTCGGCAAGCGCCGCGTCGCGCAGCTCGCGCAGGGTGGCGGGCGCGAGCGCCGCGCCGGCGCGCTCCACCGCTCGCATCACGGTGTCGTAGTTGCGGATGCCGCGTTCATGCGTGTCGCTGTAGCCCTTGACGAGGCGCTGGCACTGGGCGAGCTCCACGGCCAGCTCGGGGTTGCGCTGCGCGGTGGCGGCAATGCGCTGCAGCCACTCTTCGATGCGGCGGTTTTCTTCGGCGTAGCGCATCGTCGAGAGACGCCAGCGCTTCATGGCGGCCACGGTGCGCAGCATCAGGTAGCCGCGCAGCGAACTGGTCTGGATCACGCGGCCGTGCTGCGTGAAGCGCTCGACGATCTTCTTGGGCAGCGTGGCGTTCATGAGCCAGCGGCCGATGCCGCCCGGCAGCGTCTCGCAGATTTCCTGCAGGCGCGGATGCATGTATTCGTTGATGGCCAGCACCTGGCCGGGCTGCACGCGGGCCTCGCCACGCACGCGGTCGAAGCGGGTGGCGCGGGTCTTGAGCGCGGCGACGCGGGCCGTGTCTTCGTACGACATCCACAGCGCAAGATGGCGCGCGGTCTCGCGCAACAGGCGGTGGCCGTCGTCGTTCGGCAGCGCCGCGATGACGGCCATGCGGTCGAGGTACAGGCTGGCGTACGCCGTGTCCTGGTAGTCGATGAGGCGGCGCACGCCTTCGAGCAGGAAGTCTTGCACCGCCACCGGAAAGTCGCGCTGCGCGCGCTCGACCAGCGCACGCACGGCCGGATGGCGCGGTTGCGGCGTGGGCGTGGCGAGCGGCGCGGCTTCTACCGTCTCGCCATCGTCGCCGCCCTGTGCGCGCGAGAACGCGGCGCCGAATGCCTTCAGGCTGGGCTTGACGCCCACGCCGCCGCGTTCGATGGTCGCCTCGAACTGCGCGCGGCTGAAGGGCAGCACGCCGGAACCCGACAAGGCGCCGAACAGCACGGCGCTGATTACGCTGCCCGAAGCCTCGGCGGCCTGCGCCATGTCGAAGCGGATGAAACGCTTGGCGGCCTTGGCCGTGTGCGCGAGCAGTTGCCCGCTGTCGACGCGGCCATCGCCCAGCGCGCTTTTCTCGGCGATGGAGTACACGCGGTGCGTGGACGCAATGAGCGTGGTGCGGTCCCTGGTGACGAGCCCGCGCTGCACGGCGCGGCCGGCCTCCATGAGCTCCGACGCCAGCACCACGTCGACGTCGCCCGGCAACGGCATCAGCGCCAGCACGGGCCTGCCGCCGTCCGCCTCGGCTTGCGCGATGGGATACAGCTCGACGTAGTAGATGGTGGCGCCGGTGCGCTGGGCCACGCCCGGCACCGAGGTCGTCTGCGCGACGTAGCCATTGGCCTCGCCCATGTCGACGATCCAGTCGGCCAGCACGCCACCGCCCTCCCCGCCCATGGCAAGGATGGCGATCTTGATAGGTTGCGCGGTGTGGGTCATCGCTTCAGAAGGCATAGGTTTCGCGGCGGCGCGCCTCGCCGCGCTGCAGCCAGCCGATGACGGCGCTGCGCAGGCGCTCGCGCAGCAGGTCCCAGCGGCTGGGGTTGCTCACGATCTGGGCCTTGTAGAACGAGGGGCACAGCACGGCGGCATGCGAAACCTCGCCGCACACGCCGCAGCCCACGCAGCTGTCGAGCACGGTGGCCACCGGGTCGGTGCGCAGCGGATCGGGGTTGGGCTTGATCGACAGCGACGGGCAACCCGACAGGCGAATGCACGAGTGGTCGCCGGTGCAGGTGTCGGAGTCGACGCCGAATTTTTCGCGCACCATGCGCTTGCCGTCGGCGATGGCCTTGCGCACCAGCGGCTTCTCGCGGCGCTGCTTGTTGAGCATGCACTCCGATTGCGCGATGAGCACCTTGGGGCCCTTGGTCTTGGTGGTGAGCGCGTCTTTCAGTGCATCGCGCATGCCGGCGACGTCGTAGGTGCGTCGCAGCGTCTTCACCCACTCCACACCCACGCCGCGCACGGCGCGTTCGATCTCGTGGCCGGTGCTGCGCGTCTTGTTGACGGCGGTCGACGAAAGAATGTCCTGCCCGCCCGTGGCCGAGGTGTAGTTGTTGTCGACGACGATGGTGAGGTTGTCGCTCTTGTTGAAGACCGAGTTCGCGACGCCGCTGGTCAGGCCGTTGTGCCAGAAGCCGCCATCGCCCATCATCGAGATCGCGCGCTTGCCGGCGGGGGCATTGAGCGCCGAGGAACCCGCGCCGCCCAGGCCATAGCCCATGGTGGTGTTGCCGATGTTGAACGGCGGCAAGATGGAGAACAGGTGGCAGCCGATGTCGGCGCTGACGTGGTGCGCACCCAGCTCGCGCTCGACCAGCTTCATCGCGCTGAAGATCGGGCGCTCGGGGCAGCCGGTGCAGAAGCCCGGGGGGCGGGCATGCACCACTTCGCCAAGCGACGTAGACGGCTGTGCGAGTGCAGGCTCGGGTGCGGCATCGACGCCGATGGCAGCCACTTCCTTCAGCGGGATCACCTTGCGCACCGGTACGGGCACGGGCAACGGCGCGAGCCGTTGGTAGCGCTCGCAGAAAGCGCGCGCGCCTTTCAGCAGCTCTGACGATGTGTACTCGCCGGCCACCGGAAGAATGTCCTTGCCGTGCAGCGCGGTGGTCGAGCCGGCCTGGCGCAGGATGGTCGCTAGGTTCTGCTCGACGAAGTTGGGCTGGCCTTCTTCCACGATCATCACCGCGCGCTTGCCTTCGCAGAAGCGCAGCACCTCGCTCTCGATGACCGGGTAGGCCACGTTCATCACATAGAGCGGCACCTGGGTGTTGCCGTAGACATCGGCCAGGCCCAGGCGTTCGAGCGCGCGCAGCATGGTGTTGTAGCTGCCGCCCTGCACGATGATGCCGATGTCGTCGGCGTCTTCGGAGAAGAACTCGTTGAGCTTGCGCTCTTCGATGAAGCGCACCGCGGCGGGCCATCGGTCCTTCACCTTCTCTTGTTCATGCACGAAGCTGGCGGGCGGCAGCACGATGCGGCTGACGTCGCGCTGCGGGTTTTCCATCGCTTCCTGCAGCGTGAACTTCGCGCGCTTGTTGTCGCCGGCAATGAAGTGGCCATGCACATGGCAGGCACGGATGCGCAACTGGAGCATCACGGGCGTGTTGCTGGCCTCGGAAAGATCGAAGCCCTGCTTCACCGCATCGACGATGCTGGGCAGGTTGGGGCGCGGATCGAGCAGCCAGATCTGCGACTTCATGGCGAAGGCGTGGCTGCGCTCCTGCATGATCGACGAGCCCTCGCCGTAGTCCTCGCCCACGATGATCAACGCACCGCCGGTGACGCCGCCCGAAGCCAGGTTGGCCAGCGCGTCGGATGCGACGTTGGTGCCCACGGTGGCCTTGAAGGTGACGGCGCCGCGCAGCGGGTAGTTGACGGAAGCGGCCAGCGTGGCGGCGGCGGTGGCCTCGCTCGCGCTGTTCTCGAAGCGGATGCCCTGCTCCGCGAGGATGTCCTGCGCATCGGCCAGCACGTCCATCAGATGCGAGATGGGTGCTCCCTGGTAGCCGGCGACATAGGAAACACCCGATTCGAGCAATGCCTTGGTGACCGCCAGAATGCCTTCACCGCGGAAGACATCTCCACCAGAAAGCCGCAGTTTCTTGACTTCTTCGACGAACGAACGCTCAGCCATGTGGGTCCTTGTTCTCTATCGTGGGACGATGCGCTTCACTGCCACACCATGCTTTCTATAATGTTGACAAATGAATGTATCCACAATCATGAATTACCCTAGACATGCAAACAGCGTGCCCGCGGCCGGTGTGATGTGTCTGGTTACGAGGTGCCTTCATGAATGAACAGAATGAACAACCTGTTGCATCGCATCGCTTCGTCGATGACTACCTGCCCGCGCTGCTGGCGCAGGCCAGCCAGCTGATCTCCTCCGAGTTCCACGAGGTCGCAAGGCAGCAAGGCTTCTCCGTGTCGGAGTGGCGCGTGATGGCGTCGCTGGCAGGCAGCGAGCCCATCAGCATCGGCCAGCTCGCGCAGGTGACGGTGACCAAGCAACCGACGGTGACGCGGCTGCTGGACCGCATGGAATCGCGCGGACAGGTCGAGCGGCTGCCCCACGAAAGTGATCGCCGCATCACGCTGGTGCGCATCACGCGCAAGGGCCTGAAGGCCGTCGAGCACCTGATGGAATTGGCGCGGGACCACGAAAGGCGCGTGCTGGAGCCCTTCGGACTGCGACGCGCCGAAGAGCTCAAGCAGACGCTTCGTCAGATGATCGACCTGCACGTGCATGTGCCTGTCGAGGCGCCTGAAGAAGAATAGGAAGAAGACTAGGGCACGAGCACGGCGCGGCCGCGATGGCCACGCTGCGCGATCCAGTCGAGCGCACGCGCCGCATCGGCCAGCGCGAATGCCTGCACATCGAGCTGCAGGCGGCCATCGGCCAGTCGTGCAAGCAACTCCGGCGCGGCGGCACGGCCAGCAGCCTCCCGCCTGAACATGTTGAGCGGCAGCAACGACACGTCGCGCTGCAGGAAGTGAGCGATGTCGAGCTGCAGCGTCGGGCCCGCGGTGTAGCCGATCAGCACGGCGCGGCCACCGGGACGCACCGAAGGCAATGCGGCAGAGAGAACGTTTCCGCCTACGGTATCGACCAGCAGGTCGCAGCTTGCGGGCGGCGGTGCTTCGGCATCGGGATCGACCGCTGTCACCGTGCAGCCTGCATCGCGTGCCAGTTGAACGACGAGCGAGCCCACGGCACCGCTCGCGCCCGTTACCAGCACCTGCTCTGCGGCCTGCAGCTTCGCGACGTCATGCAGCGCCACCCATGCGGATGTGGTCGGCGAAAAGAACGCGGCGCCGAGCGTCATCGGCAAGGCATCGGGCAACGCGCCCAGCGCCTCGTCGGGCGCATCGATCAGTTCGCACCAGGTGCCGTCGAACAGCGTGCCCAGGCCACTGCCGCGCAGCCACACGCGCTGGCCGATGGCGTGGCGCGTGCTTGCAACGACGATGCCCGCCGCCTCCACACCCGGCGTGTACGGCAACGGTGGATGCCGCAGGAAGCTGCCACGCCACACGGTGCGATCGATGTGGCCCACGGTCGCGGCCTGCATGCGCACGAGGGTGCGGCCAGCTCGCGGCACGGGGTCGGCCACTTCTTCCAGCACGGGCACCGCATCGAAGCCGTGGATGCGAACGGCCTTCATGTCGGCGCCGCCAGGAAGTCGAGCACGGTGCGCGCGAAGGCTTCGGGCATCTGGTCGGGCAGCGGCACCATGCCGCCCTCGATGTCGACGATGCGCGCCTGCGGCAGATGGTGCCGGAGCTCTTGCGCATGCGGCGCGGCGAACGGATCGCCGGTGGCACGGACGATGAGCGCGGGCTGCGTCACGCGGCCGATGCGCTCTTCCATGCGGTACGACGCCACGGCGCGGTGCCCTTCCTCGACGCGATGACCGACCTTCAGTGCGTCCAGCACGAAGGCTTCGAGCAGCTCGGGACGCCCCGGCGGATAGAAGCCCTGGCGCTTCTGCCACAGCGCCATGAGATGGCTGCCGTCTTCGCTGAGAGGGACCTCGTCGATGGCCGGCCTGTTCGCACGCGCATGGCGAAAGGCCTCGTCGGTGTACGGCGTGGAAGACAGCACGAGGCTGCGCACCCGCTCGGGAAAGGCCGCCGCAAGCTCGAGCGCCACGACGCCGCCGGTGTGGTGGCCCACGACGTCGGCGCGCGCAATGCGCAGCGCATCGAGCAGTTCGCAAGCCACGCGCGCCCACTGCGCGATGCTGGCGGGCACGCCGCCATCGGCGGAGTCGCCGAAGCCCGCGGTGTCCATGGCGATGGCGCGCCGCTGCGCACCGATCAGCGGCAACACGCCGCGGTACTCGGCCCAGCTGCGCGGCGACTGGTGCAGCAGCAACACCGCGGGCGCATTCGCATCGCCGCACGCGGCGTAGTGCACCTGCCCCACCGACAGGTCGGCGAAGGCACGGCGAATCGTCATGGCAGCGTCTCGTTGGCCGGTGCGCGCCACAGGCCCGCGTGCCGCAGTTCGCCGAGCGTGCGCGAGAGCACGTCACGGCGGTAGGCGGCGATGTCGCGGCCCTGGTAGTCGTAGAAGCCGCTGCCGCTCTTCAGGCCAAGGCGCCCTTCCTCGACCATGCGGCCGACGATGGCCGGCGCGGTGTAGCGGCCGGCATCGAGCGACGCCGACATCTCGCGGCTCGCGTGGTGCAGGATGTCGCAGCCACCGAAGTCGATGAACTCGACCACGCCGAGTGCCGCGAAGCGCAGGCCGAGGCCGTAGCGCGTGGCCTTGTCGATTTCTTCGGCTGTGGCAGCGCCTTCTTCGATCATGCGGGCCGCCTCGTTCATGACCAGCGCCTGCAGCCGCGGCACGATGTAGCCCGGCGATGCGCCGCACACCACGGGCAGCTTGCCGATGTCTTCCATCAGCGCCTTGGTGCGCGCGAGCACGCCGGCTTCGGTGCCGGGGTGGCAACTCAGCTCGACCACGGGAATCACGTACGCCGGATTGAGCCAGTGCATGTTCAGGAAACGTGCCGGCAGGCGCACCAGCGCCGCGAGTTGCGTGACGAGGATGCTGCTGGTGGTCGAGGTGAGGATCGCGTCGTCGCGGCAATGGCGGTTGAGCTGCTCGAAGGCTTCGCGCTTGGCTTCCATCGTCTCGGGCACGCCTTCGAACACCAACTCGGCGGCGGCCAGCGCTTGCGGTGCCGCGGCAGCATCGACCAAATCGACACGCGCGGCGATGGATTCGATCTGCCGCGCATCGAGCACGCCCAACTGCGCGAGGCCTGCAAGGCTGGCCTTGATCTCGGCCCTGGCTTCGTCGCGCAGGCGTTGCCACGCGTCTTCACTGCGCTGGCGCAGGTCGATCAGCGAGATGCGGTGGCCGGCATAGGCGAACGCGATCGCGATGCCGCGCCCCATGCGGCCCGCGCCCACAGCCGCGAAGCGGGGCAGCGCGGCGGCGTCATTCGCCATCGTGCAGCCTCTGCCGGAGCTGGGCGGTGCTCAATGCGGCCAGGCCCAGGCTCTCGAAGGTGCGCGGCCCGCGGCGCAGGTCGCGCCCGAGAAACCCGCCGACGATGGCCAACAGGCCATGCGCGATGGGCGCGTCGACGCCCGCATGGCGCGCGGCCGAGGCCAGGAAGGCCAGGCCGAGCTCGGTGTCTTCGGTGACGTAGCGGTGCGTGTGCAGGTCTATGTTCTCGCGCCAGTCGCCCGACTTGACGAGCTGCTTGTGGGCATCGCCGTACATCCACTGGTCGTTGTTGTAGTGGTCGGCCAGCGGATAGTGCGGCGCGCCCTGCCCGAAGGCCTCGCGCACCGCCACGCGCTCCTGGTCGAGCCGGTCGGTCACGTCGCGCACGGCGCGCTGCGTGCCTTCGTTGTGGATGTCCCAGCGCTCGAAGTGCTGCAGCGGCGCGGCGTTCATCACCATCAACGGCGGATGGATGACGGGGCCGGCATTCATGAGCGCGCCCGAGAGCGCGTTGCCGCAGCCATGCACGGCCGGGTAAGCCTTGCGGATCACCTCGATGGCCTCGGCCTCCTTGCGCGCCGGGTAGACGCCGGTCGGCAGGCGGATGGCGCGGATGGTGACGTTGACCTCGCGCTCGCCGTGCTTGCGCGCCAGATAGGGCAAGGTGCCTGTCTCGGCCCAGGCGACATCGGCGCGGCTGCCGGCCTGCTTGACCGTGCGGGCCATCACGTAGCTGCCGAAGGTGCCCGGCGGCAGGAACACGACCTGGCCATCGACCAGGTGCGGCGCCATTGCCAGCGCGATGTCGTGCTGGGCGATGGCGGGCGTGGGAATGACGACCAGCTCGGCGCCCTTCAGGGCTGCGCCGATGTCGGCCGTGGCGAGCGCGATGGGCACTTCGCGGGCGCCGGCCGCATCTTTCAGCGTGATGGCAGCGGCGCGCACCACGGGTTCCAGTGCCGCGGCATCGCGGCGCCACAGGCGGACCTCGTGGCCGGCTTCGGACAGGTCGGCGGCGGCCGCGTAGGCACCATGGCCACCCCCAAGAATCGCAATTTTCATGGTCGAAAGTTGAAAAGCAGGTGTCGATGAACCGGCGGCCGCTGGGACGGACCCGGGGAAGCAATGCGCTATTACATTACTTTTCATTGATTCAGGTGTCAATCAAATTTCAGGACAACGGCCCCCTCGGAAACCCGCAATGAAAAAGCCCGCGCTTCTTGCGAAGCGCGGGCTTTTTGGGGGCGAAGCGGCTTGTGGGCCGCTCTGCGGGAGATCAGCGCGTGGGCTTGAACGCGCGCTTTTGCGCGTCGCGGGGCACGAACACCTTGCCCGGGCCGCCGTGGCCTGCGCCATTGCCGCGCGGTGCAAAACCTTCGCGGGGAGCAAAGCCTTCACGGGGAGCAAAACCGCCGCCTTCGCCACGGCCACCGCCGTTGCCGCCACGCGGACCGTTGTCGCCCCAGCCCGGCTTGCGACCGTAGCCGCCACCGCCGTTGCCTTCGTCACGGCCACCGCCGAACCCGGCGTTGTGTCCGCCGCCATGGCCGTGGCCCTGGCCGCCGCCACCACCGAAGCCGCGCGGGCCCGGAGCGCCCGGACCACGCGAGCCGCGGTCGTTGAAGCCGCTGGCACCGGCATAGCCGCTGTTGCCGCCGCCGAAGCCGCCGGCATTGCCACCGCGAGGTGCGCCACCGCCGCCACCGAACTTGCGGTCGCGCGAATGGTTGTCGCGGCTGTCGCGGCCACCGCCACGGTACTCGCCCATCGGGGGACGCGATTGCGGCATGCGCTGTTGCGGCTCGAGGCCTGCAACCACTTCAGCCTTGAACTGCTGGCGGCTGTATTGCTCGATGTCCATGATCTTGCGGCGATCGCGGAATTCGGCAAAGGTGATGGCCAGGCCGTCGCGGCCTGCACGGCCGGTACGGCCGATGCGGTGGGTGTAGTCCTCAGCCTTCATCGGCAGGCCGAAGTTGAAGACGTGGGTGATGGTCGGCACGTCGATGCCGCGGGCGGCAACGTCGGTCGCCACCAGGATCTGCACCTGGCCCTGGCGCAGCGCCATCAGGCGGCGGTTGCGCAGGCCCTGGCTCAGGGCGCCGTGCAGCGCCACGGCGCTGAAGCCTTCTTGCTGCAGGTCGTTGGCGAGGCCGTCGCACTCGACTTGCGTGCTGGCGAACACGATGGCCTGGTTGATGCTGGTGTCACGCAGCCAGTGGTCGAGCAGCTTGCGCTTGTGCTGGCTGTTGTCGGCCCAGTACAGCGATTGCTTGATGTTGGCGTGCTTCTCTTGCGGGCTGTCGATGGTGATGCGCTGCGGCTCGCGCATGACGCGCTGGGCCAGTTGCTGGATGCGCGGCGCGAAGGTGGCGCTGAACATCATCGTCTGCTGGCGCTCGATGGTGAGCTGGTTGACTTCGGCCAGGTCGTCGGAGAAGCCGAGGTCGAGCATGCGGTCGGCTTCGTCGACCACCAGGAACTTGACCTGGTCGAGCTTGAGCTGCTGCGAGCGCTGCAGGTCGAGCAGGCGGCCGGGCGTGGCAACCACGAGGTCGGCGTTCTGCAGCTTGGCGATCTGCAGCTGGTAAGGCATGCCGCCCACCACGTTGGCGATGCGCAGGCCGCGGCAATGGCGAACCAGTTCGATGGCATCGTGCGCGACTTGCTGCGCGAGTTCGCGCGTCGGGCAAAGAATCAGGGCGCCGGGGGTGGCAGCCTTGAAATGACGGGCGTTGGTCGGGTCCTTGCGCTTCGGCTTCTTCGGCACGGCTTCGCCGCGGGCGGCGGCTTCGGCGGCCAGGCGCTGGAATTCGGCCTTGGCTTCGGCTTCCGCCTCGGCCTGGCGCTTGAGCAGCGTGTGCAACACGGGCAGCAGGAAGGCGGCGGTCTTGCCCGAGCCGGTCTGGCTGGAGACCATCAGGTCGACAAAGCGGGCCTTGCCGTCGTGGCCAGCTTCACCGCCCATGGCGAGCGGGATGACCTTGTCTTGAACGGTGGTCGGCTGGGTGAAGCCAAGGTCGGCCACGGCGGCGATCAGCTCCGGCGCGAGGCCTAGCTTGACGAAGCCGTTGGGCTGGGCGGGTTCTTCCACCACGGCGATCTCGGGTGCGGCTGCGTCGAGCGCATCGAGGATCGGCGCTTCGGACACAGTGTCCACGGCAGCGGTGAATTCGTTGTTGGTAGCGGATTGCACAGGCGCGAACTCGCCCTGCGCTTCAAAAGCGTCGGTCATGTAGATATCAATCTCAAACGCGAGCGCTGCCGTAGGCGGCGCCCCGTTGGTGGTTAAAAACATCAACCATCCAACGACATTCAGCTTCTGGCTAACGCCTGATGCTGTGGCCCTTTTTGATCAGCGAATGCGATCGGGCGCGGTGTGCAAGATAGGGAGATGCAAGAGACGCTGATTTCTGTCCTGTGACAAATGCAAATCAGCGAAGCCTGCGATTATGGCACGGCTTCGGGTTTTTACCTAATCCCCTGTCAATCAGTCAGGCGCAGGAAGGTTTCGCGGTAATGGGCGAGCTCTTCGATGGACTCGTGCACGTCGGCCAGCGCGGTGTGCGCCTGCTGTTTCTTGAAGGTGCTGTAGGCCGATGGCTTCCAGCGCTTGGCCAGCTCCTTGAGGGTGCTGACGTCGAGGTTCCGGTAGTGAAAGTACGCCTCCAGCTTGGGCATGAACTTGACCAGGAAGCGCCGGTCCTGCCCGATGGTGTTGCCGCACATGGGCGAGCCGCTGCGGGGGATGTATTTGGCGATGAATTCCAGCAGTTGCTGCTCGGCCGCGGCTTCGTCGAGCGTGGAGGCCTTGACCTTGTCGATCAGGCCGCTGCGGCCATGGGTGCCCTTGTTCCAGGCGTCCATGGCGTCGAGCACGGCGTCGCTCTGGTGAATGACCAGCACGGGACCGTCGATGCGGGGCGTGAGGTCGGGGCCGGTAACGACCACGGCGATTTCGAGCAGGCGCTCTTTCTCGGGGTCGAGGCCGCTCATTTCGCAGTCCAGCCAGACCAGGTTCTGGTCGCTTTTCTTGAGGGTGGCGGGGGCTGCGGGGGGCGTCGGGTCAAGGGATTCGGGCATCGCAGGATTGTCGTCGAAGGCCTGCGGCACGGTTTAGCGGGGACTAAACTCGCCGGTCAATGTCCTATTCGCTCATCTTCACCATTGCTTTTGCGGTCGCGCTGGTTGCGGGCCTGCTCGTGAAGTTCTGGCTGGCTTCGCGCCAGGTGCGCCACGTGGCGCAGCACCGCGGCGCCGTACCGGCTGCGTTCGCCCAGACCATCACGCTCGCCGCCCACCAGAAGGCAGCCGACTACACCATCGCCAAGGCGCGTTTCGGCCTTGTCGAAATGGCCTGGAGCGCGGCGCTGCTGCTGGGCTGGACCTTGCTCGGCGGGCTCGACCTGCTCAACAAGCTGCTGCTGGTGTGGATCGGCGGCGGCATGGTGCAGCAACTGGTGCTGCTGGCGGCCTTCGCTGCCATCGGCGGGTTGCTTGAACTGCCTTTCACGCTCTGGCAGACCTTCAGGCTCGAAGAGCGCTTCGGCTTCAACAAGATGACCTGGAAGCTGTGGCTGGCCGACACCGTCAAGTCGACGCTGCTGGGCGCGCTGATCGGGCTGCCGATCGCGGCGCTCATTCTGTGGCTCATGGGCGCGGCCGGCACGCTCTGGTGGCTGTGGGCGTGGGCTGCATGGATGGGCTTCAACCTGCTGCTGATGCTGATCTACCCGACCTTCATTGCCCCGCTCTTCAACAAGTTCAAGCCGCTCGACGACCCGACGCTGAAGGCCCGCGTGACGGCACTGATGAAGCGCTGCGGCTTTGCCGCCAAGGGCCTGTTCGTGATGGACGGCAGTACGCGCAGCGCACACGCCAATGCCTACTTCACCGGCTTCGGCGCCAGCAAGCGCGTGGTGTTCTACGACACGCTGCTGCGCCAGCTCAATGCAGGCGAAGTCGAAGCCGTGCTGGCCCACGAGCTCGGACACTTCAAGCACCGCCACATCGTGAAGCGGCTGATTGCGATGTTCGCGCTCAGCCTTGCGGGCTTTGCACTGCTGGGCTGGGTCTCGACACAGGTGTGGTTCTATACCGGCCTGGGCGTGCAGCCGAACATGTCGCCGGCCGCACCCAACAGCGCATTGGCCCTGTTGCTGTTCATGCTGGCCGTGCCGGTGTTCGGCTTCTTCGTCGCACCGCTGCCGGCCCGCCTGTCGCGCAAGCACGAGTTCGAGGCCGACGCCTATGCCGTGGCCCAGACCAGCGGCGCCGACCTGTCGGCCGCCCTGCTCAAGCTCTACCAGGACAACGCTTCGACGCTCACGCCCGACCCGGTGTTCGTGAAGTTCTACTACTCCCATCCGCCTGCCTCGGAGCGCCTTGCGCGCATGACGGCGGCGTGACCATCGACCGATCAACCTTTTCTTCCCCCGCGAGTCCCCCATGAGCAGCATGTTCAAGCCCAAAGACTGGAAAAACATTCCCCGCAAGGCGCTGAGCGCCACCGAGATCGTCTCGGGCCTGGCCCAGCTCGACGGCTGGAAGCTCACTGGTGACGGCGCCGATGTGGCCATCGAGAAGACCTTCACCTTCGCCAACTACTTCGAGACCATCGCCTTCGTGAATGCGCTGGCTTTCGTGGCGCACACGCAAGACCACCACCCCGACCTGTCGGTGCACTACAACCGCTGCGTGGTGCGCTTCAACACGCACGACGTGGGCGGCCTGTCGGTCACCGATTTCGATTGCGCGCGGCAGGCCAACGCGCTGGTTGAGGGGCCCGCTGCATGACGGAACACGCCCGTGGCTAAGCCGGGCCGCGCCGCCGCCTCTGCAGCCACTGCTGCAAAGACGCTCCACGACGGCCTCGTTGTTGCCAGCCATGGGCGTCACTGCCTTGTAGAAACGCCCACCGGCGAACGGCTGATCTGCCACCCGCGCGGCAAAAAGAGCCAGGCCGTGGTCGGCGACCGCGTGCGCTGGCAGGCCACCGAGGACGAAGGCACCATCGAAGAGGTGCTGCCGCGCCGCAACCTCTTCTACCGGCAGGACGAGATCCGCACCAAGTCGTTCGCGGCCAACCTCGACCACGTGCTGATCCTGATCGCGGCCGAGCCCGAGTTTTCGGAGCACCAGTTGGCGCGTGCATTGATTGCGGCGCAGGCCGAGCGCATCACGCCGATCATCGCGCTCAACAAGAGCGACCTGGTCGAGCCCTTCGGGCGCGCCTGGAACAAGCTGGCGCCCTATCGCCGCATGCATCACGGTGTGTTGCCGCTGTCGCTGAAGGCGTCGGGCGAAGCCGACTACGCCTCGCTGATGAAGCTGCTCGCCGGCAAGTCGACCCTCGTGCTCGGGCCCTCCGGCTCGGGCAAGAGCACGCTGACCAACCTGCTGGTGCCGGGCGCGACCGTGCTGACGCAAGAGATTTCACAGGCGCTGAACTCAGGCAAGCACACGACCACCAGCACCACCTGGTACTGGATCGACGAAGCGCGCACCACCGGCCTGATCGACTCGCCGGGCTTCCAGGAATTCGGCCTGAACCACATCGAGCCGATGCAGCTTGCCGGGCTCATGCCCGACATTGCGGAGCACATGGGCGACTGCAAGTTCTACAACTGCACCCACCTGCACGAGCCGGGCTGCGGCGTGATCGCGAATGTGGCATCGGCCAATGCCACGGAATCGGCGCCGGGCGCCATCAGCGCCAGCCGCTACAAGATCTACGGCGAGCTGTTCGCCGAGCTGAGCCAGAAACGGTATTGAGGCCGGCCGCGCTCAGGCCAACCAGGTGCGGTACGACTTCCAGGTCGGATCGAAGGCAAGGGCCAGCGTGACCGGCAACTCCGACTCTTCCTGAAGCGATTGCGCATGCGCAATGGCAGCCTCCGGGCTGGCCACATGGAAGTGGACGGTGCGAACGCCCTCTTCGAGCACGACGTGCGTGCAGCAGCCCTCGCCGTGCGTCTGCAGCAGCGCGGTGAGCCGGTCTTCGTAGACGCGCGCCTCGTCCAGCTCTTCACCCGATTCGACGGGAATGGCGGCCGAAAGCCGATGCCCCAGGTCCGCACGCCCGAGCAGCGCATTCGCGGCGTCGTTGCGCATGACCACCGCCTCGACCTCGCTGCCGTCCTCGGCCTCGCGCGTGGCGGTCAGGCCCGACCAGTCATGCTCGCCAGCGGGGAACACGCCGGTGTGGCCAAGATCCTCGCGCCAGCATGCGTCGAACAGAGGCACGAATTCATCGAGCGGCACGCCATCGAAATCGGCCTGCGCATCGGCCTCTGCATGATCGACAGGCCCGACCTTCACGGCAAAGTCGTACTCGCCCAGGATGTGGTCAAGCATGATCAGGCTCATGTGGCGCGCGTGGTCCTGCATGTCCATCGGAATGGGCTTGGCAAAGCCGAGTTCCAGCGCCACCTGCCCCCTGTAGGGCTCGTGCTTCACGAGAACGTCCGAGCAGGCGAGTTCGAAGTCGTTCATGCGCATGCTGAAACCTTCGCGCATGCGCTGCCGGAAGGCCTCCACTCGCACCTGGGGCAACGCGGGCGCGCTTTGCACCAGCGCCATGAGGTCCTCGAAATCGTCTTCGGCGCCATGCGCCGTCAGCACCAGCGTGAAGGCCGGCGGATCGCCCAGCACTTCGGCGGCCAGATTCGGAAAGAAGGGCTGCAGCAGCTCGTTCAGCGCCCCTACCAGTTCGTGGCCCGACAGGGCACCCAGGCTCTCGAGCCGTTCGCTCAAGGCTTGCCAGAAGGCTGCGCACGCCACGGCGCGCGGATCGGTGTGAATGGTCGACATCGACAAGCTTCCCTAGAGGATTTCAGGCAAGGGTTTCAGGCAAGAATTTCCTGCAGGCACCGCACCAGCACGCTGCATTGTTCGCGCGTGCCGATGCTGATGCGCAGGTACTCCGCAATGCGCGGCTGCTTGAAATGGCGCACCAGCACCGCGCGCTCGCGCAGCAGCGCCGCCAACTCGGCCGCGTCGCGCCGAGGATGCCGCGCAAACACGAAATTGGCTTGAGAGGGCAGCACTTCGAAACCCAGGTCTTCGAGTTGCAGGCTGAGCCCCTCGCGGGTGTCGGCGATCTTGTCGCAGGTGGTCTTGAACCACGCCTCGTCGCCAAGCGCCGCCACGGCGCCGGCCGAGGCCAGCCTGTCGAGCGGGTACGAATTGAAGCTGTCCTTGACGCGCACCAGCGCATCGATCAGGTGCGCCTGACCGCAGGCAAAACCGACCCGCAGGCCGGCCAGCGCGAACGACTTGGACAGGGTGTGTACCACCAGCAGGTTCGGGTACTTGCCGATCAGCGGCAATGCGCTCTGGCCGCCGAAATCGACATAGGCCTCGTCGACCAGCACCACGCGGTCGGGGCAAGCCTGGAGCAATTGCTCGATGCGCGGCAACGGCAGGCCGATGCCGGTGGGCGCGTTCGGATTCGCGAGCACGATGCCGCCGCAGCCCGACCGGGCCCTGGCCGCGAGGCCATCGACATCGATGCGCAAGCCCTCGTCGACCGGCTGCAGTTCGCAGGCGATGCCGTAGAGCTGGGCGTAGACCTTGTAGAAGCTGTAGCTGACGTCGGGCATCAGCAGCGGCTCGGCCTGCTGGAAGAAAGCGAAGAAGGCGTGCGCGAGCACTTCGTCGGAACCGTTGCCCGCGAAGACCTGGTCGGCCTGCAGGCCATGCCGGCGGGCCACGGCTTCACGCAGCGCGAGCGACGTGGGATCGGGGTAGCGCTCGAGGCCGTTCGCGGCCGCGCGCTGGATCGCTTCGACGGCGTCCGGCGACGGCGGGTACGGGTTCTCGTTGGTGTTGAGCTTGACGAGGTTTGCGATGCGCGGCTGCTCGCCGGGCACGTACGGTTCGAGCGCGCCGATGCGCGGACTCCAGAAGACCGGCACTGCGGTGGTGTTGTCGGACATGGCGTTCCCCTGCGCTTGCCGCTCAGCCGAGCAGGCGAGCGAGGGTGAGCAAGGCCAGCAGCACCATCCACATCACGACCGAGCGCCAGACCAGCCCGACCACGCTGCGCAGATGGCCGGGCTCGGGCTCGCGCCCCGGCGTGCTGCCGCTGTCCGGCGGCCGGCCATCGGCGATGGATTCACCGGCCTGGGCGCGCGACAAAGGGTCGAGCGTCGGGATGGGGCTCAGCGAGCCGCCGCCCAGGCGCACATTCACCGCGCCGGAGGTGGCCGCCAGGATCACGCCGTCGTTCTCGTTCGGGAAACGCCGCGCGTCGTTGCGCCAGCAGTCGATCGCTTCTTCGAAACTGCCGACCACGGCAAAGCCCAGCGCCGTGATGCGCGCGGGCAGCCAGTCGATGGCGTGCCAGGCGCTGTCGGCGGCTTGCTGCACCGACTCGCTCGAGGGCTGCACCGCGGCGCCGTTCTTGTGGGCCCAGTAGCGCGAGACGAATTCGCTCATGCGATAGAACACCGCGCCCGCCGGCCCGAGGCCGATGGCCGCGATCACCGAGAACCAGGCCAGCACGCCGAACACATGGCGATGCGCCGCGATGACCGAATGCTCGATGACGTGGCGCACGATTTCGCTGCGCGGCAGGTCCGCCGCATCGACGCCCTGCCAGTGCGCGAGCAGCGAGCGCGCAAGCGGCTCATCGCCTTCGTCGAGCGCATCACGGATGTCGGTGAAGTGATGGCTGAATTGCCGAAAGCCCAGCGTGACGTAGAGCACCGCAATGCTCCATAGCACCGCGAACGGCAGGCCCAGCGTGAGCACCAGCAGCCAGTGCACACCCAGCGCCACGAGCGTGGGCAGGAACACGGCGAGCCCCCACGCAATCCATCCGTGATGCGGCTTGCCCGCGTCGAAGTTGCGGCTGGTCCAGCGCGTCCACGCCAGAACACTGCCGTACACGGGGTTGCGCGGGCCCAGCGGGCGCACCTGCTCGATCAGCAACGCGCACAGGATGGCAAAGAAGCTCATCCTTCGATGATAGCGAGAGAGCCTGAAGGTTCAGGCCGAATTCAAGCCTGAATCAGGCCCGGTTCAAGCGGCGAGGAAACGATAGAGATTGCGCAGCATGCCGGCGGTCGCACCCCACACGAAGCGCTCGTCGGGTCCGTCCTGGTAGGGCATGGAATACCACTCGCGCTTGCGGCCGTCGGTGGCGCTCACGGCATGGCGGCGATGGTTGGCGGGGTCCATCAACCAGGCCAGCGGCACCTCGAAGGCCTGCGCCACTTCATAGGGGTTGATGGTGAGCTCGAAGTCGGGCCGCACCAGCGCGACCACGGGCGTGACGATGAACGAGGTCACCGTGGTGTAGGTCGGAAGGCTGCCCAGCACCTCGATGAACTGCGCCGAAAGGCCCACCTCTTCCCATGCCTCGCGCAATGCGGCGGCGGCGATGTTGGCGTCTTCGGGGTCGACGCGGCCACCCGGAAACGCCACCTGCCCCGAATGGTTCGACAGGTGCGTGGTGCGCTCGGTCAGCAGCACGGTCGCCCCCTGCGGGCGTTGCACGATCGGCACCAGCACGGCCGCTTGCGCCGGCGCACGGTCGATCATTCGCGGTTCGCGGCGCAGCTCGGGCGTCCACTCCGGAGGCGTGGCAAAGCGTGCACGCAGCGCCTGCGCCGCCAGTTGCGTGGGCGACACCGCCGGCAGACCATCGCTGCCGTCCACCCAGGGCGCCTCGCGCGGATCGAACTGCAGCAGCGTGGGCGGGACCACGGCATTGACGGGTTCGAGGGGCACGGATTGCATGGTGGGGGCGGAGGATGTGGTCAAGAGATGCGTTGGCCGTTCAGGGGGTAGAGGGAGTAGAGCGTAAAAAAGTGACGCTGTCTTTTGTGCGAAGCACCAATGCAAAAAGCCGCCAGAGCGGCGGCTTTTCTTGCACGACAGGCAGGCTGCTTACTTTGCAGCAGCCGTCGACTTGCTCGGCAGCTTTTCCTTGATGCGTGCCGAACGACCGCTGCGTTCGCGCAGGTAGTACAGCTTGGCGCGGCGCACATCGCCACGACGCTTGACTTCGATGCCGGCGATCAGCGGGCTGTAGGTCTGGAACGTACGCTCCACGCCTTCGCCGCTGGAGATCTTGCGCACGGTGAAGCCGCTGTTGAGGCCACGGTTGCGCTTGGCGATCACGACGCCTTCGTAGGCCTGCACGCGCTTGCGGGTGCCTTCGACGACGCTCACGCTGACGATGACCGTGTCACCGGGCATGAAATCGGGGATCTTCTTGCCGAGGCGGGCGATTTCTTCCTGCTCGAGGGTTTCGATGAGGTTCATGATTTCCTGATATTCGATCGTGTCGGGCTACACAAAAGGCGCCGTTGGTTTTGACCACCGGGGTGGAAAAAGGCCAGGCGCGGCCGGGCAGAGGATCGGGGAGCCCGAGATTATAGCTTTTTTTTCAGCGCCGTCTCATCGGCCTTGTCCAGGCGGCCGGCAGCACGGGCTGCGTCGATGAGGTCGGGGCGCCGGGCGGCCGTCATGGCCAGCCGTTGGTCGCGGCGCCAGCGCTCGATCTGCGCGTGGTGGCCCGAGAGCAGCGGCGCTGGAACGCCCTGCCCGTTCCACTGCTCGGGTCGCGTGTAGTGCGGGCAATCGAGCAGGCCGTCGAGCGCGGGATTGAAGCTGTCTTGTACGTGACTGGCCTCGTCGCCGAGCACGCCGGGCTGCAGCCGGGCCACGGCATCGAGCAGCGCCATGGCGGCGATCTCGCCGCCGGAGAGCACGAAATCGCCAAGGCTGATCTGGTGGGTGACGCGCGCGTCGATGAAGCGCTGGTCGATGCCTTCATAGCGGCCGCACACCAGCACCGCGCCCTCGCTGGCCGACCACTTTTCGACCGCCTCGTGGCGCAGCGCCTCGCCGATGGGCGAAAACAGCACGACCGGCGCCTGCGCCCCGCGCGCGGCCAACGCCGCATCGAGACAAGCGGTGAGCGGCTCGGCCATCATGACCATGCCGGGGCCGCCGCCGAAGGGACGGTCGTCCACGCGCTTGTAGTTGCCCTGCGCAAAATCGCGCGGATTCCACAGCACGACCTCGACCTGCTTCGATTCGTAGGCACGGCGCGTCACGCCGCTGGCCATGAAAGGCGCGAACAGTTCGGGAAACAGCGTGAGGACGTCGAAGCGCATGCGCGCAATGCCCTTAATGCCCTTTGGGGCGGAATCAGTAATCGGGTTGCCAGTCGACCGTGATGAGCCGGCCGGGCAGGTCGACCTTGTCGACGAAGACCGAGACGAAGGGCACCATGCGTTCGATGGCCTTGCCGTCTTCTTCGGCCGCCAGCACCAGCGTGGTCTGCGGGCCGGTGGCGAGCAACTCGCGCACGGTGCCGAGCACCACGCCTTCGCGGTTGACGACCGACAGGCCGATCAGGTCGACCCAGTAGTACTCGTCGACGCTGGCCGTGGGAAAGCTCGAGCGCGGCACGAAGATGCGCGCGCCGCGCAGAGCCTCGGCCGCATTGCGGTCAGGCACGTCTTCGGACGAAGCGACGATGCTGTCGGAATGTTCTTTGGCTTCGCGGATCGCGAGCCGGAAAGCGGTGTTCGCAGCAGCTCCGGGAGCCTGCAGGAACCAGCGCTTGGAAGAAAAAAGCGCCTCGGGTTGGGCGCTGTGGGGCAGGACCTTGAACCAGCCCTTGATGCCCCATGCATCGGCGATGCGCCCCACCTCGATCGCATCCGCCGGCAATTCGGCGGCTTCGAGTGTCGGCAACATCGCCGTGCTGGACGGCTTAGGCCGCCGCCTTGGGGGCTGCGGCTGCAGCTTGCTTGATCAGGCGCAGGACCGTGGGCGAGGCTTGCGCGCCAACGCTCTTCCAGTAGGTCAGGCGGTCTTGAGCAATGCGGATGCTTTCTTCGTTTTCCTTGGCGGTCGGGTTGTAGAAACCCAGGCGCTCGATGAAACGGCCATCGCGGCGAACACGCTTGTCCGACACGACGATGTTGAAGAAAGGACGGCCTTTGGAGCCGCCGCGGGAAAGTCGAATGACGACCATGATTTATCCTTGGGTGGTCAGCGAGCCAGTTGGATGAGAAAGAGGCCCGCTCACAATGTTCTTCCAGCGTCGAGACACGCGACATGGCCACCCGGCCAGCGACACGCTGAAAAGCCTGCGATTATAGCCCGCTCGGCGATTTCTCCGAATTTTCGGCCCCGCGCCGTCTTTTTTCGTCTCCTTCCGTCTCTTTTCTTCCACCGCATGCCCCTCACCATCCGCCCCAGCCGCGACGAAGACGTTGCAGCCATCACGGCCATCTACGCCCACCACGTGCAGCACGGCACGGGCACTTTCGAGACCGAGGCGCCCTCCGCCGCCGACATGGCCGCCCGCCGCGCCGACGTGCTCGGCAAGAACCTGCCCTACCTGGTCGCGGAAGAAGATGGCCAGGTGCTGGGATTTGCCTACTGCAACTGGTTCAAGCCGCGCCCGGCCTATCGTTTTTCGGCCGAAGACTCGATCTACATGTCGGAGTCAGCACGCGGCAAGGGTCTGGGTGCCAAGCTGCTGGCATCGCTCTCGCAGGCCGCCGAAGCCGTCGGGGTTCGCAAGCTCATCGCGGTGATCGGCGATTCGGCCAACGCCGGCTCGGTCGGCGTGCACCGCAGCCAGGGCTTCACTCACGTAGGTGTACTGAAGGATTGCGGCTGGAAATTCGGAGAATGGCGCGACGTGGTCCTGATGGAAAAGGTGCTTGGCGAAGGCAGCACGACAAAACCCGAATGAAAAACAAAACTACCGCAGCCTGGCTTTCCTTCCTGGGCGGCCCGTTCGGGCTGCACCGCTTCTACCTGCGCGGCATGGGCGACTGGCTCGGCTGGCTGCTGCCCATTCCCACGGCACTGGGCATCTACGGCATCGAGCGCGTGCGCATGTACGGCGTGGACGACGGCCTGAGCTGGGCGCTGATTCCGCTGCTGGGCTTCACCATCGCGGGCTGCGCGCTGATGGCCATCGTCTATGGCCTCATGACGCCGGAGAAGTGGAATGCGCGCTTCAACACGGCCGCACCGGCGGATGCAAAACCGGGGCAGACGAACTGGTTCACCATCGGCGCCGTGGTGCTGTCGCTTTTCTTCGGCAGCACGATCCTGATGGCCAGCATCGTGTTCAGCTTCCAGCGCTACTTCGAGCACCAGATCGAAGAAGGCCGGAAGATCTCGCAGTAAGCCTCGGCGGGCGCCCAGGCCTCAGAACAGCTGCATGCTGATCCAGTAGGCGATCGCGGCCACGAAGGCCGAGGCCGGGATCGTGAAGATCCACGCCCACACGATGTTGCCCGCCACGCCCCAGCGCACCGCACTCGCGCGCTGCGTGGCCCCCACGCCGACGATGGCCCCGGTGATGGTGTGGGTGGTCGACACCGGAATGCCCAGCGCCGTCGCCAGGAACAGCGTCAGCGCGCCGCCCGTCTCGGCGCAGAAACCGCCGACGGGCTTGAGCTTGGTGATTTTCTGGCCCATCGTCTTCACGATGCGCCAGCCGCCGAACATGGTGCCCAGCGCAATCGCGGCGTAGCAGCTGATGATGACCCAGCTCGGCGGCGCCGCGTCAGCAGCCGAGGCGTAGCCGGTTGCAATGAGCAGCATCCAGATGATGCCGATGGTCTTCTGCGCATCATTGCCGCCGTGGCCCAGGCTGTAGGCACCGGCCGAAACCAGCTGCAGCCGCCGGAACCAGCGGTCGACGCGCGAAGGCGTGGCACGCCGGAAGCCCCAGGCCACCACGACCATCATCATCGAGCCCAGCAGGAAGCCCAGCAGCGGCGACACGAAGATGAAGGCCACCGTCTTCCAGATGCCCGAGGCCACCAACCCGCTCGTGCCCGTCTTTGCGATCACAGCGCCCACGATGCCGCCGATCAGCGCATGCGAGGAACTGCTCGGAATGCCGTAGTACCAGGTCACGAGGTTCCAGCTGATGGCGCCAATGAGCGCACCGAACACCACATGCACATCGACCACGCCGGGATGGGCAATGCCCTTGCCCACAGTGGCCGCCACGCTCAGGTGAAAGATGAAGATCGCAATCAGGTTGAAGAAGGCGGCGAACACCACGGCCTGCCCGGGCTTGAGCACGCCGGTGGAAACCACCGTTGCGATCGAATTGGCGGCGTCGTGGAACCCGTTCATGAAGTCGAACAGGATCGCCAGCGCGACCAGCACTATCACCACCCAAAGGGCGACCTGAACCGTTTCCATCAGTCGCTACCCGCTCAGGAGTTCTCGAGGACGATGCCCTCGATGACATTGGCCACGTCCTCGCACTTGTCGGTGATCGTCTCGAGCAGTTCGTAGATCGCCTTGAGCTTGATCACCTCGCGCACATCAGGCTCCTCGCGGAACAGCTTGCTCATGGCGCTGCGCATCACGCGGTCGGCATCGGATTCGAGGCGGTCGATTTCCTCGCAGGTCTTGAGCACCGCCTCGGCCACCGCCGGGTCGGCGATCTTGCCGAGAAACTTGACGGCGTCCTTCAGCCGGTCGCAGCACTTCACGCTCAGGGCCGTGAGGCGCACGATCTCGTCGGTCATGTGGCGCACGTCGTACAGCGCCATGGTTTCCGCCGAGTCCTGGATCAGGTCGGCCACGTCGTCCATCGTGTTGATGAGCTTGTGGATCTGCTCGCGGTCGATGGGCGTGATGAAGGTCTTGTGGATCAGCCGGTTGACGTCGTGCGTCACGCGGTCGGCCGCGCGCTCGGCGTTGTCGACATCGCGGTTGTACTGCTCGCGCAGGTGCACGTCGCTGTAGTTGGCGACCAGTTGCTCGAACGCCCTGGCCGCCTCCACGATGCGCTCGGCGTGCTGGTTGAACATCTCGAAGAAATTGCCCTCGCGGGGCAGCAGCTTGCCGAACATGGAAACTCCTGGGGTGCGCCAATCACAATTTCATGACGCCTTCATGAAAAAACCGGCGAAGTTTAACGGGCGCGCGAGTCCGGTCCGGCCGGACCGGGTTTTCAAAGCCGTTGAAAGGCCCGAAATTCGGGCCGGCAAGCGCGGCGCCGGCTGGTGCCGACGGCCTCTGCGTCGTCAGACGATGCGCTTGACCACCTGGCCCGTGACGCGGGCCAGAGCCGCACGCGGCACCTTGTCGGGCGCAATTTCGGCAAGCGGCTTCAGCACGAAGGCGCGCTCGCGCATGCGGGGGTGCGGCAGGGTCAGCGCCGGCGTGTCGATCACCGAATTGCCGTGCATCAGCAGGTCGAGGTCGAGCGTTCGCGGCGCATTGGGAAAGGGCCGCTCGCGGCCGGCCAGCGTCTCCAGGCGTTGCAACGCCACGAGAAACTGCTCGGCATCCAGGCCGGTGCGCACGGCCACCACGGCATTGATGAAGTCGGGGCCTTCAGCGCCCACCGGCTCGCTGCGATAGAGCGACGAGCGCGCCGTGACCTGGGTGCGCTGCAGCGCACCGATGGCGGCCATGGCGGCCTTCACGGCCGCCTCGGCATCGCCCAGGTTGGCCCCGATGGCGACGAAGGCCTGCACGGTCGGGTAGTCCTCACGCGGACCGCGTGGGCGGCGCACCGGGGCACCGGCGGGCGCGCGGCGCGCGGGCGGGCCGCTCCTGGCACCGGCCGACGACGAGGCGGGCTTGCTGCCGGCGCCGCCAGCGCGAGGCGCCGCGGGCTTCTTGCCGGCGGTTGCCTTGGCCGCAGTTGTCTTGGCCGCGGGGCTCTTCTTGCCGTCCTTCGGCCGGTCAGGCGTGCTCATTCGCCCGCAGCGTTGCCGCCACCCTCGCCACCGCCACTACCGCCCGCGGGACGCGGCTTGCGGCGGCGCCGGCGCTTGCGCGGCGCTGCGACCTCGCCATCGGGCGGCACGGCGCCGGCTTCGACTTCAACCTCGTCGTCCGACTCGGCATCGTCGTTACGGCGGGGGGCCGGCTCGTGGCGAGCCCTGGCCGGTGCGGGTGCCGGCGCGGGGTCGCGCACCCGCACGCGCTGGCGCACCTTCTGTTCTTCGCGTACCTGCTCCAGCAAGTCCTGGCGGCGCAGGTCGTCCGCCGTGCTGAACTCCTGCCACCATTCGGCAATGGCTTCGCCGACCTCGCCCACGTCGGCACGCAGCCGCATGAAGTCGAAGGCGGCGCGAAAGCGCGCCTGCTCGACCAGGCTGTAGGGCGTGGAGCCGGTGCGCTTGTCGAAGCGCGGCTGCATCATCCAGATCTCGCGCATGTCGGCGGCCAGCTTGCCGCGGCCCGACACGTCGCCGATGCGTGAATTGAACACGTCGTCGATGGCGTCCTGCAGTGCCGGGAACGGCGCCTGCGGACGCTGGCCGCGCTGGCCTTCCTGGCGCTGGGCCCAGCCGTCGCGCACGTCGGCCCACAGCACGCAGGCCAGCAGGAAGCTCGGCGCCACCGGCTTGCCCTCGCCCACGCGGCGATCGGTGTCTTGCAGGGCGGCCTTCACGAAGGGCTGGTCGGCACGCTCCACCACCACGTCGAGCAGCGGGTAGATGCCCTTGGCCAGCCCGAGCTTGTTCAGCTGCTCGACCGTGGCAATGGCATGGCCGGTCTGCAACAACTTGAGCATTTCGTCGAACAGGCGACTCTGCGGCACATCGGCCAGCAGCTTGCTCGATTCGATCAGCGGCGCCGCCGTCTTGGCTTCCATCTTGAAGCCGAGGGCCGCGAGCTTGGCCGAGAAGCGAATGGCGCGAATGATGCGCACCGGGTCTTCGCGGTAGCGCGTGGCCGGGTCGCCGATCATGCGCAGCGTGAGCTTCTGGGCGTCCTTGATGCCGTTGTGATAGTCGACCACCACCTGGTTGGCCGGGTCGTAGTACATGGCGTTGACGGTGAAGTCGCGGCGCGCCGCGTCTTCTTCCTGCGGGCCCCAGACGTTGTCGCGCAGCACGCGGCCGCTGGCATCGACGGCGTGCTTCATGCTGGCCAGCTCGCCCTTGCTGGTGCGCTCGTTGCCGGCCACCTGCTCGGCGGCGGCGTTGTCCATGTAGGCGCGGAAGGTCGAGACCTCGATCACTTCATGCTCGCGGCCACGGCCGTACACCACGTGCACGATGCGAAAACGCCGGCCGATGATGAAGGCGCGGCGAAACAGCGACTTGACCTGCTCGGGCGTGGCATTGGTGGCCACGTCGAAATCTTTCGGGCGCAGCCCCAGCAGCAGGTCGCGCACCGCGCCGCCCACCACGTAAGCCTCGTAGCCCGCCTGCTGCAGCGTCGTGACCACGTTCTTCGCACGTTCGTCGACCAGGGCCGGATCGATCTTGTGAACCTCTGCCGGCACCTCCTGGCGCTTGCCGAAGCGGCTCTTGCCCTGCGTGCCGCCGGCGGTCTTGCCGAGCAGCTTGTCGATGAATTTCTTGATCATTGTTGGTTGGAAGCCTTGTTCGCTCTTTTATTCGTTCTCGAGCATGGAGCGGATCAACGGAATGGTGATCGCGCGTTGCGTCTGCAAGGCATAGCCGTCGAGCTGCGTGAGCAGCTCCATCAGGCTGCCGAGGTCGCGGCTGAAACGGTGCAGCATGTAGTCGAGCACGTCGTCGGACAGCATCACGCCGCGCGCATCGGCGGCCTGGCGCAGCACCGCGCGGCGTTCGCTTTCGCTCAGCACCTGCAGATGGAAGACATGGCCCCAGCCGAGGCGGGTGCGCAGGTCTTCGCGCAGCGGCAGGTCGGCCGGCGGCAAGGCGCCCGCGCCCACCACGCCGCGCTGCAGCGTCTGGGCGTTGACGAACCAGTTGAAGGCCGCGTGCTGTTGCACGGCGGTGTAGAGGTGCACGTCGTCGAGCAGGACGGCGCCCCAGCGCTCGTCGAACTCAGGAGGCTCCAGCAGGCCGGCGTGGAGCCAGCCCACGCTGGCGCCCTGCTCGCGCAGTGCGACACGCACCGATTCGAGCAGATGGGTCTTGCCACTGCCGCTTTCGCCCCAAAGATAGGTCGGCACCGGCGAGTGCAGCACAGGGCTGCCGGCGCTGCCCGCCCACAGTTGCAGGTGTCGCAGTGCCGCCTCGTTGGGGCCGGCAAAAAAGGCGTCGAAGCTGGGGCCCGTCGCAATGCCGATATCGAGCGCGAGCTGTTTCATCCCGGGAAGGTTCATGGAGGGGGCCGCTGGGGCCCTTAAAATCGTGAGGAATTCTATCGGCCCGGCCGCCTCGGTTACCGGCGCCGCCCCTTCGCCCTCTGTTCGCCCCCTTCTCGACCCCGACCGCCCATGACTTCCCCCACGCCTACCCCGCTCAGCTACAAGGACGCCGGTGTCGATATCGATGCCGGAGACGCCCTGATCGACCGCATCAAGCCGCTGGCCAAGAAGACCCTGCGCGAAGGCGTGCTGGCCGGCATCGGCGGTTTCGGCGCCCTGTTCGAGGTGCCCAAGCGCTACAAGGAACCGGTCCTGGTGAGCGGCACCGACGGCGTGGGCACCAAGCTCAAGCTGGCTTTCGAATGGAACATGCACGACACCGTCGGCATCGACCTGGTGGCCATGAGCGTCAACGACGTGCTGGTGCAAGGCGCCGAGCCCCTGTTCTTTCTCGACTATTTCGCCTGCGGCAAGCTGGACGTGGACACCGCCGCCGCGGTGATCGGCGGCATCGCCCGCGGCTGCGAGCTCTCGGGCTGCGCGCTCATCGGCGGCGAAACCGCTGAAATGCCCGGCATGTACCCGGCCGGCGAATACGACCTGGCCGGCTTTGCGGTCGGCGCGGTCGAAAAAGCAAAAATTCTCACTGGCCAGAACGTCAAGCCCGGCGACGTGGTGCTGGGCCTGGCCTCGGCCGGCGTGCATTCCAACGGCTTCAGCCTGGTGCGCAAGGTGATCGAACGCGCAGGCGCCGACCTGCCCGCCACCCTCGACGGCAAGCCCTTCCGCGAAGCCGTGATGGAGCCCACCCACCTGTACGTGAAGCCGGTGCTCGAAGCCCTGGCCAAGCACCCGATCAAGGCGCTGGCCCACATCACCGGTGGCGGCCTGCTCGAGAACATTCCGCGCGTGCTGCCCGAAGGCACGGCCGCCCACCTCAAGAAGGGCAGTTGGCCGCAGACCGAGCTGTTCGCCTGGCTGCAGAAGGTGGCCGGCATCGACGACATCGAAATGAACCGCACCTTCAACAACGGCATCGGCATGGTCGTGGTCCTCGACGCAGCCGAAGCCGCCGCCTGCGCCGCCACCCTGCGCGCCGCCGGCGAAAAGGTGCACGAGATCGGCGTGATCGCCGCGCGCGGCGACGGCGCTGCCGTGGTCGTCGGCTGACCGGCACCCGCGCCCACCCTTCCCCATCAAGCAAAGCCCTCGAACCCGGATGGCAAAGCCGCTGCCTGCTGCTCCCGACGCTCCCGTCACCGTCCGGCCCCAGGCCGCCTCCCGAAACGTGGTGCTGGCCAGCTACCTGCTGATGCCGGCCGCGCTGCTGCTGGTGATGTGGCAGCACCTGCTGCCGGGCCTGCTGTGCGTTTGCATCGGCTTTCTTGCCACGCGCTGGTTCGCCCGCCAGCTGGAGCGGCTCTTGTCGCGCTCCAGGTTCCTGCGCAGCCGGGCCCACGGGCTGGCCGGCGTGCTGGCGTTCGTGCTGGTGCTGGTGGGACCGATCGCGCTGGTGACCGTCGGGCTGTCGCAGGCACGCGAATACATCATCGACGCACCCGACCAGTACCGCGAACTGCTCGATTTCACGGCCCGCACGGTGCTCGAACTGCGCCTGAAGCTGCCGCCCGACATTGCCGTGTTCTTGCCCGAAGGCGCCGCCGAAGTACAGCGCGTGGTGGCCAACTACCTGCGCGCGCAGGCCGGTTCGCTGGCCATGGCGGGCCGCGCCTGGCTGGGCGCGCTGCTGTTCGCCTACGTGGGCCTGATCGTCGGCGGGCTGGCCGCCATTGCCCCGGCGCCGGCCCAGCGCCGACCGCTGGCCGAGCAACTGCACCGTCGCGTGACCATCTTCGGCGAGGCCTTCGGCCAGATCGTGGCGGCCCAGTTCTGGATTGCCGCGTTCAACACGCTGCTGACCGCCATCTTCCTGCTGTTCCTGATGCCGATGTGGGGCCTGAGCCTGCCCTACACGCCGGCACTGATCACCCTGACCTTCGTGGCCGGGCTGGTGCCCATCGTGGGCAACCTGGTCTGCAATTCCGTGATCACGCTGGTGGCGCTGTCGGTGTCGCCGGTCACCGCGCTGGCCTGCCTGGCGTTCCTGATCCTGATCCACAAGGCCGAATACGTGATCAACGCCAAGGTGGTCGGCAGCCGCACCAAGATGAGCGTGTGGGAACTGCTCGCCGTGATGTTCGTCGCCGAGGCGGTGTTCGGGCCGGCCGGGCTGGTGGCGGCGCCGCTGTTCTACGCCTACCTGAAGAAAGAGCTGCAGGCGGCAGCCCTGGTCTAGCCTTTAAGGCGCAAGGTGGCGGCGGGTCGGGGCGCGATGTCCTGATCTGATCGATTCTGGTCCGCTCCCGAACGGACCGCGGGCTGGCGGCCCAGAAGAATAGGCGGCATCATCCACCCCGCTCCCGCGAGCCCGCCACGCCATGAAAACCTGTCTGATTGTGATTGACGCCCAGGCGTCGTTCCGCCAGCGCCCGTACTGGGACGAGCGCCAGGCCGCGCCCTACCTCGCCGCGCAGAACGCGCTCATCGCAGGCTGCGCCGCCGCCGGCACGCCGATCGTGCGGGTCTTCCACGTCGACGAACCCTCCGACGCCAGCAACCCCTTCGCGGTCGAATCGGGCCACGTCCGCCCCATCGAGGGACTGGCCAATTTCGAGGCCGCGGCCACCTTCACCAAGCACCGCCACAGCGCGCTGGTGAACAGCGGGCTCGACATCTGGCTCACGCAGCAGGGCATCGGCCGGCTGATCGTCAGCGGCATCCGCACCGAGCAATGCTGCGAAACCACCACGCGCCACGCCTCGGACCTGGGCTGGGAGGTCGACTACGTGACCGACGCCACGCTGACCTTCGACATGACGCAGCCCGACGGCCGGCCACTCGCCGCCGCCGACATCAAGGCCCGCACAGCCACCGTGCTCCACGGCCGCTTCGCGACCGTCTGCAGCGTGGCGCAGGCGCTGGAACGCGCTGCTGCTGCAACGGGGACGGGGACGGTGACGGCATGAGCCCAAAGAGCCTGCGCGTACTGATCCTGGCCTACGACGGTGTCGAGGCCCTCGACTTCGCCGGCCCCTTCGAGGTGTTCACCACCGCCAGCCGCGTCGCCCAGCGAATGCAGCCCGACGCCGCCGCACCGTTCGAGGTCGCCTCGGTCGCGCAGACCTCGCCCGTTCAAGCGCGTGCCGGCCTGCGCCTGCTGGCCGATCACACGCTCCAAGACAGCCCGAAGGCCGACGTGCTGGTCGTTCCCGGTGGCGTGATCGATGCCCCCATGGCCAGCCCCGACACCTTGCACTGGATTGCCGACAGCGCAGCCGGCGCGCAGCTCGTCGCTTCGGTCTGCACCGGCGCCTTCCTGCTCGCGAAAAGCGGCGTGGTCACGCGCGATGCGGTCACCACGCACTGGGAAGACATCGCCGACCTGCGCGCGCAGTTTCCGCAACTCGACGTGCGCGAAGGCGTGCGCTGGGTCGACAACGGCCGCATCGTCAGTTCGGCCGGGATCAGCGCCGGCATCGACATGAGCCTGCACATCGTCGAGCGCCTGGCCGGGCGCGAGCTGGCCGAACGCACCGCCCGCCAGATGGACTACGCATGGACCCGGAACAACACCAGCACCACCAGCACCAGCCACCCATCCGCGTAGTCTTCGCGCTGCTCCCCGACAGCCTGGTGCTCGACTGGGCCGGCCCCGCCGAGGCCTTGCGCATCGCCAACCAGCGACTGCGCGCGATGGGCCAACCCGAGCGCTTCGCGATCGAGTTCGCGAGCCCGCGCCCGACCTCCCTCAGCTCGGTCGGCGTCACCCTCGCCGGGCTGGCACCGCTGCCGACGCAGTGGAGCGGCGGCCCGGCCTGGGTGGTGCTGGTCGGCCTGCCCGGCAACGCCATCGCGACCGACACGCCCGAAGCACAAGACCTGCTGCACTGGCTGCGCGGCCTGCGCTTCGAGCGCGGCCGGCTGGAGTTGGTGACGGTCTGCGCTGGCGCCGTGCTGGCCGCCCATGCAGGCGCGCTCGCGGGCCGGCGCGCCACCACGCATCACCATCACCTGGAAGAACTGCGCGCGGTGGAGCCGCGTTGCGACGTGGTGGCCAACCGGGTGTTCGTGATCGACCCGCCGCTCTACAGCAGCGCGGGCGTCACGACGGGCATTGACCTGATCCTGCATCGCATCGCCGAGATCTGCGGCGAAGCGCTGGCGGCCCAGGTGGCGCAAACGATGGTGGTGGCGTTGCGCCGAGGGCCGCACGACCCGGAGCTGTCGCCGTTTCTCGCCTACCGGAACCATCTGCACGCAGCACTGCATCGCGTACAGGACGCGGTGAGCGAACAACCGCAAGCCGACTGGAGCGTGCCGCGCATGGCGGAGGTGGCGCACACGTCGGCGCGGCATCTGACGCGGCTGTTCGTGGAACATGCGGGCGTGGCGCCGTTGGCGTATTTGCGTCGGCTGCGATTGGCGGCGGCACAACTCGCGCTGGCTTCGGGCGCGAACGTCACGCGGGCGGCGGAGTTGTCGGGCTTCGGTTCGGACACGCAGCTGCGTCGCGCGTGGCACCAGTTCGGGTTGCCTGGGTCGCCGTCTGAAGCGAACGCGCCTTTGAAGACTTAGCTGTGGCTCGGGTTGTTCGAAGGAGATAGCTTCTTGGCGCGTGCACAGGACACCGGGTACTTCCCTC
>NZ_QAJK01000136.1 GCF_003852515.1 Variovorax sp. KBW07 | reverse complement strand
TGGTGTACCGCTGATCAACGACCACTCTGATGACGCTCACGCGGATGGTGTGCTCTGCGCAGCGAAATAAAGGAGGAGCGAAGCGGGGGACATTCGCGGAGCAGAGCACACCGTCGGCGTGGGCGTCGCCCCGAATGACTTGAACAGCAGCGCTGACCAACGAACCCAACGTAGCCACAAGACCACCGACAGACGGTCTCTATAAGTGCTTAGTTTGCACCCCGTTTTCAGAGGGAAAACGTACCTTTTGCGTCATGTATGTGACATACGGAATTTCTAGACTGGCGCTCAAAGGCTTGCACCCGCAAAAGCCGCTGAGCCAGGGAAATTCTGAATGCCGCGTACCGTTCTCGTCCATACCGTACTGAGCGCCGAACAGCTCAAGTTTCGCGCCATGCGGGGACAGGAAGGCCTCTCGCAACTCTTCGAGTTCGAGGTCGACATGGTCAGCACCAGCTTCAACCTCGACCTGAAGACCCTGCTCGGCACGTCGCTCACGATCGAACTGGCTGACGAAGGCGCGGCGCGCTTTCTCAACGGCACTGTGGTGCGCTTCGAGCTGGTGGGCCGCGCCAACGAAACCGGGCGCCACTATGTGTACCGCGCGCTGGTGCAGCCCTGGCTCTGGTACCTCACGCGCACCACCGACTGCCGAATCTTCCAGAACAAGAGCGTGCCCGAAGTGCTCGACGAAGTGCTGGGCAAGTACGGCTTCGACTTCGAGAAGCGCCTCACGGGCAGCTACCGCGCCTGGGAGTACTGCGTGCAGTACCAGGAAAGCGACTTCGCGTTCGTCTGCAGGCTCATGGAACATGAAGGCATCGGCTATCACTTCGAGCATTCGAACGGCTCGCACAGGCTGGTGCTGGCCGACGACAGCGGCAGCTACCGCACGCTGCCGGGCCACGCCACCATTCCCTACCGGCCGCGCGACCGCATGGTCAATGCCATCGAGCCCTGCATCGACCGCTGGCGCGTGTCGGAGCAGATCACCTCGGGCCGCGTCATGCTCGACGACTTCGATTTCAAGAAGTCGCGCGCCTCGCTGCAAAGCGTGCAGCAGGACCCGAAGAAGCACGACTACGCGAACTACGAAGTCTATGAATGGATGGGCGGCTACAGCGAGCACCAGCAAGGCGACAGCTACGCGAAGATTCGGCTGCAGGAGCTGCAATGCGCGCACGAGCTTGCCTCGGGCCACACCAACGTGACGGGCATGGCGCCGGGCTACCTCTTTGCCATGACGCACTGCCCGCGCGAGGCCGACAACCGCGAGTACCTGGTCACCGAAACCCGCTACGACCTGCAGGAGCCCGAGTACTCCACCGGCGGCAGCAGCGAATCGGTGTGCGAGTTCGATTTTTCGGTGCTGCCGTCGAGCGTGCCCTACCGCCCCCGGCGCAAGACACCCAAGCCGCGCACCAACGGCCCGCAGACGGCCACGGTGGTCGGCCCTGAAGAAATCTGGACCGACAAGTTCGGCCGCGTGAAGCTGCAGTTCCGCTGGGACCGCTACGGCCAGGCCAACGAAAACAGCTCGTGCTGGGTTCGCGTGTCCAGCCACTGGGCCGGCTCGGGTTTTGGCGGCGTGCACCTGCCGCGCATCGGCCAGGAGGTGGTGGTCGACTTCATCGGCGGCGAGCCCGACCGGCCCCTGGTGATCGGCAGCGTCTACAACAACGACCAGATGCCGCCCTGGGACCTGCCGGGCTCGGCCAGCCAGAGCGGGTTGCTGAGCCGTTCGGTCGCCGGCACCACCGAAACCGCCAATGCCTTGCGCTTCGAGGACAAGCCCGGTGCCGAGCAGATCTGGCTGCACGCCGAGAAGAACCTCGACACCGAGGTCGAGGCCAACGAAACGCGCCACGTGGGCGGCAGCCGCACCACCACCATCGTCGGCAACGAGACGCTCGACGTCACCGGCACGCGCACCACCACCATCACCAAGAAGGAAACCGCCACCTACAACGGCGGCGAAGAGCGGCTGGTGAACAGCGGCGGCGTGGAAACCATCAACGGCGGACAGACCCGCACGGTGAACGGTGGCGAGACCGAAACCATCAACAACGGTGAAACACGCACCGTGAACGGCGGTCGCACGGAAATCGTGAACGGCGGCGAGACCCGCACGGTGAATGGCGGTGAAACCGAGACCATCAAAGGTGGCGAAACACGCGACGTGCACGGCGCCACCAATTGGACGCACACCGGCCCCGTGACCACGACCATCAACGGCGTCGAGAAGTCCACCACCAACGGCCCCCGCACCGACGTCGTCACGGGCGGCGAAACGCGCAACATCACCGGCACGCAGACGGAGAACGTCAGCGTCGCCATCGTCGTGAATGCGCCCAACGTGACCTACAACGTCGAGAAGCACATCGTCCACGCGACCAACCAGGACTACTGGCGCAAGAACGTGTCCTATGGCACCAACACGCGGCACAACGTGGTCATTACCTCGTTCGACCTCTGGGGCGCGCGGGTGCAGGCGTATGCGGGCCTGAACATGCAGATCGCCACGGCCAAGATCGACATAGCCATCTTCAAGAACGCCGACACCGGGCTCGCCATGAAGCGTTCGGCATTCAGGTTCTCGCAGGCGGGCGCCGACATCAAGAGCGGTGTCCTGGCTTTGTCCAACAAAGTCATGAGCATCTTCAACTGAGAGGCGTGCACATGTCCTGGGAACTGGTCCTGTGGGCCGTGCTGGGCTTCGTCGCGCTGTGCGTGGTGGTGCACTCGGTTCAGCACAGCCGGCGCTTTCGCGCCGAGCAGGCGAACTACGAACGCCTGCAGGCACAGGGCCGCCCCGCCAGTGCCGAGGTGCTCGCGCTCACGCGGGTTTCCAAGGGCGACATCGACAGCGACATCACGCTGCGCCTGCGCATCGCCACGGCCGAGGGAGAGGTAGCGGCACACGAACAGTTGCTGGACGTGCGCGTGGCCCACGAACTGGTGGCCGGCTTCATGCCGGGCCGGCATGTCCAGGTGCTGGTGGACCCGGCCGACCCGTCGATCGTGGCAATCGACCGGCGCGTCACGCCGACCGACATTCCCATGCAGTCCCCGCCATGAAAGTCGTCAAGCCGCTGCGGCTCAGCGTGCTGAGCCGTCCCTTCGCGCTGCAACCCGGGCAGCAACGCCTGGGCGTTACCGTCATCGCCATGACCGGCATGGCGCCGGGCCAGCCGATGCTCTACCCCGACGTCGAACTCTGGCCGCTGGTGGCCGAGGAGATCGGCGCGCAGGGCGTGCTCGACCTGGGCATGCCCAAGCGCAGCGCGGAGTTCCTGGCCACCGGCCATGCCTACACCGCGCACCAGGAAACGCCTCGCAACCGGTGCGTGGCGAGGGTCCGTGTCGGCGAACTCGAAAAGACGCTGCGGGTGTCGGGCGACCGGTACTGGCTCGACGGACGCGCCACCGACCCCCTGCCCTTCGAGTCCATGCCGCTGGACTGGTCCCGCGCTTTCGGCGGACCGACTTTTGCGGACAACCCGCTGGGCATCGGCGCCGAAGATGAAACGGTGCGCGGCGTGCGCACGCGCCGCCTGCCCAATGTCGAGCTGCCCGGCTCGCCCATGCACCGCCCCGACCAACCCGTGCGGCCTGCAAGCTTCAGCGCACTCGACGTGATGTGGCCCGAGCGCTTTGCACGCATCGGCAAGGCCTACGACGCGCAGTGGGTGGCCGAGGGGTTTCCGGGCTACGCGCGCGACATGGACTGGCACCTGTTCAACGCCGCGCCGCAAGACCAGTGGTGGCACGGCGCGGACCACATTCCCGATGCGGCGCCCTACGCCATCTGGAACATGCACCCGACCCAGGCCTGCCAGCGGGGACAGCTTCCGGACTGGCGCGCGCGCTGCTTCGTCACGCGGACGGAGGGCGACGGCGAAGTCTTCGCGGAAGCGCCCATGCGACTGTCTACTGCGTGGTTCTTTCCGCACCGCGAGCGCATCGTGCTGATCTACCACGGCCTGCTCGACATTGCCGAAGACGATGCGGCCGACGTTCGCCACCTGATGCCCGCGCTCGAAGACGCCCAGGCCGCGCCCCTGCCTGCCGAGCACTACCGCGGCATCCTGCGGCAGCGGCTGGCCCCCGAGACCGGCGCGCTGCACACCTTTCGCGACCGCGACCTGGTGCCGCCCGCGGCCATCGGGCCGTGGTTCGACAACCAGTCGCTGCGCGATCGCCCGATCGGGCCGCTGGCACGCAACGCCACCCGCGGTGCCACGCTGATGCGCGAAGACATGCGCGAGCGCCTGATCGCTTCCGGCCAGGACCCCGACCGCTATGCCCTGCCCGAAGAATCCGCCCAGGCGCTGCCGGACCTCGATGCGTTGCCCGAATTCGTCGCGCGGTCCCGCCTTGCGCAGGAAGAAGCAAGGCAGCAATTGAAGGCGCAGCAGCAACTGCTGGCCGAGCGCCTGCAGGCCAACGCCAACGCGGCCGACGCAGCCGATGCAACCGGTAGCGCAGGCCCCGATGCCCCCGGCGCCCCCGGTGCCGATATGCAGCAACTGCTGGCGCTGGCCCAAGGCCGGAAGACCCCGGGCATCAAGGGCCCGCCTTCCGCCGCGATGACGCCGGGCTTCCAGTCCATGGCCGCTGCCGTGGCCGCCATGCCCGCGCAGCAGGCCGCCGACATGGCGCCGCTGGCCGGCCTGATGCAGCGCAACGCCACGGTCGATGCCTCGCTGCGCAAGATGTACCTGCACAGCGCCCACCACCAGGACGCAGCCGACCGCATGGAGGCCGAGCCGGCCGCCCGCCTGCGCGAGCAGGTGGCCGGGCGCATGGCCGCGTCGCGCGATTTCTCGGGCATGGACCTCACGGGTGCCGACCTGTCGGCCATGGACCTGCGCGGCGCACGCTTCACGGGGACGCAACTCGAGAGCGCCAACCTCGACGGCGCACAGCTCGACGATGCCGACCTGTCGCAGGCCGTGCTGGTGCGCGCCAGCCTGCACGCCGCCTCGTTGCGCCGCGCCTGCCTGGACGGCGCCAACCTCGGCCTTGCACGATGCAGCCGCACCGTGTTCGCCGGCGCCAGCCTGCGCGGAGCGACGCTCGAGCAGATGCATTGCGAAGACTGCGACTTCGACGACACCCAGTGGGAAGACAACACGCTGCTCGAGGTGCACATGGCGCGCTGCAGCTTCCGCCGCGCCAGCCTGAAGGTCGTGATGCTGTTCGAAAAAACGCAACTGCACACACTGGACTTCAGCCATGCGCAGCTGTTCAAGCTCACCCTCGTCGGCTGCAAGCCAACTGCGCTGCGCTTCACCGAAGCCCGCTGCGAAGCCTGCGTGTTCGTCGATGTGCAGGCCGACGGCCCGCTCGACTTCAGTGGCGCCACGCTGCGCACCACCTGCTTCGTGGGCCGCACCAGCCTGCGCCAGGTGGTGTTCCGCGGCGCCCATCTGCGCGAATGCAGCCTGCGCCTGATGGCATTGGCTGAAGCCGACCTGAGCGAATCGCGCCTTGAAAACTGCGACTTCTCGGAGTGCGATCTTTCCCGCGCGGACCTGTCGCGTACCGACGCACGCGAGTCGCGCTTCGTGCGTGCCGGGCTGCAGCATGCATCGCTGCGCGACGCCAACCTGATCGATGCCAGCCTGCAGAAAGCCGACCTGCGCTTTGCGGACCTGCGCGGCGCCAACCTGTTTCGCGCCGACCTGTCGCAGAGCCTGGTGGACGACAGCACCCTGCTCGAAGGCGCCTACACCCGGCTGGCCAAGGTCGTGCCGGCGCGCCGCGAGGGCGCCGCGGTTCCATGACGCCGCAACGCCTGCAGACCTTGGTGCAAAGGGGCGAAGCCATCGAGAACAGGAGCTGCCGGGGCTGGCGGCTCGACGGGCTCGACCTGTCGGGAGGCATCTTCCAGCAGGTCGACTTCGATGGCGTGAGCTGCGTGGGCACGCGCTTCGAGCAAAGCCAGTTCCTGAATTGCACGCTCAACGGCGTGGTGCTGGCCGAAGCCGACCTGCGCAGCGCCGCGTTCTCGCAAAGCTCGCTCGAAGGCGCGCAATTCAACGGCGCGCAGTTGGGCGACGCGGTGTTCCACGAATGCCGGCTTTCGGGCAGCGATTTTTCGAACGCCGGGCTGGCCGACACGAAGTTCTCGGACTCCACGCTGGAGCGCTGCCGCATGGCCGGCAGCCTGCTCGACAAGACCCTGTTCTTCCGCTCGCCGCTGGCCGAGGCCGACCTCTCGGGTGCGCGCCTGAACCAGGCCGTGTTCTTCCAGGTCGACCTGCGCAGCACGCGGCTTGCCGGGGCCGCGTTCGAGCGTGCGGTCTTCGTGGAATCGCGGCTTGCGGGGCAGGACTTTTCCGGCCAGCGGTTCCAGATGTGCCAGTTCGTCGATGCCGACCTCGAGGGCTGCAATTTCACCGAGGCCTGGCTCGCGCAATGCAACTTCAAGGGCGCCGCGTTGCGGGGTGCCGTGCTGCACCGTGCGCACGCGCCGCAGACGCTGTTTCCCGAAGCCGACCTTCGCCAGGCCGACGCGCGCGGCGCGCATTTCGACCAGAGCCTGTGGATCGACGCCAGGCTCGGCGCGGCGGACTTCAGCGGCGCGAGCCTGCAGCAATGCATCTTTCACCGCGCCGGTTGCCAGGCCACGCGTTTCGCGCGCGCCGACCTCACGTATGCCGACTTTTCCCACGCGGAACTGGGCGGCGCCGACTTCACCGACGCCCGGCTGTTTCGCACGCTGCTGCACGGCGCGCGGCCGCCCGACGCGCTGCGCGGCCATGCCGGCGTGCTGCCCGATGACCCCGAGCTGGCCGAGGCCGAGCGCTGGTCCGCGCGCAAGGGGCTGCCCATTCATCCATCCACCCTTCGAGGGAACCCGTCACCATGAACATCGCACCGCTGCGCACCTCCCCCGCCGATCTGGAACGCGCGCCAGTCCAGCGTCTGGGCCTCGTGGTCGAAGGCCTGCCTGAAGGGCTGTTCCGCGTCGAATGCGAAGACGGCACCTGGCAATGCCGCCGTGCCGCGAGCTGCCTGTTGCAACCCGAGCTGGGCGACACCGTGCTGATTGCCGGACCCGACCGCTACCGCGTCTACCTGATCGCGGTGATCGAGCAGGCCGACAGCACGCAGGCGCGCATCCAGACCCCCGGCGACCTGAGCTTTGCCACGCCCAACGGCGGCGTGCGCATCGAGAGCGCCGGCACCATCCGCCTGCAGGGCGCGGCCGACGTGGAACTGCAAGGCCGCCGCCTGGCGCTCACCGCCGACGAGGCCGACTGCAAGGTCGGCACGCTGCGCTGGCTCGGCAGCGCGGCCGAGGTCATGGCGTCGAACATCCGCGTGGTGGGCCGGCTCTGCGAATCGGTGATGGACCGGCTGGTGCACATCAGCCGGTCGTCGTTCCGCATGGTCGAGCAGACCGAGCAGCTGCGCTGCGGCCAGCTCGACTACGAAGCCAATGACCTGGCGCGCATCCACGCCACGCAGACCGTGGTGACGGCGCGCGCCGTCGTCAAGGTCGACGGCCAGCAGATCCACATGGGCTGAACAAAAAGCCCGAAGGAAGGAACCGCACGATGTTTGCCAACTGCCAGTTGATGGGCCTGGACCTGGCCTTTCCAGACGTCTGCAAGACGCCGCCGGCCATTCCCATCCCCTACCCCAACATCGCGCTCGGCCCGACCGCGATTCCCAACGCCTGGAACATTCTTTTCATGTGCGCGCCGGCGCACAACCTGGCCACCGTCACGCCGCTCACCAACGGCGACAACGCCGGCGTGACGCTGGGCGTGATCTCTCCGTCGGTGATGGGGCCGTCGCGCCACGTCACGGGCTCGTTCACCGTGCTGCTCAAGGGCAGCCCGGCCACGCGCATGACCAGTCTTTCGGTGCAGAACCGCAGCAACGCGCTGGGCATGCGGATCGTGCCGAGCCAGTTCAAGGTGCTGATGCTGGCGCCCTGACGAAGACCGTACCGGCTACTCCGCCTTCACTCCCGCCGTGCGGATGACCTTGCCCCACTTGGCCGTCTCGGCGGTGATGAAGGCATCGAATTCCTCCGGCGTGCTGCCAGCCGGAATGGTGCCCATGGCATCGAGCCTGGCGCGCGTCTCGTCGCTCCTGATGATGCGCGCCACCTCTTCCGACATGCGCTTGACGATGTCGCGCGGCGTGCCCGACGGCGCCAGCATGCCGGCCCAGGTGCTGCCGGTGAAGCCTGCAAAGCCCTGTTCGATGAAGGTCGGCACGTCGGGCACGGCCGGCAGGCGCTTGTCGCCCGCCACGCCGATCAGCCGCACCTTGCCCGCCTTGGCCTGGTTGATGAGGCCCGTGGGCGCATCGAAGAACAACTGGATCTGCCCACCCATCAGGTCGGTCAGCGCGGGCACCGCGCCTCGGTACGGGATGTGGATCATGTAGGTCTGCGTGAGCGACTTCCACAGCTCGGTCGTCAGGTGCGCGGCCGAGCCGTTGCCCGACGAGCCGAAGCTCACCTTGCCGGGGTTGGCCTTCGCGTAGTCGATGAGTTCGCGCGCGGTCTTGAAAGGCGCGTTGATGCTGACCGCCGCGAGCAAGGGCGAAATACCCATCAGCGAAACGCCGGACAGGTCCTTCTGCGGGTCGTAGGGCAGCTTGGGGTACAGCGTGGTGTTGGCGGCATACGCGGCGATGACGACACCGAAGGTGGTGCCATCGGGTGCCGCCTTGGCGATGGCGTCGACGCCGATCAGGCTGTTGGCGCCTGGCTTGTTGTCAATCAGCACCGGCTGGCCCAGCCGCGCCTGCAGGCCGACCTGCACCAGCCGCGCCATCTGGTCGGTGAAGCCGCCCGGCGTGTAGGGCACGACGATGCGGATCGGCTTGTTCGGCCAGGCGCTTTGCGCGAACGACGGCAAGGCAAGGCTGGCGGCGGCAGTGGCGGTAGCGAGCGTGAAACGGCGGCGTGACAGCGTGGCGTGAGGCATGGTGGCTGGGTTCCCTATGGCTTCTGAATGGACCGGACCATTCTCGAAGCGCCACCTGCAACGCCCGTCAGGGTTTGCCCGCCGGCCGGGGCGCGTGCGTGCTCGCTCGCTCGCTGCTCAGAGCGGAAGCACTTCGGGCACGCGCCCGCTGCTGCCATCGGCGAGCCATTCCTCGAACTCGTCCGACAGCCGCTGCGCCTCGCGCGTGGCGCGGGTCCAGGCGGTGATGCGCGCCTGCGCATCGTTGGCGAAATGGATGAAGTCCTTGCGGTCGGGCAGCTTGCCGTGGGGCAGCGACTTCACCCACTCGGGGTCGGGCGCCAGCACCACCATGCGATCGAGAAAGCCGGTGGACTTGTGGCGCCAGCGCAGGCCCTTGTCGAGCCAGCCCGGCACCACCGCCTGCTGGAAGTGCGGGTACAGCACGATGCCGTCATCGGCCCCGTCGTGGGCGGACTGGTAGTCCAGGTGCAGGTGGTAGTCGGTAATGCCGCCGTCCCAGTAGGCACCGCGCGGCGCGCCCGGAATGTCGTGCACCGCCGCCAGCAGGAACGGAATGGAGCAGGAGGCCTGCAGCACCATGTTGAAGTTGGCCTCGCTCAACGCGTGCTGGCGCGTGCGGAAGTCTTTCGTGCCGAAAGGCAAGGTGGCGCCGGGCGTGGAGAACACGCAGCGCTCCAGCCACGCGCCCAGGCTCTTGCGGTGCAGGCTGTTGGTGGCAAAGGCGCCCAGGTAGCCGAACGGCGTGCGCGCCCTGCCCTCGCGCCCGAGGATGTGGCGGCCACGCGAGGTCACCACGTGCAGGCGGTAGCGCGGGTGGTCCAGCACCTCAGCAATGCGCCCGCCGTAGAAGTCTTCCAGGCTTTGCGCAAAGCGCTCGCTCAGTTGGTGCGGGCTGAGCCGCTTCTGCCCCGGCGGCACCTCGAACTGCTGGCGCACGTAGTCGTGCTCGAAGCGCTGGAAGGCGGTTTCCGGGTCCGACAGGCAGGCCGTCGACAACCGCCAGGCACCGATCGACGCGCCCACCAGGTGCACCTGCTGGCTCGACTGCGTGAGCCAGCGCCCGAAGATGAAACGGTCGAGCGGCCCGAGGATCAGGCCCTTGGGCCCGCCCGCCGCGCCGGGAATGGTGCGGATGTCCTGTGGACGCAGGCCGTTCTGCTCGATGTGCTTGCGGGCCGCGGGGCCGGCGTAGATGCGCAGTGCTTTCATTTTGCGACTGGCTCGAAGGGGTTGAAGACGCCGACACCGAAGCTGGCGAAGTCAGCCAAGTTGCGGGTCACGACGATCAGGTCGTGCTGTTTTGCGGTGGCGGCGATCATTGCGTCTTCGTACAGCGTGTTCGAACTGCGATGCATGAGCTTTGCCCACAGCCTGAAGGTTTCCGCATCCATGGGCAGCACGTTGTATGACTCGGCGACCAGCGCAGCCCACTGCTCGATCTCGTCGGCCTTGGCGGCATCCTGGTCGCGGGTCATTTCGATGCCGGCCTGGATTTCTCCCAGCGTGACCGCCGAGAGGTGCAGATTGCTGTCGGCGATGGGCGTGAGCCACGCAATGACCGCGCCATGAGGCCGGGGCCGGCGCAGTTCCGAGATGACGTTGGTGTCCAGAAGGTACATGCCGTCCCTCAGCGAACCGGCGTGATGCGCCGCCTGCGGGCGGCGCCCCGCTCAGGAACCAGAAACTCGGTGCGGGCCTGAGGAGAAAGCAGGAGTTCCTTGAGCGATGGCCTGGCGGATGCATGCAGCCGCCTCCATTCCGCAGCCGGCACCAGCACGGCGGCCTCGGCCCCGCGCTTGGTGACCATCTGCGGCCCGTCGTTGAGACAGGCCTCGAGAAATTCGCTGAAGCGCGCTTTCGCGTCTTGTACCGGCCAGGTTTTCATTGCAGCCACCCATCAGACTAGTTTGATGACTAGTTTAACGGCTTGGCTGCAATCCTGCCGGGGAGCTACTTGCGCAACCCCTGCAGCTTGGCGAACGCGCTGGCCATCTGGCCCGCGGGCTGCGGCGAGTTGTCGCGGCGCGGTTGCTGCTGCTGGCCGCGGCCGGCACCCTCGAAGCGGTTGTCGCGCGGGCCGTCGCGGCGCGCGGGCGCCGCATCGAGCTTCATCGACAGGCCGATGCGCTTGCGCGCCACGTCCACTTCCATCACCTTGACCTTGACGATGTCGCCGGTCTTGACGACTTCGCGGGCGTCGTTGACGAACTTGTGGCTCAGCTGGCTCACGTGCACCAGGCCGTCCTGGTGCACGCCCAGGTCGATGAAAGCGCCGAACTGGGCCACGTTGCTCACGGTGCCTTCGAGGATCATTCCCTCGACCAGGTCCTTGATGTCGTCCACGCCGTCGTTGAAGCGCGCCACCTTGAAGTCGGGGCGCGGGTCGCGGCCGGGCTTCTCGAGTTCGCCCAGGATGTCCTTGACCGTGATGACGCCAAATTTTTCGTTGGCGAACAGCTCGGGCTTCAGGGTCTTGAGCATGTCGGCGCGGCCCATCAGCTCGGCAATCGGCTTGCCGGTCTTGACGATGATCTGCTCGACCAGCGGATAGGTCTCGGGGTGCACGCCGGTCACGTCGAGCGGGTCGGTGCCGCCGCGGATGCGCAGGAAGCCCGCGCTCTGCTCGAAGGCCTTGGGGCCGAAGCCGGTCACGTCGAGCAGCTGCTTGCGGGTGGCAAAGGCGCCGTTCGACTCGCGCCAGCGCACCACCGCCTTGGCCACGCTGGCCGACAGGCCGGAAACGCGGCTGAGCAACGGCACGCTGGCCGTGTTGAGGTCCACGCCCACCGAGTTCACGCAGTCTTCGACCACGGTGTGCAGCGTGCGCGTGAGCTCGCTCTGGTTCACGTCGTGCTGGTACTGGCCCACGCCGATGCTCTTGGGGTCGATCTTCACGAGCTCGGCCAGCGGGTCTTGCAAACGGCGCGCAATGGAGGCGGCGCCGCGCAGGCTCACGTCGACGTCGGGCATTTCCTGCGAGGCGAATTCGCTGGCCGAGTACACCGAAGCGCCGGCTTCGCTGACGACGACCTTGTCGACCTTCATTTCGGGCGCGCCGGCCTGCTCGGCCATCTTGGCGAGCAGCTTGATGAGGTCGGCAGCCAGCTTGTCGGTCTCGCGGCTGGCGGTGCCGTTGCCGATGGCGATGAGGTTCACGCCGTGCTTGGCGCACAGCTTGCCCAGCGTGTGCAGCGAGCCTTCCCAGTCCTTGCGCGGTTCGTGCGGGAACACGGTGGCGGTTTCGACCAGCTTGCCAGTCGAATCGACCACGGCCACCTTCACGCCGGTGCGGATGCCGGGGTCGAGCCCCATCACCACGCGCGGGCCGGCGGGCGCGGCCAGCAGCAGGTCGCGCAGGTTGTCGGCAAACACCTTGATGGCCACCTTCTCGGCTTCTTCGCGCAGGCGGGTGAACAGGTCGCGCTCGGTCGACAGCGCCAGCTTCACGCGCCAGGTCCAGGCGACGCACTTGCGGATCAGGTCGTCGGCCGGGCGGGCCGCATGGCTCCAGCCCAGGTGCAGCGCAATGCGGCCTTCGGCCACGCTGGGCTTGCCCGGCTCGGGCTCCACGGGCAGCACCAGCTTGGCGTCGAGGATGTCGAGCGCGCGGCCACGGAACACCGCCAGCGCCCGGTGCGAAGGCACGCGGCCGATGGGTTCGTCGTATTCGAAGTAGTCGCGGAACTTGGCAATGTCGGCGTTGTTTTCGTCCTTGCCGGCCATCAGGCTGGACTTGAGCAGGCCCTCCGCCCAGAGCCATTCGCGCAGGCCTTGCACCAGGCCGGCGTCTTCGGCCCAGCGTTCAGACAAGATGTCGCGCACGCCGTCGAGCACCAGCGGCACGGTCGAGAAATCGGGGCCCGGCTTGCCGTCATCCAGCGTGGTGGCGGGCTGCAGGAAGGCTTTGGCTTCCACGGCCGGGTCGAGCGTGGGGTCGGCCAGCAGCTTGTCGGCCAGCGGCTCGATGCCGAACTCGCGGGCAATCTGGCCCTTGGTGCGGCGCTTCTGCTTGAACGGCAGGTACAGGTCTTCCAGCTCCTGCTTGGTCGGCGCGAATTCGATCGCGGCGCGCAGCTCGGGGGTGAGCTTGCCCTGCTCGTCGATGCTCTTGATGACCGCGGCGCGGCGGTCCTCGAGTTCGCGCAGGTAGGAAAGGCGGGCTTCCAGCTCGCGCAGCTGGATGTCGTCCAGGCCGTCGGTGGCCTCCTTGCGGTAGCGGGCGATGAAGGGAACCGTGGCGCCCCCGTCGAGCAGTTCGACGGCGGCCTTCACCTGATGCTCGCCAACCTTGATTTCGGCGGCGAGCTGGCGAATGATTTTCTGCATGTCTTGAGCGCGTCCCTGGCAAAGCGCGGGAGTTTGCCATAGGCGCGAGCCGGCCCCGTCCGGGTGGTCCGGCGGGCGTGTTACAGCATGCTTTCCGGCTCGGGCGGCAGGCTGGTCGAGGGCGCTGCTTCGCACGGCACCAGCAGGCGGATGCACAGGCCGTGCGGCGCCACGTCCATGACGGCCAGCTCACCCTGCACCGCGTCGGCGCGGGCCCGCATGCTGCGCAGCCCCTTGCCCAGCTGCTCGGGCGACTCGCCGGCCGGCACGGGCAGGCCGCGGCCGTTGTCGCGCACCTCCAGCATCAGCCCCTGCGTACGGCTTTGTGGGCTTTGCGGCCCTTGCGGGCCGAAGCGCAGCTCGACGCGGGTGGCGTGCGAGTGGCGCAGCGCATTCGACAAGGCCTCCTGCGCCACGCGGCAGATCTGCACTGCCGTTTCGGGCGCCAGGGGCCGGGCATGCGCGGTGCCGGACACATGCCATTCCAGCGCGATGCCGAGCCGGTCGAACGCGGGCTGCAGCCGGTAGCGCAGGTGGCCCAGCCGTTCGGCGACGGTGGCGGTGGTCTGGTCGTCCAGGTCGTCCACCGTCATCTGCAGCTCGAGCAGGCAGGCCTGCAGCGCCATCGACAGGCCGCCGGGCTCCGCGGACTTCGGGTCCTGGCTGGCCAGCAGCGCCACCAGCCGGGAGCCCACGCCGTCATGCAGGTCGTTGGCGATGCGGCGGCGTTCCGCCAGAACCGCCTGCAATTGTCGATAACGCGCCACCCGGCGCTGCGAGACGTACCAGATGCTCACGATCATCGCCAGCACCAGCACATTGACGCCTTGCAGGGCCCAGAACGTGACGGGCATGTCGTGCGCCATCACGGTAATGGCCGAGGTGGCCCGGATCACCTGCGCCGTGACCGGCGTCAGGTGCAGCGCGGCCGCGAGTCCGATCCACATGAGCATGCGCCGGCGGGAGATGCGGGGCCACAGCCAGGTCAGCAGCACGCCCCAAGCGGCGATCGACAACCACACGTACTGGTCTTCCAGAAGGTGCGGAAGGTGAAAGACCTGCGGCGTGGGCATGGCATGGCCTACAAGAGACCCCGGTGCGAAGCGAAGCTCACGGCCTGCGCGCGGGTGTGGGCGTGCAGCTTGCGGTAGATGTTCTTGACGTGCGCGTTAACCGTTTGGGCGCTGATGGTGAGCTGCAGCGCGATCTCTTCGGTAACGTACCCTGTCGCTACAAGTCGCAACACTTCGCGCTCCCGTGCCGATAACGTCGCCTTGCTGTCCGGCGGGCGCACCGGGTTCACATTCGAGCGCTTGTGGTCCAGGTGAACCAGCAGCCGGCGGGCCAGCCGCGGGGTGATGGCGGCCCCGCCGTTCACCACCTGCAGCACGGCCTGCGCATAGCTCTGGAACCACGCGTTCTTGACCAGGTAGCCGGAGGCGCCCAGCTCGAAGGCATGCAGCACCTGGGGTTCGTCCTCGAGCGCCGAGATGACGATGATCTCTGCCGCGCTGCGGTGCTTCTTGGCCTCTTCGATCAGTTCGAATCCGCTCCCATCTCCGAGGCGGATGTCGACCATGAGCACGTCGAATTCATGCTGCAGCAACAGGCGCCGCCCTTCGCGCAGGGTACCGGCCTGCCCTTCGAGCTGGATGCGCAGGTCGCCCAGCAATTCCTGGGCGATGACGCGGCGCACGAAGGGGTCGTCGTCAACCAGAAGTACTCGTACCGGCTTGGTCTGCTGGCCGGTCAGGAAATCCGGCCATGGGAGGGTGTCGGCGGACGGCGAAAGCAGGCCGCCGAACTGTCCAGGGTTGGAATATTTCCTAGCCCCGGCTCCGATGTCTGTCAATGAAATGTCGAGATCGCTTTCCATTTCAGCCCCTTTGTGACAAATAAAGCACCGTGTTCGTGAGCAAAAGTTAATTCATTTCTACTCAGATTCCGAGTTTCCGTTTATTTGTTTACTTTGGTTGCATTTTGTTGCTACTGGTCATTGATGTCCATCGAAAGTTGTAGTTTTTGTCACGGTTATCGCAAGCAAAACCGGTTTCCGGTGGGCCGCCGGAACCGCCCAAAGCACGCCTTTCGCCATAGCCTTGCACTACCCAGCACAGGGCATTTTTCCTTTGCCCCTCGACGCAGAAACTGCCTCCCGGTCGTCACGGAAACATTTCATTCCGCGTTCACTGACCGTCAGCTGATGGCCGGATTCCCCGGCAATCGGGTTCGTTTCAACAACTTTCGAGGAAGCATCATGAAGAAGACTCTCATCGCGGTGGCAGTGATCCTGGTTGGCAGCGTTGCTTCGGCAACCAGCACCACCGCCCTTGCAGCGACCAGCACGACAACCGGCTCTTCAAGTTCCGCCGGCTCGGTGGCAGCCAGCTCGGGCACGGGCAGCGCATTGAGCTACAACGCAGCCAATTCCAGCTCCTCGGCCAACGCCAACGCAGCCGGCGGCGCTGTCAGCTTCCCGGGCCTGCGCATCGGCGGCGCAACCGCAAGCGGCTCGGCGACCACCCAGGGCCGCGTGACCAGCGTTGCCGCAACGACCGGCAACGGCCTTGCAGCCGGCGGTGCCAATGCTTCGGCCAACGCAGGCGCAACGGGCAGTGCCAACTACAGCGCGGGCGGCCCCAACTCGGTGAGCGGCAGCGCAGGCGGCACCGCCAACTCCACGACCAACAACACGGCCGCAACGGTCGCGGGTCCTGGCGGCGGCCTGGCCATCGTGACGCGCACTTCGGGCACCACGTCGAACTTCAATGCTTCGTCCGGCGCCATCAACGGCTTCGTGAACGGCACCACGACTTCGGCAACGGCAGGCTCGACCGGCGGCTCCTTCGGCGTGATCAACGCCAGCTTCGGCAACGCAGCCGGCTTCAGCAACGGTGGCGGCACCGGCGGCCTGGGCACGGCTGGCGCAACCGCATCGGCTCCCTGAGCGATACGGCATCGGTTGTTGTTGCACTCAATGGGGAGGGGCTTGCCCCTCCCCGGCATCCAAAGGAGTTGAGAACATGAAAAAACTTATTGTCCTGACCTTGCTGGGCCTGTCCGCGGGCGTCGCCTTGGCGCAAACCACGGCGGGTGGTGCCAACAACCAGTCACAGAGTTCCGCCACCACCTCGGCCCAGGGCAACAGCCAGGCCGTGAACTTCAACACCAACACCCCCGCCGACACGCGGGCAACGCTGAACCAGAACATCAACAACACGGGCGCCACCACACAAACCGTGGACTACCGTGGCAGCTACACCATCAAGAACGTGCCGTCCGTCAACGGCCCGAACCTCACCACCAGCAACGACACCTGCATGGGCAGCACCAGCGCCAGTGCGAACGGCGCCGGCGTGGGCCTGAGCTTCGGCACCACCTGGACCGACGAGCACTGCAAGCGCCTGAAGATGAGCCGCGAGCTCTGGAACAAGGGCATGAAGGCGGCCTCGCTGGCCATGGACTGCATGGACCCCGCGGCCCAGGCGGCGCTGGAGATGACGGGCACCAAATGCCCGCAATCGATGACGGCGGACGAACGCACGAGCGCCTACGGACCGCAGGCGTCGACGGTGGGCGCACCGCAGCCGGTCGCGGCGAAGCCCGCACCGCCGCAGCCCGTGGCGGCAATTGCACCGCCGGTACAGCAGGCGCCGCCAGCACCGCCGGCCCCGGTCGCGATGGTCCAGCCCGCCGCGCCCTTGCCGATGGCCGCCCCCGTGCCCGCGCCTCTGCCGGCACCGGCCGCCCCCATCGCCCAGGCGCCCGCGCCGCAGCCCGTGGTGCAGCCGGCCGCGCAACCGGTGGCCGCCAGCGCCCCGGCGGCCGAAGAGGCCCCGGCCGTGGTCGCGATGCCCGTCGCCAGCGCCTCCGTGGAGGCCATCGACGCGAAAGAGCTCGAGGCAGCCCGCGTGACGCGCCTGCTTTCGGAGCCGGCCGGTGACATCGCGGCGGCGCCGCAGGCCATGGCCGTTTCGCAATGACCGCCGGGAGTCGATGATGACCACCAGGACCGTGCTCCTCTGGATGGCGGCTTGTTGCGTGGCAACGGCTGCGACTGCCGCGGCGGCCGCGCCCCCTTCCGTCGTCGGGCCCAACCTGCGCGTCGAACGGGTGACTTTCGGCAGCGGCCTGCAGAACGCCAGCGGCACCGAGAACGCGCAGCCGGTAGGCGACTACGGCGTGTGGCACGTGCCGCAATACATGCCGGGCTTTCCGACCGCGGCGACCCTGTGGCCGCGCGTCGTCATCCTGCAATGCGTCAGCAACCTGTGCGATGGCTACGAGCTGACACCGGAGCTGGGACGGGGCGAGTACCTGTTCTTCCGGCCGGCCGGCAGGTAGCAGGCGCTCCGGCCCGCACACGGCACCGCGCGGCCTCAAGCGCCGCGCCTTGCCTTACCCTTCGCGCATGACATCCTTCACGCGCGCCCTGCGCACCCTCGTCCGTGCCGTCGGCACCGTGATCCTGGTGCCGCTCCTGCTGTTCGAGGAATGGGGCTGGGGCCCGCTGGCCGCGCTGATGGCGCGGCTGTCGCGCCTGCCCTTGTGGGCGCGCCTGGAAGACTGGCTGCGCGGGTTGCCGCCCTGGGCCGCGCTGCTGGCGTTCTTCGTTCCCATGCTCCTGCTGCTGCCGGTGAAGCTGCTGGCGCTGTTCCTGTTCGGCCGCGGCCATGCCGCCACGGGCGTGACGGTGCTGGTGCTGGCCAAGCTGGTCGGCACGGCCATCGTGGCGCGGATCTTCCAACTGGTCGAAGGCCCGCTCATGCGCATCCCGTGGTTCGCCCGCTGGTATCCGCGCTGGAAAACCTGGAAAGACCATGTGCTGACGCTGGTGCGCCAAAGCCGTCCGTGGCGCGTGGTGCGGGCGCTCAACCGGCGCATCGCCCGAGGATGGCGACGACTGCGCGAAGGATGATCTTATTTTTACCCGGGTATATTGCCAGTCCAATTTAACCCGGGTAATATTTGAGGCATGAACCTGCCTCAAGAAACGCGGCGAGAACTCGCCCGGAAATACAAGGAAAGCGTGCGCCCGGCGGGCGTCTTCGTCATCCGCAACCTGCTGGACGGCCGTGTGTACGTGGCGGGCAGCCTGGACGTCGACGGCGCCATGAACCGCGCCCGCTTCGAGCTGAACCTGCGCTCACACCGCAACAAGGCGCTGGGACGCGACTGGCTGGCACATGGCGCGGCGCACTTCAGCTTCGAGGTGATCGACCGCGTGAAAGAGCGCGACGACCCCGCCTTCGACCGCGTGGCCGAACTCGAAAAGCTGCTCGAGCTGTGGCGCGAAGAACTCCAGTGCACCGGCGACAAGGGCTACAACACGCCATGAGCACCACCGCACTGGACTTCTGCCTCGACCTGGGCCGCGCCCACGCCAGCCTGAGCCTGAAACTCAACGAAGACCTGGGCGCCTTCCACGGCCTGGACTACGAAGACTTCACCCTGCTCCACCTGCTGCTGCGCGCCGGCAACGGCGGCATGCCGATGGCCGGGCTCGCGCACACGCTGGGGTTGCCAATGTCGGCACTCGTCCGCAAGATGGTGTTGCTCGAAAAGACCGGCCTGGCCGAGCGCGTGGCGGGACCGGATGGCGACACCCGGCGCCATGCGGCCATTCGCGGCGGCGGCAAGAAACTGATGCAGGCCGCCGTCACGACCGTCGAAGCGATCTGTGCCGACGCCGTGAAAACGCTGGATGCGCAACGCCTGCCGGACATCCATGCCGCGCTGCGTGCGCTGTGCGAGCAAGACACGCCGCACGCCTGATCCATTCAGCGGGTAGATTACGCACCTCGTTTCGCCCGGACCCGGAAAAACCAAGAATCCGACATGCCCTCCGACACCCCTGCGCCGCCTCTCAATCTCATTGTTTTCGCTGGTTTCAAACGCATCGCCCTGGGCAGCACCGCCGACGTGCTGGCGCAGTTGCGCGAGCGCACCGACGACACGCCCTACCTGGTGTTCGACGAACAGACCGGCCAGTTGCTCGACTTCGACGTGCACAACCGCGCCGGCACCGTCACGCCGGCTTCAGGCGCCGAGCCGCATGACGACGCGCCGCGTGGCGTGGGCCGTCCCAAGCTCGGCGTGGTGGCACGCGAAGTCACGCTGCTGCCGCGCCACTGGGACTGGCTCAACCGCCAGCCCGGCGGCGCCTCGGTGGCACTGCGACGGCTGGTGCAGGACGCCAGCCGCGTCAACGCCGACCGCGACGCCGTGCGTGCATCGCGCGAAGCCGCCTACCGTTTCATGACCGCCATCGCCGGCTCGCTGCCCGGCTTCGAGGAAGCCACCCGCGCGCTGTTCGCGGGCGAGCGCAACCGCTTCGAGGCCCTGATCGACGCCTGGCCGCCCGACCTGCGCGGGCACCTTCAAAAATTGTCAGCCGCCGGCTGGAGCACCCCTGCATGAGAGCCTCTCCCGAAACCCCCAGCACCATCGCCGGAGCCCCGAGCGGGACCAGCGGCCCAAGCGGTCTCCAGGGCGTGCCCGTGGCGCCCGTCGGCGCCGCGCGTCCGCTGTGGAAGGTGTTTCTCTTCTTTCTCGCGCCGATGTTGCTCAGCAACATCCTGCAGTCGCTGTCGGGCACGCTGAACAACATCTACGTCGGGCAGATGCTCGGCGTGAGCGCGCTGGCGGCGGTGTCGAGCTTCTTTCCGGTGATGTTCTTCTTCATCGCCTTCATCATCGGGCTGGGTGCCGGTGCGTCGGTGCTCATCGGCCAGGCCTGGGGCGCGCGCGACGTGGCCAAGGTCAAGGCCGTGGCCGGCACCACGCTGTCGGTGGGCATCCTGATGGGCCTGCTGATCGCGGTGTTCGGCGGCGTCTTCACCACGCCGATGCTGGCCATGCTGGGCACGCCGCCCGACGTGCTGGCCGACTCCACGCGCTACGCCCGCATCATGCTTATCGCGATGCCCGGCCTCTTCGTGTTCCTGCTGTCCACAGCCATGCTGCGCGGCGTGGGCGACACCGTCACGCCGCTGTTCACGCTGGTCATCTCGACGCTGGTCGGGCTGGTGGTCACGCCCGCGCTCATTCGCGGCTGGGGCGGCCTGCCGCAACTCGGCGTGGCCAGCGGTGCCTGGGCCACGGTGCTGGCTTTCGTGGTGGCCACAGTGTGGCTGGGCTTCCGGCTGCGCCAGCGCAAGAGCCCGCTGGCGCCCGACGCGGAGTTCATGCGCAACCTGCGCATCCAGCCGCAGTTGCTGAAGGCCGTGCTCAAGATCGGCGTGCCCACCGGCGTGCAGATGATCGTGGTGGCCTTGGCCGAAGTGGTGCTGCTGTCGATGGTCAACAGCTTCGGCTCGAGCGCCACGGCCGCCTACGGCGCGGTGAACCAGGTGGTGGCGTACGTGCAGTTCCCGGCCATCTCGATTGCCATTACCGCGTCGATCCTCGGCGCGCAGGCCATCGGCGCGGGCCGTGCCAACCGGCTCGGCGCCATCGCCAAGACCGCGCTCCTCATGAACCTGGTGCTGACCGGCAGCCTGGTGCTGCTGGGCTACCTGTTCTCGCGCCACCTGATGGGCTTCTTCATCACCAGCGCGCCGGTGATCGAAATTGCGCAGACGCTGCTGCACATCATGCTGTGGAGCCTGGTGCTGTTCGGCATGGCCTCGGCGCTGTCGGGGATCATGCGGGCCAGTGGCTCGGTGCTGGTGCCTACGCTCATTTCGATCGTCTGCATCATCGGCGTCGAAGTGCCGGTGGCCTGGGTCATGAGCCACCGCATCGGGCTGGACGGCATCTGGATTGCCTACCCCGCGACCTTCGGCGCGATGCTGCTGCTGCAGACCGCGTACTACCAGCTGGTGTGGCGCAAGAAGGCCATCCGCAAGCTGGTGTAGCCGCAACGCCTTCGGCGGCTGCGCATCACGCGCCGTCGAAGGCCTTGCGCACCGTGGCGATGTCGAGCTTGACCATCTTCATCATCGCCTCCATGGCGCGTGCGGCCTTGGCCGCGTCCTTGTCCTGGAACATCTCGATCAGGCCCGCGGGCACGACCTGCCACGACACGCCGTAGCGGTCGGTGAGCCAGCCGCACTGCACCGGCTCGCCGCCGCCTTCGAGCAGCTTGTCCCAATAGGTGTCGACCTCGGCCTGCGTCTCGCACCGCAGGTACATCGAGATGGCCGGCGTGAACTTGTACTGCGGCCCCCCGTTGATCACCATGAACTCCTGCCCCTGGAGCTCGAACAACGCGGTGAGCAGCGAGCCCTTCAGGCTGGGGTTGGTGTCGCCCCAGAGCAGTTTGTCGGTCACGCGCGACTCCGGAAAAATCGCGGTGTAGAACTTCAAGGCGTCTTCGCCGTTGCGGTCGAACCAGAGGCAGGGAACGATCTTCTGCATGGGGTCTCCTTTGCTTGAACGATGAACCCGGGAGCCCACCACTATCAAATCGGTGGCGCGCCGTTGTCAAGCCGCGCGGCAGCTGTCAGGGAGAAGTTCGCATGCCTTTGCAGGCGTGCGCGCGGTCCACAATGGCCCGTTCACTTCTCTCCCGTTGCCACACCATGCTCGCCTCGATTCCCTTGAGCTTCAAGCGCCATGCCGTCCTGCTGGCATGCCTCGTGGCAGCAGCCACTTGCACGGCCCACGCGGCCACCGCGACCGACAACACCCCGGCCTTTCCCGATGCCACCGCCAGCGATCCCGCCACGCTCGGCTGGATGACCGGCTCGCCGCCACCCGCCGAGCGCACGCTGCGTTTCGACGACGGCACTTACTTCCAGTTTCCGGCGATGCGCTGGAGCGTGTCGAATTTCCGCCAGCTGATGCCGACGGTGAATGTCTCGCGCGGCCTGGGCGCGCCCGTCGCCCTGCCCTCGGCCTTGCGAAATGACATCGATGCGCTCACGTTCACGCCGCTCGGTGCAACGGAGCCGATGAGCTGGGCGCAGTCGCTCGCCGCCACCTACACCGACGGCATCGTGGTGCTGCACCGCGGGCGCATCGTCTACGAGCGCTACTTCGGCGTGCTGAAGGACGACGGCCAGCACGGCGCCATGTCGGTCACCAAGTCGGTGGTCGGCACGCTGGGCGCGATGCTGGTGGCCGAAGGCAAGCTCGATGCCGGCAACCAGGTGGCCGAGTACGTGCCCGAGCTGGCGAAATCGGCCTTCGGCAACGCCACCGTGCGGCAAGTGCTCGACATGACCACCGGCCTGAAGTTCAGCGAAGACTATGCCGACCCCAAGGCCGAGGTCTGGGCGCACGCGCAGGCCGGCAGCCCGTTGCCCAAGCCCAAGGACTACACCGGCCCGCGCAGCTACTACGAGTTCCTGCAGACCGTGCAGCCCGAAGGAAAGCATGGCGACGGCTTCGGCTACAAGACCGTCAACTCCGACGTGCTGGGCTGGGTGATCGCGCGCGCCACCGGCCGCAACGTGGCGCAACTTCTGTCCGAACGCATCTGGCGCAGGCTCGGCGCCGAGCAGGACGCCTACTTCACCGTCGATTCGATCGGCACGCCGTTTGCCGGCGGCGGCCTGAACACCGGCCTGCGCGACCTCGCGCGCTTCGGCGAAATGCTGCGCAACGACGGCCGCTTCAACGGCCAGCAGATCGTGCCCAAGGCGGCGGTCGACGACATCCGCCGCGGCGGCGACAAGGCCGCGTTCGTCAAGGGCGGCTATCCGCTGCTGCAGGGGTGGAGCTACCGCGACATGTGGTGGGTCACGCACAACGACCACGGTGCCTACATGGCGCGCGGCGTGCACGGCCAGCGCATCTACATCGACCCGAAGGCGCAGATGGTGATCGTGCGCTACGCCTCGCACCCGGTCGCCGGCAACGCGGCCAACGACCCGGTCACGCTGCCGGCGTTCGATGCGCTGGGGCGGCACTTGCTGCGCGCGCAGAGCAGCAGTGCGGCGCGCTGACGATCTGCCGAATCCCCAAATCGCCGATCTCCGCCGCGAGCCGTTGCGAACCGCCGGCTTACCAGCGGTACGTGGCAGCGGCGCTACCCGCGCGCGGTGCTGCGGCGCGTGGCGTTCGTGCGGGTGGCGCAAAGGGTAGGCATTTCGCTTGCCGAGATAGGGAGCGCGCTGGCTACCCTCCCCCCCCGGGCGGCGGCGCCCAGCCGAGAAGACTGGGCGCGGCGCCTAGAACCCGTACAGCGCCGCCGGGTTGTCCACCAGGATGCGGCGGCGCGTGTCGTCGCTGGTGGCCCACGAAAACAGCAGGTCGTACAGCGGCACGTTCTCCGGCACCGGGTTGCGCCCCGGGTGCGGCCAGTTGCTGGCCCATAGGCAGCGCTCGGGAAACCTCTCGGCCAGCGTGCGCGCCAGCAAGCTGACGTCGTCGTAGCCCGGCGCGCCGGTCTTCGAGGTTTCGTACGGTGCCGAAAGCTTGATCCACACGCGGCCCGAATCGAGCACGCGCAACAGCGACTGGAACGACGGATGCGACGGTGCCACCGGCTCCAGGAACTTGCCGTTGTGGTCGAGCACCAGCCGGCACGGCAGGCGCTTGAGCACCTCTTCGTGCTCGGGCATGGTGCGGCCGTCGAGCTGCAGGTTGACCATCCATTCGGCGTTGGCCAGGCGCGCGGCCATCGGTTCGAGCGACGCCCAGGCCAGCACGCCGCCGATCATCATGTAGCGCACGCCGCGCATGCCGCCGGCGTGCAGGCGCTCGATTTCGGCATCGGCCACGTCGGGCGCCACCAGCGCGATGCCGCGCGCGGCGTTGCCGAACTGCGCCAGCGCGTCGAGCGTGCAGCTGTTGTCGAAGCCATAGCCGGTCGGCTGCACGACCACGGCGCGGTCGATGCCCAGCGGCTCCTGCACCTGGGCACGGTAGGCCGACACGGGCGAATGCGGCGGCACCCAGGCCACGTTCGGGATCAGCGGAAATCGGTCTTCGTAGATGTGGACGTGGCAGTCGCAGGCGCCGGGGTAGCGCGTGTTCAGGGTAGGTTCCATGGAGCGTCTCTTCGAGTTGTCGTGATGTCGGCCGGATCGATCAGTCGCGGGTGCCGTAGGCCTGCCGCCAGCGCCAGGCCTCAGCCGCATTGACCGCGCCCTTCGGCGCCCTGCCCTGGAAAATCTCGGCCAGCTGCGACACGGTTTCCATCGCCTGGTGCTCCACCGCCGGCGGCGTGAGCCCACCGATGTGCGGCGTGGCGATCACGCGCGGGTGCGCCGCTACGCGCGGCGACGGCATCTGGTCGGGCGCGCGACCCACGTCGAGCGCACAGCCGGCGATGGTGCCGGCGTCGAGCGCGGCAAGCAGCGCGTATTCGTCCACGAGGTTGCCGCGTGCGGCATTGATGAAGAAGGCATGCGGCTGCATCGCGGCGAAGGCCTTCGCGTTCATCAGGTTCTCGGTCGCTTCGGTGGCGGGCGCCAGGCACACCACGAAATCGGAGCGGGCCAGCAACTCGTCGAGGCCGACTTGTTCCAGTTCGGCGCGCCCGGTCGCGGTGTGCGGGTCGTGCACCACCACGCGCATGCCCAGCGCCAGTGCGATGTCGCACAGGTAGCGGCTGATCTGGCCGAAGCCGATAACGCCGAGCGTGCTGCCGCGCAGCTCGCGCCCCATGACCGGCGCCACCGGCTGGCCCGCGTGGTACTGCGCGGTCGATGCGCTGATGTGCCGCCCCAGGTCGATCATGGCGCCGACGATCCACTCGGACACCGACGCGATGAAGCCCGCGCTGGCCTGCGTGACCAGCACGCCATGCCGGCTGGCCGAGGCCAGGTCGATATTGCGGATGTCGATGGCGCAGCGCACGAAGGCTTTCAGCCGCGGCAGCGCGGCGAACAGCGCCTCGTCTCCCACCGTCTGGCGGTACGAAATGATCGCGTCGCAATCGCCGGCCAGCGCCGCCAACTCGTGCGAAGACAGGTCCGTGTCCGTCGGGTTGAAGCGCACCTGTGCGATGGCCTGCAATGCGGCCGTGGCCCGTTCGCCGAAATAGTGGGCGAGCTTGCTTTGCGGATGGCTGACGAAAACCGTGGTCATGAAGAAAAGACTTTGCGCAATGAAAGGGAAGAGAAAGAACGGGAGCGTCAGCCGCGCGGCGGCGCCACCGAATCGCGCGCCACCAGCGTCGGCGGAAACACGAACTCCGAAGTCGGTATAGCCGGATCGGCCAGCCGGCTCATCACCCGCTCGACCATCACCTGCGCCATCTCTGGCACCGGCACGCGCACCGAGGTCATGGCCGGGTGCATGAGCATCGAGAGAAACACGTTGTCGATCCCTATGACCGACACGTCCCGCGGCACCGACAGGCCCGCGTCGCGAAAGCCCGCCATCAGGCCGAAGGCCAGCAGGTCGTTGACGCCGATCACGCCCGTGGGCCGCGTGCTGGAGCGGGCCAGCTGGCTGGCCTGCATGCGGCCCAGTTCGCTCATCATCGAGTCGCCGTATTCGTCGACCGGCAACCCCTCGATGACCTGCGCGCTGCCTTCGAGGCCGGCGCTTTTTGCGGCGGCCAGGAAGCCGTTGATCTTCTCGTTCCGGCTCATGGTGCGGCCCGAGGGCGTGACGAAGGCCAGCCGCCGGTGCCCCTGTTCGATCAGGTGCGCGGTGGCGATGCGCGACGACTCGAAGCTGTCGACCGTCACGTGGTCGATGACCGAAGGCACACCTGGCGTGGCGCGCCGGTCGTAGCTCACCACCACCAGCCCGCGTTCGGCCGCGGCCTCCACATGCTGCTCGTCGATCAACGAAGAAATGATGATCACGCCGCGCACGCCGTGCGCCATCAGGTCCTCGAAGAAATGGGCTTCCTTGTCGGCATCGCGGTAGGTGTTGCCGATCATGATGCGAAAGCCGTAGCGCTCTTGCGCCAGGCTCTCGACCTCGCGCGCAATGAAGCCGTACATCGGGTTGGCCATCGACGGCACCAGCAGCCCGATGAGCGGCGTGTGCCCTGTCTTGAGCTGCCGCGCCGAGGTGTTGGGCCGGTACTTGAGTTCGCGTATCGCGGCTTCCACGCGGGCCAGCGTCTCCTTGGCCATGCGGTCGCCGCGCCCGTTCAACACGTTCGACACGGTGCTGGTCGAAACCCCCGCCCGCTGGGCGACATCGCTGATTCTGCTCACTGAATCTGTCCTGTTCTGTCTGTCTGTTTGTCTCTCATGGATCGCTCAGAGCCCCACGCGCATCGGCAGCCACGTGGAGAACGCCGGCACGAGTACCAGCACCACGAGGGTAACGAACAACACGGCCAGGTATTTCAGCATCGGCCGGGCCACGTCTTTCACCTGCGTGCCGGTGATGGCGCAAGTGGCGAACAGGCCCAGGCCGACCGGCGGCGCGAACAGGCCGAAGCCCATGGCGATGACCATCACCGTGCCGAAGTGCAGCGGGTTCACGCCCAGCTGCGACGCGATGGGCGTGAGCAGCGGGCCGAAGATGATGAGCGCCGGCGCGCCTTCGAGAATGGCGCCGAACACGATCATGATGAGCACCGACAGCATCACGAACATGGTGCTGCCGTACGAATGCGCAAAGCCGATCATGAACTCCGACAGGTACTGCGGAATCTGCTGGATCGTGAGCGCAAAAGACAGGCTCGACGCCGCCGCCACGATGAACAGGATGCCGCCAGCCATCGACGCCGAGCGCACGAACAGCCGCGCCACCGACTTCACCGTGAGCTCGCGAAACGCCAGCCAGCCCACCACCAGCGCGTAGATCACCGCAAACGACGACACCTCGGTCGAGGTCGCGATGCCCGAGGTCACGCCCTTGCCGATCATCGCCACCATCACCAGTGCGACCAGCGCGCCGCCGAGCAGGCGGAACATCGGCGTGCGCACGTCGAAGGCTTCGTCGGGGTTGATCTTGGTGCCCACGTAGATGGTTACCGCGGCCAGCGACACCGCCAGCACCACCGCGGGAACGAGCCCTGCCATGAACAGCCCGGCAATCGAGATGTTGGCCACGAAGCCCATGATGATCATGTTGATGCACGGCGGAATGGTCTCGGCCATGACCGCGGTGCAGGCCAGCAGGCCGGCGGTTTCGTTCGGGTCCTGCTTGGTCTTGCGCACCGCCGGCATGATGATGCCGCCCACCGCAGCGATGTCGGCCAGCTTGGAACCCGACACGCCCGAAAAGAAAGCCGTGGCCATGATGGTGATCAGCCCCAGCCCGCCGCGCAGCCGGCCGAACATGCGCAGCAGCAGTTCGATGAGCCGCGACGACATGCCGTTCGCCTCCATCAGCAGGCCGGCCAGCACGAAGAACGGAATGGCCAGCAGCACATAGTGGTCGGTGCCGGCCATCACCTGTTGCGAATACACCAGCATCGGCAGCGACGGGTCGGCCATGAAGAACACCAGCGACGACAGCGCCAGCACGAAGGCGATGGGCATGCCCAGCACCATGCCGCCCAGGAAGCCCGCGGTAAGCAGCGCCCATGGCGGAATGGCGTGGGCGCTCATGAGCGTGTTCCAGGCCACCACCGCCGCCGTCAGTGCAATGCCCACGCCCAGCGTCGCCCAGACCATGCGCGACGGTCCGTTGACCGCGTTGGCCAGGCCGAACAGCGTCATGAACAGGCTGCCGATGGCCACCGGGTACACGTAGATCCACTGCGGCAGGCCGATAGGCGTCGTCATGTTGTACGAGTCGAGCAGCAGCTCGCACGACGAGGCAAACAGGCTGGCGGACACGGCCACGATGATCCAGCTGCCGAACTGGATCAGCGCGGGCTGCCAGCGTTCGGGCAGCAGCCCGCGGAACAGGTCGACGCCCACGTGCTGGCTGCGCGCCAGCACCGTGGCCGCGCCGAAGAACACCTGGATGATCATCAGCGCGCGCGCCACCTCTTCCGCCCAGTCGAACGGGTCGTGCAGGAAGTAGCGGAACACCACCGAGATGAAGACCACCACCACGTCGACGGCCAGCACCACGCCGGCCAGGTACTCGGTCATGCGCATCAGCCACGCCAGCCAGCGCCCCGAGGCATGGCTGACATTGAAGCCCGGCGCGTGGGACAGTGCGATCGGGTCCATTGGCGCGGCTCCCGGCGATATCGAAAGGCTGGCCATGATGCTCAGGCGCGCGCGGCGGTGATGGCGGCAAACAGCGGTCCGGTTTCCGGGTACTGCTTGGCGAAGGCGGACCACAGGCGCGTTTCCATTTCCTTGCGCACCTGGTCGCGTTCGTTCTTTGCCATGGGCGTGAACGCGATGCCCAGCTTCTTGAGTTCCTCGATGGCCTGCAGGCCTTTTTGCGTACCGATCTCGCGCTGCTGCAACGTCGAGTCGGCGGCCGCCTTCAAGAATGCCGGGCGCAACTCGGCGGGAATCTTGTCCATGGCGCGCTTGCCGGCAATGCACACCATCGGGCTGAACAGGTGCTCGGTCATCCAGCAGTGCTTGACGACCTCGTTCAGCTTGCTAGCCAGCACCGTCGCCGCGTCGTGCTCGAAGCCGTCGACCACGCCCGTCTGCGCCGCCATGTACAGCTCGCCGAACGAAATGGGCGTGGGAATCGCGCCCATGATCTTGAACGTCTCGATGAAGGCCGGCGTGGGCAGCACCCGCAGCTTGACGTTCTTGATGTCGGCCAGCGACTTCACCGGCAGCTTGGTGTACACGTTGCGCGCGCCGTAGTGCGCGCCCCAGGTAATGACCTGGCAGCCCGTGCTCTTGACCAGCATGTCGTTGAGCTTGCCGCCCACCCCGCCGTCGAGCGCGCGGGCCGCGTGCTCGTAGCTGTCGAACACGTAGCCCAGGTCGAGCATGCCCAGTTGCGGCGTGACCGTGGCCCAGATCGACGAGCCCGTGAGCATCATGTCGATGGAGCCCACCTTCACCTGCTGCACCACGTCGCTTTCTTTCCCGAGCTGGTTGTTCGGAAAGTAGTCGATGCGGATCTGGTCGCCCACCGCTTTCTTCAGGTTGACCTGCATCAGTTGCGACCAGGCGAAGTGCGAGGAATTGAGGTCGGCCACATGGGACGACGACAGGCGCAGCACCACGGTCTTGCCCTGTGCGGCGGCATTCTGCGAAAGGCCCGCCGTGGCCATCGCAAGCGACAGCGCCGACGATGACTGGACGAACTGGCGGCGTGAAATCGGGGTCATGGTGTTGTCTCCTGTGGGTCGATTGCCCATTTGTGGCTCGTTTGGTGGAACGATTTACTGTATCGATACACAAGAATGCGGGCAAGGCGGTTCTGGTAGGTGTTTTCCTTCGTAAACGAGGTAAAGCCGCCCGGCCGCAAAGGCAGAATGGAAAAAACCCAACGCACGCTCATGACCACACCGACGCCAGCAGCAGCCGCCCGCGCCTACGCCATCGAAATGCATGGCGACCAGAAGTACGGTGACCACCCGTACGTGCACCACCTGGACGCGGTGGTGGCCCTGCTTCAGCCGTATGGCGCGGGGGCGCAGGTGGTTGGCTATTTGCACGACGTGGTGGAGGACACGGACGCCACGGTGTCCGAGGTGCAGGAGCGCTTCGGCGACCTGGTGGCCCGTTGTGTGTCGCTGCTGACGGACGCGCCGGGTGACAACCGCAAGGAGCGCAAGGCGAAGACTTATGCGGCGCTGGCGCTGGTGACTGGCGACGAAGAACTGGCGCTTGTGGTGAAGGCGGCGGACCGGTTGGCGAATGTGCGGGCCTGCGTGGCGGACGGGCATCGCACGTTGTGGGAGACGTATCGCGGGGAGCACCCGACGTTTCGGGCCGCTGCGTTTCGTGCGGGGCAGTGCGATGCGCTGTGGGCTGAGCTTGATCGGCTGCTGTTGGAGTGGCCTGCGTCTTAGGACGCTGTGTTTGCGCTGTCTGTGCGGGTGCGGGGTCGTTCTTGGTTTGTGCGACTGAC
>NZ_QAJK01000135.1 GCF_003852515.1 Variovorax sp. KBW07 | reverse complement strand
CGGCGTGGGCGCCGCCCTGAAGACAGCGCCCAAACGGCCACGGCGTGACGGCAAGAACTAACCGACCATCTTGCTGGTGCGAGCAGCGTCGAGTGCTTCCGGCTCCTGCGCCTCGACCCACGTTTCGTTGTCCAGACCGGCCTGCAACCGGTCCATGTCCAGCTCGTTCGTCCACTTGGCCACCACGATCGTCGCCACCCCGTTGCCGATCAGGTTCGTCAGCGCGCGGGCCTCGGACATGAAGCGGTCGATGCCCAGGATCAGCGCCAGCCCCGCCACCGGCACATGCCCCACCGCCGACAGCGTCGCCGCCAGCACGATGAAGCCGCTGCCCGTCACGCCCGCCGCGCCCTTCGACGTCAGCAGCAACACCGCCAGCAGCGTGATCTCCTGCACCAGCGTCATCGGCGTGTTGGTTGCCTGCGCAATGAACACCGCCGCCATCGTCAGGTAGATCGACGTGCCGTCCAGGTTGAACGAATAGCCGGTGGGAATGACAAGGCCCACGCAGGTCTTGTTTGCGCCCAGGTTCTCCATTTTTTCCATCATCCGCGGCAGCACCGATTCGCTCGACGACGTGCCCAGCACGATCAGCAGTTCTTCCTTGATGTACTTGATGAACTTCCAGATGCTGAAGCCGTGGAAGCGCGCGATGAGCCCCAGCACCACGAAGATGAACAGCAGGCAGGTCAGGTAGAACGTGCCCATCAGCTTGCCCAGCGAGAACAGGCTGCCCACGCCGTACTTGCCGATGGTGAAGGCCATGGCGCCGAACGCGCCGATGGGCGCCAGCTTCATGATGTAGTTGACGATGCCGAAGAGCACGTGCGAGCCCTTCTCGATCACGTCGAACACCAGCGTGCCGCGGCCGCCGAACCTGTGCAGCGCAAAGCCGAACAGCACCGCGATCAGCAGCACCTGCAGGATCTCGCCCTTGGCGAAGGCATCCACGAGGGTGTTGGGAATGATGTTCAGGATGAAGTCGACCGTGCCCGTCATCTTGCCGGGACCGGTGTACGCGGCGATGGACTTGGTGTCGAGCGTGGCCGGGTCGATGTTCATGCCCTCGCCGGGCTTGAGCACGTTGACCAGCACCAGGCCGACCACCAGCGCGATGGAGCTCACCACCTCGAAATAGAGCAGCGCCAGGCCACCGGTCTTGCCGACCTTCTTCATGTCTTCCATGCCGGCGATGCCGACCACCACCGTGCAGAAGATGATCGGCGCGATGATCATCTTGATGAGCTTGATGAAGCCGTCGCCGAGCGGCTTCATGGACTCGCCGACGGACGGATAGAAGTAGCCGAGCAGCACGCCGATGATCACCGCGGTGATCACCTGCACGTAAAGGGAGCGGTACAGGGGGAGCTTCTTGGCGGGTGTACTTGTTGTGTTTTCCATGGTGCCTCCAGAGGGTTCGGAACTGTAGGAGCGGTAGCGCGTACTTTCTATTCGTAGAAGCCACATCGCTTGAAATGAAAAAACCCGCCGAAGCGGGTTTCATGTTCAGGTGATGGTCAGCATGCTCAGTGCATGTGGAGGCCACCGTTGACCGAGAAGTCGGCCCCGGTGCTGTAGCCGCCTTCGTCCGTGGCAAGCCACGAGATGATGGAGGCAATTTCGCTGGGCTCGCCCAGGCGCTTGACCGGGATGGTCGCCACGATCTTGTCGAGCACTTCCTGGCGGATGGCCTTCACCATGTCGGTGCCGATGTAGCCGGGGCTCACGGTGTTGACCGTCACACCCTTGCTTGCGAGCTCCTGCGCCAGCGCCATCGTGAAGCCGTGCATGCCGGCCTTGGCCGCCGAATAGTTGGTCTGGCCCGCCTGGCCCTTGGCGCCGTTGACCGAGCTGATGTTGATGATGCGGCCCCAGCCCTTCTCGACCATGTCGCCCACCACCTGCTTGGTGACGTTGAACATGCTGTTCAGGTTGGTCTCGATGACCGCGCTCCAGTCCTCGGGCGTCATCTTGAGGAACATGCGGTCGCGCGTGATGCCGGCGTTGTTGACCAGCACGTCGATCGCGCCGTGCGCGGCCTTGGCGGCCGAGAAGGCCTCGACGGTGGATTGCCAGTCGCCGACGTTGCCGACGGAGGCGTGGAACTCGAAGCCTTCGGCTTTCTGTTCGGCCAGCCACTTGGCATGGTCGCGCGTAGGGCCGCAACCGGCGACCACGGTGAATCCGTCCTTGTGCAGACGTTGGCAGATGGCTGTTCCGATGCCACCCATGCCTCCGGTGACATATGCAACTTTCTTGCTCATGAAATTTCCTTGATGTGTGCTTAGCAAAAGCCTGAACGGCCGCCTTCACTCTAGCCATTTTCACGCCATCGAACTCTGAGGAAAACACTGAGCCAAGCTTGCAACCAGCTGTCACGAAGACGTGGCGTGGCGCACGCCTCTATGCTGCCGCCTGTACGCTCTTGCACGGCCTCTACCTTCAAGGAGTTCGAAAGTATGAATTTCGGGATCATCGTATTCCCCGACGTCGAAGAACTCGACTTCGTCGGCCCCTGGGAAATGCTCACCATGTGGAGCAAGCTGGCGGCGGGCCCCGCCCACTGCCTCATCGTCGCCGAGAAGCGCGAACCGGTGGCCTGCGCCAAGGGCTTGTCCATCAACCCGCACGTGTCTTTTGCCGACTGCCCGCCGCTGGACTGCCTGCTGGTGCCCGGCGGCATGGGCACGCGCCGCGAGGTCGACAACCCCGCGATGGTGCGCTTCCTGGCCGACCAGGCGCCCCGCTGCAAGGCACTGCTGTCGGTGTGCACCGGCGCCTTCGTGCTGCATGCGGCCGGCCTGCTGTCGGGCAGGACCGCAACCACGCACTGGGGTTCGCTAGACCGCCTGCGCGCATTGGGCGACGTGAAGGTGGTCGAGCAGCGCTTTGTGCAGGACGGCGACGTGTGGACCTCGGCCGGGGTATCGGCCGGTACCGACCTGATGCTGGCCTTTATTGCCCACACGGCGGGCGAGGAAGCCGCCGCCAAGGTGCAGCTGCAGGCGGAGTACTACCCGGCGGACACGGTGTACGGCAGCACGGCGAGCCACGAGCGCGCGCCGGCGTATGTGCGGCGGCCCGTCAAGCGGGCGGGGAACCCATGAATGCCATGACAGCCATCACCACGCACTCTTCCCTCGAACCGCTGGCCGTGCTCGCCGCACGCGTGGGCGCCACGCTGCGCGAACGGCGCCAGACGGTGGCGGTCGCCGAGTCGTCGGCCGGCGGGCTGGTGTCGGCCGCGCTGCTCGCCATACCGGGCGCGTCGGCCTTCTTTCTGGGCGGCGCGGTCGTCTATTCGCGCCGCGCCGGCAAGGCGCTGCTGGGGCTGGTGCCCGAGGACATGAACGGCATGCGCGCCGAGACCGAGCCCTATGCCCGCTTCATCGCGGCCCGGATACGCGACAGCCATCGCGCGACCTGGGGCATCTGCGAAAGCGGCGCGGCCGGGCCATCGGGCAGCCCGTACGGCGATGCGCCGGGGCATGTGTGCGTGGCCGTTGCTGGCTCAGGCTCCGGCCCTGGCGGTGGCATGGTCACGGCCAGCCGGACCGTCGAGACGGGCGACACCGACCGTCCGGCAAACATGGAAGTGTTCGCGCGGCAGCTGCTGCAGCTGTTCGACGAAACGCTGCGGGCACCCGAAGCGGGCGCCGGCGCGGGCATCAACCCGGTTTAGCGCGCGCCGTCTTCTTGCCGCTCTCGGCGCGTGGCGCATTCGCGCCCGCCGGAGCGGCGGCACCGCTGCTGTTCACCTGGTCGATCCACAGCAAGGTGTCGACATACGACATGAAGCGGTTCAGGTACTCCGGCGACAGGTCGCGCATGAGCGTGAGCGACCGGTGCACGAGGTGGTGCGAGTTGAGCGGGCCGGCGTTCTCCGGCACCTTGGCCAGCGACTGCGTCACGCGCCGCTCGGCACTGAGCCGCGACCACGTGTTGCGGAAATAGCGAAGTGTTTTCTCTTCACCGGAAGGCGTGAGGCTGGCCACCGCATCGCCGGGCGCCGGGCCGTCCCCGTGGGCCGACACGCGGCCGAGGTGCTCGACGAGTTCCGCGAGTGCCCCGCGCGGGGGCTGGCTTTGCTGCTGCTGCTGCGTGGCGATGGCAATGGCGACGGCTGCCGGCGGTGCCATGCTGTCAGCGGCCTGCTCCCCCGCGGCCACACGCTCGCCATACGCCGCGAGCAAACCGGCCAGCCTGTCTTCCAGCAGGCGCCGCGCGTCGCCTTGCTGGCCGGCCGTGCGCCGGGCCATCGCCTCGATGAAGCGAAAGCGCACCGGGTCGATGCGATCGGCGCCACGCGCGCGCCATGCGTCGAGCATCGCACCGCTCTGCGCCACGTCGTCGCCCGCGCTTTCTTTTTCTTCGCTACTCACGAGGCTTCCTGGCCGCGTTGGACGGCCGGGGCGTGGGCGCCATTTCGACGCGCCGGTTGCGCGAGCGTCCGTCGGCATCGGCATTCGACGCCACCGCCTGCTCGGCACCGAAGGCCGCGGCAAAGATCGACGACGAGGGAATGCCTTCTTCGATGAGCGTGCGCGTCACCGTCAGGGCGCGCTGGGCCGACAGCTCCCAGTTGTCGGCAAACTGCCGGCTGCCGCCGCGCACTTGCCGGTCGTCGGTGAAGCCGCTAACCATCAGGATCTCGTCGCGGGCCTGCAGGTACGCCGTGAGCGGACCGGCCAGGCTCTTCAGGAGTTGCCGGCCTTCGGGCTGCAACTCGGCCGAGCTCATGGCAAACAGCACGCTGCCGCTGATGCCGATGCGCCCGTTGTTCAGCGTCACTCGGCCCGCGGCCAGCGGGCCCGCCAGCGCCTGCTCGAGCGTCTGCAGCCGCTTGGCTTCGGCCTGGCGCTGCTTGACCTCGGTTTCGAGCTTGTTCGCCAGTTCCAGCTGCATGCCGATCACGCACACCAGGATCAGCACGAAGGCGCCCAGCAGCCCGGCCATCAGGTCGCCGAAGACGGCCCACACGGGCACCGTCGGCTCGACGCCGGCGTCGACGTCTTCGGTCATCACGCTTCGCTGCCCACGGCCACGCGCCGGCTGGCGATGTGCTGCAGGTCTTCGACGATCTGCTTCTGCGACATGATGCTCAGGTCGATGACTTCCCTCGCCTGTGCCACGTAGTAGGCCAGCTGCTCGTCGCTGCGCGCAATCGACTTGCCCAGCGCGCCTTCGATGCGCTGCAGGTGCGCGCCCAGCTTGTCGTTCGATTCGGTGAACAGCTGCACCGCGAAGCCGAAGGCCTCGCCCAGGCTCGCCACTTCGACGGCGCTGCCGGTGATCTGCGCGGCGACGTCGGCCATTTTTCCGGTTTCCGCGTCGACCTTGTCGGTGAAGCGCGTGCCCACGCGGTCGAGCAGTTCGGCCGATGCCGCAACCAGCGAATCGATGGCCGCGCGCTGCTCGGTCGACGCATGGTTCACCGCGTCGAGCAGGGTTTCCAGCGTGCCCAGGATGCGGCTGCGTTCTTCCAGCATGGTGTTGTCGCGCGCCATGCTGTCGGTCAGCTTCTGGCGCAGCTCGGCGATCACTTCGGCGGCGGCGCGTGGGGCTTCCGACGCGGCCTGCACCAGCTGGCCGATCTCGGCGATGGTGCTCTGCGCGTTCGCGTGGGTCTGGGCAGCAATGTCGCGCGCGGTTTCGGCCAGCGTCCTGCAGATTTCCTGCTGCTGGTTTTCGCTGCGCGTGCCGGCCTGTTGCCACTCCTGCTGCAGCGACCGGGCCATGGCTTCGAGCGACTGGGTCCAGGCCGCCAGGCGCTGCTGGTCGCGCGAGGCCATTTCGGCCTGCAGGTCGGTATGCGCCTGGTTCACCGTTTGCAGCAGCGACACCGAGTGCTGCTCGAAGCCGGCCTGCTTCTCGCGCAGTTCGGCAATCACTTCGGCGGCGGCGCGTGGCGCTTCCGACGCGGCCTGCACCAGCTGGCCGATTTCGGCGATGGTGCTCTTCGCGTGGGCTTCCGTCTGGGCGGAGATGTCGCGCGCGGTGTCGGCCAGCGTCTTGCAGATTTCCTGCTGCTGGTTTTCGTTGCGGGCGCCGGCCTGCTGCCATTCCTGCTTGAGCGACACGGCCATGGCTTCGAGCGACTGGGTCCAGGCGGCCAGGCGTTGCTGGTCGCGCGAGGCCATTTCGGTCTGCAGCTCGGTGTGCGCCTGGCCCACCGTGTTCAGCAGCGACGCCGAGTGCTGCGCGAAGGTGGCCGACGCGGCGGCCAGGGCACGCTGGGTGTCGCCCGACAAGGTTTCGCTGGCGCGCGCCTGCTGCGCCAGGGCATCGCGCCAGTTGTCGGACACGCTGCCGACCGTCGTTTCAAGCCGGGCCGCCACGCTGTCCACCAGCGAGGCCGAGCGCTGCTCGAAGGTTTCGGCGAACTGGCCGAGCGAGCCACGCAGGTCGTCGGACAGCGCCATGCTCGCGCGCTGGTGGCCGTCGAGGGCGCTTTTCCAGATCTCGGCCACGGTGGCGGTGCTGGCTTCGAAACGGGTCGAGAGCCCTTCGAGTTGCTGCTGCACGCTGTGCCCCACGGTGTCGTGCAGCGCGGCGGTTTCGCGCGCAATGCCCGCCATGGTGGCTTCGACGACCGGCTGGATGGTGGCGCCGGCAATGCGGGCGCCTTCGGTCAGGCTCTGCTTGAGCGAATGGTCGACCGAGGTGGCCAGGCTGGCGTAGGCGGCTTCGGCCTTGCCATGGAAGCTGTCCTGGCTGGAAATGAGGCGCTCGTTCAGCGCATGGTTCTGCTGCGCCATCGCTTCCATCAGCAGTTGCAGGCGGTCGACCAGCGCGGGCATTGCCTGGCCCTGGGCCTGCAGCAGCCTGAACGACTCTTCGCGCTGGTGCGCCAGCGAGAAGACGCGCAAGGTGGTGGCGATGCGCGTGTCGAGCAGTTGCGCGGCCTGCAGCCGGTCGCGCCGGCACAGGGCGGACACCAGGCCGAGCATCGCCGATGCGGCCACGCCGGCCAGCGAGGTGCCGAAGGCCACGCCCAGGCCCTTGACCGGCGCCGCCAGCGAGGCGCGCATGGCCTGCAGGTCGGTCGCGTGCTCCAGCGCCGAGCCGGTGCCGTTCAGCGTGACGACCATGCCCAGGAAGGTGCCCAGCATGCCGAGTAGCACCAACAGGCCCGCCAGGTAAGGCGTGAGGGCCGGGCCGGGCAGGCCGACGCGCTCGCCTTCGACGCGCAGGCGCACGGCGTTGCGCAGCGACGGATGCAGCTGGTCGAGCCACTGGCCCAGGCTCGCCGGGGCTTGGGGCATGTCAGTCATGTCCGTCACGGCGCGCGACAGCGTGGTGGTGGCCTGGTGAAAGCGGTGCAGTTCCAGCGCGCCCATCAGGTAGAACGCGCCGATCAGCAGGGTGATGGCCAGCGCCAGCGGGTTAGAGCCGATGTACCCGATACCGACCCAGCAGACGGCGGCCAGGCCCACGATGAAAGCGGCGTAATGAAGAAATCTGTTCATGGGAATCTGGTTGTCTGGCTGGCTAGCTCGTGCGAAGGGCGTCGAGCAGCCCTTCGACCGGTTGCAATCGAATGTCGAGTTCGGCGAGCAGCACGTCCTGCATGTGCCTGCAGAAAACGTTCAGCCACTCGGAAGATGGGGTGGCGGCGCCGGGTTCGCCCGGCGCCTGGGTGAGGTCAGTGGTGTCGTCGGGCACCGGCTGGGCGGCCTGGCGCAGGCGCTCGAAATGCTTTTCGAGCAGCACGGGCACGGTCGACAGCAGGCGGCGCTCCTGCGCGGCCAGGGCCTGTTCCATGACCACGTCGACGGCGGCGAGCCGCGCCATGTCGGGCGACCGGGTGGCCAGCGTGGCGCGCACGCGGGCGCGCAAGGGGGCGATGCGCGTCTCCATGGCCTGTTGCCGTGTGAGGTAGCGCCGACGGTACGGGGCGAAGGCGGCGGCGGTGTCCACGGGGGTGTCGCCGGCCGGCATGGCCGGCGCGGTTGGCTTGGCGGGCGTTGCAGGCGCCTGCGGGTGGTGTGGGTGAACCCGCTTTTTTGCCACCGCGGGCGCGCAGTCTTCGGCAATGGCCTGCGTCAACGCGGCCCGCACGCGGGTGCATTCGCTTTGCTCGGCATTGCCGGACGCGCGCGAACTGGACTGCGCGGCCGCCGGACTGCCGTCCAGCGCCGCGGACAGCGAGATGGCGTCGGTCCAGCCGAACCATTGGCTCAGACGGTCCGCAGTGCCTTGTCTGGATTCGCGGACGTCGATATCGGTCAGTCGAGAGAGCAGGCGTGCGAGCGTCGAGCCGTGAAAAACTGTGCGCTGTGAAGCTTGCGCCATACCGCCCGAACGAAAAACTCGGCAGTCTACACTGGCCAAACCCGGCCCGACCTCCCCTGCGCCCACCAGAGGTAACCTTGCGTGACATCCTCCCGGGGGCCGGCCGGCGCCCCCGTTTCGGATCGGCCCGTCAGTCGGCCTGCACCCCCGCCGCGCGGATCACCTTGCCCCACTTGTCGATCTCGGCCGCCAGGTGCGTGCGCAGGCTCTCGGGCGTGACCTTGTCCATCGGCGCGGCCTCGGTGCTCAGCTCCGCAAAGCGCTTCTTCACCATGTCGTCCTGCAGCGCGGCGCGCAGGGCCACGTTGAGCTTCTCGATCACGGCCGGCGGCGTGCCCTTGGGCGCGTACACGCCATGCCACACCTTCACGTCGAAGCCCTTCAGGCCCTGCTCGTCGAGCGTGGGAATGTTCGGCATGCTGGACAGCCGCTGGGGCGTGGTCACGCCGAACACCTTCACGCGGTTGCCGTCCTTGATGACCGGTGCGGTCTGCGTGGTCTGGTCGCACAGCAGGTCGACCTGCCCGCCCATGACGTCGTTCAGCGCCGGCCCGGCGCCCTTGTAGGGCACGGTCGTGAGCTGCACGCCGATCTGATGCATGAACAGCAGGCCGCACAGCTGCGACACCGCGCCCACCCCGGCATTGGCGAGCGTGACCTTGTCCTTGTTGGCCTTCACGTAGGCCAGCAGCTCGGGAAAGCTGTTGGCCGGAAAGTCCTTGCGCGAGAGCAGCGTCATCGGCACGTCCATCACCTGGCCGACGTATTCGAAGTCTTTCAGCGGGTCGTAGTTGAGCTTCTTGTAGAGCGCGGGCGCGGTGGCCATGCCCATGTGGTGGATCAGGATGGTGTAGCCGTTGGGCGCGGCCTTGGCCACGCGCGTGGGCGCGATGGTGCCGCCCGCGCCCACCGTGTTCTCGACGATCACCGTCTGCCCGAGCGACTTGCCCATGGGAATGGCAAGCATGCGCGCCACCACGTCGGTCGGGCCGCCGGCCGAGTACGGCACCACCATCACGATGGGCTTGTCGGGCCAGGCGGCCTGCGCGGCAGCGGGCGACTGGGCCGCCAGCAGGCACGCACCCAGCGAGGCCGCGAGCAGGCCACGGACTTTCCAGCTCTTTGCGTTCTTCTTCGTTGCAGTCATCACTTCGTTGTCTCCTGTGGTTATTCGGGGTCGCTATCTCTCTGTGTTTCTGTGTCTCTGTGCAGCCGTTCAGGGCGGCGCCTGCGCATCGAGCGCCAGCAGCCGCTGCGCCAGCCGCAGCACGGGCGCATCGACCATGCGGCCGTCGAGGCTGGCCACGCCGCCGCCCGCCGCGCCGACCGCCTCGGTCACGCGCCGGGCCCACGCCAGCTCTTCGGCACTGGGGCTGAGCGCGGCATGCACCGGCGCCACCTGGTCGGGGTGAATGCACAGCTTGGCGCCGAAGCCGCCGCGCCGGGCACGCGCCGCATCGGCGGCAAGGCGCTGGGCATTGCGCCAGTCGGGCGTCACGCCGTCGATGGGCGCGGGCAGGCCGGCGCGGCGCGAGGCCAGCAGCAGCGCCAGCCGCACGGGCACCAGCTCGGCTTCGTCCGCATCGCAGGCTAGGCCCAGGTCGGCCTGGAAATCGAGGTTGCCGAAGGCCAGGCGCAGCACCTGCGGGGCCGCCGCAATGCCGTCGACCGCCGCAAGGCCGGCCGCCGACTCGATCAGCGGCACCAGCACGCCTTCGGGCCCGAGGACTTTTGCCAGTTCAAGAAGGTCGGCCGCGCGCTCCGCCTTCGGCAGCATCACGCCGGCGATCAGGCCGCTCGCGAGCAGTTCGCCGGCGAGCACGCAATCGTCGCCATGCCACGGCGTGCCGCTGGCGTTGATCCGCACCAGCAGGCGTGATCTATCTCCTGCGGGCAGCGCGGCAAACGAAGCAGCCAGCCCCGCGCGGGCCGACGCCTTGCGCTCGGGGGCCACGGCATCTTCGAGGTCGACGATCACGCCGCCCGCGCCGGTCGCCAGCGCACGCGCATGGCGCTCGGGCCGGTCGGCCGGCACGAAAAGAAAGCTGCGCGCCAACGCCAGTGCCTGCACCGGCGGCGTGTTCGCAGCCCCGCTCACACCGCCCTCGCCTCGCGCAGCGCCGCGATGTCCGCCTCGCTGCGCCCGAGGCTGCGCAAGATCGCTTCGGTGTGCTCGCCCACGGCAGGCACCGGGTCCATGCGGTAGTCGAAGGCGCTCTGCCGCCCCGCCGGCAGCAGTGCTGGAATGTCGCCGGCCGGCGAGCCCACCTGCCGCCAGCGCTCACGCGCCTGCAATTGCGGGTGCGCCCAGAGGCCGGCCATGTCGTTCATGCGGGCGTTGGCAATCTGCGCCGCGTCGAGGCGCTCGAGCACCTGCGCGGTGCTCAGCGCGCCGAAGGTTTCGACGATGACCGCGCGCAAGGCCTCGCGGTTCTCGTTGCGGCGCGCATTGCTGTCGAAGCGCGCATCGGTCGCCAGAGCAGCCTGCAGCAACACCTTCTCGCAGAACGCGCGCCACTCGCGCTCGTTCTGCAGGCCCAGCATCACCGTGCCGCCGTCGCCCGCGGGGAACGGCCCGTAGGGATAGATGGTCGCGTGCGACGCGGCGCTGCGCGGTGGCGGCGGCGCGCCGTCGTAGGCGTAGTACATCGGGTAGCCCATCCACTCGGCGAGCGACTCCAGCATCGACACGTCGATGTGCGAGCCCTTGCCGGTCTTGCCGCGCTGGAGCAGCGCCGCCAGCACGCCGGTGTACGCATACATGCCGGCCGCAATGTCGGCGATGGAGTTGCCCGACTTGCACGGCTCGTCGGGCGTGCCCGTGACCGACAGGAAGCCCGCCTCGCTCTGGATCAGCAGGTCGTAGGCTTTCTTGTCGCGGTAAGGCCCGTCTTCGCCGTAGCCCGAGATGTCGCAGACGATGAGCTTCGGGTGCTTTTCCTGCAGCGCCTGCGCGCCGAGCCCCATGCGCGCCGCCGCGCCCGGCGCGAGGTTCTGCACCAGCACGTCGGCACCGGCCACCAGCTCTTGCAGCACCGCCAGCGCGGCGGGCTGCTTCAGGTCGAGCGCGATGCTTTCCTTCGAGCGGTTCACCCACACGAAGTGAGAGGCTTCGCCGAGCACGCGCCCGTCGTAGGCCCGCGCAAAATCGCCGTCGCCGGGCCGTTCCACCTTGATGACGCGGGCGCCGAGGTCGGCCAGTTGCCGGGTGCAGAAAGGCGCCGCGATCGCGTGTTCGAGCGACACCACGGTGATGCCGTCCAGGGGTCTTGTCATGTGTTCTTTCCTCTTTCAGGCCAGCACGGCGGTGGCCTGCATCGTGAGCCAGCCATCGGCGTCTTCGCCCCACAGGCTGAAGGTCTTGCCATCGGTGCTGCCTTCGGCCGGCTTGCCGTGCACGCGGAACGGCGCGATGTCGAAGGTCGGCCGCACGGCGCGGAATTCGAAGCGCGCCAGTTGCGCGCCCGGCACGTTGCGGCGCAGCAGGTCGACCAGCAAGGTGGCGATCAGCGGGCCGTGCACGATCAGGCCCGGATAGCCCTCGACCTGCGTCACGTAGCGGCGGTCGTAGTGGATGCGGTGGCCGTTGAAGGTCAGTGCCGAATAGCGGAACAGCAGCACGTCGTCGGGCACGATGTCGCGGCTGAAGGCGGCGTCTTTCGCGGCGGGTGTCGGCGGCGGCGCTTTCTCGCCGGATTCGCCGGGTTCGGCGGCGGCGCGGTACACGATGTCGTGCTCTTCGGTCAGCGCCAGGCCCCACACGTTGCGCACTTCATGCCGCACCAGCACGAACACCAGCTCGCCGCTGCGGCCGGCCTTGTGGGTCACCGACACGATGGTCGAGGTGCGCTCCACCGCTTCGCCGACCTTCAGCGGATTGTCCGCCTCCCAGTTCAGCCGCCCGCCGGCCCACATGCGGCGCGGCAGCGGCACGGGTGGCAGGAAGCCGCCGCGCTTTGCATGGCCGTCCTCGCCGATTTCGGACTGGCGGTGGTGCGGCAGGAAGTACAGCCAGTGCCACAGCGCGGGCAGCGGCGTGCCGGCCACGGGCAACGGATCGTCGCGGTCGAGCGTGGCCGAGAGCGCGCGCACGGGCGCGGCGGTGATGTCGTCGGCCAGCTTTTCGCCGCGGCCCTGCCAGGCCTGCAGCTTTGCCAGCGCGTCGCCGTCGATCAGCGGCACGGATTTTTCAGGGGTCGTGTTGCTCATCATGGATTCCTCAATCGACCGCTGCGCCGGAGGCCTTGACGATGCGCGCCCACTTGGCAAGGTCGTCCTGCAGCAGTTTCGAAAATTGATCGGGCGAGGTCTGCGGCGCGATCTCCACGCCCTGCTGGTCGAGCTTGTCGCGCAGGTCCTTCGCGGCCAGCGCCTTGCGCGTGGCTTCCTGCAAAGTGGCCAGCACGTCGGCGGGCACGCCCGCGGGCGCGAACAGGCCGATCCACAGCGTGCCGTTGTAGCCCGGCACCGCCTCGGCGATGGTTGGCACGTCGGGCAACACCGGCGAGCGCTTGTCGCCGCTCACGGCCAGCGCGCGCAGCTTGCCGGCCTTGATGTGCGACAGCGCCGAAGGCAGGCTCGCGAACACGATCGGCAACTGGCCGCCCAGCACGTCGTTGAGCGCGGGCGCCACGCCCTTGTAGGGCACGTGCTGCAGCGAAATGCCGGCCATGCTGTTGAGCATTTCACCGAGCAGGTGGTTCAGCGTGCCGTTGCCGGCCGAGGCGTACTGGTAGTTGGCGCCCTTCTGCCGCGCGAGCTTCAGGAACTCGTTGAAGTCCTTCGCCGGAAACGAGGGGTTGACCAGCAGCACGTTGGGCACCGCGCCGATCAGGCCCACCGGCCTGAAGTCTTTCACCGGGTCGAAGCCGGGGTTCTTGTAGAGCGCGGGGTTGATGGCCTGGCTGCTGCTGATGGTCATGAGCAGCGTGTAGCCGTCCTTCGGGCCCTTGCCAACCAGCTGCGTGCCGATGTTGCCGCCGGCGCCGGGCCGGTTGTCGACCACCACGCTCGCGTTCAGCACTTCGCCGAGCTTCTGGCCCACGAGGCGCCCGACGATGTCGTTGGTGCCGCCCGCCGCCTGCGGCACGACCAGCGTGACGGGGCGCGACGGGTAGGCCTCGGCATTCGCCGGGCCGGTGTGGGTCATCAAGGTGGCTGCGGCGGCAAAGGCCAGCAGCGCGAGCGCACGAAACCCTGTGCGGGCAGAAAAGCAACGGACTTTTAATCCGTTGGCCGTTGGTGTGTGTTGTGTCTCCATGCCCGCATGGTCGTGCGCCCTCCCCGCGCGCGCAATCTGCGATTTCAGAACCCAGGCTTCTGCAATTCCGAAGGCTTGGCTACCATCGCGCCATGCTTTTCGACCTGACCGACCTGCGGCTTTTCGTGGCCACCGCCGAGCTGGGCAACCTCACCCGCGCGGCCGAGCGCCAGCACCTGTCGCTGGCGGCGGCCAGCGCGCGCATCAAGGCGCTCGAAACGCAGGCCGGCCTGCAACTGCTGCAGCGCGAGGCACGCGGCGTGCGCCTGCTGCCGCCGGGAGAAGCCTTTCTGCACCACGCCCGGCTGGTGCTGCGCCAGACCGAGCAACTGCGCGCCGACCTGCTCGAATACGGCGGCGGCCTGCGCGGCCACCTGCGCGTGTTTGCCAACACCACGGCCGTGACCGACTTCCTGCCCGAGATATTGCCGGGCTTCCTGGCGCGCAACCCGCGCATCAACGTCGACCTTCAGGAAAAACCGAATGCTCAGATCCCGCGCGGCGTGCTCGACGGCCGCGCCGACATCGGCATCGTGGCCGGCCCCGTCGACACACTGGGGCTGGAAGCCATTCACTTCAGCACCGACCGGCTGGTGCTCGTGACCTCGGCCACGCACCGCTTCGCGAAACGCCAGAAGATTTCATTCGTGGAAACGCTCGACGAAGACGCCATCGGCATGCAGCAAGGCAGCACGCTGCAGGCCTTCCTGGCCCAAATTACCGACAACCTCGGCAAGCGGCAAAAGCTGCGCATCCAGCTCGGCAGCTTCGACGCCATGTGCCGGATGATCGGCGGCGGCGTGGGCATTGGCGTGGTGCCCGAATCGGCCGCGCGGCGAAACCAGCAAGGCATGCAGCTGGCGCTGATCGAACTCAGCGATGCGTGGTGCGTGCGGGAGCGCTACCTGCTGGTGCGCGACCGGGCGGCGCTGCCGATCTACGCGCAGGCGCTGGTCGAAACGCTGTGCCGGCACTATGCGGGCCAGCAGACCGAATCGGCCTGAAAACAGCGACTTGCGGCCGAATTGTGAACAATTCTGTGCCATCCCCATTTTCCGTGGACAACTTTGGGGGTAACTCAGGAGGAGCCTTGTAAAAGCAATCTAACTCGTTGTTTTACAAGGACTTTCCTTAGTATGCTCAAATTTTGAGCAGTGAACAAGATTGGCGGCCCCCAGGGTGCCGATGGGCCCCAAATGACCCGAAAGACGGGCCTGAATCGGTTTTTACGAACACAAAAGTTTCAATACGCCATCGCCCCGCTGGCAGACCCCTGGAAAGCGAGCGTCATCCCCATTTTCAGTGCACAACTTTGGGGATAACTCATGCAGAGCCTTGTAAATGGTTTGCAAGTTGTTGTTTTACAAAGGGAATAATCAGAATGCTCAAAATTTGAGCGGTGAACAAGATGGCCGGGCATCGACAAATCGGGTTCGCATTGCGGTCTATCGGTCGCTGCGGTACGTAGAGACGGCACGCTGCCGCGGCCCGGCGCGTAGACGGGCCCGAAGTCCAGGCTGGCGGCCTACAGTTTTTTCCAGGTCAGCCCATCCGTCGTGCGGTAGGTTCCGCCCGATGCGCAGCACCCGCCGGAGCCGAACGCCCTGCGCCCCAGCACGGCCGTCACTGCCGTGCCCATGCCGTTGGACAAGGGCGTGGCTGCCAGCGATTGCCGCTCGCAAAAGGCCAGGGGATAAGGCTCGGTGCGCAGCACGCGCGTCCATGCCATCTTTCCTTGCGGGTCGGCCGTGATCTGGAAGACCTCGCAATCCTCGACGACGAGGTGCATGGGCTGGCCAGCGAGCACGCCCTTGAAGACCCGCTCGGGCGGCGCGTCGCGCAAGGCGATGGCTTCAGGGCTGAGTTCTTCCTTCGGCTTCTGGAATTCGGGCGCGAGGTCGCAGGCGGTCAGGAGGCTGGCAAGCGCGAGCAGCAGGACGGCACCGCGATTGCAGCCCTCGCTCATTGCTGCGCTGGCGAATGCTGCGGATGCTGCTGGGGCTGCCGACGCGGCGCCGCGACACGCCGGATCTCCGACCAGTACGCGTCTCGGACATCTTCATCGACCACCGGCCGCGTGTGGGTGGCGTAGAGCGCGTCGTTTCCGTCTTTCCGCGGGCCTGAAATCCAGTAGTGCTCGCCCGTCTCGACCTCGTAGTAGTTGGACTTGAAGCCAACTCCCTTCAGGCTGCGAAACGCCTTCTGCCCGTAGTACAGCGTGGCGCCGGACTTGGAGAACGTGACACGGCCGATGCGGGCCGGCCCCGTGAGGCCGCCCGCTTTCGATTCGATGTACATGATCCGCTGCTTCATCTGCATCCCCTTCGCTTCAACCCTTCGACATGACGGCCGCGCCTGTCCGGCGCCGAGGTTGGTTCAGTAAGGCGGCGCCTTGCGCGCCCGCTGCGCACGCGCCGCTTCGGTCCACCACGCCAGATCGTCCGCGAACCGGCCGAACGACCGGTCCAGCGATTCGCCCGCGGGCCCGGTCGGCTTGCCGCTCGCATCCAGGGTCTGCGAGATGGGACCGACGGCCAGCGTGCTCGACACCACGACCATGCCCATCTCCGACAGGATCGAATGCCACACCGTGCCCGAACGCACGCCCGAGAAACGCCCCGCCGAATAGCTCGCAACGGCAGCCGGCCGCCAGAACCACTCTTCGAGAAAGTGATCGGTGAGGTTCTTCAAACCCGGCTGCGGGCCCCAGTTGTATTCCCCGGTCACGAAGACGAAGGCATCGGCACCGCGGATCTTCTGCGCCAGCGCTTCCATGGCCGCCGGTGCCGTGCCCTTGGGGTACTCCTTGTACATGCGGTCGAGCATCGGCAGGTCGACCGCCTTGGCATCGATCAGCTCGGCGTTGTCGCCGCGTGCGCGCAGCCCCATGACGATGTAGTCGGCCAGGCGTACGCCCATGCGGTCGGACCTGTACGAGCCGTAGAAGACCAGGATGTTGTCGTTCATCGGGTGCGTGGTCGTAATCAGGTGGGCGTGCCGAGCTTGTCTTGCGTGCGCGTATCGAAGTCGCCGGCGTCGTGGCGCTCGTGCAGCTGGTTGCCCGTCTGGCCCCAGGTGCGGTTGACCATGCGGCCGCGCTGCACCGCGGGGCGCTGCGCGATCTCGTCGGTCCAACGCAGCACGTTTTGGTATTCGCCTACCGAAAGGAATTCACCCGCTTCATAGAGCTGCCCCTTGGCCAGCGTGCCGTACCACGGCCACACGGCCATGTCGGCGATGGTGTAGTCGTTGCCGGCCAGGTAGCGGCTCTCGGCCAGGCGGCGGTCGAGCACGTCGAGCTGGCGCTTGGCTTCCATGGCGAAGCGGTCGATCGCGTATTCGATTTTGGTGGGCGCGTAGGCGTAGAAGTGGCCGAAGCCGCCGCCCAGGTAAGGGGCACTGCCCATCTGCCAGAACAGCCACGACAGACACTCGGCGCGGGCCGCGCGCTCGGTCGGCAGGAAGGCATTGCCGAACTTCTCGGCCAGGTACTGCAGGATGGCGCCCGATTCGAACACCCGCACCGGCGTGGCCTCGCCGCGGTCGAGCAGCGCGGGAATCTTGGAGTTGGGGTTCACGGCCACGAAGCCGCTGCCGAACTGGTCGCCCTCGTTGATGCGGATCAGCCAGGCGTCGTACTCGGCGCCGGTGTGGCCGAGCGCGAGCAATTCCTCGAGCATGACCGTCACTTTCACGCCGTTGGGCGTCGCCAGCGAATAGAGTTGCAACGGATGCTTTCCCACCGGCAAGTCCTTGTCGTGGGTGGCACCCGCGATCGGCCGATTGATGTTCGCGAAGCGTCCGCCGTTGTCCTTGTTCCAGGACCAGACGGTGGGCGGTGTGTAAGCGGTCGTGCCATTCATGCAATGCGTTCCCGGAGTTCGACAGACGATGATCATTCTCTACGACTGCGCCACCGCCCCGAGTCCGCGGCGCGCGCGCATCCTGCTCGCCGAAAAGGGCATTGCCCACGAGACCGTGCAGGTCGACCTCGCCCGTGGTGAGCAACTGGGCGCCGCCTACCGCGAGATCAATCCGCAATGCACCGTGCCCGCGCTGCGCACGGAAGAAGGCACGCTGCTGACCGACAACGCCGGCATTGCCGCCTGGCTGGAGGCAGCGCATCCGCACCCGCCGCTGATGGGCATCACGCCGCGGGAAAAGGCCGAGATTGCCAGCTGGAACTGGCGCGTGGAGTTCGAAGGACTGATGGCCATTGCCGAGACGCTGCGCAACGGCTCGCCGGCCATGGCCAACCGGGCGTTGCCCGGGCCGGTGAACTATGCGCAGATTCCCGAGCTGGCGCAGCGCGGGCTGGCGCGGGTGCAGCAGTTCTTCGAGACGTTGAACACGCGGCTGGCCGGCCGCGAGTTTCTCGCCACCGACCGGTTCAGCCTGGCCGACATCACCGCCGTGGTGGCGGTGGATTTCGCGCGCGTGGTGCGCGTCAAGCCGGGAGAGCAGCACCCCGAGCTCGCGCGCTGGCGCGCCGCAATGGCGCAGCGGCCGTCGATGTCGCGCTGAGCGGCGACACCGCAGCACCGACGGTGCGCCAAGCACCGCCGAAGCGATCAGCGCTCGATGGTGAGCGCCACGCCCATGCCGCCGCCGATGCACAGCGAGGCAATGCCCTTCTTGGCGTTCTGGCGTTGCATTTCGTGCAGCAGCGTCACCAGGATGCGGCAGCCCGACGCGCCGATGGGGTGGCCGATGGCAATGGCGCCGCCGTTCACGTTCACCTTGTTGATGTCCCAGCCCATTTCCTTGTTCACGGCGCAGGCCTGCGCGGCAAAGGCTTCGTTGATCTCGAGCAGGTCGAGGTCGGCGGCCTTCCAGCCGGCGCGCTGCAGCGCCTTGGTCGATGCGGGCACCGGGCCCATGCCCATGATGGCGGGGTCGAGGCCGGCGGTGGCGTAGCTGGCGATGCGGCCCAGCGGCTTCAGGCCCAGGGCGGCGGCCTTCTTGGCGGTCATGACCATCACGGCGGCGGCGCCGTCGTTCAGGCCCGAGGCATTGCCCGCGGTCACGCCGCCGGCCTTGTCGAACGCGGGGCGCAGGCCGGCCAGGCCTTCGGCGCTGGTCTTGCGGTTGATGAACTCGTCCTGGTTGAAGACGATGGGGTCGCCCTTCTTCTGCGGAATGCTCACGCCGACGATTTCGTCCTTGAACTTGCCGGCGTCCTGCGCGGCCGCGGCCTTGGTCTGGCTGCCCAGCGCCAGTTCGTCTTGCGCGGCGCGGTCGATGCCGTACTTCTTGGCCACGTTCTCGGCGGTGATGCCCATGTGGTATTGGTTGTAGACGTCCCAGAGGCCGTCGACGATCATGGTGTCGACCAGCTTCCAGTCGCCCATGCGCTGGCCGTTGCGCGAGTTGGGCAGCACGTGCGGCGCGGCGCTCATGTTTTCCTGGCCGCCGGCAATGACGATCTCGCTGTCGCCCGTGGCCACGGCCTGGGCCGCCAGCATCACGGCCTTCAGGCCCGAGCCGCACACGGCGTTGATGGTGAGCGCCGGCGTTTCCTTGGTGCCGCCGCCCTTCAGCCATGCCTGGCGCGCGGGGTTCTGGCCGGCACCGGCCGCCAGCACCTGGCCCATGATCGCCTCACCCACCTGGTCGGCCGTGAGGTTGGCGCGCGCAATCACTTCCTTGATGACGATGGCGCCCAGCTCCGTGGCCGAAATGCCCGCGAGCGAGCCGCCGAATTTGCCGACCGCCGTGCGTGCGGCCGAAACGATGACGATGTCTTCCATGAGGTTCTCCGTTGAGGTGATTTGAAATCTGATGAAGCTGCGGTGGTGCCGGCGAAGGTCAGGCTCGGGCCTTCACGTAGCGGCCCGGTGCCGGCTCGATGGCCTTGTAGGCCTTGCCGTTGCCGTAGCCCTTGGGCGCGGCGACCTGCTTGCCCGCGTGGCCCTTGAGCCATTGTGCCCAGTCGGTCCACCAGCTGCCGGGATGCTCCTGCGCGCCGGCCAGCCATTCGGCCTGGGCCTTGGGAAACTTGCCGTCTTCGCGGATCCAGTGGCTGCGTTTTTTCTTGACCGGCGGGTTGATCACGCCGGCAATGTGGCCCGACGCGCCCATGACGAAACGCTTCTTGCCCGGCAGCAGTTGCGTCGATGCGTAGGCACCGCCGATGGGCACGATGTGGTCTTCGCGCGAGCCGTAGATGTAGACCGGAATGTCGATCTTGCCCAGGTCGATTTTTTGGCCGCAGACCGTGAGCGCATTCGGCTTGGCCAGCTTGTTCTCGTGGTACGTGTTGCGCAGGTACCAGGCGTAGAACGGGCCCGGCAGGTTGGTGGCGTCGCTGTTCCAGTACAGCAGGTCGAAGGGCGGCGGGGTCTCGCCCTTCAGGTAGTTGCCGACCACGTAGTTCCACACCAGGTCGTTGGGCCGCAGGAAGCTGAAGGTCGAGGCCAGGTCGCCACCCGGCAGCAGCCCGCCCTTGCCGAGCTGCATTTCGCGGTACGCCACCATGGTCTCGTCCACGAAGATGTCGAGGATGCCGGTGTCGCTGAAATCCAGGAAGGTGGTGAGCAGCGTGGCCGACGCGGCCGGCTTTTCGCCGCGCGCCGCGAGCACGGCCAGCGCGGTGCTCAGGATGGTGCCGCCCACGCAGAAGCCCAGCGTGTTGATCTGCTTGCTCCCGCTGATTTCCTGCACCGTGTGGATCGCCTTGATGGCGGCGTTCTCGATGTAGTCGTCCCAGGTGGCGTGGGCCAGCGACTCGTCGGGGTTGCGCCAGCTCACCACGAACACGCGATGGCCCTGCTCGTTCGCATAGCGAATGAGCGAGTTCTCGGGCTGCAGGTCGAGGATGTAGAACTTGTTGATGCACGGCGGCACCAGCAAAAACGGCCGCTCGTACACCTTGGCCGTGAGCGGCTTGTATTCGAGCAGCTGGAACAGCTCGTTCTCGAACACCACGGCGCCCTCGGTGGTGGCCACGTTGCGCCCCACTTCGAAGGCGCTCTCGTCGGTCATGCTCAAGTGGCCCTGCTTGACGTCGTTCAGCAGGTTCTGGATGCCCTTGGCAATGCTCTCGCCCTGGCTGTCGATGGCTTTTTTCTGCGCTTCGGCATTGAAGGCCAGCGAGTTGCTGGGCGACGAGGCGGCCATCCATTGCTCGACGGCGAAGCGCATGCGCGCCTTGGTTTTTTCGTCGGCATCGATGGACTCGGCCATGCTGAGCATGGTGCGGCCGTTAAGCAGGTACACGGCGGCCGAGAAAGCCGCGAGCGGGTTGCTGCCCCAGGCTTCGCCGGCAAAGCGCTTGTCGCCTTCGGGCCGGGCGTTGAAACCGCTGCGCCAGAGTTCGGTGGCGTCGGCCAGGTACTGCTGCTGGATGGCCTGCAGTTTTTCGGGGGCAATGGAGAACTTGGGCAGCTCGGGCAACCTGGCCGCCTGCGGCATGTGTGGCATCTGCGGCATCTGCCACAGCGGACTGCCGCCGACATCGAAGGCCTGGCCTCCCTGCGCGGCGGTCTGCTGGAAAGACTCCAGCGCCTTGGTCCATCCCTCGGAAAGTGCCTTCTGGAAGGGCGCAAATGCATCCGCCCCCGTCGCTTGTTGCTTCATCATGTCTCCTGGTCCTCGCCTGAATCGAATCCGGATGGGTGCGTGTTTTGAGTATCCTGCATTCGCACGACACCGACAACGCCGCTCTTTCCTCTTACCGACTGAAACTTCTTGTGTTCATCCATCTGATCGTCATCGGCTGGCTCTACGTGGTCGTGATGATGGCGGTGGCCGAAGCCACCAACACCACGGGCACCGTGCTGGGCGCCATCTTCACATTTCTTTTGTACGGTTTGGCGCCGGTGGCACTGGTGGTTTACCTGATGGGCACCCCGGCCCGCCGCCGCGCGATCAAGCAGCGCGAGGCCGACGCGCAGGAAGCGGCACGGCGTGCCGCCGCAGCCAAGGCCGATGCAGCCACGGAAGCCGCGCCCTCCCCGGCAACGGCGTCAGACCTTCCAGACCAGGGCGGCAAAGCGCCCGCTGGTGCCGTCGCGCCGGTGCGAAAAGAAACGTGACGGGTTGGCGACGGTGCACCAGCTGTCGCTGCCATCGTTGCCGTAAACCTCATCAACACCCGCGGCGTGCAGCCGCTGGCGTGCCAGCGCGGGCAGGTCGGCCAGCCATTTGCCGGACGACGGCGCGGGCTGGAAGCAGGCCGAGGCCTCGGGCGCATGCGCCTCGAAGGCGGCCTTGACCTCGGGGCCGACCTCGAAGGCCTTCGGGCCGATGCACGGTCCCAGCCACGCTATGACTTTGCTAGCGCCGTGCGCGGGGCCGGCTTCAGGCTCGGGCGCAAAGCACCGGGCCGCCTGTTCGAGCACGCCGCCGGCAAGGCCGCGCCAGCCCGCGTGGGCAGCGGCCACGCGCTGGCCCGATCCGTCGGTGAAAAGCACGGGCAGGCAGTCGGCAACCATGATCGTGCAGGCCAGTCCGATGGCGGTGGCGGTGCAGGCGTCGGCCGGCGTGCCGTCGCGCACGATGTCCGGGCCGGCATCGAGCGTCACGACGCCGGTGCCATGCACCTGCTGCAGGAAGACCGGCCGCGCGGCGATGGCCTGCGCGAGGCGGTGGCGGTTCTCGGCCACGTCGGAGGCCAGGTCGCCCACGTGGTCGCCGAGGTTCAGGCTTTCGTAGCGCGCCTGCGGCCCCACCGAAACGCCGCCGTGCCGCGTGGTGCACACGGCCCGCACGTTCGGCGGCGCCGGCCAGTCCGGCACCAGCCAGTGCGGGTCCATGAGGGCGGCGCCCAAATCAGGCTTCCGCGTCGGGCGCCTGCGAGGGCTGCGCGCGCTGGAATGCGTCGAGCTCCATGCAGGCCTCGAAGGCGGCCATGGTGCGCGGCAGGCCGCTGAAGTCGCAGTCGAAACGGCGGCCGTTGAAGACCTGCGGCACCAGGCAGCAATCGGCCATGGTGGGCGTGTTGCCGTAGCAGAAGGTGCCGGCGGGGTACTGCTCGAGCTGGCGCTCGAAGGCCAGCATGCCGTCGCGCACCCAGTGGCGGTACCAGGCGTTCTTGGCGTCGTCGTCGAGCTTCAGGTCCTTCACGAGGTACTTGAGCACGCGCAGGTTGTTCAGCGGGTGGATCTCGCAGGCAATGGATTGCGCCAGGGCGCGCACGTGGGCGCGGCCCACCGGGTCGCTCGGCAGCAGCGGCGGCTCGGGGTGCGTTTCGTCCAGGTATTCGATGATGGACATCGACTGCGAGAAGCGTTCGCCCTCGTCTTCGAGCAGCGGCACCAGCTTGTCGGCCGAGAGCGCGGCGTAGGGGCCGGTGCGGTGGTCGCCACGTGCGATGTGCACGGGAACGTAGTCGAAATCGAGGCCCTTCAGGTTCAGGGCGATGCGCACGCGGAACGAGGCGGAGGAACGGAAATAGTTATGCAGCTTCATGGTTTCCAAGCATAGCGCCGGTCACGAGCGGGCAACAGCCGGCAGCACGCAGCGCAGGTCGTGCAACCCGGCTTTCGGCGCCGTGCCGTCGCGCCATTCTTCAAGGATGCGCCGGGCCGCCGCTTCCTCGCGCGAGGCGATGCCGATGCGCCACGGGCCGGAGGCACCGGGGGCATCGGGCGCCTCCCCGGGCGGGTGGTCGTGTCCCTCGCCGTACGGACGGCCTTCGGAGCAGGCCTTGCACAGCACCTGCATGCTGGTGCTCCAGTTCTCCGCGCTGCCGCCGGCCGCCTCGAAGCGCTTGATGAGCAGGTCGATGTCTTCCTTCGTCGCATCTTCGACCGAGACCTCGTAGGTCGAGAAAGCCGAGGGCGCGATGAGTTCCAGCGCATCGAACACCGGCACCTCGCGCTCGCCGCGCAGGCGGTAGCCGTTGGCGGCACCGTCGTGCAGCACCAGGTCGCCGTAGCGGTGGCCGCAGGCGGGCGTCGGCACGTTGCGCAAGATGGCGCGCGCGGGGTCGATGCGGTCCGACCAGACCACCTCGCTGGCTTCGTCGCCGTGCACGCGGATCGGCGTGAGGCCGACGAAAAAATCGACCGGGCCGTCACCGTCGGGCACGCCGATGCCGTAGCGCTGCCAGGCGCGCCGCGCCGTGGGCCAGTCGCCCAGCGCGGTGGCGGCAATGCCCAGGTTCCACAGCGCGCCCTCGTTGCCAGGGTCGCGGCGCACCGCTTCCGCATTGGCGGCCAGCGAGGCGGCCCAATCGCCGCGGTACTTGTGAATGAGGCCGGCATTGAACCAGGGCACCGCCCATTGCGGATGCGCCTTGCCGGCCTGCTCATAGGCCTGCAGCGCCCCGTCCTGGTCGCCCTCATCGTCGCGCTGGCGGCCGAGTTCGTTGAGGGCGGTGGCTTTTCCGGCTTTGCCGAGTCGAAGAGGCATGGTGAAAACTGAAGAGGGAACGAAGGGTGGCGCGGGGCGTCTATTGTGGGCCGCCCGCCACCCCCTGGCACCCCGCCGCGCAGCCCCTCGCCGCCTCTGGCACACTGCCGGTCTCCCATAGGTTTCGCTGACAAAGGACACGTCGCAATGGCTTCCGAGTTTGTTTTCGCCCCGCCCGCCACGGTTTCGATTCCGGTGGTCGGCCAGCCGGCCCGTTTTCCGGTTCACCGCATCTACTGCGTGGGCCGCAACTACGAAGATCACGCCAAGGAAATGGGCTTTACCGGCCGCGAACCGCCCTTCTTCTTCATGAAGCCCGCCGACGCGGTGGTGGTGGTCGATGCGGGCCAGACCGGCACCATGGCCTACCCCACGCTCACCAAGAACCTGCACCACGAGATCGAACTCGTGGTGGCCATCGGCACCGGCGGCAAGAACATCTTGGCGGCGGATGCGCACAAGCACATCTACGGCTACGCCGTCGGCCTGGACATGACGCGCCGCGACCTGCAGGGCGAAATGAAAAAGCAGGGCCGCCCCTGGGACATCGGCAAGAGCTTCGAGCAGAGCGCGCCCATCGGCCCGATCGTGCCTGTGGCACAGGCCGGCGACGCCGAAAATGCGGAAATCTCGGTGCAGGTGAACGGCACCGACCGCCAGCGCAGCAACGTGGGCAAGCTGATCTGGAACGTGGCCGAAACCATCGAGCACCTGTCGGCCGCCTGGGAGCTGCAACCCGGCGACCTGATCTTCACGGGCACGCCCGAAGGCGTGGCGGCCGTGGTGGCCGGCGACACCCTGGTGGGTGAAGTCGCGGGCCTGCCCACGCTGACCGTCAAGATCGCCTGAAGAAGCCCTCAACCAGGACAACCAGGACAAAGACGGCCACATGCTTTTGCGCGTCCCCATCAAGCATTGCAAGAACTGCGGCACGGCGGTGGTCTACCGCCTTCCGGACGACGGCGACACCAAGCAGCGCGCCATCTGCCCGGCCTGCCACACGGTGCATTACGAGAACCCGCTGAACGTGGTCGGCACCATCCCCGTGCTGGGCGACAAGGTGCTGCTGTGCAAGCGCAACATCGAGCCGCGCTGGGGCAAGTGGACGCTGCCCGCGGGCTTCATGGAGCTCGAGGAAACCACCGCCCAGGGCGCCGCCCGCGAGACCGACGAGGAGGCCGGAGCCAACTTCGAGCTCGAAGGCCTGTTCTCGGTGATCAGCGTGGTGCGCGTGGGGCAGGTGCACCTGTTCTACCGCGCCCGGCTGCTGGACGACAAGTTCGATCCCGGCCACGAAACCATCGAGGCGAAGCTCTTCACCGAGGAAGAAATTCCGTGGGAAGAAATCGCCTTTCGCACCGTGCGCGAAACCCTCGAGCACTACTTCGCGGACCGGCGGCGCGGCAGCTTCGACCGCGTGCACGAGCTCAGCATCGTTTGACGAACCACCTGAACCCACACCTCTTCATGATCAAGACCCTTCGCGCCACCCTCCTCTGCGGCGCCAGCCTCGGCTTTGCACTCGCGGCCGCGGCGGCCAAGGCGGACACGGTGGGCGAAGTCGACACCGCCTTCAAGCTTATCGGCCCCGACCACAAGATCGTGATCGAAGCCTACGACGACCCCAAGGTCAACGGCGTGACCTGCTATGTCTCGCGCGCCAAGACCGGCGGCATTGCCGGTGCGTTCGGCGTGGCCGAGGACAAGGCCGAAGCCTCCATTGCCTGCCGCCAGGTCGGCCCGGTGAGCATCACGCAGCCGCTGCCCAAGCGCGAAGAGGTCTATACCGAGCGGCTGTCGGTGCTGTTCAAGCGACTGCGCGTGGTGCGCATGGTCGACGCCAAGCGCAACACGCTGGTCTACCTGACCTACTCCGACCTGCTGATCGACGGCTCGCCCAAGAACAGCGTGACGGCGGTGCCCATCGATCGCGGCACGCCCATTCCACTGAAGTAGCACGGCCAGGGCGCGGGGCGGCCAACGCCTGGCCGCACGAAGGTCTGGTCGCCCAATGGCCCAATGGCCCTTGCGCGCGGTTGTCCTGCAGGCACGCGCTTGCGAGTTTGCTAGCATCCATCGCACGGCCCGCCCGGCGTGCCAGACCGCGGGAACCCTCCTTCACGAATCCGTTCCAACACAGCGCCATGCATCTTCAGACTTTTGTTTTCCGTTCCGCCGCCGCCGCGCTGGTTGCCCTGAGCCTTGCAGCCTGCACCACGGTCGATCTCACGCCGCAGCGCCCCGGCCCCGTGGTCACGCAGCCGGCACCGCGCCAGGCCCTGTTCGTGCGGCCCGCGGGCGGCAGCGTCATTTCGCGCTTCGACGGCGTGAGCAACAAGGGCATCGACATCGCCGGCAACCTGGGCGACCCGGTCGTGGCCTCGGCCGATGGCCGCGTGGTGTACGTGGGTGGCGAACTGCCTGCCTACGGCAACATGATCATCGTCAAGCACAACGAGACCTTCCTCACCGCCTACGCCCACCTGAGCACCATCCTCGTGAAGGAAAACGCCGTGGTGCGCCAGGGCGAGAAGATCGCCGAAATGGGCCGCAGCAACGCCGACCGCGTCAAGCTGCGCTTCGAGATCCGCAAGAACGGCAACGCCGTCAATCCCGAGCCCTACCTCAACGGCCTGCTACAGCAATAACCGCCACTGCGGTTATCGGCCTTGCCGCTGCGCCTGCTGATACATCAGGTTGCGCGGCAATTAATCACACCTTCAGCTTCTTCATCCGATGCGGCACTAAGCTGCTTGCCATCGGGTAGGGGCACCTTTTGCAGCCTCTCCCTTGAAACGGAGAAGAACTTTGCGGCTGCTTGTACTGGGCTTGGGTGGAATGTTGACGTTGTTGAGCCTTGCGGGTTGCGAGACCACCCGCCACGGACGGCACTACGACAATGACTACTACAGCGGCCCGCCGGCACGCCCCTACTACGGTCCCGCCCCCGATTGGGAGGCACCGCAAGAGCGCGACAAGCCCCGGCTGAGCGACATGCAGAAGCGCGCCTTCGACAACTGCATCGTGCTGCCCACGCACCTCGACCGCGCCCGCTGCCGCGCGACGGTCATGTCGACCGTTCGATGAATCCGGGCGGGATGCCGCCCACCCGATAGCGCGTCAAGCGCAGCCGCAACGCGAGGCCGGGCGCGCAGCGCCGATGACTTGACGCAGCCCCTCAGGATGGTGCAAATGCACCATGGTGCGCGCCTGCCCATGCCACGAGACTGAAGGTCCAAGGGAACTACCCGGGGATCACAGGAGCAATGGCATGTCGATGAAATTCAAGAGAACAGGCATTTCGGTAGCCTGCGTCGGTCTGATGGCGCTGGCAGGTTGCGGTGGGGGCGGAGGCGGTGGAGGCGGCGGAGGACTCTTCATTCCGTCCGTGGCGAACGTGCCGCCGTCCAGCGGCGAAAGCACTCCCCTCGATCCGGTCACGGTGACCGGCGTGCTGACCGCCATCGGCACCGTCAGCAACGCGGTCGTGTGCGTCGACCGCAACAACAACGACGCCTGCGACGAAGGCGAACCTGTTTCCGCCAAGACCGACGCAGACGGCGTCTACACGTTCAGCTTCACGCCCGCCAACGCGGCCGCGGCCACCGAACTGACCGCTGCGCCACTGGTGGCGCAGCTCTCGCCCGCGAGCATCGTCGGCGGCGCCATCGTCAGCGACGGCGCCTCGTTCGACTCCGCGAACGCGCTGACACCCATCACTTTCAGCGAGCTGAACCTGAGCGCGCCCGCCGCCAAGCGCGGGCATGTCAACCCGCTCACCACGCTGGTCCAGGTGGGCGTTTCGTCCGGCCTTGCGCTGGACCGCGCCGAAGTGGCAGTGGGCTTGCAGTTGGGAATTCCGGCGGCCGACATCTACAGCTACCAGGGGCAGAACGCCACCTTCGGGATCTTCGGCGACAACGCGCAGACCATGGCGATGGTGACGCTGTTCGCCATCGGCAACGGCGCGGCGCTCAAGGTGATCGATCCGGCCGCCGCGAACACCGCAACGCCGACGGACCAGTTGCCCACGCTGACCTTCGCGGGAGTGAACGACTATTCCGTCAAGACCTACCCGTCCGACGGCGTGATCGATCCGGCCACCGGCACCCAGACCCTGACCGACGTGCGCTACGGCAAGGCCGGCGGCGCCGCGATTGCCGAGAACGTGCTCTACAACCGCGCCATCCTGGGCCCCACCGGCTGGGTCCGCTGCAATGCGTCCTCCGCCTTCACCTCGACCGTCGGCGTTCCCAGCCGAAGCAGCTACTGCGCCGGCGGCTCGCAGGCGGTGGGTTACTCGATGCCCACGGACATCAGCGGCCAGACGATGGAGAGCGTGACCGCCGAAATCCAGGGCGGCCCGGGCAGTTCTATCAGCGGCATCAACCCGGCCATCGCCTTCCCGCCCGGCTCGGTGTTTCCCGCCGGCTCGGTGCGCACCTTCCGCAACAACCTCGACCTGGTCCAGTCGTACTTCATCAACAGCACGTCGCCGGGCAGCTCCGACAAGACGGCCTTCGCGCAGCTGGAATTTCTGCAGAATGCGCGCCAGGCCAGCGCGGTCAACCTGGCGGCCGGCACGGGCACGGCGGGGCTGGGGCTCTACGACAACACGCACCTGCTGCGATTCGCCTTCATGAACACGGCCGGCAACGGCGACGGCGTGCAGTACTACAGCTGCGTCTCGACGCCGCCGGCCTACCTCGACGTCGGGGCCTGCACCCTGCTGGGCACAGGCACCGCCACCATCAACACCATCCACGGCGCACGGGTGCTGGAGCTTTCGAACCAGCCGAACGTCACGAGCCCGCAGACGCGCGCGTACACCGAGTACGACGACGGCGGCGGCACCCGCGTGTGGCAGGTGCGCCGCGTCAAGCCCGACCTGGGGAACAACCTGTCGCAGTCGAACCGGCTGAACGGCCCGGCCTACAAGGCCCTGCTCGACGCCCTGGGCGTCGTGCCGCCGATCTGACGTACGCGCGCGCCCGGCCGGCCTGTCTCGGCTTACAGCAGGCTCTCGGGCACCAGCGGGGCCATCAGCTCCAGTTTCCATCGCGCCCAGAAATGCGTTTCAGGCTCGGTGTGCAGGATGGTGTCGGCCCCGTCGCCCGACGAAGCCGGGCTCACCCACTCGATGGCGCCCTTCGGCCCCAGCTGCAGCTGGTAGGCGCCATCCAGCCGGATGAAGCCGATCAGGCTGGTGAGCTGCTGCGCAATCTGCGGACTGAAGATGAAGATGCCGATCTCGGTGTTGTGCAGCATCGAGCGCGGATCGAAGTTCATCGAGCCGACGAACACGATCTTGCGGTCGATCACCGCCGACTTGCCATGCAGCCGCCCGCTGGCCGAGCCGTACATGCCGAAGCGCTTTGTTTCTTCCACCCGCTTGGGGCTCAGCTCGTACAGCTCCACGCCCAGCCGCAGCATCTGCGCGCGGTAGCGCCGGTAGCCGATGTGCACCAGCGATTCGTCGGTGGCGGCCAGCGAATTGGTCACGATGCTGTAGCTCACGCCGTTGCCCCGGATGATGCGGATCGACTCCATGCCGCCGCGCCCCGGGATCAGGTAGGGCGTGGTCTGCATGATCTCGTTCTCGGCGCCGCGCAGGTAGCGCTGCACGTTGAAGAGCACGCTGTCGCTGGCCTCGTCGGCCGGCAGGCCGCGCGCTTCCGGCGTGGGCGCCAGCGCCTTGGCCGGCGGGTCGGCGTAGGCCTCGGCGCGCGCCCACACCAGCTTGAGCGCGCCCGCGTCCAGGTCCTTGGCCAGCGGGTTGTTGCCCAGCAGGTCGGTGGAGTCCGGCTCTTCGGCATGCAGCTCCGCCGGCCCCGTGGTCAGCCGGTCGAACAGCGCGCGCAACTGCTGCGGCGTTTCGCTGCCGCGTGCCACCAACGATTCGATCGGGTAGACGTACGGGCTGTTCCAGTACATGTCGAACAGCGACGACAGCCGGGGCACCACCGCGCCGGCCACCAGCGTGTCGATGTCGATGAAGTTCGATCCACCGTCGCGCAGGAAATACTCGTTGGCGATGTTGCGCCCGCCCATGACCGCCATCGTGTTGTCCACCACGTACAGCTTGTTGTGCATGCGGCGGTGCACGCGGTCGAAGTCCAGGATCGACGAGGCCCAGCGCGTGCCGAAGCGGTCGCGTCCGGCCGGGAACGGATTGAACAGCCGCACCTCGACATTCGGGTGCGAAGCGAAGCTGGTGAAGAGCGGATCGGCACCGGCGGTATAGAGGTCGTCCACCAGCAGCCGCACGCGCACGCCCCGGTCGGCCGCGTCGCGCAACGCGCGCAACAGGTAGCGCCCGGTCTCGTCGTTCTGCACCAGGTAGTACTGCACGTCGATGGAGCGCTGCGCGCGGCGCGCCAGCTCGATGCGCGCATGCAGCGAGAACTGCGCCATCGGCAACAGCCGGAAGCCGCTCAACGGTTCGCCGGGCGGCGCCGCGGCCTTGACGAGGCGGCCGAGCGTGGTGTCGCCGCCGTCCGCAATGGCCATCGACGGCTTGCGCTGCACGTCGGTGGGCAGGCCGGCGCAACCGGTGAGGAACAGCGCGACGATGCCGGCGAGCAGCCATGCCAGCCATCGGACATGCGATTTTTCAGCCCGGTCCTGGAGGTGCGGCATGGAGGCGATGGCGGTGCAGTGCAAGAGGAAGAAAAACTGGCGTGGCGGTTTCTACCATGGACCCGCCGGGTTCACGTTCAGCCGCGGGCACTGTCCTGCGCCGCGCTGCCGGCCTCTTCGTCCACCAGCGACAGCACCGTGTCTTCCAGGTAGTACTGCAGCGAATCCGCATTCGCCACGGCGAGGTCGGGCCGCAAGCGCGCCAGCCTCTGGCAGCACTCGACGCCGTAGTCGTGGTCGTCGGTGCCGCTGTAGCCATGCGACAGCTCGTGCGCGAGCGTGCCCGCGCGGGAGTCCTTGCCGGACTCGCCTTCCGCGAAATAGGGCGGGCACAGCGCCATCAGGTCGTAGCGGCCGGGCGTATCGGACTTCTGGAAGAACGCGATGGTGTCGGGCTTGGGCCCTTGCGCCACAACGTAGATCACGAAGCGCTTGCACACCGCCTGCCCCTGGATGCCGCCGATGGCATGGCGCACCCGCGTCGCAAGCTCCGGCGTGTAGGCACCGAACCACCGCCGGTAGGTTGCATCGTCCTTCACGTCCAGCGGGGGACGCCCGGGACCGACCGTGCGCTGGAACAGCCGCTCGATGGCCGCCCGCACGATCGCCTGTTGCGCGGGCGTCGCTTTTTCGACCCTGGCCTGCGCATACACCGCCTTGCCCATCACGCAGACCACCGGTTCCTCGTAGTAGCCGTTGTCCATGCAAAGCGGCACCTGGCAATGCGGCGGAATGAAGGGCTCCACCGGTGCGGCCGGAGGCAGCAGGTGGTGGTTGTCGACGGCCGTGAGGCGGTGCCTGCCCGGCCGCTGCGCAACCGAGAGCCCCTTGAACTTGCAAGGCGCCAGGTCCGCCGGGAGTTCCCCGACGATGCCGCGGATCGCGTCTTCGCGCAGTCGCACCTCGTACGTGCCGTCCGCCGCAAGCATGTAGTTTTCCGACACGTTGACGATGGCGCGCACCGTCGCGCCCGGCGCCAGCGTGACAAGGCTCACGCGCGGGTCGAAGCGGTACTTGGCACGCGGGCCGCGGTAGCTGGCGGCATCGCGGCCGTCCGCTTCAAGAACCAGCCCGGCCGGACAGACCGGATCGAACACCGTCTTCCAGTACAGGAAGTGAACCGGTTGCTGCCCCGTGTTGGTCAGCGAAAAGGCAAGGCTTGTGGAAAGACCGGCTTCGGCCGTGTCTGCGTGGAATTCCAGCATCGAGAACACCCTCGTTGTTGTTCTGCCCCATGGCGCGGCGCGCCGGCGGCGTGCGGATTACACCAGCGTCACAGGTGGCGATGACTGGGTTATGTCTGGATGCGGGAAGCAGGAAGCAGGAAGCAGCAAGGGCCTCGATGGCGCCAGCGGACGCTCAGCCTCGCGGCGGGCTTCGTTCCCGCGCGAACTGGCCGGCGCAGAGCTTCACGCGCGCAATGGCGGCGTCCATCGAGGGCTGCGGCATGATCACCAGGCTTCCGCTCGGCAGGCCGCGAAGAAAGATCGCGGCAACGCCCGCATAGCGACCGCTCAGCGTTTCCTTGAAGTGAAACGAGCACGACCAGCCGTTGTGGAGATCGACCGCGATCTGCGCGGGCGCGGTCAGGGGTGTGGTTGCTGCTGCCGGAGCGGCTGCCAGTGCGGGTGCTGCGTTCATGGGTGCGGCGAGCCTATCGGCGGTGCACATGACGAGCGAGGAACTAAGTCCTCGAAACCCCTGCTTTCGCAGCCGGACGGCCTGGGCATTCAATGCCCCCTCGCCGGCGTCCACTGCCGCACGAAATGGTCCGCCCGCAGCGTGGCGCGCTCGACCGCCGCGTCCCACGACAGCTGCTGGGTGATCACCAGCGCGCAGCGCGGAATGCCGCTCAGGCTCAGTTCCGCAATGCCGGCATAGGTACCGCTCGGCGTGCGCGTCAGCGCGATCCAGCACCGCCAGCCAGCGGGCACTGCGATGTCGAGCCTTGCGGTGTCCATGATGGGATCACCGTAAACCTTTTATCCTCAAATATCAAGAATCTGAAACTCAAGTATTACTTTCAGCCGACTCATATTTCACGCCGCCACCTGCCGGCCCACTGGCAGGTGCCGCAAAGCCTGGCGCAGCGTGGTGTCCACCCGCCGCAGCGACAGGCCGTGCCGCACCGCCACTTCGTGGCGCGTCAGCTCGTGCACGCGCAAGGCAACCAGAATGTCCTGGTGCCGGTTCGGCAGGCCCTGCATCGCGCGCTCCACCGCCTTCAGGTCGGAGCGCGCCTCGGCGATCAGCTCCGGGCCCGGCGAATGGTCGGCCAGGTGCGCCAGCGTGTCTTCCGCATCGCCCGCGTACTGCCAGGGCCGGTCGGCGCGCACGCGGTCGGTTGCCGCATTGCAGGCCACGCGATAGATGTAGGCCAGCGGGCTCTGCACAGTGCCCGTGAAGGCGGCCGTGTCGGCCAGCCGCAGCCAGGCATCGTGCAGGCCCTCGGTGGCCGCGTCGGCGCAGCCCAGGTACCGCGCGAGCCGCTGGTGCAGCGCCGCGTAGTTGGCGGTCAGCAGCGCCTGGAAATCCGGCGGCGCGGCAGCAGGGAGCCGTCCCGCGGCATCGCCGCGGGGCCCACAAGGCAAGGACATCATGGCGGTGGCGTCGTCGTCTTCGGCTAGCGCCCGCGCGGCAGCCCGCGGCGTTCGTTCTCGCTCAGCCGCGCGATCTGCGCGTCGGTCAGCGCGCCGTGGCCCACCATCTGGATGAAGCCCGACGGGTCGTAGCTCGCCTGCTCGGCCGGCTTGCGCCGCACCTCGCCCGCGCCCTGCCCGCCGCCCGCCGGCTCGTCGCCGAAGCCCAGCACGCGCACCGTGAACACCGACGGCAAGGCCTGCCGCTGCGCCGCGCGTTCGCGCTGCATCGCGTCCTGCGCCGCCGCCGTGGCCTGCGAAGCCGCCGCGCTGGCGTTGGTCAGCGCACCGACGTTCACCGACGCCATCACCGGCAGCCCGGCGCTCTTGCCCTGCACCTGCACGTTGGCCGCGTTCACGATCTGCAGCGCCGCCAGGTTGACGTTGCCCGACACGCGAATGCCCGCCTCGCCCGCGTCGATGGTGCCCAGCGGCGCGATCAGGTCGATGTCGCCGGCCGGCACTTCCGGAATCGGATTCAGCGTGGCAATGCCCGCGCCCGTGCTCGGTACGTCCGACGACAGCACCACGTTGCCCCACTGGTCGTACACGCGCTTGGGCGGCGTGTAGACCACCGTGGTCTTGGAGCCCCGGCCGGCGTTGATGTCGCCCTCGGCCGACCAGCCCAGCACGTTGCCGCCGAAGGTGGTCATGATCCGGCTCTGGCCCAGCAGGATGCTGCCCAGCGCGTACAGCGAGATGTCGCCGGCGCCCTGCGTGATGACGCCCGGAATCACGCCACCCATGGCCTTCGGCGCCTCGCCCTCGATGCCGAACACCTGGCGCCCGCCCGGCGTGAGCATCGCGATGTCGCCGCCGAACAGCGTGTTGACGCCCGACGCGCCGAACATGGTGATGTCGCCCTTGTAGCTGACGGGCCTGGCCTGCGCGTCGGTGCCCGGGAACAGCGCCGCGATGGTGTTGCGCCCGCGCAGGTAGCTGCCGTAGCGCACGCCGCTTTCGTCGTTGTATTCGCGGCCGCCTTCCTTCAGCTCGGCGAAGTACACGCCGCGCAGATAGCTGCGCTGCTGCTCGGGCGGCAGCGCGTTGAAGAACGCGAGCGCATCCTGCGCATTGCCCGCGGCGCCGCTGCCGTAGCCCTGCGAGGCTTCGAGCCAGTTCACCAGGTACAGCTGGCTGGCCTGCCGGTAGTCGTTGGCCAGCACGCGGCGCGGCTTGCCTGTTTCTGCATCGAGGCTGGCCTGGCGCTGCGCCATCCAGGCCGCGGCGCCCTGCTCATCGCCGCTGTAGCCGAACTCGGCTCGCAACCAGTCGCCCAGCGTGAGTTTGCGGTTGTAGGTCTTCACCACCTTGCCGGCCTGGTCCGCCAGCGGCTGGCCGCTTTGCATCAGGTTGGCCGGGTCGAGGTAGCGCTGCGCAAAGCCCGCGTAGTCGGGCCCACTGGCGCCCACGCCGGCCAGCATGGCGATGCTGGCGCCCGGGCGGTTGTCGCCCGGCACCACCGCGCCCAGGCTGCGGACCGAGGCCTTGTTGTCCATGCGGATGTCGCGGCCCGCCGTGATCTCCAGCGTGCCGGGGCCAGCCACGTTGAAAGTGCTGAACAGGATGTCGCGCCCCGCCGAAACCACCGAGATGTCGCCCGGCTTCTGGTGCACGAACAGGTTGCCGCGGCTCGCGAAGTAGGTCTGCGCAAGGCCGCCCGAATCCTCGGCCTGCCCGATGGGCGTGCCGCTCGCCACGATGTCCCGCCCGGCCATCATCCGCACCGGCTGCGCGCCCTCGTACCAGGTCTGGCCGGCACGCGTCGCATCGTCAGGCCCGAAGCGCAGGATGCGCCCGCTGCTCACGCCGACCAGGTCGCCGTGCACGGCGTAGAAGCGCGCCGGCTGCGTGCCCACCGCTTCACCCGACACCGTGTTGGGGCCGAAGGCGAACAGCGGACGCACGCCGCCGCCGTCCAGGTTGTTGCCGCCCGACAGGTTGCCGATCACCGTGCCGTTGCTGGCGGTGCCCTGGAACGCCGGGCGCAGCGGCGTCGCCAGCGCCAAGGCGGCCGCGCCCGACTGGCTCACGGTGTTGCCCCCCGCATAGATCGAGTCGCTGGCCAGGAACTCCAGCATGCCGTGGGCCGAGGGCGCCAGCACCAGCGGCGTGCCCGTGCCGGTGTTGTCGAAGGTCGCCGCATCGCCATAGAACAGGCTGCCACTGGCGGCCACCGCACTCAGGATCGAGGGGTACACGAAGGCCGAGTCGGTCACGGGCATGCCCGCGCCACCCGTTACCGGCACCAGGTTGCCGCCTGCGCCGAAGAGGCGGATGGCGGTGTGCGGCGTCCACAGGGTGAACCAGCTCTGGCCTTGTCCCGCCAGGCCGTTGGCGCTGAACGGCGTGGCATTGGCGAGGTCCACGCGCGTCGGATCGATCACGCCCTTGACCACGAGGTCGCCGCGCGTGGCGAGCGTGTAGTTCGCATCGCCCGGGGCCAACACGATGCCGCCTTGCGCCATGCCGCGGGTTGCCGTGTAGAGGTCGTAGGCGCGGGTCTCGCGGGGCGACTGCGCCCGCTCGGAGAGCCCATAGACCCGGGGCAGGCTGCCGAGGGTGCCTGCCTGCAGCTGCACGTCGCCCCGAAGGTTGACGATGGCCCCGTTGAGCCCGGCGTCGGAGTCGCCGCCGGCCCCCTCGACGTAGGGCGTGTGGAGCGGATTGAAGGCGCCTCCCACGCGCACGAGCACGTCGCCACCGCCCGTGAGGCTCAGGCTGCCGTCGGCCAGCACACGGCCGGTGCCGCCCACCGCCAGCACCAGGCCCTGGCTGCGCCGGCTGTCGGTGGACGAATCTGTCCTGGCGCCGCGCCGTGCCAGCAGCCCCGCGTTGCCGCCCACGTCAACGCGCAGGTCGCCGCCGCCCAGCGTGCCGAAGCCGGTGAAGCCGAGCAACTTGTCGGCCGCCCCGGTCGTGCCGACATACGAGCCGAAGTTGATCCACCACGCCGTGGGCTGGTCCTGCCCGCCGCCGAAGCTGTCGCCCGTGCCTTGGCGCCACAGCCAGTTGCCGATGGCGCCGCTGTTGAAGCCCTTGTCGGCAGGATTCGGCCGCCCATAGCCGCTGCCGTCGGCGGTCAGCGTCATGTCGCCGGTCAGGTCGCCGCCGGCCTGGAGCGTCAGGTTGCCGCCGGAGGCCGGGTACCAGGCGCGTGCCAGGTTCTGTGCGCCGCCATCGACGAACTTCTCGTAGCCACCGCTCGCGTCGTTGAGCACCGTGCCCTTCGAGCCCACCGCGCGCGGCAGGTTGTAGGGGTCGCCGGCCCGCGTGGCCTGCGACGAGGCGCCGGCGGTGTACACGCCGAACAGCGAATCCATGCGCAGGTTGCCGGCGGCCAGCAGGTCGAGATCGGCCGCGCCGGTGCGCACCACGCTGAAGCGCGTGCTGCCCGGCAGGTAGCTGTACTCCGGGGCGGTGATGACGCAATAGCTGGGAAGGTCCACGCAAAGCTCCGGGTACTGGATGTCCGCGAAATCGATGGGCTTGCCAGCCATGCTCTCGTCGCCCACGAAGTTGATGGACCCTTCCACGCTCCACAACGCGCCGCCGGGCTTCAGCTTGCCGAACATCCCGTAGTGGCTGTCCGCCAGCCGCAGGTTGCCCCGGCCCGCCGCCGGATGCACCTGCACGATGCGGTTGTCCGCCGCGTTCAGGTCCGCACCCGCGGCCAGCCGCACCGACCACGACTGCGAACCTTCGGGCAGCATCGCCGCCACGGCCCACAGCCTGCCGGCGCCGTCCGGGCGCAGGTTCACCGAAGTCACCCCGCTGGGCAGCTTGATGTTGGTCGCAGCCGGGAGCAGCGCGCCCAGCGGCAGCGTGAGGGCGCCGTTGAGCACGAACTTCTTGCCGTCGCCGGGCAGCGGCACGCCCTTGGGCCACACCACGCCCGACAGCGTGGCTGCCGACGGCAGGCGCATGCCGGCCCCCAGGCGCGTGCCCACCGGCAGCGTCACGTTGGCGCCGCTGACGATGCTCCCCGCCGCGAACAGCAGCGCGCCCGAGGCGCTGCGCACGTCTGCACCCAGCACCGTGCCCACCTTCAGTTCGAGCGCCTTGGCCAGCACGCTGGCCACCGGCATCAGTTGCCCGGCCACGAAGAGCGTCGACTTGATTGGCAGGTCGTAGTTGAGCGTGCCGGCGCCCCCCTCGAAGGTCGTGCCGTCGGCCAGCACCACGCCGCCCCGCGGCACCACGGTGTCGCCGCGCAGCAGGTTGACGCCCGGCAGCAGCAGCCAGCCGCCGTCGTCCTGCGTGGCGGGCGGCGGCGCAAAGCCGTCGTTGATGCTGCCGAAGATGTCGAGGTTGCCGCCCGCGCGCAGGGCCAGCGCACCCACCTCGCCCGAGCCGTACACGCCGGTCTTTTGCGTGTGCGGATTGGCGCTGGCGTAGCGGTAGCCCGACAGGTCGATGTCGCCCTGCACCACCATGTCGCCGTCGGGCGTCTTGCTGACGATCTGCACGCCGGGGCGCAGGTGGAAGGCATCGGCATAGCGCGCGTTGTTCAGGCCCGCGAGCTTGCCGTTCATCAGCGCGCCGTTGGCCAGCGCGTTGTCGATGAAGACGGTGCTCTGCAGGTGCTTGGCGTCGAGGTACGCCTGGTCGATGACTTGGTAGGGCCTGCCGGTGGCCGCGGCGTCGGTGCCGAAGCGTGCATCGTCGTAGCGCCACATGCCGTTCACCGCGATGGAACGCGCGCCGTCGATGGCGATGTTGCCGCTGGCGTCGATGCGGATGTCGCCTGCCGTCTCGCCGGTGCGGCCCGCGTTGAGCTCCAGCGTGCCGCGTGCGCGGCCGTCGTTCTGGCCCGGTTCAGCGCCCACCTTGGCGTCGGTGCCGTGGCGCAGGTCGATGCGCGAACCCGAGGCCAGCGTGAGCTGTCCGTCGTTCGACGTGAGCTCCACCATCGCGCGGTTCGGCGAATCGATGATCTGGCCTTGGCTGTCCACGCGCAGCGTGCGGCCATGCGCGTCGAGCACCGCACTGCCGGCCAGCGTGAGGTTGTTCTTCGCGGCCAGGCTGATGCGGCCCACGCGCTCGCCGCTGGCGTCGATGGTGCCGGTCACGGTGAGGCTGCCGTTGTCGAGCGACACGTTCACTTCGTTGGCCTTCAGGCCATTGCCGATGGCGAGGTCGCCCTGGCGCAGCTGGAAGCTGCGCGCGCCGAACACGCCGCCGTCGTTCAGGCGCTGGTTGAGCGCCGCGAACTCGGCGTCGCCAAGTTGCCGCGCGCGCACGTCCACGCTGCCCGCCGCGAACGGCACCAGCGTGCCGCCCGCGTCGTAGCGGCCGCTGCTCGCGCCGAGGATGCGGCCCTGCAGATCGACCGTGCCCGCCGCGCCGGCCGCATCGTCGAGCGCCATCGCCTTCAGCGTGCCGGCGCGGTTGTTCTGCGCCGAGATATCGATCACCGAGCCGGCCGCCTGCCGCAGGTTGCCGTGCAGGCTTTCGAGCACCACGTCGCCGCCGGCGCTGTATTTGCTCACGTCGTTGAACACCACCTTGCGCCCCGACAGGTCGAGCACCGCGCGGTCGCTCAGCGTGAGGTCGCGTTCGGCGCCCAGCGTGAGCTTGCCGCTGGGCAGCGCCACGGCGGTGTCGAGCGTCACGTCGCGTCCGCGCAGGCTCAGCTCGGCGCCCAGCGCCGCATCGCCGGTGGCCGCCGCCAGCGCACCGGCCGGTGCGGCCACGCGCAGCGTGCCGCCCGCCGTGATGCGGTTCACCGAGCCCGCCTCGCCCGTCAACAGCGGCGCCACGATATTCAGGTTGCCGCCGCTGTACGCGTAGCCCTTGCCCGCTTCGTACGCGCCCTGCGACTGGTAGACCGAGAGGCTGCCCTTGCCGTTGGCGCTCACGCGGTCGGAGGCCCTGAGGTTCACGTCGGCAAAGCCCAGCACCAGGCGGGCCGCATCGTCCAGGCCGTTCGGCTGGCTGTTGGGACCGTAGCCGAACTCGATGTGCTCGGCCTCGATGTTCAGCGTGCCGCTGCCCGTGCCCGCGCCACCGCGCACCACGGCGGAAGGCGCAATGGTCGCGCCCTGCCACACCAGGCGACCGGTGCGGATGGTCGCCACGTCGCCCGCGCCTCCCTGGCCGTAGATGGCGGGGGTGGCCAGCACCAGCTGCGCCATCTTCGCCTTGCCGGTTGCGGGGTCGATGGTGTCCAGCGTCGCGGTGCCGAAGAAGTTGACACCGCCGCTGGCGCTCAACTCCAGCGTTTCGAGCGCGGGTGCGCCGTACTGCCGGTCGCCGCGCAGCAGGCGGTCGAGCAGGGCCTGGCTCATGGCCAGTCCCTGCGGCAGCGTGTGGTTCTGCGCGGCGGCGGCCAGCGCGCTGCTGTCGCCCACGTTGATGCCGCGCACCGCCAGCGTGAGGTGGCGTGTGCCGTAGCGCACCGCCTCGTTCATCTCGAAGCGGTCGGGCGTCACCATGGCGATGGTGCCTTCGGAATACAGCTCGGTCTGCCCGCTGCACGACGCGCTGGCACACACGCCGATCTGAAGGCTGCGGTTGTCCGACGCGGCCTGGGTCTGCGGCACCGGCAGCGTGCTCACCCGGCCGTTGGAAACCATCACCATCTGGCCGGTCGCGGCGTAGACGAAGCCGTCGCCGGCGTCGTAGGCCGCCTTGCCGCGGCCGAGGGTGTTGATGCGCGCGCCCTGCTCGATCACCACGCTGAGCGGCGTGCCCTCGGTCACTGCCACCGCGGCCAGGAACACTTCGGGCGCGGACAGCACCGCCCCCTGGCGCAGCACCACGCTGTTCCCGCCGTCGCCGGTCTGGATGACGTTGCCGCTCTGCCCGTAGTCGGCGCCCTGCAAGCCGCCGATGACCAGGCGCGACGCGCCCATGCCGCTGAGCACGCCGGCGTCGAGCGTGACCCCCTGGAAGCCCGCCGTCGCCGACGCGCCGGCCGCGACGATCTCGAGGCCCAATTGCTCGTCGCTGGTCGTGGCCACCACGGAGCCGCCCCGGCCGCCCGCGCCCACAAGGAAGCGTGCCGCGCCGTCGAAGCCGAAGGCATCGGCGCCCGCGCCGGGCGCGAGCTTCAGGTGCAGGTTGCGCGCGTCCGCCGGCAGCATGGCGCGCGGCACGCCCAGGCGCTGCGCATCGGCGCGCACGAAGTCGGCATAGCCCATCTCGTTGTATTGCGAATAGCTGCGCAGCACCTCGCCCGAGGTCACTATGGCCTGGCGGAACAGCGTGTCGCCGATGCCGGTGCGGCCCACGCCCAGTTGCGCGGCCGTGAGCCACGAGCCGTTGCGCATCGCCAGCGTGCCGGTGGGCGCGCCCAGGCCGGCTGCGCCGTTCAGCTCCACGCGGAAGGCCCCCTTCTGCAGCGCGTAGGTCGAGGGCATCAGCGTGTAGGTGCCCGCGGGCAGGCCCGGCACGCCGGCGCCGATGGTGATGTGCTGGCCGACCAGCGGATCGACCGCACCCTTCTCGGCACCGGTGGGCGCCACCGCCGGCTGCACGCCGGGCACGATGGCATACACCGGGTTGGTCGCAAGCCCCGGCAGCGTGAAGCCGCCGCTGGCGCCGACCTGCATCAGCGGACTGAAGCGCGCGTCGGTCGAGCCGCCGCGCCCGCTCACGAAGCCCGCGCCCGTGAGGTTGCCGCCGCCCGACAGGTCGAGCACGGCGCCTTGCTGGCCCAGCACGCTGGCCCCCATGAACGTGAGGCCGATCGTCTGGTTGCGCTTGTAGCCGTCGCCGGCGCCCACGCCGGTGAGCTTGACCTGCTTGCCGTCGTACAGGTAGTTGATGCCGTCGACCGTGCCGCCATAGGGCATGTTCAGCCCCTCGCCGCTCACCGATGTGAGGCTGCCTGGCAGCAGCCTGACCTGCGTGGTGAGCGCATCGCCGAGCGTCAGCTGGCCGAGCGGCACCCGCACCGTGCCGGCCTGCTCGATGACGCCGGCACGCAGCGACAGGTCGCCGAAGGCCGAGTACGGCACCTCCGGGGTCGCGCCCGTGCCCTCGATGCGCAGCACCGTGTCGGGCCGGTAGGTGCCGTCCGGCGTCATGCCCGCGGACACGAGCGCCACCACGCCCGTTGCCGGGTAGATCTGCGCGGCGCGCAGGGTCAGGCTTCCGGGCACCTCCAGGCTCGTGGAAACGCCCACGTCTTGCCGGCCTTGCAGAAAGCGCATGTCGCCGGTGCTGGCCAGCGTGACGTGACCGAAGGCGGCCAGGTCGACCGTGGGCGACTCGCTCGCGCTGTCGAGCACGGGGACCTTGCCGTTGACGCCGAAGCCCATGCCGTCGCGAATCTCGATCAGGTCGCCCGCCACATCGAGGCGGGTGCCGGACGGCACGCGCACCACGCCGCCTTCGGCGACGGGGGCCTTCAAGACTTCCCGCGAGAACGAAGGCATTGCGCCGGCCAGCCGCACATGCGCGGCCGACAGGGCCACGTGCGCGTCGTCGGGCGCGTCCTTGCCGAGCGCGAGGCCGCCGGCATAAATCTGCAGGCCCTGCCGCATGCGCAGGTCGACGCCGTCTTCGAACGCGAGCGTGGAGCCGGCAAACAGAGAGAGGTTGTCGAAGCCGCCGCGCCGGACCGTGTCCGTGCCCAGCCGGGCCTGGCCGTATGCGAGGGCGCCGTCGTCGACGCCGGCCTGCAGGGTGTCGGGCGCGAGCGGTGCCCCCTGCTCAACGCCCAGCACCAGCACGCGGTGCCGGCGCACGCGGTCTTCCGCCTGCTGCAGCGGGTCCAGGTGCAGGCGCAGGCCCGGCGTGCCCAGCACCACGGCCAATGTGCCGCCGGCCGCGCGCTCGCCGCCCGCGACGGCACGCAAAGTGCCGTCCAGCTGCAGCCCGTTGTACGACGCGAGCGAAATGCCGCCGCCGTTGCTCGCCACGTCGGTGGCGCCCATGCCCGGCACGTCGAGCACCGCATGCGTGCCCGATGCATCGAGCAGCGCGCCCGGCCGCACGACAACGAAATTCTGTGATGCGGTGGCCTTGCCGAGCAGCGGATCGATCTCGCCGCCGATCACGATGCTGCCGCCGTCGCGCACCAGGCCATAGCGCTTGCCGTTGACGTCGGTGGCGGTGGCCGCATGCGCCGACGCATCGAGCACCGCCTGCCCGCCGATCCAGATCGAGCGGGCATGGGCCTGTGCATTGGCTATGTCGGCCTCGAGATCGGTGATGTCCACCGTCTTCAGCACGATGCGCCCGCTGTTCGCGCGCAGCGTGCCGTCCACCGTAAGCTGGCCGGCGCTGCGCAGCTCGATGGCCTGGCCCGGGTCCACACCGATCACCGCGCCCTTGCCCACCACGGCCTGCACCGTCAGCAGTTCCTTGGCCAGCGTGGTCGGCGTGCCGGCCTGCAGCGACAGGCTCGCGCCCTTGCGCTGCGTGAGCGCGGCCCTGGTGGCGTCTTCCTGGTAGAGCGGTGGCGTCCACACGTCGAGCGCATCGGCCGGCTTGCCGCCCGTGGCCATGTCTTGCGCGTTGGCACCGAAGCGGTACACCGGCATCGTCACGTCGACCTGCGCGCCATCGGCCACGGCAAGGCCGTGGTTGCCGATGAGCGCGTAGCGGCTGAAGCCCTTGTCGAAGAAGTCCGCGCCGAGCATCAGCGTGTCGGGCTTTGCCGCACCCGACGTGTCGCCGATGGCGATGCGCATCGTCTGCACCGTGAGCGTGCCGCCGCCGTCCACGCCCTGGCCGCGCAGCGCCGCGCCTTCGAGCGCCACATGGCCGCTGCCGGTGTTGAAGCCATCGGCTTCGAGCGTGACACTGCCGCCCTTGCCGCCCTGCTGTCTGGCCTTCGACAACAGCGCTGCGCCTGACGACACATCGACCACACTGCCCTTGCCCAGCACCACGTCGCCGGTGCTGCGCACGGACACGCTGCCGCCGTTGCGGTACGCCACGCCGCCCGCCTCGGCCGGGTTCTTCAGCACGTTGGTCCAGAGGCCGCTGGTGTCGAGCCCGGCACCGCCCGCGAGCACCACGCTGGCGGTGCCGCCGGCCGGTGCGTCGAGAGCGGTCGTGTCCTTCAGGTAATTCAGGCTGACCTGTTCGAGCACGTTGCCCAACTGGATGCCGCCGCCGTGCGCAACGAGGTCGGCATTGACCTTCACGCTCGGGCTGTACAGCGTGATGTTGCCGCCGTCGCCTGCCTGCAGTGCCTTGTCGACCACGATGCCGTCGGTGGCCGCGATGCGCACCGCGCCCAGGCGGAAGCCACTGAGCTGCGCCGCGTCGAGGAACAACGTGTCGCGGCGTTCCGCCGGCAACGCCGTCGCGAGGTCGAGCCCCGCGGCAATGCTTTCGGCCGTGTCGCCCAGCACCACGTTCCGGATGCCCGCGGTTTCTAGCCGCCGGTGCAATGCACCGGCCGTCTTGTCGTAGTAGGCGTCGTAGTTGCCCACGACGAGCTGCCCGCGCTGCGCCACCGCGCTGGTCGACTGCCTGTAGCCGTCGAGCCCGGCCTGCCGCGCCTGCGTCTGCCGCTCGCCCTGGAACGTTTCACCGACGATCTCGCCTTCGAGCACCGCGCCCTTGGTGCCGACGACCAGCAGGCCGGCGTCGCGGCCCACGGTGTAGCCGTTTTCCAGCCGCGTCTGCGGCCCGATCAACGGGTTGTAGAAGAAGCCCGTGGTGCTCTTGCCCCAGCGCGCGTGCTCGTCTTCGAAGCCCTTGTAGACGCCCGTGTAGCGCAGGTCGCCCGGCGCCTTGTTGACTTCGTAGAGGCGCCCGTCCGCGCCCTTGAGCCAGCTCTGGTTGATCTTGCCCGTGAGCACGTCGAGCGTGCCGCCCGACAGATTGATGCTGGAGCCGCGCTGCGTGACCACGTCGCCGCCGGTGAAGCTCACCGCGCCGCCCTGCGCCATCCACTCGCCCACCGTGTGGCCCTGCGTGCTGAGGTAGCCGCCCACCTCGAGCAGGCCGCCGCCCGTGTACCAGCGATCGCCCTGGTAGCCGTTGGTGCCGCCCGGCACCAGCACCAGCGTGCGCCGGTCGATCCAGAGATCGGTGTTGTTCAGCTTCTTGCCGTCGCGGTTGACCGGAGCATCGCGCTGCTCGTTGCCCTGCACGTTGATCTTGACGTTGTTCGACTCCATGGTGAGCTTCACGCCCACCGCGCCCGACACGTCGATGCGCGCACCCTCGCGCACCAGGCTGCGCTGCTTCGCATCGACCGCCACCTGGCCGCCGGTGGCCAGCGTGAGCGAGTCTTTCTGGAACTCGACCGTGCCGCCGCTCGCCACCTCGACGCGCGACAGGTCGCGGCGGTCGTTGCCCGCCAGCTGAATGCCGCTGGTGCTGTCGACCGGCACCGCCGGCGCCATCAGGCCCGCGCGCTGGCTGTCGAGCGCCGTGGCGCCGCTGGTGTCGAGCACGATGGCCGTGGTGCTGCCTTCGCCGAGCGTGACCTTGCCCGCGGCACCGGTCGCGTTCAGGTGCACCGTGCCGCGGCCGTTCACCGACGTGCTGGACAAAACGACACCGCCCTGCACCACTTCGCGCCCCGCCAGCGTGACGTCGCCAGTGAGCGCCTGGATCAGGCCGGTGTTGCGCACCGTGCCCGCCGTGCTGTTCGCGTTCAGCGAAACCGCCACTTCGTTGCCGCGCGTGGTCGAGGCCTGGTTGCCATCGGTGCCCACGCCCTTGCGGATGACGAAGCTGTCGCCCGCCGCCAGCATGGCCTGCCCGCCCGGCGTGGCGATCTCGCCGGCGTTGTGCACCTCGCTGCCCAGCAACAGCACATAGCCGCCGCCTTGGGTAGCCGATGTCGGCGCGGGTGTGGAAAGCCTTGCGCCGGCCTGCACCTCGACGCGCCCTTGCGCGTTCTTGAAGTTGGGCATGTTGCCGCTGGCGTACACGCCGTTGGCCTGGAACTGCGCGTCGTCGATCTGCGTGGCCGCGGCCACGAGGTTGCGCGTGTCGACCTGGCTGCTGCCGCTGAACACGATGCCGTTGCGGTTGGCGATCATCACCGTGCCGTCGGCCTGGATGCGGCCCTGGATCTGGCTCGGCCGCGCCTGCGGGTCGTTCACCTTGTTGAGTACCGCCCAGTCTTTCTGCTGCGCGAAGGCCACCGTGGTGTTGCGCCCGACGTTGAAGGTTTCCCAGTTCAGGATGGCGCGGTCGGCCGTCTGCTCGACGGTGACGACCGTGCGGCCATCGGCATTCTTCTTTTGCGAATCACCGTCGAGCGGGCGCGCATTGAGCCAGCCGGCGGTCAGCGAATGGGTGTCGACCTTCAGGCCGCCATCGGCCAGGCCATCGGGCACCGAGGGATCGTTCTGCGCGGCACGCCGCGCGGCCTCTTGCGCGGCCTGCTGCGCCGCGATGCCGCGCGCCGCGAGGTTCAGGTTGCCCAGCGATTGCTGGAGCTGCACGTTGGCGCGCTGCTGCTGCGCCAGCGGGCTCACGAGGCTGGACGCGGGCTGCCCGTTGGGCAGCAGGCCGGTTGCCGCGGCCGTGGCCTGCGCCGCGCCCTTGGCGTTGAACCACGTCGGGCTGAAGGCACGCTGCTGCGCGTGTGCCGGCACCGTGGCCGCGCCGGCCGCCAATGCCAGCGCCATCGCTTGCGCCAGCGGCGAAATCCGGAAGCTCCTCGCATGCACAACGACAGCGCCCTGCTTGCGGCTGTTGTTGTTGCCATGTCCCACGTGTGTGTTCATCTGACGCCCAGTAAAGAATGAAATGCACCGGCACAGAACCTGTGCCCCTTACTGGACAGACCGGGGGACGCAAACAAAACCGCTAATTCTTTTGAGCATTCCTGACCGCGCATCGGGGCCAATCAAGCTGTCACATTCATCAGCTAAGCAGCAGCACGCCACCCGGCAACGAACGCGCATCGAGGTCGTACGAACGCTGGATCTGCACCAGCACCGTGTCGAGCGCGGCAATCGCAAAACGGCCGCTCACCTCGCGGTCGTTCAGCCGCTTGGCCAGCAGCACCACGCGGCCCGGCCGGTAGCGGTTGATTTCTTCCACCACGCGCGCCAGCGGCGTCTGCCGGAACACCAGCACGCCGGTGCGCCACGCCGACACGTCGGCCGGCTGCACGACCGCCACCTTGCCGAGCGAAGCCGCGTCGTAGCTCAGCTGCTGCCCCGCTTCGAGCATGCGTGCGCCCATGGCATGCGCCACGCGCACGCGGCCTTCGATGCAGGTCACGCAGGCGTTGCCATCGAGGTAGCGCACCTCGAAGCGTCCCGCCTCGGCCTCGCTGCGGCCCGCTCCCGCGACCACGCCGAAGGCCTGCCGCGTGGAAGAAGCCATGTCGACCGCCGCCTCGCCCGCGAGCAGGTCGATGCCCACCGTGCGGCCTTCGGCCACCTGGCGCTGCACGCGGGTCTGCGTGTTCAACGTCAGGTCGATGCCGTCGGCCAGCGCCACCGAACGCTGCTCGCCGGTGGCCGTGCGGAAGTCGGCATTCCATTCACCGACCGGCGCCCACAGGCCGAGCGGCGGGTAGACCGCGGCAATGCCGGCCACGCCCGCGGCACTGGCGGCCGCACCGAGAAAGGCGCGGCGCGCGAGCACGGGACGGCGCCCCGCCTGCCGGTGGCTGGCCAGCAGCGCCGGGTTGGCCGCCATCATCTGGCCGATGGCCGGGTCCAGCGCCTTCCACAGGCGCTTCGCTTCCATGAAGGCCTGCGCGTGCAGCGGGCTGCCGTCCTGCCAGCGGCGAAAGCCCTCGACGTCGCGCTGCGTGGCCTCGCCGGACGTGAGCCGGCGCAGCCAGGCCTGCGCTTCGCGCCGGACCTGATCCGCGTTGTCGGGCTCGCCGGTGTGTGTCATATCCATGAGACGGTTCTGGCGGCGGGGAACCGCACTTTATTTTTGCTGTTCGTCATGCGGAGGGGACGTTGGCGGGGGTGTGGACGAAGCGGGCGCGGCGAGCGGACGGCCCATGCGGGCGGCGCAGTAGTCGTGCGCGTCCTTCAGTTCTTTCTCGACCGTGCGCAGCGAAATGCCGAGCCGCGCCGCCACTTCGCGCTGCGGCAGGTGTTCCCAGCGCACCATCACCAGGATCTGCCGGCGCCGCGGCGGCATGCGTTCGATCAGCGCGGCCAGCGCAGCCATCTCGGAGCGGTCTTCCGCGATCTGCGCCGGGCCCGGCGCGGGGTCGTGCGCTTCTTCGAGCAGCGCCTCGATTTCTTCGGACGTCGCCAGCCGGCCCTGCCGGCCCAGCTGGTCGTAGGCCAGGTTGACGGCCACGCGCAGCAGGTACGAAGCCGGGTCGCGCACGCCGTCGATGTCGTCGCGGCTCTCCAGGCGCAGCCAGGTGTCTTGCAGCGCGTCGCCGGCCTGGTCGGCATTGCCGAGCCGGCGCGCGAGCCGCTGCTTCAGTTCGTCGTAGCGCGCGACCAGGAAGTTGCGCAGCGCCGGCAGCGCGTTCTCGGGCATGGCGTGGGGCGGCCGGCTCAGTGCCGCGGCGCCGTCGGGCATTCGAGCCCCGGCGTCTGCGAGCGCGGAAGAATCAGCATCGTGAGCGGCTGCACCATGTCGGGCGGCGGCGGCTGGTCGATGCGGATCTGCCGCAGGGTATCGAGAATCGCGCCGTCGCGCGCACGGTCGCCGCTGGTGTGCAGCAGGAAGGCGTTGGCGATGCGGCCGGTGCCGTCGATCACGAAGCGCATCGCGGTGCGGTAGCCGCCGGGCGCGGTGCGCGGATTGCCGCAGAAGGCTTCCCAGATGCGGGTCTGGACAAGGCCGTCGTAGTTGCGGTGCACGGGCGGCGTGGCAGCCGCCTCGGGCACCACGCCATCGGCCGTTGCGGGCAAGGCCGCGTCGCCCGGTGCGGGCTTGAGCACGAAAGCGGCGGTCGAGCCGGTGCCGGTGTAGTCGGCGACGAGGCCCGTGCCTTGAAGAAGAACGCGCAACGCCTCGGTTGGCGTTGCAGCGGAATGCACGGCCGTTGCGGTTCGGCCTGCTACCAGGCCCGCGTCGAAGAACACCGGCAGGCCCGTCGCTAGGCCGTATTGCTCCAAGGCCGACGTCAGGGGCTGGCGTGCGATGTCGAAGCGGATGCGGTCGCCTTGCGGTGGCGGCGGCGCTGATTCGGTTTGCGCGTGGGCGTTCACGGACGCGAGTGTCATGCAGCAGGCGGTCAAGGCCAGTGTCAGCGTGAACGTCATCGCGATGGCGTGCGCGGGGAAGCTGCGAGCCAGCGTGGTGAAAGTGAAAGGGAGTTCATGCCGCATGAGATCGTCGATACGCCCGGCGAAGGCCGCCGCCCGGCGCGGGCATGTTGCAGCGAATGCTAGTGAGGGTTCGTGACGGTCGAATGACTTTGGGGCGTTCGGGGGCCGATGCAGGTCATTCGTGGCGCGTGTATTCAGGGCGAGTGCGACTGACACCGGGTACTCCCCTCCGCGAATGTCCCCCGCTTCGCTCCTCCTTTATTTCGCTGCGGGGAGCACCCGGTGCCAGTCGCACAGTTCACGCTCTGCGCTTGCGGCTGATAAACCAGTGCTCTTGTCGAGATTCACAGGGTGTGGAACTTGCATCCTCTACGAGTCAACCACCTACGCGCCGATCAATCATTCAGGACGGAATCGGTGTTTCGCTAAAGATGGAATTCTTCGAGTTTTGTCTCACTCGCTTTGGAATTTAGCGGCTAGATTGCGATGTCAACGCTGGCTTGTGCCGGCCATTGTGGCGGCGCACCGAAGACTGCCATCGGCCGCAACTTGACATTCAATCGTATTTCTCCAGCTCCTCACATCCACATGCCGCACCGCGACTATTCCGAAGATGACGACTTCTACACGCAGGACTTCGAAAGCCCTGGCAAAGTGTCGATCTGGCTGGGCTACTCGCAAGATGCCGATCAATTGATCGACGTGCTGCAGGATCTTTGTGGCGTCGGCTACTACAGCTTGGACGATCAAGAAGCAAACTGCTTTTCGTTCGAGCTGACAAAAGTGGAGCGGTTACTGGAGGAGATTTCATACTCCGGCAGTTTCGCCGCCACTGCCGTGAAAGTAGCAGAACGCCGAAAACTCTCAGAAGCTCGCTGGGTAACTGTTCAGTTCGATTTTGCGTATGCGCCAGAGAAGGTGAAAAGGCCCATCGCCGATGACCCCATATTTTTGGGTGTGTTCCGCTACTCCAAGGAGTAGTGGACGTCCGGCGACGTCCGCTTTCAAGAAGGCCGAAAGGCCGCAATGGGCCCACTGTGGTCTTCCGAGATTGTCCAAAGCTGCCAGCCGTCGCGCCAAAGCCAAGAGACACCTCCTTCCACGCATTGTTTGGCCAGGCACGCTGAATAAAATTCAGCCATGTCCGCCGCTTTGGTCCCCCGCCCCCAGTGCACCGCTTGCCTGCGCCCGCTCAGCGCCTGCATTTGCCGCTGGGTCGCGCCCACCGCCCACGCGGTGGAGGTACTGGTGCTGCAGCACCCGCTGGAGGTACACCAGGCCAAAGGCAGTGCTCGCCTGCTGCACCTCAGCTTGGCGCACTGCCGCTTGGTGGTGGGTGAGGCATTTGCCGCGCCGGTCTGGCCGGTGGATGGCAAGCACACGCTGCTGCTGTACCCGGACAGTCTGCAAGATACCGCCCCGGACCTGCGGGCCCCACCCCCACTACCGACCGAGTGGCCGCAAGCCCAGTCGCGCCTGCGGCTGGTCGTGCTGGACGGCACTTGGCGCAAAAGCCGAAAGATGCTCTACCAAAGCCCGCCACTGCAACAGTTGCCCCGCTTGGCCCTGCGCAACCTGCCGCCTTCGCACTACCGTATCCGCAAAGCCCATGGGCCCGACCAGCTGTCCACGCTGGAGGCGACCTGCTACGCCTTGTGCCAACTGGAAGGCGATGCGGCGCGGTTCCAGCCCTTGTTGAATGCCTTCGACGGGTTTGTAGAGTACTTGGAGCAGGCTGGCGGGCAGCGAAACGCGCAAACCGACAAGTCCTGCCCTCGACCAAGGGCGACGGGGTTCATTTAAGTGACCAGCAAAATGGCTGGTTTTGGCCGGCTGCAGTCGAGGCGCTATCCACGTCGCGGGCCAAGAGCGCCTTGTTCGCCATGCCGGTCAGCCGTCCTGACCGGGGACGAGAAGGCTCGCCCATTGGCGATGTTCCAACGCCGGAACGAGGTCCTTCAGTGACTGGAAGTTGGCCAAGTAGGGACGAGCATGGATCTGCAGTGCCGGCACAGCTGCCCGCGAGAGCGCGACGTCCAGAACTTTGCTATCTCTGCAGGGAAAACGAGACGCACCGCCGCCCACCCCGAGCTTCGCATTGAGGCCTGCGGCCTGACCCGTTGGAACGCCCACGAAGTCTGGGAAGCGAGCCCACTGTTCGGGCCCGAGCAAAGGCGTCCCGGGAAAGACCCATACCTCAAACTCAATACCGCTCGACCGCTGCGAAAAGTGAATGAAGTGGAACAGGTCATCGTGCACCTGCCGATGGAAAGTGCAGCCACGCCCGTCACCAGTCGTAAAACCCCAGGCTGCTACGACCGGCTCAACGATGCGTCTCACAGATTTGTCGAAATGACGCTCAAGCATTCATGCCCCAAGTTCTTGGCTTCGCAGCGCGTGTCACCTTGGCGGCGCGCCAGTAACCGCAAATGCCCCGTTGTGTCGGCACGCCGAATGACCGGTAGTGGCCGCGTGCAGACCGCCGTCAGACGGCACCTAAGGCCTAACGTTGGAGTCAACCGACAAATAACTGCGCAGCGGCTATTTGTCTGGCTGAACGATTTGTTAGCCCTTGCTCAAACTTCATACGCATAGATGCAACTGAGTTCAGCCCCTTTCAGATCGGATTTAAAGGGTTCAGGCGCATTCTTGAGGGTGGCGCCAAAGCTGGCGTTGAGTTTGCCACCACCCATGCTGCCTTTGTACTTGATGCTCTTGGGCTTGGCTTGAAGCTGAAGCCTGTTTGAACCGGATAGCGCAGCCTCTAACCTGAAGATGCCATGACGAAAATCAGTGGACTCAGAGGTTTCTGCCTCTGGTGAAACCAAGCGTATGGTTTGCCCGCGATAGGAGAGTTTTAGATCGACCTCAACAATGGAGGCGGGAACGTCACCCACCAAGGTGAGTACCTGCCCCGCGTGACTCCCT
>NZ_QAJK01000134.1 GCF_003852515.1 Variovorax sp. KBW07 | reverse complement strand
TGGTGTACCGCTGATCAACGACCACTCTGATGACGCTCACGCGGATGGTGTGCTCTGCGCAGCGAAATAAAGGAGGAGCGAAGCGGGGGACATTCGCGGAGCAGAGCACACCGTCGGCGTGAGCGTCGCCCTGAACGAACCAGGCAGCCCCCCAAACCCAGCTGTCCCCCGAACAAGACACTCACCGCACAGCAACACGAACAGAAGAGCAAGTTTTCATCCAGGAGTGAGAACATCGACCTGCGCTGAAACTTCCCCCAAAGGATCTTCGGATGTTCGACTTCTTCAAGAAAAAATCTCCCACGGCCGACACGCCCCGCGAGTCAACGAACCCACAGCCACTGAACGGCCGCAAAGGTCACGTAGGCGGCATCGAGGCCCTCACCCTCGACGGCACCATGTACTTCTTCGGCTTCGACTTTCGCAGCGACCTCGTCGTGTCGCCGCTCATTCCCGATGCCGCCCTCATGGCGCGCTTTGCCAGCGAACACATGGAACAACGCGATGGCGTGCACGACCAAGCGTACTGGCGCGAACTCGTGGGCTACGCCATCGACGGTTCCGAATTGTGCAGCGAAGAGGCGAGCCGCACCTTCGACACCCAGGCACTGGCCGCCGCCATTGCAGGCCTTGGCCGCGTGCGCCGCGAAGGCACGCCCGAACCGGGCTTTGGCATCGAATACCACCTGCGCTACCTGCTCGGCGCGGCAGGCGGCTGGGAAGTGCCGGAAGAAGCCGGCGACGAAGACGCCGATGCGTGGATCGGCTTCATTGCCGGCAACGAGCCCGTGCCCGAAGGCGAGTCGCTGTCCGACGTGGCGGCGCGGTTGCAGAAGCACCTGAATGCGCTGGTCGATGCGGCGCCCGGCAATTGGGGCACGCTGTTCGCGGTACTTAAAAGCTGAGGCGACGACCGCCTCGCTCGGCACCGCCCTCCCCGGCTCACGCGGCCCGAAAACCTAGAGCCGTATCAGTTCGACCCGCCGGTTCTTCGCGCGCCCGGCCTCGTTGTCGTTCGGCGCCACCGGCTCGGCCGCACCCGCGCCACGGGTCGTGAAGCGGCGTGGGTCCACGCCGGCCTTTACCAGCACCGCGATTACCGCCAGCGCACGGCGCTTCGACAGATCGTCGTTGTGCTTTGCGTCCCCTTGCGCATCGGTGTGCCCCACCACCGACAGCTTCAGCGGCGGGTTGTTGCGCATCAGCTTCGTCATCTCGTCCAGCGTGGGCTGCGACTCGGGGCGAATCACGTCCTTGTCGAGATCGAACAAGATGCCGTAGAGGTTGATGCGCCCCGTTTCGGCCAGGCTCTTCTGCATGGCCGAGGCGTCGACGAACACGATCTTGTCGCCTTCCATCGCCTTGCTCTCGACCACGCGCACGAAGGCGTGGTTGCCGACTTCGGCGTTGTGCTCGGCCAGCGCGATGCTTGCGTACACCGTGCCCGTGGGGCCCGCCTTCTTCGCGAGCAGGTAGCGGCCGCTTACCGAAAAGTAGTTGCGCACGTAGTCGCCGCTGCTGCCCAGGCGCGGCCACTCGGGGTTGTCGAAGGCCAGCGCAAAGTCGTAGGGCGTGGTCGTGTCCACGCTGTTGGGGCGTGGCTTGTAGCAAGAGGCGTTGGCCGTGCCGCAGGTGAACAGAATGTCGAAGCCCTTGGCCTTCAGGCTCGCTTCGTAGTTGCGCTGCACTTCGAGCAGCGAGCGCTCCTTGGGCAGCTTGTAGTGATACAGCGAAACCTTGCCTTCGAGCTTCAACAGGTCGGGCTTGCCGCCACCCCAGTTCTCGAACGGCTCCTTGATGAGCCCCACCTCGTCGTAGGCCGTGACCTTGGAACCGTCGAGCACCGCGCCTTCATAACGGCCCACCAGCGGATGGTCTTTCTCGGCCGCGGCCGCCGCCGCAATGGCTGTGGCAGCGACGGAAGCGGCCAGGCAAAGCAAGGCCGTGGCAGCGAAGAAGGCGGGCTGTTTCATCGGGGGCGTCGAAAAGAGCGGCAACGCCTGGGATGCTAGGACGGGCAATGGCCGTTGTGCATTCGACAGACGGCCTATGCCGTTGCGCGTGCCGGTGCCCTCTTCGTTTTTGCAGTTGCTCGCGCGATTCGAGACTTACTAGCGCATTCAGTTTCCCCGCCCGCGCCGCACATCTCTACAGTGAATGCCCCTGTCACTGAACACCCCACCCAGTGGGCATGGAAGGCATCACACACAACACAGCAGATGGATGAACCGCTTCGCTTCGCGGCGGGCCATCGATGCAACTCGCATCGATGCGAACGCGAGGCACAAAAGGCGACGGCCGGGATGCGCAAACACCCCGACCGTCTAACCACATGACGTGCCAACACTTTGGAAAGAGAGCACACCAATGGCTAGACGAACTATAGCCCGGCCTCCCATGCCGGAATTTCACGCTGCTGCTGCAGCATCAGCAGCAACTGCAGTTGCCATCGACACCGGACCCAGCGCGTCGGATCTTTCTTGAGAACAAGCTGGAACAACTGAAGTCGCTGCTGTGGTGCTGCCACGGCGATGGCAACCGATGGTTCGAAGACGCGGGGCCGAAGCATCTGGACAACGTGCTTTGGATTGCGGCGGAACTGGCGAGTGAGGCGGCGGAGTTGTTTCAGCGGTGCGAAGGCGAGTGGAGCACGCAGGCCTGATACGCCCCGACGAAAGGCGGCCTTGCGGGAGAGCCAACTGTCGCTGGCGGAGCTTAGACTTCCGCCACCGGCCAGGAGCGTTAGCTCACGAGAGTCCGATTTTGAACGGCCTCATATAGTCAACGGGAGGAACAAAAAATGCGACAAGCGTTGACCGCCATGTTGCGGGTCCTGGTCAGCTGCGCTTGCACGATGCAATCGATTTCGGCCTTCTCTCAAGTCTTCACGCCACCGGAGTCAGGCAAGACTGTCGACGAAAGCTATCGGGTTTTGCTGGAGCAGCGGTTGCCAGACGAGTGCATCGCTTGGCATATCAAAGGGGTCGAGCTCGATGTCGTCGGCGCCGTAGGCAAGGCCTATTTGGAGGAAAACGCCACGCGCGACGCGCGTTGGCGCGCGATAAATGAGCCGTTGTTGGCCTTGGCGAAAGACAAAGCAAAGGGACCTTCCGGATGTGTGGAGTTCGTTTACTCAGACATCGCCAAATATGTCTTCGCTTTCGATGGAGCCGTGGTCGATGGCAAGGCGGTTGTTCTCGATGGAAGAGACGGCGTCCCCGCGCCCTACGCAGTAATCCGTTATGTCGCCGAAGCTGACTTCGGAGGGCACATCACCTATGCAATCCCAAATCAACGCCCATTCAGGGCGAATTTGTGGTGGATTAGATGATGGCGAATCCAAGCAACAGATCGGTCCGATGGCGGGTTTTGTCGGCCGTCGAGCCTTTCGTTGAGTGACTGCTATCGGGCGCCGAATCTCGCGGGGCCGAAGACCGCAACGGGCCCGTTGCGGAAGTTCGAATCAAGAGAAAGCAGACGTTTGGACGCAGGGTCTCAAGGCGTATCCATAGCGGCTCAAACCGCCTGAAGAGTGGCCTCCCAGCGGCTCGTCGCTGAATCATAGGTAACCCTGCCATCTCGTCGCATTGCTTGTAATCGCTCATGAACAGCGATGTCAGCACTTTCACTGGGCGATGTACCGGCCCTGCGGCGAGCGACACGGGCTGCGCTTTCGCGGATGGCACGCACTGCAAGGACTTCACCAAGCCGAGATGGGCGCTCCGCGAGCGTCTCAAGGATAGATTCATCGAGGGAGGAAAAGTCTGTCTTCATAGCTCGGGTGTGCTTCTGGCCGTGCTCTGCCGCTCAAGGCGCAGTCCTGCGCTTTCAGAGGTCAACAATACGCACCTCACCAATGAAGTCGCCGGAAAGTTGATTGGCGAGGAACATTGCGTCGTCGATAGTCTCATGTGGCGCATGACATGCGGTGAGCATGGGGTACGGGTTTGAGCCATCGCCGACGCACAGTTCATCGATGATGTCTTCGACCTTCGATGCACCGACGCCAAGGACGCCCACATACTTGACCCCCTCTTGCATCCACATGGCTACCAATGCATCGAGCTCAAACCGGTAGCCTCGGGAGCAGCGGAGAAGAACCCTGTCAGAAATTGGCATCGATTTGGAAGAGCTGGGTGGATGAGCTGAATGTCCGCTTGTGGCCGAGGGCCCACCTAACCAACCTCGCGAAGCCAGCGCTTGACCAACGCAGCACTCCTGTGTCGAAGTCGCTGCGCCTTCTGTCGAGTTTCAGCGATTCGGCTGAGCGCCTCAACGATTTCTTCGTCCAATGGCGCGCCTTGTTCCAGCCAACCGACAGCCAGGTCAATCCAGTACTCCATCTGCGATTCGAGCCCTGCAAGCACCACGCGGCGAGTCGAAAACGGCCCAAGGTTTTCGGTATACGGCTTCTCAAGGAAGATGAGCGGGCGTGGGTCCATTGCAATGTCGTCGCCTCGGGGAATGTCTGGTCTTGGCCGCGTGCAGACCGTCGTCAGACGGTATCTAAGGCCTAACGTTGGAGTCAACCGACAAATAACTGCGCAGCGGCTATTTGTCTGGCTGAACGATTTGTTAGCCCTTGCTCAAACTGCATACGCATAGATGCAACTGAGCTCAGCCCCTTTCAGATCGGATTTAAAGGGTTCAGGCGCATTCTTGAGGATGGCGCCAAAGCTGGCGTTGAGTTTGCCACCACCCATGCTGCCTTTGTACTTGATGCTCTTGGGCTTGGCTTGAAGCTGAAGCCTGTTTGAACCGGATAGCGCAGCCTCTAACCTAAAGATGCCATGACGGAAATCAGTGGACTCAGAGGTTTCTGCCTCTGGCGAAACCAAGCGTATGGCTTGCCCGCGGTAGGAGAGTTTTAGATCGACCTCAACAATGGAGGCGGGAACGTCACCCACCAAGGTGAGCACCTGCCCCGCGTGACTCCCT
>NZ_QAJK01000133.1:22245-22425 GCF_003852515.1 Variovorax sp. KBW07 | reverse complement strand
CGGGGGCATTCGGGGCGCGTGCGACTGACACCGGGTACTCCCCTCCGCGAATGTCCCCCGCTTCGCTCCTCCTTTATTTCGCTGCGGGGAGCACCCGATGCCCTGCGCCCCCGGGCACGCTGGTCGTGTACCGCCGATCAACGACCACTGCGTACAACACTCACGCCGATGGTGTGCCCT
>NZ_QAJK01000133.1:0-22101 GCF_003852515.1 Variovorax sp. KBW07 | reverse complement strand
GCCCCCTCCCCGGCCCTCCCCCGGTAGGGGAGGGAGGAATGCGGGGGGCGGGTCATGTCGTTGCTGCGATCATTTCGCAGACCTCGTCTTCGGTGGAGCCGCCGGGCAACTCGCCTACTTTCTGGCGGTCGCGCAGCACCACGATGCGATGGGCCACGCGCACCACCTCGCTCATTTCGGACGAGATGAAGATCACCGCCATGCCCGCGCGTGCGAGCCGCAGGATCTCTTCCATGATCTCCTGCTTCGCCGCCACGTCGATGCCGCGCGTCGGCTCGTCCAGGATCAACAGGCGCGGCTCGGTCGCGAGCCAGCGCGCGATCATGGCCTTCTGCTGGTTGCCGCCCGAAAGCAGGCCTATGGGCGTTTCGACGCTCGCCGTCTTGATGCCCAGTGATGCGACAAAGCGCTCGGCCAGTGCCGTCTGTTCGGCACGCGACAAGAATTTGCGCGTGCCCAGCCGGGCCTGCAAGGCCAGCGCGATGTTCTCGCGCACCGACAACTCTGCCACGATGCCGTCCGTCTTGCGCTCTTCGGGGCACAGCGCCAGGCCTTCGCGAATTGCATCGGCGGGATTCGAAAAGCTCACGCTGCGCCCGTCGATCTTCAGCACGCCGCGGTCGGGCGTTTCGAGCCCGAACAGCAGCCGCGCCAGTTCCGTGCGGCCCGCGCCCAGCAGGCCCGCGATGCCGACGACCTCACCGGCGCGCACGCGCAGGTCGGTGGCCTGCAACTGCCCGGCCTGGCCCAGGCCATCGGCCTGCAGCAACGCGGGCGCCGCTTCGTCGAAAGCCGGCAATGCGGCGGGCCGTGCCGACTGCGCCGCCAGCTCGCGCCCCAGCATCGCCCCGATCAGCGCTTGCGGGCCCAGGTCCGCTGCCTTCCACTCGCCGACCCAATTGCCGTTGCGCAGCACGGTGATGCGGTCCGACACGGCGTACATCTGGTTGAGAAAGTGCGTCACGAAAACGATGGCCAGCCCTTCGCCGCGCAATCGCCGCAACACCTCGAACAGCTTTTCCACCTCGTCGTCGTCCAGGCTCGACGTCGGTTCGTCGAGGATCAACACTCTGGCCGACACGCCGAGCGCGCGCGCAATTGCCACCATCTGCTGCACCGCCACCGAATAGCTCGACAGCAGGCGCGTCACGTCGATGTCGAGCCCAATGCGGGCCAGCAGTTCGGCCGCGCGGCGGTTCACTTCGGCCCAGTCGATGCGAAAACCCTGCGCCATGCCGCAGCGCGGGTAGCGCCCCGCGAACACGTTCTCGGCCACCGAGAGGTTCGGGCACAGGTTCACTTCCTGGTAGACCGTGCTGATGCCCAGCTTCTGCGCCTCCAGCGGGGACGCGGGGCGAATCGCCTGGCCTTCGAGGTACATCTCGCCGCCGCTCGATGCCAGCACGCCCGTCAGCACCTTGATGAGCGTCGACTTGCCCGCGCCGTTCTGCCCCATCAGCGCGTGGATCTCGCCGGGGTACAGCTTCAGTTGCACGTCGTTCAGCACCGGGATGCCGCCGAACTGCTTGTGGATGCCGCGCAGTTCCAGCACGGGGGAGGCGGTGCTCTCGCTCATGTGCTGCCTACTTGTTCTTGTTGTACACGTCGATGAACACCGCCGCCAGCAGCACCAGCCCCTTGATGACCTGCTGGTAATCGATGCCGATGCCCAGGATCGACATGCCGTTGTTCATCACGCCCATGATGAAGGCGCCGATGACCGCGCCCATCACGCGGCCCACGCCGCCCGAGGCCGACGCGCCGCCGATGAAGCAGGCGGCAATCACGTCGAGCTCGAAGCCCAGGCCGGCCTTGGGCGTGGCCGTGTTGAGCCGCGCCGCGAACACCAACCCGGCCAACGCGGCCAGCGCGCCCATATTCACGAAGGTCAGGAAGGCCAGCCGCTGCGTCTTCACGCCCGACAGCCGCGCCGCCTTCTCGTTGCCGCCCAGCGCATAGATGCGCCGGCCGATGGTGGTGCGGTTGGTGACGAAGTCGTACACCACGATCAGCACCGCCATCACGATCAGCACGTTGGGCAGGCCCTTGTAGGTCGAGAGCAGGTAGCTGAAGAACAGGATGACGGCCGCGAAGAACAGGTTCTTCACCAGGAAGAAGGCATACGGCTCCGTCTCCATGCCGTGCGCGGTGAGCTTGGCGCGGCCGCGCAGCTTGAAGAACACCAGCGCTGCGGCGGCCAGTGCGCCGACCACCAGCGAAGTGGTGCGCAACGCCTCGCCGCCCAGCGGGTCGGGAATGAAGCCCGAGCTCAGGCGCTGGAACTCGACCGGGAACGGGCCCACCGACTGCCCCGCCAGCAAGGCCAGCGTGAGCCCCTTGAACACCAGCATGCCGGCCAGCGTGACGATGAACGACGGGATCTTTCGGAACGCCACGAACCAGCCCTGCGCCGCCCCGATGAGCGCACCCGCCGCGATGCTGACGATGGCGGTCGGCACGAAGTGCCATCCGTACTCGACCATCAGCACCGCCGCCAGCGCGCCGATGAAGCCGCAGACCGAGCCCACCGACAGGTCGATGTGCCCGGCCACGATCACCAGCAGCATGCCCAGCGCCATGATGACGACGTAGCTGTTCTGCAGCAGCAGGTTGGTGAGGTTGAGCGGCCGCAGCAGCGTGCCGTCGGTCAGCACCTGGAACAGCACCATGATCGCGACCAGCGAGATCAGCATGCCGTATTCGCGCAGGTTGTTCTTCAGGAAGCCGGCGTGCAGCTTCGGCCCCTCCGCCGCGGAAACGGGAACGGCGGCCTTCACGGCGTTGACTTCAGGCTGCGACATGGACCGTACTTCCTGCGCTCACGATGGCGTGCATGATGCGTTCCTGCGAGGCCTCGGCCGCAGTGAACTCGGCCACGAAGCGGCCCTCGTTCATCACGTAGATGCGGTCGCACATGCCGAGCAGTTCCGGCAGTTCCGAAGAGATCATGAGAATGCCTTTGCCCTCGCTCGCGAGCTGGTCGATGATGGTGTAGATCTCGTACTTGGCGCCCACGTCGATGCCGCGCGTGGGCTCGTCGAGAATCAGCAATTCGGGCTTGGTGAAGAGCCACTTGCTCAACACCACCTTCTGCTGGTTGCCTCCCGACAGGTTGACCACCAGCTGCTCGACGCCCGAGCAGCGGATGTTCAGCGCCTTGCGGTAGTCGCTGGCCACCTTGAACTCGCGTGCGTCGTCGATCACCATGCGGTCGGCAATCGCGTCGAGGTTCGCCAGGCTGATGTTCTTGCGGATGTCTTCTTCGAGCACCAGCCCCAGGCCCTTGCGGTCTTCCGTCACGTAGGCGATGCCGTGGTCGATGGCCTTGCGCACCGTGCTCACATCGACCGGCTTGCCGTGCATCAGCACCGTGCCGCTGATGCGCTGGCCGTACGACCTGCCGAACACGCTCATCGCCAGCTCGGTGCGGCCCGCGCCCATGAGGCCGGCAATGCCGACGATCTCGCCCTGCCGCACATGAAGGCTCACGCCCTTGATCTGCTCGCGGTCGGCGTGCAGCGCGTGGTGCACGCGCCAGTCGCGCACCTCCAGCACCGTCTCTCCGATCTTCGGCGTGCGCTGCGGGTAGCGGTGTTCCATGTCGCGGCCCACCATGCCGCGGATGATGCGGTCTTCGCTGATCGGCTGCGTGCGGCAATCGATGGTTTCCACGGTCGCGCCGTCGCGCAGCACCGTCACCGAGTCGGCCACCTTGGCGATCTCGTTGAGCTTGTGCGAAATGAGGATCGACGCAATGCCCTGGCGCCTGAGCTCCAGCAGAAGCATCAGCAAGGCATCGCTGTCTTTCTCGTTCAGGCTGGCGGTGGGCTCGTCGAGAATGAGCAGCTTCACCTCCTTGGCCAGCGCCTTGGCAATTTCGACCAGCTGCTGCTTGCCCACGCCCAGGTCGGTCACCAGCGTGGTCGGCAGCTCCTTCAGGCCGACCTTGGCGAGCAGCTCGCGCGTTTTGGCATAGGCGGCGAACCAGTCGATCACGCCGCCGTGCGCAATCTCGTTGCCCAGGAAGAGGTTTTCCGCAATCGACAGCAGCGGCACCAGCGCCAGCTCCTGGTGGATGATGATGATGCCGAGCTTCTCGCTGTCGGCAATGCCCTTGAAGCGCCGCACCTCGCCCTCGAAATGGATCTCGCCGGTGTACGAGTCGCAGGGGTACACGCCGCTCAGCACCTTCATGAGCGTCGACTTGCCCGCGCCGTTCTCGCCGACCACCGCATGGATCTCGCCCGCGCGCACCGCCAGCTTGACGTTGCTGAGGGCCTTCACCCCCGGGAACGTCTTGGTGATGCCGCGCATTTCCAGGATGGTGCGCGCGTCGTTGTTGCCGTTCTTGTTTTCTGCTCCCATGGCTACGCTCACTTCACCTGGCTTTCCTTGTAGTAGCCGCTGTCGATCAGCACCACCTTCCAGTTCGATGCGTCCACGCTCACCGGCTTGAGCAGGTACGAAGGCACCACCTTGATGCCGTTGTTGTAGGTCTTGGTGTCGTTCACCTCGGGCGTCTTGCCGGAGAGCATGGCGTCGACCATGGCCACCGTCACCTTGGCCAGTTCGCGCGTGTCCTTGAACACGGTCGAGGTCTGCTCCTTGCGCAGGATCGACTTGACCGACGGCACCTCGGCGTCCTGCCCCGACACGATGGGCATCGGTTGCGAGCCCGAGCCATAGCCCACGCCCTTGAGCGACGAGAGAATGCCGATGGAAAGCCCGTCGTACGGCGACAGCACCGCGTCGACGCGGTCCTTGGTGTAGTAGGCCGACAGCAGGTTGTCCATGCGCGCCTGCGCCACCGCGCCGTCCCAGCGCAGCGTGCCGACCTTGTCCATGCCCATCTGCTTGCTGCGCACCACCAGCTTGCCGCTCTTGATGTACGGATCGAGCACCGACATCGCGCCGTTGTAGAAGAAGAAGGCGTTGTTGTCGTCGGGCGAGCCGCCGAACAGCTCGATGTTGAACGGGCCCTTGCCACTCTTCAGGCCCAGCGCCGCTTCGATCGATTGCGCCTGCAGCACGCCGACCTGGAAGTTGTCGAAGGTGGCGTAGTAGTCGACGTTCTTCGAGCCCTTGATGAGCCGGTCGTACGCGATGACCTTCACGCCCTTGTCGGCCGCCTTCTGCAGCACGTCCGAAAGCGTGGTGCCGTCGATGGCCGCGATGACCAGCACCTTCGAGCCCTTCGTCACCATGTTCTCGATCTGCGCGAGCTGGTTGGGAATGTCGTCGTCCGCGTACTGCAGGTCGGTCTTGTAGCCCTTGTCCTTGAAATACTTGACCATGTTGGCGCCGTCGGCAATCCAGCGCGCCGACGACTTGGTGGGCATCGAGATGGCGATCAGGCCCTTGTCTTGCGCGTAGGCGAGCGGCGCGATGCCGACCAGCACGACGGCCAGGCCGACCAGCGAGGCCTTGAGGAAATTACGTTTCATGGCGTTTGGAACTCCGTCTTTCAATAGGGGCAGGTTTCTCGGGGAACACCGCGGAACCGGCTTTGCCGGGCCGCAGGTGTTGCCCCCGGCGAGGGGGTTGGCGAAGCGACACGAAGTGCGCGTAGCCTGGGGGAGTGCTCAATATTTGCGATTGGGAAATTCTTTGGCCGCGACTTCCATGGGGAAGATGCTCTCGACAGTCACGATGCGCTTGGGCAGCGTCTTGCCGTCCTTGATGTCCTTCACCGCCTGCATGAGCTGCGGCCCCAGCAGCGGGCTGCATTCCACCGACACGTTGAGCTTGCCGGCGATCATGGCTTCGAAGGCGCCCTTCACCCCGTCGATGGAGATGATGGTGATGTCCTTCGCGGGCTTCAGGCCCGCCTCTTCGATCGCCTGGATGGCGCCGATGGCCATGTCGTCGTTGTGCGCGTAGAGCACGTTGATCTTCTTGCCCTCCGCCTTCAGGAAGGCTTCCATCACCTCCTTGCCCTTGGCGCGCGTGAAGTCGCCGGTCTGCGAGCGCACGATCTTGAACTTCGGGTCGGCCTTGATGATTTCCTCGAAGCCCTTCTTGCGGTCGATGGCCGGGGCCGAGCCCACGGTGCCCTGCAGCTCGACGATGTTCACCTCGCCCTTCTGGTCCTTCATCTTCTCGACCAGCCAGCGGCCCGCCTTGCGGCCTTCCTCGATGAAGTCGGAGCCCATGAAGGTCACGTACAGCGTGTCGTCCTTGGTGCTCACGGAGCGGTCGGTCAGTACCACCGGAATCTTGGCGGCCTTGGCTTCGCGCAGCACGGTCTCCCAGCCCGACTCGACCACCGGCGAGAACGCGATCACGTCGACCTTCTGCGCGATGTACGAGCGAATGGCCTTGATCTGGTTCTCCTGCTTCTGCTGCGCGTCGGAGAACTTCAGCTCGATGCCGGCCTCCTTCGCGGAGGACTTGATCGACTCGGTGTTGGCGGTGCGCCATTCGCTTTCGGCGCCCACCTGCGCAAAGCCGAGCACCAGCTTCTTCTGCGCGAAGACGGACACGGGCAGCATGCTGCCCAGGGCTGCGGCGGCGAGCGCGGTGTTAAGGGTGCGGCGATTCATGGTCATGGGATGTCTCCTTCTTGATGTCCAGCGGACTTGCTGTTGACTGTTGGTGTGGTGAAACGAAACCCCGTCCGGTCAGGCCAGCATGTAGCCGGTCTTCACCGTCGTGTAGAACTCCGCGGCGTGGCGCCCTTGTTCGCGCGGCCCGTAGCCCGACCCCTTGCGGCCGCCGAAGGGCACATGAAAGTCCACCCCCGCGGTCGGCAGATTGACCATCGTCATGCCGACCACGGCATGGCGCCTGAAATGCATGGCGTGCTTGAGCGAGTTGGTGCACAGGCCCGCGCACAGGCCGAAGGGCGTGTCGTTGCACAGCGCCAGCGCTTCGTCGTAGTCGTCGGCGCGCAGCACGCAGGCCAGCGGGCCGAAGATTTCCTCGCGCGCGATGCGGTGCGCGGGCTTGGCCAGGAAAAGCGCGGGGCTCATGTAGTGGCCGGTGGTGGCGCGCTGCAGCGCCTCGCCGCCCCACACGTGCTCGGCCCCCTCTTCGCGTGCGATGTCGACCCAGGCAAGGTTCTGCGCCAGGCGCTCCGCATCGGCCACCGGCCCGATGTCGACGCCGCGCTCCAACGCATGGCCGATCTTCAGCGCCTTGAGGCGCTGGCGCAGTTTGGCGACGAAGGCGTCGTGCACCCCAGCCTCGACGATGAGCCGGCTCGACGCGGTGCAACGCTGGCCGTTGGAAAAGTAGGCGCCCTGCACCGCGCAATCGACGGCGCGGTCGAGGTCGGCATCGGCCAGCACCACCAGCGCGTTCTTGCCGCCCATTTCCAGCTGCACCTTGGCACGCCGCATGGCCGCCGCCTGCAGGATGCGCTCGCCGTTGGCGGCCGAGCCGGTGAAGCTCAGCGCATCGACCAGCGCGCTGTCGACCAGCGCCTGCCCTGCTTCGCGCCCGCTGCCCATCACGAGGTTGAACACGCCGGCGGGCAAGGCCGCGCGGCTGATGATGTCGGTCAGCGCCCAGCCGCAGGCCGGCACCAGCTCCGCGGGCTTGAAGACCACGCTGTTGCCGTGCGCCAGCGCCGCCGCGATCTTCGAAGCCGGCACCGCGAACGGCGTGTTCCATGGCGTGATGAGGCCCACCACGCCGACCGGTTCGCGCGTCACGTCGACCTGCACGCCGGCCCGCACCGAGGCCACGTTCTCGCTGCCGCCGCCGCCCGCGCCGCTGCGGAAGGCCTCGCCCGCGAAGAACTTGAATATCTGCCCCGCGCGCGCCGCCTCGGCCACGGCCTCGGGCAGCGTCTTGCCGACTTCGCGCGCCAGCAGCAGGCCCAGTTCGTCCTTGCGTGCGAGCAGCTCGGCGCCGATGCGGTCGAGCACGTCGGCGCGCCGCTGCGGCGTGCTGTGGCTCCAGTGCGGAAAGGCTTCGGTGGCGGCGCGGATGGCGCCATCGACCTGGCGGCGGTCGGCCCGTGCGTACTCGGCGACCACCTCGCTGGTGTCCGATGGATTGGCGCTCACACCGGTGGTTGCGCTGGTTTCCCAGCGGCCGTTGATGTACTGCCGCACGTTCTGATGGATCTCGCCATGAATCACCGGGCGCCGACCTTGTCTCTTGGATGTGGGGTGCGGGCAGTCTAGGAACAGAATCGATATCGATCCAATCGTTTTTTAGACAAAATGCATATCGATCGCCGGATTCTGGAAAACCCGATCAGCCCTTGGTTTCCAAAAACAAGAGAAGAGCCATGACCAACTACAACCACTGGTTCATTCGCGCCCGCCTGAAGACGCGGCAGCTGCTGCTGCTCGTGGCGCTGGCCGAGGAAGGCAACATCCACCGCGCGGCGCAGGTGCTCAACATGACGCAGCCCGCCGCCTCCAAGCTGCTGAAAGACCTGGAAGACGTGCTGGAGGTGCCGCTGTTCGACCGCCTGCCGCGCGGCATGCGCCCCACCTGGTACGGCGAAACCATGATCCGCCACGCCCGCGTGGCGCTGGCCAGCCTGAACCAGGCGCACGACGAGCTCACCGCGCTCAAGGCCGGCCGCTTCGGCCATGTGAGCGTGGGCGCCATCACCGCGCCCGGCCTCACGCTGATGCCGCCCGCGGTGGCCATGGTCAAGCGCGAGCAGCCCGACCTGCGCGTGTCGCTCGAGATCGAGACCAGCCCGGTGCTGATCGAGCGGCTCGAGCAGGGCAAGCTCGACATCCTGGTGGCGCGGCTCTTTGCCGAGCACGACAAGTCGCAGTTGCGCTACGAGGCGCTGACCGAGGAGCCGGTGTGCGCGCTGGTGCGCCCCGGCCATCCGCTGCTCGGCGTGAGCGGGCTCACGCTACGCGACGTGGTGGGCGCCGGCTGGATCGTGCCGCCCGCGGGCAGCGTGCTGCGGCACCGCTTCGAGCTGATGTTCCAGGAAGAAGGCCTGGCACCGCCGACCAACACCATCGAAAGCTCGGCCCTGCTGTTCATCACGCGCATGCTGCAGCAGAGCGACATGGTGGCGGTGCTGGCGACCGACGTGGCGCGCTACTACGCGTCGCACGGCATCGTGTCGCTGCTGCCGCTGGACATGCCCTGCCACATGGACGCCTTCGGCATCATCACGCGCACCGACCGGCTGCTGTCGCCCGCCGCCAAGGTGATGATGAAGGCGCTGAAGACCGCGAGCATGAGCGTCTACGGACGCAAGCTCGAACTGGACTGACCCCAGGCTGAACCCACCAAACCCGCCAAACCCACTGAACCGGAAGAACCCCGAGGACCGATCGATGACCGACGAAGAACGCACGCAAGCCATCCGCAGCATCGTGCGGTCGTACCTGCAAGGCGCCACGCCCGAGCAATGGCACGTGTACGTGGCCCGCTCCAACTACGACGACAACGCACCGGCGCTGCGCTGGCTGATCGACAACCCCCAGCTCGACCGCGGCACGGCGCTCATGATCTATTGGTACATGGGCGCCGCCGGGTATGTGCAGTTCGCGTCCGAGGACGAGGTGAAGGACTACGAGAAAGACACCTTCAGGCTCCTGCTGCTGATCGAGCAGCGCTACGCCGATGGCTTCTACACACAGGGCCGCATCTGGTTCGCGCCGGAGCACTCCGAAGGCGGCGGCCCCGGCGACACCCGACAGCCGTATGTGCGCCCCGTCTCCACGCTCATGCGGGAAGAAGTGGGCACCGAGCTCGTCGACATCGAACCCGAGGACTATGACGACGGCCTGCCCTTCGAGGTGGTGGAGAAGATCGAGGCGCTGTTCGACTGAGCGGACCGCGCGGACCGAACAGACCTGTTGTTCAGGTCCAGCCCGCGTCCACCGTGAACTCCTGCGCGGTGCACATGCGCGCATCGTCCGATGCCAGGAACAGCACCATGCGCGCGATGTCTTCGGGCATCAGCTTGTCGGGCAGGCACTGGTTGCGCTTGAGCGCCTGCTCGCCTTCGTCGTCGAGCCACAGCGTGACCTGCCGCTCCGTCATGACCCAGCCGGGCGACACGGTGTTGATGCGGATGCGGTCGCGGCCCAGGTCGACCGCCAGCCCGCGCGTGAGCCCGTTGACCGACGACTTCGCGATGGCGTAGCAGGGGTAGCCCGAGCCCTTGCTCTGCCAGCCCGTGGAGCCCAGGTTGACCACCGAACCGAAGCCCAGCCGCTTCATGCCCGGCACCACCGACTGGATGGCGAACAGCGCGGGCCGCTCGTTGATGGCCATGCGGTTGTCGTAGTAGTCGGGCGTGACCGATTCGAGCGTGTGGCGGTCGTCGCTCGCCACGTTGTTGACCAGCACCGCGAAGTCGCCCAGCTCGGCGGCGGCATCGGCAATGGCCGCCTGCAGCGCGGCAATGTCGCGCACGTCGCAGGCGCGCCACCAGGGCGCCGCATGGCCGGCCTCGGCGATCTGCCGCGCCAGCGCGGCACTCGCGCTCTCGGCAATGTCGATGAAAGCCACGCGCGCGCCCTGCGCCGCGAACGCGGCGACGATGGCCGCGCCGATGCCGCTGCCGCCACCGGTGACGAACACCGTGCGGCCCTGCAGGCTGGGATGAATGGCAAGCTTGTTCGGGGAATTCAAGGAAGGTCTCCAGAAGAGCTGGCACATGACATTGCAAATTCAATATCAATCGATGCCATATTGTTTGATTTCAATTATCAATATGCCTTGATACGATCCGCGGCGTCAAGAAGACATGACGCGGCATCACGCGACACCACCCGGCATCACGCGGAAAGAACAATGAAAAACCAAGAGACAAGCAGGACAAGCAACGCCCTTCCCGTGCCTTCCGTCGAAGGCACGCCCGAATGCATCTGGCCCGCCGGCGCCAACCTTGGCGAAGGCACGCTGTGGTCGGTGCGCGAGCAGGCGCTGTACTGGATCGACATCCTCACGCCGCGGCTGTTTCGCCACGACCCCGCCACCGGCGCGCAGCAGACCTGGACCTTCGACGAAGAGATCACCGCCATCGCCGAGCGCGCGACCGCACCGGGCCTGATCGTCACGCTGCGCCGCGGCTTCGCGCTGTTCGACCCGGCCAGCTCCGATGCCTCCGATGCCTCCGATGCATCGGGTGCGCACGGCACGCCGCGCTACCTGCACCAGCCCGAACCCGAGCGCACCGGCAACCGCTTCAACGACGGCAAGTGCGACAGCCGCGGCCGCTTCTGGGGCGGCAGCATGGACTTCGATTGCAAGGCGCCCACCGGCGCGCTCTACCGCTACGACGCCGACGGCCGCTGCACGCGGCACGACGACGGCTTCGAGGTGACCAACGGGCCCACGTGGTCGGCCGACGGCCGCACCATGTACTTCAACAACACGGTGCTCAACAACCTGTACGCCTACGACTTCGACATGCAGGCCGGCGGCGTTTCGAACCGGCGCGTGTGGCACCGCTTCCCCAAGGGCGATGGCCTGCCCGACGGCATGACCACCGACGCGGCCGGCCGCCTGTGGATCGCGCATTGGGACGGCGCGTGCGTCACCTGCCATGACCCGGTGAGCGCCGCCGAGCTGTGCCGCATCGCGCTGCCCGCGAGCAACGTCACCGACTGCGCGTTCGGCGGCGCGGACCTGCGCACGCTCTACATCACGACGGCGCGCAACAGCCTCACGGCCGAACAGCAGGCGGCGCAACCGCTGGCCGGCGGATTGTTCTCGGTGCGCATCGGCAGCCCCGGCGTGCCGGCGGCGCTGTTCGCGGGTTAACCGCGCTCGCGTGGCTCGCGTGGCACGCGCGTCTCGTTCGGCTCCAGCTGCGGCAGGTTGTCCGCCGCGAAATCGGCGAACAGCCTGGCCCGCGCGAAGCTCCCGCGAGACGCCGGCCACACGGCGTGGACCGGAATCCTCGGCGACTCGAACTCGGTCAGCACCAGTTCGGCCTGCCCGCTGTCGAGCAGGTCGCGAATCTGCCACAGCGGCGTGAAGAACAGCCCCAGGCCGCTCAGCACGGCCGCATAGATCGCGGCGGTGTTGTCGGCCCGAAAACGCCCCGACACCTTGATGCGCCGCAGCTGGCCGTCGATCGTGAAGGGCCAGCTCGCGTCGTTGCCGTGCGTGGTGCGCACCACGCACTGGTGGTCGGCCAGGTCTTCAGGCCGCTGAGGCCGCCCGTGCCGCGCAAAGTAGGCGGGTGAGCCGAACACCACCAGCCGAAGCTCGCCGAGCGGCTTTGCCGCCAGCTCCGAATCCGGCAACTCGCCGATGCGGATGGCCAGGTCCAGCTCGCCTTCGATCAGGTCCACGAAGCGGTCGGAAGCCGTGATCTCGACCTCCATGTCCGGGTAGCGCCGCATGAACGCGCCGACCAGCGGCACCACGAAGGCCGGCGCAAACTGCACCGGCGCGGCCACGCGCAGCAGGCCCCGCGGCGAGGCGAGCTGGCTGCTGGCCTCGACGGCCGCCGCATCGAACTCCGCCAGCGCGGCCTGCACGCGGCGGTGGTAGGCCAGCCCCACTTCGGTCACCGACGACTGCCGCGTCGTGCGGCGAATCAGCTGCACGCCGAGGCTGCGTTCGAGCACGCTCAGCGAGCGGCTGATCGACTGCACCGAGCGCTCCAGATGCCGTGCCGCCGCGCTCTGGCTGCCGTGATCGACGATGGCCACGAAGGCCCGGATGTCCTGAATCTGGTCCATGGATTCTCTCGGTCTGGATGAAGGTCCTTGGCGGCGCGCGTGGATTCCCGATCGCGCCCGCCGTTCGTATCTTCGAGGCATCGCGGTCGCAGGCCGCTTTCGCCAAAACGAAAGGATCATTCCATGAAACAACACAGACCCACCGTGCTGGTGGTCGGAGCGACCGGCCGCGTGGCCGGGCTCGTCGTGCCCGCGCTCGCCGCGCGTGGCGCCACGGTGCGAGCGCTGGTGCGCACCGCGCAGGACACGCGCAAGGCCATCGACAACGGTGCGACCGAAGCCGTGGTGGCCGACCTGCGCGATGCGGCCAGCCTGCTGCGCGCGGCCGACGGTGCCGACGGCGTGTTCCACATCGGCCCGGCCTTCCAGCCCGACGAAGCGCGGATGGGCTGCAACCTCGTCGCGGCCGCGCAGCAGGCGGGCGTGCGCAAGTTCGCTTTTTCGTCGGTGATCCAGCCGACCCACGCCACGCTCGCGAACCATGCGAGCAAGGTTCCGGTCGAGACCGCGCTGTTCGAGTCGGACCTCGAATACACCGTGCTGCACCCCGCCAACTTCTTCCAGAACCTGAAGGGTGCGTGGCCCGCCATCGCCAGCGGCGGCGTGTTCGCCGAGCCCTGGCCGGTGTTCACGCGCATCGCGCGCGTCGACTACCGCGACGTCGCGGAGGTTGCCGCCATTGCACTGACCACCGACCGGCTGGCCCATGGCAGTTTCGAGCTGTGCGCGCCGGGGCGCTTCAATCGCACCGAGATCGCCGCGATGGCCAGCGAAGCGCTCGGACGCCCAGTGGTGGCGAAGGAACTCGATTTCGACGACTGGGCCGCGCTGACGAAGCCGCCGTACAACGCGCGCCAGTTGCACCTGCTGTCGAAGGTCCATGCGCACTACGCGGCGCACGGGCTCGGCGGCAACGCGTTGACGCTCGAAGCCATCCTCGGCCGCGCGCCGCGCACCTTGAACAACTACATCCAGGAGCTTGCCCGATCATGAACACCAGAAAACTTCCGGCCCGTTATGCGGGCATCGTCATGCCCTTCCTGCTGTCGATCTTCATGTCGTGCATCGTGGCGGGCATCTCCACCCTGAAGAGCGTGGGCCTGGCCTCGGGCCTGTTCCAGATGTGGATGGCCGCGTGGGGCGTGTCGTGGCTGGCCGCGTTTCCTTCGCTGCTGGTCGTGCTGCCGGTGGTGCGGCGGATCGTGGCGGCGACAGTGCAGAGCCCGTCGCGCTGAAGCGTCAGACGGTGCTGAAGCGGTGCTCGGTCGTGCTGGTGAACACCTCGCCCGGCCGCAGCACGGTAGACGGAAATTCCGGCCGGTTCGGCGAATCGGGAAAGTGCTGCGTTTCAAGGCACAGCCCATCGCCCTGCCGGATGCTCGCGCCCGCCGTGCCCATCAGGCTGCCATCGAGAAAGTTGCCCGAATAGAACTGCACGCCGGGTTCGCTGGTGTGCACTTCCATCACGCGGCCCGAGGCCTCGTGTTCGACGCGCGCCGCCAAGGCCAGGCCGTTGTGGGCGTCGTAGACGTCTCTTCGGTCCAGCACCCAGTTGTGGTCGTAGCCATGCGCGAGCAGCAGTTGCTCATGGCCTTCGCGGATGCGCGCGCCGATGCGCACCGGCTCGCGAAAATCGAAAGGCGTCGCGGCCACGCCGGCCAGCCCGACCGGGATCAGCGTGGCATCGACCGGGCAATAGCGGCTCGCGGGAATCGTCAGCCGGTGGTCCATCACCGAACCGCTGCCCGCCAGGTTGAAGTAGTCGTGGTGGCTCAGGTTGAGCACCGTCGGCCGGTCGGTGGTGGCGCGGTAGTCGATGCGCCATGTGTTGGCCGTGGCACCCAGCGTGTAGCGCACCGTCAATTGCACCTCGCCGGGAAAGCCCTCTTCGCCATCGGCGCTGGTGTAGCGCAGTTCGATGGCGATGTCTCCATCGGCCTGCTCCGGCGTCAGCGGCTCGATCTGCCAGAAGCGCGTGCCGAAGCCGTCCTTGCCCCCATGCAGCGAATTGACGCCGTCGTTCAGGCCCACCTGGTGCGCCGCGCCATCGAGCGTGAAGCGCCCCGCGGCAATCCGGTTGGCATAGCGCCCGACGATGGTGCCCAGGTGCGGATGCGGCTTCAGGTAGTCGGCCAGCGTCGGCAGGCCCAGCACGATGTTCGCGCCGTGGCCGTGCCGGTCGGGCGCGTGCAGCGCGGTGACGATGCCGCCGCGGTTGATGGCGCTCAGGTGCAGGCCGCGGCCGTTGTCCAGGGTGTATTCGGTCACGGCTCGGCCATCGGGCATGCGGCCGAATTCGCGCGAAGTGATGGCTTGGTGGCTGCTGTGGCTGATGCTGCTGCTCATGGTCGGTCTTGTGGCGGGAACAACGCTTCGCGCGCGCACAGCGAAACGGTGCGCAGGCCGATACGGTCGGTCAGGTCGTGAAATTCGGGCGCCTCGGCCGCGTGCGTGCGTATCTCGATGCGGTGGCCGGCCTTGGCCACCGCATCGGCAAAGCGCTGCTGCAGCGCGAAAGGCGTGTTCTGGTCTTCGCGGTTGCCGATCAGCACGATGCGCCGCAGCGGGTCGCGCGCGATGCCGCCCACATGGTCGAGCGGGTCGTAGAACTGCGTGCTGCCGGTGGTGTCGGTGCGCCCGTCTTTCGAGCGGCCGAGCAGGCGCGCGCGCTCCAGCAAGCCGTAGGCGCCCGAGGTCAGCACGGCGCAGGCCACGCGGGTGCGGCCCATGGTCAGCAGTGCGGCACCCGCCGTGGCGCCACCGCTGTGGCCGACGATCGCGATGCGCTGCAGCTTGTGGCGCTGCATCAGCGCATCGAGCGCGGCGTCGAGCGCATGAAACTCCACCGGCTGACGCCGCTTGCGGTGGTCGCCCGACGAGCCATAGGTGCCGGGCCGCGCGACAAATATCCACGGCACGCCCGCCCGGTCGCGGCTGCGTTGCGCATCGAGCGTGCGCAGGGCTTCGGTGTTGCCGGGAATGCGCGTGGGCGCCTGGTCCATCACGCTGTCGCGGTCGCCGGAAAACTGCACGATGGCCATGCGCGCGCCGTCGATGTCGTCGCTCGCGAAGTAGCGGATGCAGGCCGGACCTTCGACCGGCTGCACCCACAGGTAGCCGGCGCGGTCGGGGCAGTTGGCGCGCACGGCGGGCTGGTTCCAGTGCAGCACCGCTTCCGCCGGCGCGGCAAAGGGCGCGGGCACGTCGGGCCCGGTGCGCTGCGCACAGGCCGCCTGCGCCAATAGCAGCAGCACGAGCGCGAAGCGGGCATGCCGCCGGACGGCGCTCGCCGCCTTCATAGCTTTTCCAGCAGCACGGAGACGTCGCCGAAATCGGACTGCTGGCGGTCGCCCTTCACCAGCACCAGGTCGCCGTCGCGCAGGATGTCGCCCAGGTAGCCCGCGAGCTGCGCCGCGTCGTCGAAGTGCGGGCCGAGCATCTCGGCCGGCACCTCTTCGCGCAGCCAGCGCATCTCGTCGCCGTGCGTCACCACGTGCTGGATGCCCGACGCCAGCAACGGCACGGCCAGGCTGCGGTGCATGGCCTCGGCCTCGTTGCCCAGGTTGATGATGCGGCCCAGCACGCCGATCTTGCGCACCACCGGCCCGGCCTGCGCGTGCTGGTAGTTGCGCACGAAGTCCATGGCATTGCGCATCGACATGACTTCGGCATTCCAGCTGTCGTCGATCAGCGTGGCCTGCACGCCGCCCTGCGTGCGCAGCGCGCGCACCTGCATCACCGAGGCAGGCAGCCGCACGTGCGGCATGCGCGCGCAGGCGGCCTCGCCGTCGAAGCCCATGGCCAGCAGCGCGGCAAAGGCCAATGCCGAGTTGCGCACCAGGCCCGCGCTTTCGATGGGGAAGAAATATTCGAAGGTGCGCCCCGCCGTCGCGATGCGCACGCGGCAACCGCCGCCGGGCTCGGGCCGGGTGTCGACCACGCGGATGTTGGCGTCGGGGCCGGTGCCCACCACCCAGATCGCGCCGGCCGTGCGCGCGGCCGCCTGCACCACTTGGGCCAGGCAGGGAATGTGGTCGGCCACGATGGCCACGCCGCCGGGCTCCAGCCCCAGGAAAATGCGCGACTTGAATTCGGCCGTGAGCTCCAGCGTCGATGCCTGGCGGGTCTGCGACAGGCCGATCTCGGTGACGATGGCCACGTGCGGCCGCGCCATCAGCGCGATGGGTCCGCGCTCCATCCAGAGCCCGCTCTGCGCCATTTCGAGAATGCACACGTCGGCATCGGCCGCCAGGTTGGCCAGCATGGCCGGCACGCCGACGCGCGAGTTGTAGTTGTCGATGGTGGTGCGCACGCGCGCGGCCTCGGGCAGCAGGTCGCGCAGCATGGCGATGGTCGACGACTTGCCGACCGTGCCGGTCACGCCCACCACCAGGCCCTGGTAGCGCGCACGCGCGGCCGCGCCGAGTGCCAGCAGGGCGCGGATCGGATCGTCCACCTGCAGCAGCGGAAAGGCGGGGTCCAGCCCTTCCACCGGATGCGCGACCATGGCGCCGGCCAGCGCATGCCGCAGCCCCGGCAGTTCGGCGTGGCGGTCCCAGTTGTCCGGACGCGGCTTGCTGTAGCTCTCGTGCACGGCCAGCGTGCGGTAGTCGGAAGCCACGAAAAGCGCCGGGCCCGGCAGCATGGCGATGTGGCTCGAACCGCGCACCACCGAGTTGACGAACCAGCCCTGCGGCGGCTCGACCAGCCAGCGCCCACCCGTCACCTGCTGCAGTTGCGCGGCCGTCCAGAGCGGCCCGGGGTTCGGGCCGGCACCGGGGCGCAAGGCAGCCAGCACGGGCGCCGGGCGCTCGGGCAGCGGCACCGGAAAGTCGGGCACGCGCAGTCCGCACCACACGGGCAGCAGGCGCGCGGGCAGGCCGGGCGTGTTGCCGCGCACGCGCACTTCGAGCCGCAGCACGTCGCTTTCGAGCAGGCCGGGACGGGGCGGGGGCGGGCGCAGGCCGTAGCGGTCGCGGTAGATACGGCCGGGCTCCCAGCGGCTGGTGGGCCACATCCAGTCGCAGGGGTCGTGGTCCATGCCTTCGCCCCACGGCGGCATGGTGGTGCTGCGCATCGGCAGCGCGCGGAACTGCACGCGCAGGTCGGCCGCCACCGGCTCGTCGATGGTCCAGAAAGACTCGACCCACAGCATGCGGCGCCCGACGATCTGGCGCGGCGTGCAGCGCAGGCCCAGCAGGCGCATCGGGCCGATCTGCAGCGGCGGCATCAGCGCATCGGCCGGCACGGCATCGACCGTCCATTCGGGGCGCGGCGCGCGCACCGGACCGACGATGGGCGGCAAGCGGGCCACCGACGCGACATCCGCATCGGGCGCCTGCTTGACGACGGGCCGCTCGGGCGGCGACAGCCGCACGGCGCAACGGCCACCGGGCATCGGCGTCATCCGCGTGCCCAGGGCGCGGCACTGTTCGGCGAAGCGCGCGCTCGCGGCGTCCGCCTGTTCGCCTTCGAGTTGCTTCGAGACACCGAAGCCGACCCCGACCGGCGTGAACATCACTTCCTCGACGCCATGCAAACCCAGCGTCAGCGAGAACACGCCCGAGCTGCCGAAGTCGTTGCGCACGGAGTCGAACAGCAGGTCGCCCGCGTCGTGCAGGATCGGCCGGCCGCGATGCACCTCGATGCCCTGCAGCACGTGCGCCGACGTGCCCAGCACCGCATCGACGCCCGCATCGACGATGGCATGGCCGACCGCAATCTCGGCGCGCGAAGGCTCGGTCTCCAGGTTGGCGCCCCAGTGCACCGCCACCAGCACCACGTCGGCCTCGCGGCGCGCGGCCTCGACGCGTGGCGCGAGCGTGGCCGTCCATGCGGCCGGGTCGTCGAGCGACAGCCAGGCCGCGCCGGGCTTGCCGGCGGTCGCGGCGAAGCGCGGCTGCGTGGCGTCGAGCGAGAACAGCGCCACGCGCACGCCGCCCGCGCGCCGGAAGGCCGGCCGCAGCGCGGCCTCCAACGTGCGGCCGGTGCCCGCATGGGCAATGCCTGCGGCATTCAGCAGGCCTTGTTGTTCGATGAGTGCTTCGGGGCCGTAGTCGCCGCTGTGGTTGTTGGCGGTGGCGACCATGCCGATGCCCGCCTCGGTCAGCACGGCCAGCATCTCGGGCCGCGCGCGGTAGTAGTACGGGCCGGCCTCGTCTTTCTCGACGCCCTGCTCGCCCGTGGTCGCAACCACGCATTCGAGGTTGACGATGCGCAGGTCGGCATCGCGCAGCGCGGCGATATCGCCGAGCACCTTGTGCGCACCGCCCAGCTCGCGCGTGCGGTAGTGCTGGCGGCGCGCCAGGTTGACGTCGCCGCCCCACGCGACCACGCCCATGCCGGATGCATCGCCCGATGCGGCCCGCTCAGGCAGGCCCGCGGCCTTCACTGCTTTCGCCGCTGCCGTCGCCACTTCCGCCTGCCGCGCTTCACGCGCCTTCAGCAGCCGGTGGTAGGCCACGTAGCCCGACAGGTAATGCTCCACGTCGTCGATGCGCACGCGAAAACTGTGGTGCTTGATGAAGAACGAACCCGCAATGCGGTCGGGGTTGCGGAAGAACATCGCCAGCTCGGGCCAGAAGTGGCCGTTGGCGAGATAGCGCGCGCGGTACTCCAGCGCGCGGTCGAACTTCTCGCGGTCGAGCTCGGCCAGCAACGGCCGCAGCGCGGGGTCGGCGTCGAGCCGCAGCACCATGTCGCGCGCGGCCATCATCAGCTCGAGCAGCGTCGGAAAGGTGGTGATGCGCTCCAGCACGAAGTCCAGATAGCCGGCCACGTTCTTCAGGCCGAACTGGTAGTAGCGCGTTTCGGGCCGGTACCGCGTGAGCTCGTTGACGCAGTAGCTCAGCCAGTGGTCGTGCGCGCGCCAGTGCTCGGCGGCGATGAAATGCTCGAACGCCTTTTCGACCACTTCGAGCCAGCGTGCATCGCGCGTGAGGCCATACAGCCGCATCAGGCCGAAGGCGGCCTCGCCGTCGTAGTAGATGACGCGGAACTTGTCTTTCACGTCGAGTGCGGGTGCATTGAGCACGTGCACGAAGCTGCCGGTCCGCGGGTCCTGCATGTGACGGATGCCCAGTGCCAGCTGCTCCATCAGCGGTTTGTAGCGTTCGTCGCCGGTGAGTTCGGTGTACTTGACGAAGGCCAGCAGGCAGACCGCGCTGCCGCCGAGCTTGATCTCGCTGCCGATGTCCAGCAGGTAGGCCGCGAGCGTGCCGTCCGGCAGTTGCGCGGGCCGTATCAGCGAGCCGGCCAGGAAGGCCAGCGAGCGGTCGATGGCCGCCTTTTGCACCGCGTTGCCCGTCAGCTCCCAGGCCTCCAGCATTGCGTAGGTGGAGCTGGCGTGGCGCAGCGTGTTGTAGGTGGGAATGAGGCGGTCGAAGCAGGGGAACCAGCCATAGTGGAACTCGCCCGTGGGCTTGACCTGCTCGGCCAGATAGTCGCTGGCATCGTCGATCAGCGTGCGGACCTGTGCCGCGTTCCAGCCGGCCAGTGCGCGAAAGCCCGCCGCCTGCCCTTCGGCGGTGATCGGCCAGGCGCCTTCGGCATCGACGTACACGGCGCGCGTGGTGAAGCACCAGACGGGCGTGGCGTCGTCGGTGGGAAAGTCGATCTCGCGGCCGAAGCGGCGCTGGGTGTGCAGGTGCAGGTTGCCGGTGTTGGGCTCGGCATGGTCGACCTCGCCGTTGTAGAGCACCGCGCTGCCGTGCATTTCCTGCGCGAGCAGCGCCACCTCGAAGCGCGCGTCGAAGGCAATGCCAAGGTTGAAGTAGTTGCGCTTGGTTTGCGCCAACTTCGCCTTGAGCGCGCCCCAGCTCAAGGCCTCGACCTTGTCGACGATCTCGGCGCGCAGGCGCTGCGGCGGTTGTGCGGCGCGCTTGGCGAGGGCGGTGACGGCGCGGGCGGCCTGTTGCCATGCCGCCTCGATGTCGTCGCCCCGGCCCGACGCCACGCGGGCCCGGCTGCCGCCTTCGCCGATGGCGAAGAACACGACGCACCCGGCCTCGGCCGTGATGGCCGCCGACGCGGCGGGAAGAAGGCCCTGCGGGTCGGCCAGTGCCTGCCTGGCGCGGGTCAGCAAATCGGCGAGGGTGTGCGATTCTTGGTTCATTCAGCCGCGAATGATGACAGGCCGCCGCGTGGCCTGTCATCCCCTCAATCCATGAGTGCGGGCGTCTTACAGGCGCAGCAATTCGACCCGGCGATTCTTCGCCCGGCCGTCCTCGGTGGTGTTGGGCGCCACCGGTTCCTTCGAGCCCGCGCCGCGCGACGTGAAGCGCCGCGCATCGACCCCGGTCTTTGCCAGCGCCGCGATCACGGCCACGCTGCGGCGGCGCGAAAGGTCGGCGTTGTGCGGCTCTTCGCCCTGTGCATCGGTATGGCCCACCACCTGCACGCGCAGTTGCGGATTGGCGCGCATGAGCTTGGCGATTTCGTCGAGCGTGGCCTGCGAGTCGGGCCGGATGCTGTCCTTGTCGAGATCGAAGCGAATGCCATAGAGATTGATGCGGCCGTTTTCCGCCAGCCCCTTCTGCATGGCGCCGGCATCGACAAAAACGATCTTGTCGGACTCCATCGCCTTCGCCTCGACCACGCGCACGAACGCGAAGTTGCCCTTGCCTGGCGCGCCCTCTGCCAGTGCGATGCTGGCGTACACGGTGCCGGCCGGGCCGTCGTACTGCGCCAGCAGATAGCGGCCGCTGTTGTCGAAGTAGTTGCTGACGAACTGCCGCCCACGCCCGATCTGCGGCCACTCGGGTGTGTCGATGGCATTGGCCAGCGCCGAGACGTCGGTGTACGGGGACTCGCGGTCGGGGTTCTTCTTGTAGCAGCTGCCGTCGGTGGTGGCGCAGCTGAATTTCAGCTGGAAGCCTTTGGCCTTGAGGCTGGCTTCGTGGTTGCGCTGCACCTCGAGCAGCGAGCGTCCTTCGGGCAGCTTGTAGTAGTAGAGCAAGATCTTGCCCGAGACTTTCAGCAAGTTCGGGCTGGACTTGTCCCAGTACTGGATCGGCTCGCGAATGAGGCCGACCTCGTCGTAGGCGCTGGACTGGAAGGCATCGAGCACCGCGCCTTCATAGCGCCCGACCAGCGGATGGTCCTTGGCCGGTTCGGCGGCGGATGCGACGGTGCTGGTGGTGATGATGGTCACCACGGTCGCGAGCAACGCGACACATGCCAGGCGTTGTCGCCAGCGGAGGCCGAGAACTCGGTGAAAGCCGGGTCCGGCGGGCCACGGCGATGAAGTGGAATGAGCCATGTTGTTTTCCGTTTTCCAATGCGAATCGCGCTCCGGACAGAGCGCGATTCAAAGGTAGCGGTGGGGTAACGCGGCGGTCAATAAGCCGTTCGTCATGGCCGTAAGAAGAAACTCGTAAGAACAGCGAACCGCGGATGTAAATGTCGTCGCGCTGTGGTTTGTTCTCGACTGCTGTTCGGGGGCGGGTGCGGGTCATTCTTTGGCTTGTGC
>NZ_QAJK01000132.1 GCF_003852515.1 Variovorax sp. KBW07 | reverse complement strand
ACACCGTCGGCGTGAGCGTCGCCCTGAAGAGTGCCCTGAACAGCACACCCCGATCGCAAGCCGAGCCCCGAGCCCCGAGCCCCGAAGCGGTAAACCGGTCAAGCGAAAGGCACGACAGACATTGCACAATGCCGTCATGCCTTACATGCCTACATTCGTTGCCCCCGCCCGCTTCACCGATGCTGCCGCCGCCCTCGAACAGGTCAAGGCCATCTACCAGGGCGGGCTCGCCCACCTTCGCGAGTCCATGCTCCGCTTCGTCGCCGGCGAAGCACTGCCCGGCCGGGTGCGTGCCTGCTACCCCTTCGTGCGGGTCCACACCCACACCGTTTCGCGCCACACCCCGCCCGCCAACGCCGGCCTGAGCTACGGCTTCGTGGCCGGGCCGGGGCGCTACGAAACCACGCTCACGCGGCCCGACCTGTTCTCGCGCTACTACCTCGACCAGTTTCGCCTGCTGCTCGAAAACCACCAGGTCGAGCTTGAAGTGGGCACCAGCACGCAGCCCATTCCCATTCACTTCTCCTTTGCCGAGAACGACCACATCGAAGGCACCATGAGCGCCGAGCGCCGCGCCCTCATGCGCGACGCGTTCGACCTGCCCGACCTGGGCGTGATGGACGACGGCATCGCCAACGGCACCTACGAGGCGCGTGACGGCGAAGCGCAGCCGCTGTCGCTGTTCACTGCCGCGCGGGTCGACTACTCGCTGCACCGCCTGCGCCACTACACCGGCACCGCGCCCGAGTGGTTCCAGAACTTCGTGCTGTTCACCAACTACCAGTTCTACATCGACGAATTCGTGCGCCTGGGCCACGAGGCCATGGCCGACGAGAACAGCGAGTACGTGGCCTTCATCGAGCCCGGCAACGTGGTCACGCGCCGGCGCGGCCTGCCGGCCGGTGCAAGCCCGACCTACGGCCACCTGCTCGACGGCAGCCAGGGCACGGCACCGCCGCGGCTGCCGCAGATGCCGGCCTACCACCTGGTGCGCGAAGACTGCAGCGGCACCACCATGGTCAACATCGGCGTGGGCCCGGCCAATGCCAAGACCATCACCGACCACATCGCCGTGCTGCGTCCGCATGCCTGGATGATGCTGGGCCACTGCGCCGGCCTGCGCAACACGCAGCAGCTGGGCGACTACGTGCTGGCCCACGCCTATGTGCGCGAAGACCACGTGCTCGACGAAGAGTTGCCGCTGTGGGTGCCGATTCCGGCGCTGTCGGAGATTCAACTCGCGCTGGAAAAAGCCGTGGCCGACGTCACGCGCTATGAAGGCCCCGACCTGAAGAAGATCATGCGCACCGGCACCGTGGCCAGCACCGACAACCGCAACTGGGAGCTGCTGCCCGGCAACCAGCCGCAGCGCCGCTTCAGCCAGAGCCGCGCCGTGGCGCTCGACATGGAAAGCGCGACCATCGCGGCCAACGGCTTCCGCTTCCGGGTGCCCTACGGCACGCTGCTGTGCGTGAGCGACAAGCCGCTGCACGGCGAGATCAAGCTGCCCGGCATGGCCAACCACTTCTACCGCGAGCGCGTCGAGCAGCACCTGCGCATCGGCATGCGGGCCATCGACATCCTGCGCGAAGAAGGCTCGACGCGGCTGCACAGCCGCAAGCTGCGCAGCTTTGCCGAGGTGGCGTTCCAGTAAGCGGGCATCGAATCAGGGTTTGTCCTGCCCGCCCGCACCCAGGATTGCCCCGTTTCGCGGACATCATCCGGTTTGCCCCACAAACAACCGGAATCAAGATGCCCCAGTCGCCTTCCGTTCCCCTCTCCCGCCGCAATTTCTCGGCATGGATCGCGGCCTCGGCCGCCACCGTTGGAGTGGGACATGCCGCACTATGGCCCCGGGCCGCGCACGCCGCCGATGCACCCTTGAGCAGCAAGCTGCGCATCGTCATTCCGGCCAACGAGGGCGGCGGCTGGGACCAGACAGGCCGCGCGCTCGGTGCGGCCATGCTGGCATCGGGTGCGGTCGGCAACGTGGTGTACGAAAACATCGGCGGCAAGGGCGGCACCATCGGCCTGGCGAAGTACGCCGAAAAATTCGATGCCGACCCCGACACGCTCCTCATGAGCGGCATGGTCATGGTCGGCGCCGTGGCACTGCAGAAGCCCGCCGTCACGATGGCGCAGATTGCGCCGGTGGCACGCCTCACCAGCGACTACGAAGTGGTGGCGGTCAAGGCCGACTCGCCCCTGAAGACACCCGGTGACCTGATCGCGCAGCTGCGCGCCGACGCGGCCGGCACGGTCATCGCGGGCGGCTCGGCCGGTGGCGTGGACCACATGTACGCCGGCATGCTGGCACGCGTGGCCGGCAATGCGGGCGCGCTGGTCTACCAGCCGCACCCCGGCGGCGCAGAGGTCGTCGAGGCGCTGGCCAGCGGCAAGGCTGCGGCCGGCATCTCGGGCTACAGCGAGTTCAGCGAAGGCCTGGCCAGCGGCAAGCTGCGCGCCATCGGCGTCTCGGCCAAGCGCCCGTTCCAGGGCATCGCTTCGGTGCGCGAGCAAGGCGTGGACGCCGACCTTGCCAACTGGCGCGGCGTGTTCACCGGCCGCAAGGTGCCCCCCTACCGCAAGACCGCGCTGCTGGCGGTGGTGCGGCGCGCCACCGCCACCGACCAGTGGCAGAAAGCCGTCAAGCAGAACAACTGGGACCCCTTCTGGATGGAGGGCAAGGACTTCGAGAACTTTCTGGAACTCGACACCGCAATGGCCGGGCCGCTGATCTATCTGCTCAAGCTGAAAGCCTGAGCACGGCCTGCTCACTCGGGTTTACCCCGAGCAACTGGTGCATTCGCTTGACACGCTTCCGAGACATCATCCGGTGACTTTTAAAGGGAGCGAAAAAAAGATGCATCGCACGTCACCGATCGGGCTTTCCCGCCGCAGCCTTGCGGCCTGGATGGCCTCCGCCGCCGCCACGGGCGCATTGCCCACCGCCGCGCTCTGGCCCCGGCTGGCCGGCGCGGCCGAACCTCAACTGGTGCCCAAGCTGCGCATCGTCATTCCGGCCAACGAAGGCGGCGGCTGGGACCAGACCGGCCGCGCACTCGGTGCGGCCATGCTGGCGTCGGGCGCGGCTGGCGACGTGGTGTACGAAAACATCGGCGGCAAGGGCGGCACCATCGGCCTGGCCAAGTACGTCGAGAAATACGATGCCGACCCCGACACCCTCCTGATGAGCGGCATGGTCATGGTCGGCGCGGTAGCGCTGCAGAAGCCCGCTGTGACGATGGCGCAGGTGGCGCCGGTGGCACGCCTCACCAGCGACTACGAGGTGGTGGCCGTCAGGGCCGACTCACCCATCAAGACGCCGAAAGACCTGATCGCACAACTGCGCACCGACCCCGCAAAGACGGTCATCGCGGGCGGCTCGGCCGGCGGCGTGGACCACATGTACGCCGGCATGCTGGCACGCGTGGCCGGCAACGCGGGTGCACTGGCCTACCAGCCGCATCCCGGCGGCGCGCAAGTGGTCGAGGCGCTCGAATCGGGCAAGGCCGTCGCCGGCATCTCCGGCTACAGCGAATTCAGCGACCACCTGGCCAACGGCAAGTTGCGCGCCATCGGCGTGTCGGCCAAGCGGCCGTTCCTGGGCATTCCATCGGTGCGCGAACAAGGCGTGGACGCCGACCTTGCCAACTGGCGCGGCGTGCTCACCGGCAAGAAGGTTCTGGCGGAACGCCGTGCGGTGCTGCTCGAGGCCGTGCGTCGCGCCACCATGGCCGATGCCTGGCAAAAGACCATCAAGCGCAACAACTGGGACCCGTACTGGATGGCGGGCAAGGACTTCGAGAGCTTCCTGGACCTCGACACGGCCATGGCCGGTCCGCTGATCTACCTGCTCAAGCTGAAGGCCTCTTGAAGCTTGAGGCTCGGGCCCTGTGAAGGGCCTCCCCTTGGCGATGCCTTTGGCTTGTCAGCACAACCACCAGCGGCTGCAGTTCGTGGCAATGCGGAATATCCGCTTCGGCGAGATGCCGCCATTGGCGATGTACTCATAAGACGTCGCGCCCTTGGCGCCTTCTGCATTGAGCAGGGCCAGGAATCTGGTTGGGTCGGCGCCCGTCGCGTCGTCGACCGCATAGTAGTAATAGCTCGTCGACGCGTTGGTCACCTTGACGTAGTAAGGGGTGCCGCCATTGATGATGAGCGGGATGAATCCCTTGAGTCCCATCGCGTTGAGCTGGTCCAGCCGATCCTGCAGTGAAGACAATCGAGGGGTCGGCGACTCGTAGGTGCAGACGTCGCTGGCGCCCTGCTGCCGCATCATGAGCGTATCGAACACGCCGCTCGCCAACCGGCAGTAGCCTTGGGCGCCCGCCGCGTTCAGGCGGCTCAGCGAGCCGCTGGTGTCTGCGTCGACCTGGACCTTCAGGTACTCGTAGGCCGCCGTTTCCGCCGTTGGCTTGCCGTAGAGAGATCGCGTCGTGCTCTCGCCGACGACCATGAACATCGCCATCGAAACGAAGCTTGCCGCGGAATGTCCGTTGGGGGCCACCACCGTGTCCATCGACCAGACGTATGCATTGGTGGACGAGGACCTGGCGAAGATGCCATTGCCTGTATCGGGATAGAAAGAACCGTCGTAGTAGTAGCCAGCAAAGGCAGGACTGTTCAGTTGACCCAGCACCAGCCCCCGAAAGCGTGGATCGAAGGGGCTGATGTTGGCCTCGATCTTGCCGAACTTGTAGGTGTAGGTGGTGATCGTTCCGGGCTGGGGGCCGGTGATCGGAGCAGGATCTGTTGTGGCTGGATGGACAGGGTCCGTGCCGGGTTGCGTGACAGGCCCGGTTGGAGGCCCAGCCTCCGCTCCGGGGTTTGCTCCCGGGCCGGCGCCCGCACCGGATGCCGGCGTTGTTGTTGCTCCCGGTGGCATTGCGAGCCCGACGAGTCCTCCACCACCTCCGCCGCCCCCGCCACCGCCACATGCGCCCAGAACCACGCAGCACACTGCTGCCCACATCTTTGTTGTTGTCACAGTTCCATACTCCCTATTTGGGCCGGATCTTAGGTGGGCCGGTGCCTTCAGGGGGAGTGAACTTTCCTCGGTTGGGAAGAGAGTTTCTCGTGCGTCGCCCGGAGTCAGCCGAACAGCTCCGGCATTTCGCGCTGCGCCTTCGGCGTGAGCGCCAACGCGCGGCCATCCAGCTCCTGCCGCACCCAGCCTCGGCGCAGCGACAACTGCAGCCAGGCTGCACCCAGCGCGCCACCCAGGTGCGGGCGGCGCTCGCTCCAGTCCAGGCACGCACAGGCAAAGCGCCGCCGCGAACGCCGCACTGCATCGACCTCGACACCCAGGCTTTCCAGCGCAATGGCGCCATCGGCCGTGAGCTCGTACGAGCCGCTGCTCAGGCCGCTGAGCCAGCCCTGCGCATGCAGCCGGTCGTGCAGCGCCACGCCGGCGGTGCCGGCCATGTGGTCGTAGCAGGTGCGTGCACTGCGCAGGCGGCTCGGCGTGTTCGGCTTGAACTCGCTGGCGCGCGGCGCGCCGGCCACCACCATCAGGCTTTCCAGCGCGGCAGCGACATCGTCGTTGGCCAGCCTGAAGTAGCGGTGCTTGCCCTGCACCAGCAGCTCGACCAGACGCTCTTCTTTCAGCCGCGCCAGGTGCGCGCTCGCGGTGGAGGCGGCCACCTCGGCCACGGTGGCCAGCTCGGTGGCGGTGCGCGCGTGGCCGTCCATCAGGCAACCGAGCATGCGGGCGCGCGCCGGCTCGGCGATGGCGCCGGCGAGCCGGGCCAGCTGGAAATCCGCGCTCGACGAGGAAGAGAAAGAAGCGGAGGAGGCGTTGGTGTCCATGCACCCATCGTAAGACGGCGCCGCATCCGACACTTCGTTCGCGAGCGAAGTGTGGCGGCGGCTTCGATCGCACACTGCGGCCATGAACGCCCCACGCCCCACCTCTGCCTCTGCCTCTATCGCCACCGACATGCCGGTCGATCCGGTCGCGGCCGCCACGCATGCCGACCCCTACCGCTACTACGCCAGCCTTCGCGAAGGCCCGCCACTGGCGTGGAACGAAAAGCTGCGCCTGTGGGTCGCCAGCCGCGCCGAGGTGGTGGAGCAGGTGCTGGGCGCGCATGGCGCACTGCGCGTGCGGCCGGCCGCCGAGCCGGTGCCGCGCGCCATCGTCGGCAGTGCGGCGGGCGAGGTGTTCGGCCACCTGGTGCGCATGAACGACGGCGCGGCGCACCAGGCGCATAGGCCCGCGCTGCAACGCGCGCTGGCCGGGCTCGACCTGAATGCCGTGCATGCGGCCGCCCTGCAGGTCGCGCAGCGCGTGCCCGAGCAGGCACTGTCGGACACGCTGTTCTCCATGCCCCTGCAAGCCGTGGCGCATCTGCTCGGCTTTGCCGACGAAACACTGCCGCGGGTGGAAGGCTGGATGCGCGATTTCGTCGCCTGCCTGTCACCGCTGTCCACGGCCGAACAATTGCAGGGCGCCAGCGCGGCAGCCGCCGAACTGCTGACGCGCTTCGAAGCACTGGCCGCCAGCGCAGCACCACGCCATGGCACGTTGCTTGCGGCCGTGCTGGCGGAAAGCGCGGCCAACGCGCCGCTGTCGCGCTCACTGCTCGCGAACCTGGTGGGCCTGCTCTCGCAGACCTGCGACGCCACGGCCGGCCTGCTGGGCAACAGCCTCGTCGCCGTGATGCGCGAACCTTCGCTGCGGCCCCTGCTGCGCACGCGCGACGGCCTGCAATCCATCGTGGAAGAAACGGCGCGGCACGACCCTTCGGCGCAGAACACGCGCCGTTTCGTGGCGGAGCCGATCACGCTGGCGGGCACGCCGCTGGCCGCCGGCGACGTGGTGCTGGTGCTGCTGGCCTCGGCCAACCGCGACCCGGCGCTCAACCCCGACCCCGACGTCTTCATGCCCGTGCGCGCGCGGCGCCGCATGCTCGGCTTCGGCCACGGCATGCATGCATGCCCCGGCCAGGCGCTGGCCTGCACGCTGGCGGCTGCCGGGCTGGACGCGCTGCTTCGCCGCACGCCCGACCTGCGGGCGCAACAGGCGCGCGGCTGGCACTACCGGCCGACGGCCGCGCGCATCCCCGTCTTCCACTGAAGGCCCGGCGACGGACGCTCTCTTGCCCCGCTCAGGCGTGCGGGGACGATGCCCACCGCCCCGTGCCCGCCAGGTGCGGCGACAGCTGCGCATCGCCCCAGCGCAAGGGCAACGCCAGCGGCCGGCGCAGCGCGTGTTCGACGTGAAAGCGCATCAGGCGCTCCGCGCCTTCGAAGGCCGCGACCTCGGGTCCGTCCCACACGATCTCGGCCCTGACCGCCACGTGCAGCAGCTCGCCATTGTCGAAGTCGACGAACAGCAGGCCCGCGCGCGGATGCGCCGCGAGATTGCCGAGCGTGTTGAAGAAGCGGTTGCCATTGAAGTCCGGCACGGTGAGCACGTCGCCTCCCTCGTTGCTGTCGATGCGCACGAAGCCCGGGCGGCCGCCGCGATGCGACACGTCGACGCCGTGCGAGCTGGCATCGGCCTCGTCGCCCGCCGCCACGTCGTTCGGGTAGGCGGTGGCAATGAACAGCGTGTCGGCGCTGCCGATCAGCCGATGGGCCGCCAGGTCGAGCGTGGCCAGCCACTGCACCGGCGCCGCATCGCCATGCGCCGCCGCGAACACCGGCTCGCGCGCCTGGATGTAGCGCGGGCAATTGCCAAAGCTCTGCTGCACCGCGACCATGAAGCCGGTGGCGTCGAGCGCCTCGACCGTGCCATTCATGCGGTTGCGCCGCCGCGTGTGCGGCTCGATGCCGAGCAGGCCCAGCGTGGCGCCCTGCACCAGCTGGCCGGCCAGTGGATCGCCGGCCATGGGCAGCGCGTCGACGCGCAGGTGCGTCGCATCGGGCGAATGCGCAAAGCCGGCGGGCGCCGCCAGCACGCTGGCCCAGGGCTGCAGGTTCGCGTCGATGCTGCCGACCACCAGGAACGGCAGCTGCGCGAAGAAGGTGCGGTGCTGGTCGGGCATGTAGTCGCGGATCACGCGCGGGCCAGCCACCTCCATCTGCTCGCGCGAACCCACCAGCGCTTGCAACGCACGCTCACCGGCGTGGAACGGCGCGGAAATCATGCGACCGCCGCCAGCCCGATGGCCGAGCGCACCATCGGCACGAAACCCGGCAGCGCTTCCACGCGCGCCAGCCAGTCGCGCACGTGCGGATAGCCGTCGAGCGACACGCTGCCTTCGGGCGCGTGCGCCACGTAGGCGTAGTTCGCGATGTCGGCCAGCGTGGCGGCGGGGCCGGCCAGAAAGGGTTGCTGCTCCAGGTGCATTTCCATCACCGACAGCAGCGCGTGCGAGCGCGTCACGGTTTCCGTCGGGTCGGTGGCAAGGCCGAACAGCGCCATGATCCGCGCCGCCGCGGGGCCGTACGCCAGCGGACCGGCAGCCACCGAGAACCAGCGCTGCACGCGCGCCGCGCCAACGGCATCGCGCGGCATCCAGCGCGCCGGGTCGGGCGAGTAGCGTTCGTTCAGGTAGACCAGGATGGCGTTGGAATCGGCCAGCGTCAGGTCGCCGTCTTCGATCACCGGCACCTGGCCGAACGGGTTGCGCGCCAGGAACTCCGGCGTGCGGTTGTCGCGCTTGCGCATGTCGAGGTCGATGCTCTCGAAAGGCAGGCCGAGCATGGTGAGAAACAGCCGCACGCGATGCACGTGGCCCGAGACGGGGGTGCCGTAGAGCTTGATGGGTTGCGCGGGGCGGCTGTTGACGTTGGAGGCGTTGGCGGCGTTGGCGGCGGAGGTGTTCATGAAGGCATCCTTTGAATGAGCGGGGCGTGCTTCGGATTCTTCTCTCTTGCGCCCAATGAATGAATAGCCATTTCTGTATTTGACTGCTGCGTTTTTCGGTTCAATCCGGTCTAATCGCGGCATGGATCGATTCAAGGCCATGCAGACTTTCGTGCAGATTGCCGACCAGGGCAGCCTCACGCGCGCCGCCGAAGCGCTCGGCACCTCGCTGCCCGCCGTGGTGCGTTCGCTCGCCGCGCTCGAAGCGCACCTGGGCGTGCGACTGTTCCACCGCACCACGCGCCGCCTGTCGCTCACCGAGGAAGGCCGGCACTACCTGCCCAGCGCGCGCGAAGTGCTGCTGGCGGCCGACGCCGCCGACCTCGCGCTGAAGGCCGAGGCGCGCGAACCGGCGGGGCAGCTCACCATCACGGCGCCGGTGCTGTTCGGCCACATGTACGTGGCGCCCGCCATCACGCGCTTCATGCAGCGCCACGACAAAGTGCGCTGCAGCGTGCGGCTGTACGACCGCCAGGTGAACCTGCTCGAAGAGGGCATCGACGTCGGCATCCGCATCGGCGCGCTGGAAGATTCGTCGCTGGTGGCACAAACGCTCGGCACCATCCGGCGCGTGGTGGTCGCGAGCCCCGACTACCTCGCGCAGCATGGCACGCCGCGGCATCCGCGCGACCTGGCCGGCGCGCCGTGCGTGCGCGGCCGCATCGACGCGCCGCCGCAATGGACCTTTTACGAAGGCAGCAAGACCATCGCCGTCACGCCGAGCAACCGGCTGGAGTTCAACCACCTCGCGCCCGCCATCGAGTCGTGCGCGGCGGGCATGGGCTTCGGCACTTTCTTCTCGTACCAGGTGCTGCCGCTGGTGGCACAGGGCCGCTTGCGGCTGGTGCTCGAAGACTACGAGCCGCCGCCGCGCCCGGTGAACGTGATCTACCCGAATGCGCGGCTGCTGCCGGCACGCACCCGCGCCTTCATCGAGTGGATGAAGACGGAGTTCTGCGGACTTCGGATGTAGCGGGCGAGCCGGCGCTACAGCGCCGCGACGGGCGCCGGCAAAGGCTTGCCCTCGCACAGCAGCGCGGCATCGGTCGCCATGCTTCGCACGGCCTCTTCGAGCCCGAGGTTCAGCACCGACATGAACTCGCCGTTGCCGTTGACCCAGTTGGTGCCGGTGCCCATGCCGTGGTACTGGCGCACAACGAGCTCGCCGCCGGGCATGCGGTAGCCGACCTGCAGCACCACGTGCGAGACAAGGTTCAGGTCGGTGGACCACGCGTGCGCCAGGCGCAGTGCCACATCGGCGGTGACCTGCCGCGGTCCGGTTGTCGGGGATGCTGCGGAGGTCGCGGACGTTGCGCCCAGCACGGCCTGGAACCCATAGCGGCTCACCGATTGCAGCGCGCCGCGTGTCCACGCCAAGCCGTCGCCGCTGCGCAGCGACTGCACCGACCTCGGCGTGGCGTGCACCGTCGGCATCATCAGCGTCAGGTTGCCGGCATTCGCCTTATTGTTGCGCGCGTCTTCGATCTTCGGCAGGTTGAGGGTGCAGCCTCGCGCGAACTGCCGCGCCGCGACCGGTTCGCCGTTCGGGCGTTCGGCCGGCTGCGGCGCCGGCACGAAGACCATGTCGAGCGGCTCGGTCTCGGTGAGCGCATGCGCAAGGCCGGGCAAGGCCGACAGCACGGCCAGTGCCATGGCCATGGCCGTCTCTGCCGCGAAGGAGCGATTCATCTTTTTCATGGCGCCGTGCTCCGCACCGAGTACATGGCGCCGTCCTGGTCGCGGAACACCACGCGCCCGGCCTGCTCGTCGAAGCCCTGGCCGGCCAGCGTGACCCACGAGCCGTTGACGTTGAAGCGCGATGTCTTCACCGCGCCCGAGCGCGCGCCGGCCATGTCCATGCCCACCAGGTGCAAGGTCTGCGTCATCGAGTCGCGCATGACCATGCGCAGCACCTGCCCGTCGTTGGCCGTCAGGCGGCGCAGCACGGTGGCGCGCGTGCCGCCGCCGACCGGTGTCTGGAAGATGGCGGAGGCGCGGTACGAAGGCGCGCTGTTGCCGCCCTGCCAGAGCATGGCCGTGGCACGCGTGGTGAAGGCGCCCAGCCCGGGTTCCAGCGCGTACTGCAGCAGCACCACCATGTACGCGGGGCCGCTTGTCGTAGCGGCGATGCGGGCTTGGTGCTCGGCCTTGGCCGGCATGGCCGCCAGCACCTGCGACGACCTGATCTTCAAAGGAAACGCACTCGGCTCGGCCAGCATCGCGTTCAGTGCAAGGCCGGCTTCGGCGCGGTAGTCGTAGTCGAGCAGCGGGCCGACGATGGCCTGCACCTCGGCGCTCATGTCCCGCTGGCGCGACTGCTGCACCGACGAATCGATCAGCGCGCCGAGCAGGCCGCCGCCGGTGGCCGCGCTCACGCCGGGCGCCTGCGCGGAAAACATGAAGCTCTCTTGCGCGACGACCACGCGAACGTCGACCTCTTGCACCATGCGCCGGTCCGCGGCCGCCAGGGGGCGATGAAAAGGCGCGCAGGCGCCGAGCAGCAACAGCACCGTCAGCGCCAACAGGAAACGCAGCATCTTTGGGCCTCCCCCCGAGAATTGCAGTCCGGCGCCGATTGTGCCGTTGCCGCGCACTCTACGGGCCCCACGCGCCTCCGGTTCACGAAGTTTGAAGTTGCGCGCAAGTCCGGCAGCTTGTCCATCGATTGAAGCGATGGGGGCAAGCGTCGCATGGCTGGGCCAGAATGGCCGCGTGCCACCCTCCACCCCCACCCCACCCCTGTTCCACGTCAGCCACCTGCACAAGCGGTATGGCGACACCACGGTCGTCGACGACCTGTCGTTCGAGATCGCACCCGGCGAATGCCTGGGCGTGATCGGCCCGAACGGCGCGGGCAAGACCACCACCATCCGCATGTGCCTGGGCCTGACCGCGCCCGACGGCGGCAGCATCGAGGCGCTGGGCATGCAGATGCCGCGCGATGCGCTGGCCATCAAGGCGCAACTGGGCGTGGTGACGCAGTTCGACACGCTCGACCCCGATTTCAGCTGCGCCGAGAACCTCGTGGTGTATGGCCGCTACTTCGGTTTCAGCAAGGCGCACGTGCGTGCGCGCGTGCCGCAGCTGCTGGAGTTCGCGGCGCTCTCGCACAAGGCCGACGCGAAGCCGGGCGAACTGTCGGGCGGCATGCGCCGGCGGCTGTCACTGGCGCGCGCGCTGGTCAACGACCCCAAGCTGCTGCTGCTCGACGAGCCCACCACCGGGCTCGACCCGCAGGCGCGCCACCTGATGTGGGAGCGGCTGCAGGTGCTGCTGCAGCAGGGCAAGTCGATCTTGCTGACGACGCATTTCATGGACGAGGCCGAGCGCCTGTGCTCGCGCCTGCTGGTGCTGGACCACGGCCGCAAGATCGCCGAAGGCCGGCCGCGCGACCTGATTGCCGAACACCTGGAACCCGACGTGGTCGAGGTGTATGGCAACGGCGCGCTGTCGCTGGCCGAATCGCCCGAGTTGAAGGCGATGGCGGCGCGCGTCGAGGTGAGCGGCGAGACGGTTTTCTTCTACACGCAAGATGCACGGCGGCTGCTCGATGCACTGACGCAGCACGGCGGCCTGCGCACCTTTCACCGGCCCGCGAACCTCGAAGATCTTTTTCTCAAGCTCACCGGCCGGCAGATCCGCGAGGACGGCTGAACATCATGAACACGACGACATCAACGACGCCCCCCACCGTCGCGAACCCCACGCCGCCCTCGCCTTCCGTGTGGCGCGCGCCCGAGATTTCCTTGCGCTGGTGGCCTGTGTTCCTGCGCAACCTGCTGGTGTGGCGCAAGCTCGCGATACCCAGCCTCATCGGCAACATCGCCGAGCCGCTGATCTGGCTCGTGGCCTTCGGCTACGGCATGGGCGCGCTCGTGGGGCAGGTGGCGTTGGACGGCGTGAAGGTGCCGTACATCCTGTTCCTGGCCAGCGGCTCGATCTGCATGAGCGCGATGAACGCGGCGAGCTTCGAGGCGCTGTACTCGGCGTTCTCGCGCATGCATGTGCAAAAGACCTGGGACGGCATCATGAATGCGCCCGTGGGGCTGGACGACATCGTGATGGCCGAGATGCTGTGGGCCGCGTTCAAGTCGATCTTCACCGTGACCGCGATCCTTTTCGTGATGCTCGGGCTCGGCATCAGCCACAGCCCCAAGCTGATCGTCGCGTGGATGGTGCTGGTCGGCGCGGGCATCACCTTCTCGTCGATTGCGCTGATCTTCAATGCGCTGGCCAAGGGCTACGACTTCTTCACCTATTACTTCACGCTGTTCATGACGCCGATGATGTTCCTGAGCGGCGTGTTCTTTCCGCTCGAACAACTGCCGGCGGCGGTGAAGGCGGTGGCGGCATGGCTGCCGCTGACCAACGCGGTGGCGCTGGTGCGGCCGCTGTTCATGGACCAGTGGCCAGCGGACTGGTGGCTGCACGCGGCGGTGCTGACGGTGTATGCGGTGGTGGCGTTCTGGATTGCGCTGGCGCTGACGCGCAAGCGGTTCAAGGGCTGACACCTCCAACCGTCGCAATCGGGTTGCAGGCAGGCAAGCGCATGGGTCGCTTCCGAGGCAGCCTGCTAGCTGGCTTCGAGCAACTCGACCTTGTGCCCATCGGGGTCCACGAGCACGGCCCGCGTGCCCCATGGACTCGGCGCGGGCTTTGTGAGCAACGTCCCACCGGCCCTGAGGACGGCATCGATCACGCTGTCGATCGACGAGACGCGGAAGCCCAGGCGCACCGGATGCGTGGTGGGTCCGTCCCCGGCCGGGTAGATTTCCAGCAGTACGCCGCCTGTCATGACCGACAGATGCTCAGGGCCTTGCCCATGCCGTTCTTGAACGAAGCGCAGGCCCAAGGCCGTGTAAAAGCCGGCAGAAGCCTCCATGCTCGCCACTCTGAGCACGAGCAGATTGAGTGCGGGTGTGGTCATGTCCCCCTGATGCACGTCTGCTCTCGACGAACGCTCGGCTCCCTCGTATACGTTGCAGTTCCGTCCTGGCTGCCGACCTTGTTCAGGCTTACGTAGCATCTGTCCGCTTGCCAGTGCATGCGGGCTTCGTAGTCACCACCGACCACCGGCTCGAAAGAGAAGGTCACCACGCAGGTCTGGCTGTCTGCGCTGATCCCCAGCTTCATGGTGATCAGGTCACGGCGGCCGGCGGGTATGAGCCGCTCGATGAACGTGCGGGCGTCGAGCTCTGCGCCCCCGGGGATGCCGAGCGGCTTTTCCTGTGCGCCCAACCTTGCGATGCCGCCGAAGAAACCAAGCTCCATTGGAGCCTCGCACCCTCCGGTCGGATAGATCACGGACTTGACGCCCTTCGACCATTCGGTCTGCTGGCTGAGGATGCGCAATCGCGCGACGTCCTTGCCTTGGGGCGGTTGGTACGAGGCGGCGCAGGCGGTCAACAATACGGCAACGGCCACCATCGACAGGCGTCGCATGAAAGTGATTCCCGAGTCGATGGAGAGCGTCAGAGAACTGTTCATGGTTTTCAGTTGAAGGACTAAAGAACGGCTCAGGCCGGCCGCAAACGGCAGTTCGCGTGGCCGGCACAGGAGTATGCCGAGCCTTGCCGCAGCCGCCGCGCTACTTGCCCGCGCCAGCCACGCCGCAGTTCTTCGCCCCGCTGTCACCCTCCGGCAGCACGATGCCCCAGCGCATGCGCAGGCTGTTGTGCTCGTCGATGCCGGCCCACGGAATTTCCAGCGTGCCACGGCAATCGGCGGCGGCCATGCGGGGTTCGAGCAGCAGGCCCTCGGAACGGAACTCCCGCGTGTCGAGGATCAGCACCATGCCGCCTTCGCGTTCCAGCATGCCAGGGGCGAGCCATGGCGAGTTGCGCTCGTCGCCGTCGATCAGCAGTTGCATCGACGGGTCCATCTTCAGCGCCACGGCGCCCGCGAACCAGGTGTCGCCCACGAGCAGCCTGAACGGCTGGCTGCCGACGCGGTCGCGCCAGATGACGTTCACCGCATCTGCGACTTCCTGCGCCGGCAGGTTGGCGCGCGTGATGTAGCCGAGCCGCTTGCTGAGCACGCCGTCGACCCAGCCCTGGCCGAGCGCGCCGGCCACATGCAGCACCGCCACCGTGGCCAGCACGCCGCGCCAACGGCGACGGCTCCAGCGCTCCGCCTCCAGGCCGGGCAGCATGGCCACGGCCCACAGCGCGGCCGGCAGGAAGAAGGTGGTGAGCCATGACGCGACCAACGGAATCTTCAACAAGATCGCCGCCGGAAACACCAGGCACACGGGCCCCAGCGTGGCCCAGGCCAGGAAGCGGCGGTCGAACGCGTTCAGCCCCGGCGTGCTGCCGGCCGAAGGCGGCGCCGCCGCCACGCCGGCGCGCGTGAACCAGGCCCAGCCCACCAGCAGCAGCATCGGCGACAGCCGTGCCACCTGCACCGTGAACACGTGCACCAGGCGGCTGAACCCTTGCCCGTGCGAACCGGGCGCGTGGACGGATTGGCGCGCGTAGGCGATGGTTCGCGTGGAGTGCTCCAGCACCCACCACACGTGCGGCGCCATCAGCAGCGCCGCCACGCCGGCCGCCAGCACAAGGCCGCGCCGCACATGCGCGTCGCGCCACAGGCCCTGCCGGACGATGAAGGCCGCGCCGACCGCGAACTGCACCACCGCGCTGTACTTGGTGAGCATCGACAGGGCCGCGAAAACACCCAGCCATGCCCAGTCGCGCAGCCTCGACGCCGATGGTGCGTGGAGCACGCGCCACAGCATCCACCAGTAGCCGGCCAGTGGCAGCAGTTGCACCGTGTTGTGGTTGTAGATGACCGCGCGCTGCACGTGGTAGGCCACCAGCGAGCCGAGCAGCACGGCCAGCGCCGCGCGCGCCGGGGGGACGATTTCGAGCGACCACCGCCAGACAAGGTAGAGCGCGCCCACGCCGCAGCCGACGCCGGCCGCATAGGTGAGCCAGGGCTGGCGCCCGCCCAGGCGCACCAGCACGCCCATCAGCCAGCTCGGCAGCGGCGGATGCTTGTAGTAGCTCCACTCGAAACTGCCGCCCCAGAACAGCTCTTCGACGTTGTCCCAGGGCGGGGTTGGATAGAAGTAGCCGATGGCCACGGTCCACAGCAACACCATCGCGCCCAGGGTCCACAGGATGTCGCCGTGCGAAGAGGGAGCGAAGGCCGGGGTGGTTCCCCTTGACGGAATCGGAGGGGGGCGCATACGAAAGAAATGGGGGAGGCTTGCCGGACGGACGGGTTGACGGACAGCGGGAGAGAAACAAAAGGCTTCCAGTGTGGCACGCCGGCGCTTACCTTCGATTTATATTGCACGCAATTTAATTGCTCGCTACAATTCAGCCCATGCACTCCGCCTCAGTTTCTTCCGACGAAATGCTCAAGCTGGACAACCAGCTGTGCTTTGCCGTCTATTCCGCCTCGTTGGCCATGACCCGCCTCTACAAGCCGGTGCTCGAGAAGCTGCAGCTCACCTACCCCCAATACCTGGTCATGCTCGCCCTGTGGGAGCAAGACGGCCTCATGGTTTCCGCGCTCGGCGAGCGGCTGTCGCTCGACTCCGGCACGCTCACGCCCCTGCTCAAGCGCCTCGAAGCCAATGGCTACGTGGCCCGGGTGCGCGATGTGGCCGACGAGCGCCGCGTGCACATCACACTCACGGCCGCCGGCCGCAAGCTCAAGGCCCGCGCCGCCAGCGTGCCCGGCTGCCTGATGGCCGCCACCGAGTGCTCGGTGCCCGAACTCATCGCGCTCACGCAGCAGATCCAGACGCTGCGCGACCGCATCAAGAAGGCCGCCTGACGACACGGCCCGCAAGCCACCCGTTTTCTCCCCGCTTCGATCGATCCAAGAGAGAAGCTCTTTTCACCTCCCCTCCACTTCCACTTCATCAAAGGAATCACCATGACCACCAAGCTCGACAAAGTGCTCTACACCGCAGAAGCCCACACCGTCGGCGGCCGTGACGGCGCAGGCAAGTCCAGCGACGGCGCCATCGACGTCAAGCTGAGCTCGCCCGGTTCCGGCAAGCCCGGCACCAACCCCGAACAGCTGTTCGCCGTGGGTTACGCCGCCTGCTTCATCGGCGCCATGAAGGCCGTCGGCCCGAAGATCAGCGTGAAGGTGCCGGACGACGTGTCGATCGACTCGAAGGTTTCCCTCGGCCCGACGAACGGCGGCGCCGCCTACGGCATCTCGGTGCAGCTGGCCATCACGCTGCCCGGCCTGGACGCCGACCAGAAGCAGAAGCTGGTCGACACGGCCCACCAGGTCTGCCCGTACTCGAACGCCACGCGCGGCAACATCGACGTCGAACTCACGATCGTCTGATCCCGCCCCAGGCAGACAGATAAAAAGCGACCCGGCCACGAGCCGGGTCGCTTTTTTCATGGCCGGCGTTGTCTCACGAGTGACGCGGAAAGGGGCAACGCGATAGCGCCTTTCACCAAGCTTGGCTAATGTCGCGCCACGTTCCCCGAAGAAGCCCGTACCCCGCACAACCCCGTGGAGATCGACACCATGAGCACCACCAGCCTCCTGATCCGCAAAGACCAGCTCGCCACCACGCGCCTGCACACCGCCACCGACCAGCCGCTGGCGGACGGCCAGGTGCGCGTGCGCGTCGACAGTTTTGCGCTCACCTCGAACAACATCACCTACGCCGCCTTCGGCGATGCAATGAGCTACTGGCAGTTCTTCCCGAGCGCGGAAGAAGGCTGGGGCAGCATTCCGGTGTGGGGCTTCGCGAGCGTGGTGCAGTCGCTGCACCCGGGCGTGGCGGTGGGCGAGCGGCTCTACGGCTACTGGCCGATGGCGTCGAGCGCGGTGCTGGCCCCGGGCCGCCTGTCGCCCGAGCGCTTCACCGACGTGGCGCCGCACCGCGCCGAGTTGCCTGCCGTCTACAACCAGTATTTCCGCTGCAACGCCGATCCGCTCTACACCACCGACACCGAAGACCTGCAGGCGCTGCTGCGCCCGCTGTTCATCACCTCGTGGCTGATCGACGACTTCATGGCCGACAACGATTTCTTCGGCGCAAACACCATGCTGCTGTCGAGTGCATCGAGCAAGACGGCCTACGGCACCGCGTTTCAGCTGCACCAGCGCAAGGGCATCGAAGTGATCGGGCTCACCTCGCCGGCCAACGTGGACTTCTGCCGCAGCCTGGGCTGCTACCACCGCGTGGTGACCTACGACGCGCTGGACAGCATCGCCGCCGACACCGCCTGCGTGTACGTGGACTTTGCCGGCAACGGCGGGCTGCGCAACGCGATCCACGAGCGCTTTGCCAACCTGAAGTACAGCTGCTCGATCGGCGGCACGCACGTCGAGCAGCTCGCCTCCAAAGGCGCGAACAAAGACCTGGCCGGCCCGCGCGCCACGCTGTTCTTTGCGCCGGCGCAGATCAAGAAGCGCACCACCGAGTGGGGCCCCGAGGAGTTCGGGCGCCGCATGGTGGCCGCGTGGCACAACTTCCTGGCCACCGTGACCGACGCGAGCAACCCCTGGCTGCACGCCGAGCACCACGACGGCGGCGACGCCGTACAGGCCGCCTATGCGCAAGTGCTGGCCGGCAAGGGCGACCCGCGCACCGGACATATCCTTTCGCTTTACAAACAACCGGCCCGGCTCTGACCGCCCGGGGGTCGGTGTGGCGACAATCGCCGCATGACCCTTTCCCCTGCAGCGCCCGCGAACACCCATCCCTATGAGAGCCTCACGCCCGACGTGGTGCTCGACGCCCTCGCGACGCTGGGCCTGCACGGTGATGGCCGGCTCACCGGCCTGAACTCCTATGAAAACCGGGTCTACCAGGTGTTTCTGGAAGACCCCGCACCGCATCCGGCCGTGGTGGTCAAGTTCTACCGCCCCGAGCGCTGGAGCGAAGCCGAGATTCTTGAAGAACACGGCTTCTCGCTCGAGTTGGCCGCGGCCGAAGTGCCGGCCGTGCCGCCGCTGGTTTTCGATGGCAAGACCCTGCATCACCACGCGGGCTTCGCGTTCAGCGTGAGCCCCTACCGCGGCGGCCGCGCGCCGGAGCTCGACAACTTCGAGGTGCTCGAATGGGTCGGCCGTTTCCTGGCGCGCATCCATACCGTGGGCAGCGCCAGGCCTTTCGAGGCCCGCCCCGCGCTCGACCTGCAGACCTTCGGCCTCGACTCGCGCGACTGGCTGCTGGAAAACGACAAGATCCCGCTCGACATGCAGCGCGACTGGGAAAAGATGTGCAACGAGGCGCTGGAGATGGTCCGTGCCACCGCCCTGGCGCTGCAGCCGCCGGCTTCCGATTTCAAGCCGCGCAAGCTGCGCCTGCACGGCGACGTGCACCCGGGCAACATTTTGTGGACGCCCACCGACCGCCCCGGCGGCGGCCCGCACTTCGTCGACCTGGACGACGCGCGCACCGGCTTCGCCGTGCAAGACCTGTGGATGCTGCTGTCGGGCGACCGCGCGCAGCGCACCTCGCAGCTGTCGGGCCTGCTCGACGGCTACGAGCAGTTCCGCGAATTCGACCGGCGCGAGCTGGCGCTGATCGAGCCGCTGCGCACGCTGCGGCTCATTCACTACAGCGCCTGGCTGGCGCGCCGCTGGGAAGACCCGATCTTCCCGATCAACTTCCCGTGGTTCGGCTCGAGCGACTACTGGAAGGGGCAGATCCTCGTGCTGGAAGACCAGTGCGAGCAGATGGCGGAAGAACCGCTTTACGCCTGAAGCTAGGCGGCGGCAGCGGTGGCGAGGCTGTCGGCCACGCCCTGCAGCAGCCGCTCGACCAGCACGTTCGGCGGCCCCGTGCGCCACACCCCGTAAGCCTCCGACTGCGCCACCGCGCGGTCGAGCGGGCGGAACACCGCGCCGCGCAGCGCCGAATGCCGCATGGCCTGCGGCACCAGCGCCACGCCCATGCCCTGCGACACCAGCGACACCACGGCCAGCCAGTGGCGCACTTCGTGCCGCACCTCGGGCAGGAAGCCCGCGTCGGCGCAGATCGACAGGATGCGCTCGTGGTAGTCGGGTGACGCCTCACGCGAGAACAGCACGAAAGGCTGGTTGCGCAAATCGCCCGGTGCCAGCACGCGCTTGCGCGCCAGCGCATGGCCCGCGGGCAGGCAGCATACGAAAGGCTCCGACAGCAGCAGCCGGTGCTGCAACTCGGGCGGCACGCGGCGCGTGTGGGCAAAGCCCAGGTCGAGCCGGTCGTTCAGCAACTCGGCAATCTGCACGCCGGAGTTGAGTTCGCTCAAGGTGATGCGCACCGCCGGGTGCGTGGCCTGGAAGGCGCGCAGCGCCTGCGGCAAGCCCCGGTAAAGCATGGCGCCGACGAACCCGATGCGCAGCCGGCCGGCCGAGCCGGTGGCCACGTCGCGCGCTTCGAGCGCGGCCTCTTCGGCCTGCAGCAGCACCCGGCGCGCCGAGGTGCGCAGCGCCTCGCCCGCGGGCGTGAGGCGCACTTCCTTGCTGTTGCGCTCGAACAGCCGCGCGCCCACCGACTCTTCGAGCTGCTTGATCGCCACCGACAGCGGCGGCTGCGAAATCGAAAGGCGCCGCGCGGCCCGCCCGAAGTGCAGCTCTTCGGCGAGCACGGAGAAGTAACGCAGGTGCCGCAGTTCCATGAATAGCCAGATCGAATCGAACAAGACCAATTCGATATTAGACACGGATCGTTGGCGCTTCAACAATGCGGCGAACCCAGGAGACAAACGCATGTCCGAGAACGCTGCCATCCGCACCGGTGCCGCGCCAGAAGCCGCGCACGCCCACCCGATTCCCGACCGCCACGGCCAGAACCTGTTCACCACCGACACCGAGCTGCACGCGCTGCTCGGGCTCTACCTGCCCGACGACCTGCGGCGTCACATGCAGCCGCACTTCGAGCGCCTGGGCGGCCTGGCGGGCGGCCTGCTCGACGAGCTGGCCGGCACCGCCGACCGCAACCCGCCCACACTGAAGCAACGCACCCGCACGGGCCTGGACGAGCAGAAGGTCGTCAAGCACCCGGCGTATGTCGAGATGGAGCGCCTGGCGCTCAGCGAATTCGGCCTGGCCGCCATCTCGCACCGCGACGAAACGCTGGGCTGGCGTGGCAAGATGCCGCCGCTGGTCAAGTACGTGCTGACCTACCTGTTCGTGCAGGCCGAGTTCGGCCTGTGCTGCCCGGTCTCGATGACCGATTCGCTCACGCGCACGCTGAAGAAATTCGGCAGTCCCGAACTGGTCGCGCGCTTCCTGCCACGCCTGACCTCGCTCGACTTCGACGAGCTGGCGCAGGGCGCGATGTTCATGACCGAGCAGGCCGCCGGCTCGGACATCGCGGCCACCGCCACAACGGCACGGCAAGAAACCGATGGCAGCTGGCGCATCACCGGCGACAAGTGGTTCTGCTCCAACCCCGATGCCGACTTCGCGATGGTGCTCGCGCGCGCCGAAGACGGGCTCCCCGGCATGAAGGGCGTGTCGCTGTTCCTGCTGCCGCGCCGGCTGGCGGACGGCAGCCTCAACCACTACCGGATCATTCGCCTGAAGGACAAGCTGGGCACGCGCTCGATGGCCAGCGGCGAGATCCGCCTCGAAGGCGCGGTGGCGTACCTGGTCGGCGAGGCCGGCCGCGGCTTCGTGCAGATGGCCGACATGGTGAACAACTCGCGCCTGTCGAACGGCGTGCGCGCCGCCGGCTTGATGCGCCGCGCGGTGGCCGAGGCCGAGTACATCGCATCCGAACGCCGCGCCTTCGGCCGCACGCTCGACCAGATGCCGCTGATGCAGCGCCAGCTCGACAAGCTGCGCCTGCCGTCCGAGCAGGCGCGCACCATGGTCTGCCAGACCGCGCTGGCGCTGGCCCGCTCCGACGCCGGCGAGCCCGATGCCTATGCGTTGCTGCGCATCCTCACGCCGCTCATCAAGTTCCGCGCCTGCCGCGACGCGCGCAAGGTCACGGGCGATGCGATGGAAGTGCGTGGCGGCTGCGGCTACATCGAGGAATGGAGCGACCCGCGCCTGGTGCGTGATGCGCACCTGGGCTCGATCTGGGAAGGCACCAGCAACATCGTGGCACTCGACGTGATCCGCGCCGTGAAGCGCGAAGGCTCGCTGCCCGTGCTGCGCGCGCACTTCGAAAAACTGCTCGACGACGCGGCACTCGCGCCCGCCTTCGCCAAGGCCCTGCGCGATGCACTGGCACGCGCCGCCGCGCTGGCCGAAACAGCCGCGCACGAAGGCGGCGACGTGCTGGCGCGCCAGGCCGCTTCGGCGCTGTACCACTGCGCAAGCGCCATCGCGATGGCATGGGAAGCCGCGCAGGGCGGCTCGGCCGCGCGCCTGCGCTGGGCGCAACTGGTGCTGCTGCACCGCGTGCTGCCGCGCGATCCGCTGGCGCCCGATGCCATGCCGGCCGACTGGCACGCCGCGGCCGTGCGCAACGACGCCAACGCGCTGGCCTGAGCCTTTCATTTCACGCAACAAGAACCGGAGACATCCCTTGAAACGCCTCACCTTCCTGCTGGCCGCCTGCGCCACGCTGATCGCCGCCGTGCCCACGGCCCAGGCCGCCGACGCCTTCCCCTCCAAGCCCATCATGCTGGTCGTTCCCTTCCCGCCCGGCGGCCCGACCGACGCCATGGCCCGCACGCTGGCCGCGGAGATGAAAGACCGCCTCGGCCAGCCGATGATCGTGGAGAACCGCGCGGGCGCCGGCGGCAACATCGGCGCCGAGTACGTGGCGCGCGCCGAAGCCGACGGCCACACGCTGATGTTCGGCACCTCGGGCCCGCTGGCCATCAACAAGAGCCTGTACCGCAAGGTGAGCTACGACCCGGTGAAGAGCTTCGCGCCGGTGATCCAGGTCGGCTACCTGCCGAACATCCTGGTGGTGAACCCGGCGCTGCCGGTGAAGAACGTACCCGAGCTGGTGGCCTACGCCAAGGCCAACCCCGGCAAGCTGAGCTATGCATCGTCGGGCAACGGCGCGTCGTCGCACCTGGCGGGCGTGTTGTTCAACTCGGTGGCGGGCACCGACCTGCAGCACATCCCCTACAAGGGCACGGGCCCGGCGCTGAACGACCTGCTGGGCAACCAGGTGAGCATGACCTTCACCGACATCCTCACGGCGCTGCCCTACGTAAAGGCCGGCAAGCTGCGCGCGCTGGGCGTGGCAACGGTTGCCCGCTCGCAGGCGCTGCCCGATGTACCGACCATTTCGGAGCAGGGCTACAAGGGTTACGACGTGAGCGTGTTCTTCGGCATCGTGGCCCCGGCCGGCACGCCCGCCGACCGCGTGGCCAGGCTCAACCACGCGTTTGCCGAGGTGCTGAATTCGCCGAAGGTGAAGCAGATGTTCGCGTCGCAGGGGCTGGAGGCTTCTGTTGATACGTCGCCGCAGAAGCTGGGGCAGTTCATTGCTGTGGAGTCGGCCAAGTGGAAGGACGTTGTGCAGAAGTCTGGGGCGCAGCTCGACTGACGTTTTGCTTGCTGCTGTTCAGGGCGACGCTC
>NZ_QAJK01000131.1 GCF_003852515.1 Variovorax sp. KBW07 | reverse complement strand
GCTCCCAAACAGCAGCGCCAAGAACGACTCAACCCCCGTTGATGCGACTGACCAGCGCCTTGGTGAAAGCCGCCGTACCAGCCGCCCCCCCGAGGTCCCCCGTACGAACCTTGTCGATATTCAGCGTCTCATCAATCGCCGTGCGCAAGCGCGTAGCCAACTCAGGCAGCCGAACGTGGTCCAGCATCAACGCAGCAGCCAGCAGCAACGCAATGGGATTTGCAATCCCCTTGCCAGCGATATCAGGCGCCGACCCATGCACCGCCTCGAAAATCGCCGCGTCCGCGCCGATGTTCGCGCCCGGTGCCATGCCCAGGCCGCCGACCAGGCCGGCCACCAGGTCCGACAGGATGTCGCCGAACAGGTTCGTCGTCACCAGCATGTCGAACTGCCACGGGTTCAGCACCAGCTTCATCGCACAGGCGTCGATGATCACCGTGTCCAGCTCGAACTTGCCCTTGTACTTCTTCTCGTACAGGTCCAGGCCCGTCTCCAGGAAGATGCCCGTCAGCGCCTTCATGATGTTCGCCTTGTGCACGATCGTCACCTTCTTGCGGCCCGTTGCCACGGCCGTTTCGAAGGCGTATTCGAGCAGGCGGCGGCTGCCCTGGCGGGTGTTGATGCCGGTCGCCATGGCCACCGCATGCGGGTCGCCGTCGATCGGCACGTAGTGCTCGTGGCCGATGTACAGGCCCTCGAGGTTTTCGCGCACCACCACCAGGTCGATCTTGTCGAAGCGGCCACCCGGAATGATGGTGCGCGCCGGACGCAGGTTGGCGTACAGCTGGAACTCCTCGCGCAGCCGCACGTTCGACGAGCGGTAGCCGCCGCCCGATGGCGTTTCCAGTGGCCCCTTCAGGGCCAGGCGGGTGCGGCGGATGCTTTCCAGCGTGGCCGGCGGCAGCGGGTCGCCCGCGGCCACCACGCCACCGAGGCCGGCAATCTGGCGGTCCCACTCGAAGGGCGCCTTCAGCGCGTCGAGCGCGGCCAGGGTGGCATCGACGATTTCGGGGCCGATGCCGTCGCCGGGAATCAGGGTTGCGGGAATGGAGGTGGTCATAGATGGGGCGCTCGGGTCGGTTGGCGAAAAAGCTGGCCGGAATCATCCCACGGCCTGCCCGCGCGGCAGGCGCAAGACCTTATGCCCACAAGGCCGCGCGGGGCGTGCTGAAAAAGCGGGAGAGCGCCCGCGCCTCAGCGCTCTTCCAGGCCGTCGAGCTCGTAGCTGAAGAGCGCGTCGCCCTTGGCGGTCTTCACCTCCATCTTGATGACGCCGTATTGCGGTGCGTACCAGGAGTCGACGGAGTTGTCTTCGCCGCGGGAGCGCACGTGGCAGACGTTTTCGAAAGTGCGGGCGTTGTAGTTCGGCTTCAGCTCCAGGTTTTCGAAGCCCACGAAAACGTGGTCCGCCTGGTACCTCTTTGCGAAGTCGAACGGCTCGTTGCCCGCGCTGGTGGTCTTCACGCCCTTGCCGGCCAGCTTGAAGGTGGCGCCCGGCTTGACGTCGGCCGGAACCTCGGGGAACGGGGCCGTGAAAACTTCCTTGATGACCACCTTGCTGGCATTGCCGCCGAGCGCCGCAACGCCGTACTGCTCCGAGCCCAGCCGCTGGCGGCCGGTTTCGTCGAAGAACCTGGCCGACTTGACGCCGCCGTCGGTGCTGACCACGCCCACCGCGGCCTTGCCCGCGAACTGGGACTTGATGATCTGTACCTTGGAACGGTCGCTCAGCGTGTAGGCCACGCCGGGCTTGAGCTTGAAGCAATCGGCAAACGACGGGGCCGCTGCGATGGCGCTGGTGCTTGCCGCGGCGGCCATGGCTGCGATGGCGGTGCCCAGAATTGCCTTGAAACCAAATGACTTGGTAGTGTTGTGCATCGAATCCTCCCGGTGATTTGAGCGGGCGATGATGCCATGCACTTTTCGTCGATTTTTCGGCTCAGAGCGGGTCGTTGGGCAGTTCCTGATCGAGCAGCGAAGCGCGCGCCACGACGCGGCCGGGAAGCAGCAATGCACCGGGCGCAATGACCGCATTGGCACCGATGCGCGCACCATCGCCGACGAGCGCGCCGAACTTCTCGCAGCCCGTGGGGTGCAGTGCGCCGCCATCACCGCCGTCGCCGCCGTCACGGATTCGCACGCGGATGTTCTTGTCGGCGCGCTCGTTGCGGTGGTTGCAGACGATGCTGCCGGCTTCCATGTTGACGCCGGCGCCCAACACCGAATCGCCGACGAAGTTGAAGTGCGCGAGCGCCGTGCCCGCGAACACGAAGGACGACTTCAGTTCCACGCCCGGCCCGATGCTGCAGCCCGCATCGACCCAGTTGCCGCCACGCAGGTAGGCGCCGGTGGCCACGAAACAGCCTGCACCGAGGATGAGCGGCCCTTTCAGCACCGCGCCGGGTTCGACGCGCGCGCTGCGGTGGATGGCGACATCGCCCTCGATGGCGTACTCGCCGGCGGGCAGACCAGCCAGCAGTTCGCGCACGATCTGCGGCGCCTGCACCGGCAGCTCCCACGGAAGACAGCGCCCCCATCGCGCCAGCGGCGACGCGGCGAATCCGGCGATGTAGGCATGGAGATCGATGGCGTGGGGCACAGGAGATGACATGTGGGAAATGCGGGACATTGGGGCTGATGCTGCCACCAAACCCACCGGCGCACGCCGCCACCTAAAATGCCCGGTTCCCCTGTCCGTCACTCCCGAAAGCGCCCTCCCCGATGTCCGCCCCGCGCAAGCTCTTCGTTACCACCGCCCTGCCGTATGCCAACGGCAAGTTCCATATCGGCCACATGATGGAATACATCCAGGCCGACATCTGGGTGCGGAACCAGCGAATGAATGGCGCCGAGGTCAACTTCGTGTGCGCCGACGACGCGCACGGCGCGGCCATCACCATCGCGGCCGACAAGGCCGGCGTGACGCCGCAGGCCTTCGTGGCCGAGATCGCGGCGGGCCGCAAGCCCTACCTCGATGGCTACTACATCTCGTTCGACAACTGGCACTCGACCGATGCGCCCGAGAACCACCAGTTGGCGCAGGACATCTACCGCGACCTGCGTGCCAACGGCCTCATTGCGACCAAGAGCGTCGAGCAGTTCTACGACCCTGCAAAGGGCATGTTCCTGGCCGACCGCTTCATCAAGGGCGAATGCCCCAACTGCCATTCGAAGGACCAGTACGGCGACAACTGCGAGGTGTGCGGCGCCGTGTACGCGCCCACCGAGCTGATCAACCCCTACTCGGCGCTGTCGGGCGCCAAGCCCGAGCTGCGCAGCTCGGAGCACTTCTTCTTCAAGCTGTCGGACCCGCGCTGTGAGGCCTACCTGAAGGAATGGACCGCCGCGCCCGGCCACGTGCAGTCCGAAGTGCAGAACAAGATCCGCGAGTGGCTCTACAAGGACGACGAAGGCAAAGGTGGTCTCAGTGACTGGGACATCAGCCGCGACGCGCCCTATTTCGGCATCGAGATCCCCGATGCGCCGGGCAAGTACTTCTACGTGTGGCTCGACGCGCCCGTGGGCTACCTGGCCTCGCTGAAGAACCTGCTCGACAAGCGCTGCATCGAACTGGGCGGCGACGGCATCTCGTACACCGAGTACATGGCCGACCCGGACCTGGAGCAGGTTCACTTCATCGGCAAGGACATCATCACCTTCCACACGCTGTTCTGGCCCGCCATGCTGCACTTCAGCGGCCGCAAGGCACCCAATGCGGTGTACGTGCACGGCCACCTCACGCTGAAGGACGGCGAGAAGATGAGCAAGAGCCGCGGCACAGGACTCGATCCGCTCAAATACCTGTCGATCGGCCTCGATCCCGAATGGCTGCGCTACTACATCGCGGCCAAGCTGAACGGCCGGAACGAAGACATCGAGTTCAACCCCGAGGACTTCGTGGCGCGCGTCAACAGCGACCTCGTGGGCAAGTACATCAACATTGCCAGCCGCGCGGCGGGCTTCATCGGCAAGCGCTTCGGCAGCCAACTGGGCACGGTGTCGGCCGATGGCGAAACGCTGCTGTCGGCGCTGCGCGCGGCCGCGCCGCAGGTGCAGTCGCTGTACGACGGCCGCGACTACGCCCGCGCCCTGCGCGAGGTGATGGCGCTGGCCGACAAGGTGAACGAATACGTCGACCAGAACAAGCCCTGGGAACTGGCCAAGAAGGAAGGCGCCGAGGCACGGCTGCACGACGTGTGCACGGTGTGCATCGAGGCCTTCCGCCTGCTCACGCTGTACCTGAAGCCGGTGCTGCCGGCGCTGGCCGTGAACGTCGAGGCCTTCCTGAAGATCGCACCGCTGGTCTGGTCCGATGCCGCGCAGGCCCTGCCGGCCGGCCACGCCATCGGCGACTACAAGCACCTGATGCAGCGTGCCGATGCCAAGGTGGTAGACAAGCTGTTCGACGCGCCGGAAGCGGCGCCCGGTGCTGCCACTGCGGCCTCCGCTGCTGCGGCGGAACCCGCGTCCGCCGATGCGCTGCCCGGCGGCGAAGCCATCGCGCCGACCATCACCATCGACGACTTCGTGAAGATCGACCTGCGCATCGCGAAGATCGTGGCCTGCGAAAAAGTCGAGGGCTCGACCAAGCTGCTGCGCTTGACGCTCGATGCGGGCGAAGGAAAAACGCGCAACGTGTTCAGCGGCATCGCCTCGGCCTACCAACCCGAGCAACTGGTGGGCAAGCTGACGGTGCTGGTCGCCAACCTGGCGCCGCGCAAGATGAAGTTCGGCGTCAGCGAAGGCATGGTGCTGGCCGCGAGCCATGGCGACGAAAAAGCCAACCCGGGCATCCACGTGCTCGAGCCGTGGCCGGGCGCGACGCCGGGCATGCGCGTTCGCTGAAAAAAGTAGAAAAGCAGGGTCCGGCCGCGCAACAGGCCGGGCTAGCCGAACTTGTTGTTCAGCACGAGGTCGGCAAACACCTTGCCGCCCACCGAGATGTGGTCGCGCATCGCCTCCGCGGCGTTGTCCGCGTGGCCTTTCAGGATCCACTCCACCACCCGCTCGTGCTCCCGCTGTGAAGCGGCCAGGCGCCCGGGTTTCTCGAACATCCGCCCCCTGTAAGCCGCGATGCGCAGGCGCACCGTCTGCGCCTGCTCGACGATGAACGGATTGCCGCTGGCACGGTAGATCACGTCGTGCAGCACGGCGTTGGCCTGCTGGTAGGCCTCGGCGTCGTTCGCCTCCGCCTGCGCGGCGGTGCCGGCCAGCGCGCGCAGCAACTCGTCGCGCAACGCCGGGCCGATGCGCAACGCCGCCAGCCGCGCCAGCACGCCTTCGAGCTCGCCCAGCGCTTCCATCATCGCGACCAGTTCGTTCGCCCGCAGCTGGCGCACGTAGATGCCGGTGCGCGGAACGATGTCGACCAGGCCGCGCGCACTCAGCAGCAGCAGCGCCTCGCGCACCGGCGTGCGCGAGGTGTTGAAGCTCAGCGCCAGCGCTTTTTCGTCGATGGGCATGCCGGGCGACAACGTGCCTGCCTGAATGTCTTTTTCGAGCCGGCCACGGATCTGGTCCTGCAGGCTGGGGGTGTCGAGGGTTTTCGCGGGTTGCATGGGAATTGCGATATTAGCTAACCTTACAGATATATCAATTCAGTCATTTGGTACATCAATGCTTCCAACACTCCAGATCGAAGGCCCGGTCGCCTTCCTGACGCTGCGCCGCCCGCAGGCCGCGAACAAGCTCGTGCCGGAGGACCTGCCCGAGCTGGTTCGCCTCGTGGAGACGGTGAATCGCTCGCCTGAAGTGCTGGTGCTGGTCCTCCAGTCCGAGGGCAAGTACTTTTGCAGCGGTTACGATATATCAGAGGTGGCCTCCAGCAGCCAGACCGAGGGGCGCAGCTTCGGCGACATGGTCGATGCGCTCGAAAACTGCCGCGCCGTCACCATCGCGGCGGTGCATGGGGGCGTCTTCGGCGGGGCCACCGACCTGGTGCTGGCCTGCGACTTCCGCGTGGGCGTGCGCGGCGCCGAGATGTTCATGCCCGCCGCCCGGCTCGGCCTGCACTACTACCAGAGCGGCATGGAGCGCTATGTGTCACGGCTCGGGCTGGACACGGCCAAGCGGCTCTTCTTGACCGCCGAAAAGCTCGACGGTCCCGCCATGCGCGACTGCGGCTTTCTCACGCAACTGGTCGACGACGCACAGGCGCTCGACGCCGAAGTGCTGCGCCTGCGCACCACGCTCGCCGGCATGGCGCCGCTGGCGCTGCTGGGCATGAAGAAGCACCTGAACCAGATTGCGCGCGGCAGTGCCGACGCCGCTTCGATCCAGCGCGAGGTGCAGCGCACCGTCGCTTCCAAAGACCTGGCCGAGGGCGGCCGCGCCTGGCGTGAGAAGCGTCCGCCGGTCTTCAAGGGCCGCTGACCGGGCGCCGCCCTCCCCATCGATACGACAAGAAACCGGAGACAAAGACATGAAGCAACAACTTCGCGCCGTTTCATTCGCCGCGGCGGCGCTGCTGGCCTCGGCCGGCGCCCTGGCGGACAGCTACCCCACGCGGCCGATCACGCTGGTGGTGGGCTTTCCCGCCGGCGGCGGGGCCGACACGGTGGCACGCATCGTCAGCGACAAGATGGCCAAGCTGCTGGGGCAGCCGGTGATCATCGACAACAAGCCCGGCGCGGGCACCACCATCGCGTCGGACCAGGTGGCGCGCGCGGCGCCCGACGGCTACACGCTGCTGCTGGGCAGCGCCAACCTCTATGGCAGCGACAAGCTGCTCTACAAGGCCGTGAAGTACGACGGCGCGAAGAGCTTCGTGCCCATCTCGCGCTGGAGCTCGGCGCCGATGCTGCTCGCCGTCAACAAGGATGTGAGCGCAAAGACCGTGCAGGCACTGATTGCCGAAGCGCGGCAGAACCCGGGCAAGCTGGCCTATTCGTCGTCGGGCACCGGCGTGGTGACCCACCTTGCGGGCCTGTCGTTCGAAAAGGCCGCCGGCGTGACGATGCTGCATGTGCCCTACAAGGGCGGCGCCCCGTCGATCCAGGCGGTGGCCGCGGGCGACGTGCAACTGACCTTCGGCACGCCGCCCTCGGTGTTGCCGATGGCGCAGGGCCAGAAGCTGCGCGTGCTGGCCGTGACCTCGGGCCAGCGCTCGCCGCTCTTTCCCGACGTGCCGAGCATTGCCGAGGCCGGCGTGAAGGGCTACGACTACACCTTCTGGTTCGGCCTGTTCGCACCGGCCGGCCTGCCGCCCGAGATGGCGCAGAAGCTGTTCGACGCCAGCGTGGCGGCACTGAACGACCCCGACGTGAAGGCGCGGATGGAAAAGTCGGGCAACGAAGCGGCGCCGTCGAAATCGCTCGCCGAGTTCCGCAGCTGGGCCACGGCCGAGGGCGCGAAATCGAAGGAACTCACCGAGCGCTCGGGCGCGACCGTCGAATGATGCCGGGCACTTCTTCAAATGCATCCGCAGCCACGGTCACGGCGGGCCCGCTGCAGGGCTTTACCGTCATCGACCTGACGCGCGTGCTCGCGGGCCCGTACTGCACGCTGCTGCTGGCCGACCTGGGCGCGCGCGTCATCAAGGTGGAGCAGCCGGGGCTGGGCGACGACGCCCGCCAGATCGGCCCGTTCGTCGAGGGCGACTCGGCCTACTTCATGTCGGTCAACCGCAACAAGGAGTCGATTGCGCTGGACCTGAAGGCGCCGGCCGACCGGGAGGTCTTCGAGTCGTTGCTGGCCACGGCCGACGTGCTGGTCGAAAACTTCCGCCCCGGCACGATGGAAAAGCTGGGCTACGACTGGCCGACGCTGCATGCGCGCTTTCCCAAACTGGTGTTCACCTCGGTCTCGGGCTTCGGCCAGACGGGGCCTTACAGCAAGCGCCCTGCCTACGACATGGTGGTGCAGGCGATGGGCGGCATCATGAGCCTGACCGGCCACCCCGGCGCGCCGCCGACGCGCGTGGGCGTGTCGATCGGCGACCTGGGCGCGGGCCTGTACGCCGCCATCGGCACGCAGGCCGCATTGCTGCAGCGCGGGCGCACCGGCCTGGGAGACAGGGTGGATGTGGCGATGCTCGACTGCCAGGTCGCGCTGCTCGAGAACGCGATCTCGCGCATGGAGGCCGATGGCCGCGCGCCGGGGCCCATCGGCTCCCGGCACCCATCGATCACGCCCTTCGACGTGTTCCGTGCTTCCGACGGCTGGTTCGTGATCGCGGCGGGCAACGACGCGCTGTTCCAGCGCCTGTGCACGGTGCTGGAATTGCCGGCACTGCAGGACGACGAGCGCTTTGCCACCAACCCCGGGCGCTGCCAGCACCACGAGGTGTTGAAGCAGTTGCTCGAAGAGCGCCTGGCGTCGGCGACCTGCGCGCACTGGCAGGCGCTGCTGATGCAGCACAACATTCCCACGGGCGGCTACAACGACGTGGCCGCGGTGGTGAACGACCCGCAAGTGCAGGCGCGAGAAATGCTGGTGCAGGTGCGCACGCAGAGCGGCCGGCCGCTCACGGTGGCGGGCAACCCGGTGCACGTGGGCGGCCACCGCACGCAGGTGCTGCGGCAGCCGCCGCGGCTGGACCAGGACCGCGAGGCGATTCTTGCGGAGCTGGCGCAACCCTGACGACGGGAGACCGCGGCCTGCGCCCGCTCAGTCCGCGGCGAGCCCCAATCGGGCGACATGCGGCGGCGTGTGCAGCGCCTTCTCCTTGCGCACGAACGCGGACCGCAATGCACGGTGTGGCTCGCTGGCATCGAAGAAATTGCGGCGCATGTGCGCCAGCTCTTCATCGCGGTACTGCTGCAGCGGCTTTGCGGCTTCGTCTTGCGCGCGCGCCGCCTGCTTCTTCGCGATGCGCGCAGCCAGGTCCGGCGAGGCGGCCAGTTGCGTGGCCAGCCGCGTCACTTCATCGCCCAGTTCTTCCGGCGCGGCCTGCAGCACGCGCTCGGCCATGCCGAGTTCGACGGCGCGCCTGGCGCTCACGGGCAGGGCCGATTGGGTCAGGCGCTGCGCCTCGGCGGCGCCCACGCGGCGCGGCAGGGTGTAGGTCCAGTATTCGGAGCCGTGCAGGCCCATCAGCGTGTAGTGCGGGTTGAGCACGGCGCCATCGCGGCACCAGACTTCGTCGGCCGCCAGTGCGAGCATCACGCCGCCCGCGGCCGCGTTGCCGCCCAGCGCCGACACGGTGAGCCGGTCGGTGGTGGTGAGCACTGCCTCGACAAGGTCGTTCATGGCGTGGATGTTGGCCCACGATTCCTCGGCCGGATCGGCCGCAGCCTCGATCACGTTGAGGTGGATGCCGTTGGAGAAAAAGTCGCGCACGCCGCCCAGCACCAGCACCGAGGTCGGGCGCGCCTGCGCAAAGCGGTAGGCCTCCAGCAGGCGCCGGCATTGCACGGTGCTCATCGCGCCGCCGGGGAACGAGAAGTTCAACACGCCGACCGCGTTGCGCCCGCCATGTTCCCCGTGCTCGCTGTACCGGATGTCGGACCAGGTGCGCCGGCTCGCGGGCAGTTGCAGCGGCACCGGCACTTCGGGCACATCCACGGGCAGCAGGTCGCCCAGCGCCTGGACGGCCGGCAGCTTGTAGCTGGCCAGCGCCGAGCCGGGCGCGCGCCAGGGGCGCAACTGCGCAATCCACACCGCGCCATCGACAGTGGCGCGGCAGATGGCGCCGGCCCGGGTGGCGATCAGGGCGCCGGGCGCACCGCGCAGTTCGTCTTCGGGGTGGCCGCCATGCAGGTGCCACTGAGCGCCCAGCAATTCGTCGAGCACGCCGGGTTGCGAATCGGCCGCGCGCAATTGCCGCAGCACCGATTCGGTCGATTGCGTGGCCCAGTCGATGCGGCGTTCAGCCTGCTTCAGGAACGGGCGCCAGCCGGCGGCAAGGTCGGCCGCCTTCTGCCGCTTGGGCTTGTACTTGCCGGAGCCGAAACGCTCCACGGCCAGCAGCACCGCGTCGACGGCGGCGTCGGCCACTTCGCCGCGGTACAGGTCGCTCTTGCCGGCCAGCGGCGGCATCTTCAGCGGCGACCAGGCCCAGACATCGCCCGCGTCCATCTCGGCGACGGCTTCGAGCACGGTCACGCCCCAGCTTTCCACGCCGCCCCGCAGCGTCCAGTCGAGCGACGAGGGGCCTCTGTCGCCCGGCGGGCCGGGATGCACGATCAGGCAGGTGTGGGCGGTCCAGACGTCTTCGGGAATCGCCGTGGTCAGCATCGGCGCCACGACGAGTTGCGGCGCATGCCGGCGCACGGCTTCGCGCAGGGCATCGTCATTACCGAGTGCCAGCTCCACCCCCACGGTGTGGCCGCGGTCCTGGAGTTCGGCCAGAACCCGTTGCGTCAGGCTGTTGAACGCGCTTGCGACAAGCAGGATGTGCATCGGGAACGCCCTCGGTAATGTTGGTTTCTAAATGTCAATTAATGTCAAAAATGTATCTTTATCTTTGGCGCCCGATAAGTTCGTCGAAAGTTCGCATGCGACCCCGGATGAAGGTTTCCTGAGGAAACATTTATTGCGCGCAAGCCACAATGGCCGCCCATGCCATCGCCGTTGAATCTCACCCGCTTCCGCCCACGCCTGATGGACGCGCTCGCGGACTACAACCGCGAGCGTTTCTTCAAGGACCTGGGTGCGGGGGCCACCGTGGGCATCGTGGCGCTGCCGCTGGCGATGGCCTTTGCCATCGCGTCGGGGCTCAAGCCCGAGGCGGGCATCTGGACGGCGATCATCGCGGGCTTCCTGATCTCGCTGCTGGGTGGCTCGGCGGTGCAGATCGGCGGGCCGGCCGGCGCCTTCATCGTGATCGTCTACGGCATCGTCGAGCGCTACGGCCTGGCGAACCTGATGATTTCCACCGCCTGCGCCGGCGTGCTGCTGTTCATGGCGGGGCTGTTCGGCCTGGGGCGGCTGGTGCGCTTCGTGCCAGTGTCGATCGTGGTCGGGTTCACCAACGGCATCGCGGTGCTGATCCTGTTGTCGCAGCTGAAAGACCTGCTGGGGCTGTCGGTGGAGAAGATGCCGGCGGACGCGTTCTCGCAGTTGCACGCCATGGCCCTGCAGATCGGCACCTTCAACCCCTATGCCTTTGCGCTCGGGCTGGCGTGCGTGGCCGGCCTGCTGCTGTGGCCGCTGCTGCTGCGCGAAGAATCGAAGGTGGGCCACGCGGTGCTTCGCGTGGTGGGCCGCGTGGCGCGGCTGCGCGCGGTGCAGGTGGTCGCTAGCCTGCCTGGGCCCATCATCGCGCTGGTCACGCTCACGCTGGTTGCCTACGGGCTCGAACTGCCGGTGGAAACCATCGGCACGCGCTTCGGCGGCATTCCCGAAGGCGCGCCGGCCTTTGCGCTGCCCGATTTTTCATGGGAGACGGTCAAGCAGCTGGTCACGCCCACGCTGACCCTCGCGCTGCTCGGCGCCATCGAGTCGCTGTTGTGCGCGCGCGTGGCCGACCAGATCAGCGGCCAGCCGCGCCACGACCCGAACCAGGAACTGATGGCGCAGGGCATCGCCAACGTGGTCACGCCCTTCTTCGGCGGCATGCCGGCCACCGGCACCATCGCGCGCACGGTAACCAACATCCGCTCGGGCGGCAGCTCGCCGATTGCGGGCATGGTGCATGCGCTGACGCTGCTGGCCGTGGTGCTGCTGGCCGCGCCGCTGGCGCGCCACGTGCCGTTGGCGGTGCTGGCTGGCATTCTGGTGTTCGTGGCGCTGAACATGGGCGAGTGGCGCGAATTCACGCCGGGCCAGTTGCGCCACTTCAGCCGGCACTACCGGCTGTTGATGCTGGGTACCTTCTTCCTGACGGTGGTGTTCGACCTGACGGTGGCGGTGCAGGCGGGCATCGTGCTGGCGTGCGCGCTGTTCATCCGCCGCATGAGCCGGCTGTTCAGCGTCGAGCTGGTGACGCTGCAGCCGCCGGTGCTGACCTACCGCATCTACGGCGCACTGTTCTTCGGCGCGGCGGCCAAGCTCGACGAGGCGGTGAATGCGGCCGAGCGCGCGCCGCGCGGCATGACGGTGGTGCTGGACGCCACGCACCTCATCTACCTCGACGCCTCGGGCATCGACGCACTGCGGCAGTTGCACCGCGCGGTGCTGGCGCGCGACGGGCTGCTGCGCGTGGAGTCGCTGCAGCCGCAGCCCCGCGAGGTGATCGAGCGCTCGGGCTTCGCGGATGAACTGGTGGCGGCGCGGGCCGGCGTGATGAGCACGTCGAGCATGCCGAACGCCCCGAGGACGCCCATGACGCCGACGGCGCCGCCGCTGGACGAAAGCTAGGGCGCCTCGGTGCCGCGGTCGGGCGAGGAACCGCTGCGCAGCACGCGCTGGTCGTCGTTCAGCGTGGCGGTGAACACCATCGACGAGTTCGGCGGCTGCACCCAGCGCCATTCCCATTCGGTTTCGCGCTTGAGCGCATAGGGCGTGACCTTGGCGGGCTTGCCGAGCAGCTTGCGCAGGTCTTCCATCGCCATGCCGGGCTGCACCCTGGCGAAGTTCTCGGGCGTGAGCACCTGGCGCAGCGCGCTCATCTTGCCGTCGGCACCGATGGTGATCATGTAGTTCTTCTGGCCCTGGGGCTGGCGGTTGTACTCGAACACGCGGCCCCGGCCCGGGGCGTCCCAGACGTTCTCGGGCTCGCCGAAACGGGCCCGCACGTCGGCCTCGGTCGAGACGCCTTCTTCAAGCTCGCTGATGTTCTTGCGGTCGCAACCGGCAAGGCCGATCAGTGCCGCCAAAAGCCCCGTTGCCATGCCGATCTGCCACAGTCGCCGTTGCCTCATGCCGTCCCCGGTAAAATTCGCGCCATAAAGGTCCAGTCTATGTCCATCTTCCGCCGCCCCCACTACTCTTCCGAGATCACCAATTTCATCGAGGAGATGAAAGAAAAGAAGCCGACGCTGGAAGCCGAACAGCGCGCCGGCCGCGCCCTGCTGTGGGACAAGCACCTCGACCGCAGCCTGCTCGAGGAATACAGCGAAGCCCGCGTGCCGCAACAGCCGTACGTCTACCAGACCCAGGCCAAGTAACCAGGCAATGCCGAATCGGCACCCGACGCCCGTCCGCACTGCGCATATAGCTATCAAAACGATAGTGCATATCCGATGAGCAGCGACGAGGATACCGGCAGGCTCGTGGTCGCCATGCCCGACGTGGTCGACCAGGTTGCGCTCGCGAGGCTCTATGGCGAGCCACTGTTCGCGATGCCGAAAGACCTGTACATCCCGCCCGAGGCGTTGCAGGTGTTCCTGGAGGCCTTCGAAGGCCCGCTGGACTTGCTGCTTTACCTGATCAGGAAGCAGAACTTCAACATCCTCGACATCCCGATGGCAGGGCTCACGCGGCAGTACCTGAGCTACGTAGACGAGATTCGCCAGACCAACCTGGAACTCGCGGCCGAGTACCTGCTGATGGCCGCGATGCTGATCGAGATCAAGTCGCGCATGCTGCTGCCGCCCAAGAAGGTGGCCGACGGCGAAGAGGCCGAAGACCCGCGCGCCGAACTGGTCCGCCGCCTCATGGAGTACGAGCAGACCAAGCTGCAGGCCGCCGCCATCAGCGCCCTGCCGACCTACGGGCGCGACTTCTGGAAAGGGCAGGTCTACATCGAGCAGTCGCTCAAGCCGCGCTTTCCCGACGTGAACGTGATCGAGCTTCGCGACGCGTGGGCCGACATCATGAAGCGCGCCAAGCTCGTGCAGCACCACAAGATCTCGCGCGAAGAGCTGAACGTGCGCGAGCACATGAGCATCGTGCTGCGCCACCTGCAGGGGCAGCGCTTCGTCGAATTCGAAAAGCTGTTCGACGTGTCGCGCGGCGCGCCGGTGCTGATCGTCACCTTCATCGCGATGCTCGAGCTGGCGAAAGAAACGCTGATCGACATCACGCAGGCCGAAGCCTTCGCGCCCATCTACGTGCGGCTGGCCTACTCGCCGACATAAATGGCTTACCCCCAGTCTTCGCGCACTTCGTGTCGCTTCGCCAACCCCCTTTCAGGGGGCAACACCAGTGGCCCGGCAAAGCCGGTTCCACGGTGTTCCCCGAAGTGACGGGGCCTCACTTGGCATCCAGCTCCATGGCTTCACACGACTTCGACGTCCTCATCGTCGGCAGCGGCCTCGCCGGCCTCTCGGCCGCGCTGCTGCTGGCCCCCACGCACCGCGTGGCCGTGCTGACCAAGCGCGCGCTGCACGACGGCTCCAGCGCCTGGGCGCAGGGCGGCATTGCCGCGGTGCTGGCGGCAGGCGACAGCTTCGACGCGCATGTCGAAGACACGCTGGTGGCCGGTGCCGGCCTGTGCGACCCCGAGGCCACGCGCTTCGTGGTCGAGCACGCGCCCGAGGCCATCGGCTGGCTGCGCGAGATGGGCGTGCCGTTCTCCGAAGAAGGCGGCGACCTGCACCTGACGCGCGAAGGCGGCCACAGCCAGCGCCGCATCGTGCACGTGACCGACGCCACCGGCGCGGCCGTGCAGCAGGTGCTGATAGAGCGCGTGCGCCGCACGCCGAACATCACGCTGTTCGAGCACCACACGCTGGTCGACCTGGTCACCGGCACCAAGCTGGGCCTGAACGATCCGGCCTGCGTGGGCCTCTACGCGCTGGACGACGCCACCGACGAGGTGCTGAGCTTTCGCGCGCCGCACACCATCCTGGCGACGGGCGGCGCGGGCAAGGTGTACCTGTACACGACCAACCCCGACACCGCCACCGGCGACGGCATTGCCGCTGCCTGGCGCGCGGGCTGCCGGGTGTCGAACATGGAGTTCATCCAGTTCCACCCGACCTGTCTGTATCACCCGCATGCCAAGTCGTTTTTGATCAGCGAGGCGGTGCGCGGCGAAGGCGGACTGCTGAAGCTACCCGAATCGGCCGGTGGAACGCGCTTCATGCCGAAGCACGACGAGCGCGCCGAACTCGCGCCGCGCGACGTGGTGGCCCGCGCCATCGACTTCGAGATGAAGAAGCACGGCCTGGACTGCGTGTACCTCGACATCTCCCACCAGCCCGCGGCGTTCCTGAAGGAACACTTTCCGAACATCCTGGCGCGCTGTGCCGAGCTGGGCATCGACATCACGCGCGAGCCGATTCCGGTGGTGCCGGCCGCGCACTACACCTGCGGCGGCGTGTTGAGCGACCTTGCCGGCCGCACCGACATTCCGGGCCTCTACGCCATCGGCGAAACCGCCTGCACCGGCCTGCACGGCGCCAACCGGCTGGCCAGCAATTCGCTGGTCGAGTGCATGGTGTTCGCGCGCGCCGCGGCGAAGGCCATCACCGAAGCGCCCGCGCACCGCGCCACCGCGCTGCCGGCCTGGGACGACAGCCGCGTCACCGACGCCGACGAAGCGGTCGTCATTTCGCACAACTGGGACGAGCTGCGCCGCTTCATGTGGGACTACGTGGGCATCGTGCGAACCAACAAGCGGCTGGAGCGCGCGAGCCATCGCATCGCGCTGCTGCAGGCCGAGATCCAGGAGTTCTATGCGAACTTCCACGTCACGCGCGACCTGCTGGAGTTGCGCAACCTGGTGCAGGTGGCCGAGCTGATCGTGCGCTCGGCACAGGCACGCCACGAAAGCCGCGGGCTGCATTTCAGCCGCGACTACCCTTCGCTCGCCGAGCCCACCGCACCGACCGTCCTGGTGCCACCGGCCGGCTGACCGAGCCACCCGCTTTCATTTTTCGCCACCCAAGGATGCCCGGCCACCGACGCCCGCAGGGAGAAACCCAACCATGTCGACCACCACCGCCACCACTGTCCACACCGGTCCGCCCGCCACGCCCTACGGCACGCTGTCGCCGGCCTCGCCGCCCGCGTCGCGCAAGCCCGTGAGCCTGCCGCGGCTGGCCGACATGCATGCGCGCGGCGAGAAAATCGCGATGCTCACCGCCTACGACGCGACCTTCGCCGCCATGGCCGATGCCGCGGGCATCGACTGCCTGCTGGTCGGCGATTCGCTCGGCATGGTCTGCCAGGGCCTGAACAGCACGGTGGGCGTGAGCCTGGACACCATGCGCTATCACACCGACAGCGTGTCGCGCGGGCTGCGCCGCGTGCAGGGCACGGCCTGGCTGATTGCCGACCTGCCCTTCGGCAGCTACCAGGAGTCGCGCGAGCAGGCGCTGCGCAGCGCCACCGTGCTCATGCAGGCCGGCGCCCACATGGTCAAGCTCGAAGGCGGCGGCTGGACCACCGAGACGGTGCACTTCCTGGTCGAACGCGGCATTCCGGTCTGCGCGCACCTGGGCCTGACGCCGCAGACCGTGCATGCGCTGGGCGGCTACCGCGTGCAGGGCAAGGGCGATGAAGCCGGCGCGCTGTTGAAGCAGCAGGCGCACGCCCTGCAGGACGCGGGCGCGGCCATGCTGGTGCTCGAGATGGTGCCGGCCGCGCTGGCGGCCGAGCTCACGGCCGAACTGAAACACTGCGCCACCGTCGGCATCGGTGCCGGCAAGGCCACTGCCGGCCAGGTGCTGGTGTTGCACGACATGCTGGGCATCAACCTCGGGAAGATGCCGAAGTTCGTGCGCAACTTCATGGCCGGCGCGCCGGGCGTGCTGCCCGCGCTCAAGGCCTACGTGCAGGCCGTCAAGGACGGCAGCTTCCCCGACGATCAACTCCACGCCTGGTAAGGGACAGACACATGTACATCGCACACACCATCGACGACCTGCGCGCACACCTGGCCGCGTACAAGCGCCCGGCGTTCGTGCCGACCATGGGCAACCTGCACGACGGCCACATTGCGCTGGTGAAGCAGGCCAAACCGCTGGGCGACGTGACGGTGGCGAGCATCTTCGTCAACCGCCTGCAGTTTCTTCCGCACGAAGACTTCGACACCTACCCGCGCACCTGGGACAGCGACTGCCAGAAGCTGAGCGCGGCCGGCTGCGACGTGCTGTTCGCGCCCGACGAGAAGGCGCTCTACCCCGAGCCGCAGACCTGCAAGGTGCACCCCGACGCGGCGCTGGCCGACATTCTCGAAGGGCACTTCCGGCCCGGCTTCTTCATCGGCGTGTGCACGGTCGTGATGAAGCTCTTCACCTGCGTGCAGCCGCGCGTGGCGGTGTTCGGCAAGAAGGACTACCAGCAGCTGATGATGATCCGCCACATGGTGCGGCAGTTTGCGCTGCCCATCGAGATCGTCGGCAGCGAGACCTTCCGCGCCGACGACGGGCTGGCGCTGTCGTCGCGCAACGGCTACCTGAGCGAGAGCGAACGCGCCGAAGCCGTGCAGCTGTCGAAGGCGCTGAAGGCGATGGCCGCGGCCGTGCAGGCGGGCGAGCGCGACCTGGCCGCCATCGAGGCACGCGCCATGCAGACGCTGACGCAGCGTGGCTGGCAACCCGACTACCTGGTGCTGCGCCGGCGCACCGACCTGCAGGCGCCCTCTTTCGGCCTGCACGGCGAACCGCTGGTGGCGCTGGCCGCCGCGCGGCTGGGCACCACGCGGCTGATCGACAACCTCGAGATCGAGGCGCCGGCCGCATGACCTACAGCGTCAAGGAAATCTTCTACACGCTGCAAGGCGAAGGCGGCCAGGCCGGCATGCCGGCGGTGTTCTGCCGCTTTGCGGGCTGCAACCTGTGGACCGGCCGCGAGGAAGACCGCGCCAGCGCCATCTGCCGTTTCTGCGACACCGACTTCGTGGGCACCGATGGCACGCTGGGCGGCAAGTTCAAGAACGCCGACCTGCTCGCCGACACCATCGCCGCGCAATGGCCGGCGGGTGATGCGGACCATCGGCTGGTGGTGCTGACGGGTGGCGAACCGCTGCTGCAGGTCGACGCGGCGCTGGTCGACGCGTTGCACGCGCGGCGCTTTCGCATCGCGGTCGAGAGCAACGGCACGGTCGCCGCGCCCGAAGGCATCGACTGGCTGTGCATCAGCCCCAAGGCCGGCGCACTGTGGGTGCAGCAGCGCGGGCAGGAGCTGAAGCTGGTGTGGCCGCAGGCCGAATTCGACCTCGACGCGATGGCGCACACCGGCGAGTTCACGCACCGGTTCCTGCAGCCGATGGACGGGCCCGACCGGCTGGCCAACACCGAGCTGTGCATTGCCGAGTGCATGCGGCAGCCGGCATGGCGGCTCAGCGTGCAGACGCACAAGATCACCGGCATCCGCTGAAGCTGCAGCTTTTTTTGTTTCTCCCGAGTTTCTTTTTTCCTGACGATGCGCTTCACCATCAGCCAACGCTTTTTCTTCGACGCCGCTCACACGCTGAAGCGCGAGATCGAAGTCGAAGGCAGCCGCCGTATTCACGGCCACACGTACCACGCCGAAGTCTGGCTCGCGGGCGAACGCGACCCGGTGACGGGCATGGTGATCGACCTGGGGTTGCTGCGCCGGCGGCTGGAAGAGGTGCGCGAACAGCTGGACCATCACCTGCTGGACGACGTGGCGGGGCTGCATCCGCCGACGCTGGAGAACCTGTGCGTGTTCATTGCGCAGGCGCTGCCGGATTTGCGGCAGTCGCTGGCGCGGGTGAAGGTGTGGCGGGAGGCGTTGGGGGACAGCTGCACCCTGGAGTTCTAGGCTTTGCTCCCTCTCCCCTTGGGGTGAGGGTGAGCGGCATCAAAGGCTGCGCGATGCTGCAAGGCCGCCGCCCTCACCCTAGCCCTCTCCCGCAAGCGGGAGAGGGGACAACGCCTCAGGCGGCGCCGATGCCCGCTACCAGGCTTCCCGGCGCCTGCCCATTCTTCAACCCCGCCGTGAACGCCAGCATCCGATCGATCGGCACCCGCGCGCGCAGGCCCAGCTTCGGATCAACGTGGATTTCCCCCGCGCCCGTCTCCAACGCATTCGCCAGCTCCACCAGCCCGTTCATCGCCATCCAGGGGCAATGCGCGCAGCTTTTGCAGGTGCCGCCATTCCCCGCCGTCGGCGCTTCGATGAAGGTCTTGCCGGGGTTCAGCGTGCGCAGCTTGTGCAGCATGCCGGTGTCGGTGGCGACGATGAATTCGGTCGCGTCCATGCGTTGCGCCGCGTTCAGGATCGCCGAGGTCGAGCCGACCGCATCGGCCAACGCAATCACGTCGGCGGGAGACTCAGGGTGCACCAGCACCTTGGCCTTTGGGTGGTCCTTCTTCAGCAGTTCCAGTTCCAGCGCCTTGAACTCGTCGTGCACGATGCAGGCGCCGTTCCAGCTGACCATGTCGGCGCCGGTCTGGCGCTGGATGTAGTCGCCCAGGTGGCGGTCGGGGCCCCACAGAATCTTCTGGCCAGCAGCATGCAGCGCGTTCACCACGTCGAGCGCGCAACTCGAAGTGACCAGCCAGTCGGCCCGCGCCTTCACGGCCGCGCTGGTGTTGGCGTAGACGACCACGGTGCGGTCGGGGTGCTGGTCGCAGAAGGCGCTGAATTCGTCGACCGGGCAGCCCAGGTCGAGCGAGCAATTGGCGTCCAGGTCGGGCATCAGCACGCGCTTTTCGGGCGAAAGAATCTTCGAGGTCTCGCCCATGAAGCGCACGCCCGACACCACCAGCGTCTGCGCGGCGTGGTCGCGGCCGAAGCGCGCCATCTCGAGCGAATCGCTCACGATGCCGCCGGTTTCCTCGGCCAGGTCCTGCAGGTCGGGGTGCACGTAGAAGTGCGACACCATCACGGCATTGCGCTCGCGCAGCAGGCGGCGAATGCGCTCCTTCAGCGCAATGCGTTCGTCGGGCAACGGCTCGGGCGGCACGCGGGCCCAGGCATGGCGCGTGTCGCACACGGCGCCCTGCAGCATCGCGGGCTGTTCGTAGTCGACATCGATGACGAGAGAAGAAGACGCCATGCCGAAATCAGCCTTCCTGGAAACGCATCGAGAAATCGATGGCTTTCACGTCCTTGGTCAACGCGCCGACCGAGATGCGGTCGACACCGGTGTCGGCCAGGGCGCGCAGGCCGTCGAGTGTGACGCCGCCAGAAATCTCGAGCACGGCCTTGCGGTCATTGCCCGCTTCGTCGTTGATGCGAACGGCTTCGCGCAGCGTGGGCAGGTCCATGTTGTCGAGCAGCACCATGCGCGCGCCGGCTTCCAGCGCTTCGCTCAGTTGGGCCAGCGTTTCGACCTCGACCTCGACAAAAGCCGCTTGCGCCGCCACGGGCGCCACCGCACGCAAGGCCGCGGACACGCCACCGGCTGCGGCGATGTGGTTTTCCTTGATGAGCACCGCGTCATAAAGGCCGATGCGGTGGTTCAGGCCGCCGCCGGTGCGCACGGCGTACTTCTGCGCCAGGCGCAGGCCCGGCAGGGTCTTGCGCGTATCGACGATGCGGGCCCGGGTGCCCTGGATGGCATCGGCGTACAGGGCCGTCTTGGTGGCGACGGCACTCAGCAATTGCAGGAAGTTCAGCGAGGTGCGCTCGGCGGTCAGCAGCCCGCGGGCAGCGCCTTCGATTTCCAGCACGGTCTGGTCGGCGGCGCAGCGCTCGCCTTCGCCGCACAGCCAGGTGATGCGGACCTGCGGATCGAGCTGCCGCAGCGTGGCCTCGACCCAGGGCGCGCCGCACAGCACGGCGGATTCGCGTGCCAGCACGCGAGCACGGGCGCGGCGATCGGGCGCTACCAGCGAGGCGGTGAGGTCGCCGTCGGCAACGTCTTCCTGCAATGCCCGCGTGGCATCGGCGAGGGCCAGCGCGGCCACGGCCGACGCAGAAAAATCAAAGCGAAGGCTCATGGCTCTTTTTGTCTCTACAGCAGTCTTGTCAGGGGAAATGGCGGGGGTTCGCCGCGGCGGCGCCGGGCTGAACCGATTCGGGCACCGGGTCTCGGCCGGTGAGCGCGGCCACGGCGTCTTTCGGGCTCACGCGGCCGTCGAGCAACGCCACCACGCCTTCGGCGATGGGCATTTCGAGCCCCAGGCCACGGGCGCGCTGCACCACGGTGCGGGCACAGTACACGCCTTCGGCCACATGGCCCAGCGAGGCGACGGCCTGCGCCAGCGTCTGGCCCTGAGCCAGCAGCAGGCCGACCTTGCGGTTGCGCGACAGGTCGCCGGTGGAGGTAAGCACCAGATCGCCGAGGCCCGAAAGGCCCATGAAGGTCTCGGCGCGCGCACCGAGCGCAAGACCGAAGCGTGTCATTTCGGCCAGGCCGCGCGTGATGAGCGCCGCGCGGGCATTGAGCCCGAGCGCAAGGCCGTCGCACAGGCCGGTGGCAATGGCCAGAACGTTCTTGACCGCGCCGCCGACCTCGACGCCCACGATGTCGTCGTTGGCGTAGACGCGCAGCGCCGGGCCGTGGAAGGCATCGACCAGCGCATCGCGCACCGCCGCGTGCGGGCTGGCGGCCACCAGCGCGGTCGGGCGCCCTTCGGCGACCTCTTGCGCAAAGCTGGGGCCGCTGAGCACGCCCGCTCTTAAATCGGGAGCGACCTGGGCCCATATTTCGTGGGCGAGCAGGCCGAAGGAATGGGGAGATGTGTCGAGCGCGGGCTCGACGCCCTTGCACAGCCATGCCACCGGCGCGGCGGTGGTGCCGCGCAGTGCAATGAGTTGTTCGCGCAGGGCGGCCATGGGCGTGGCCACGATGACGAGATCGGCACCGGCCTGTGCCTGCCGGATGTCGCCGGCGCGCACGGCCAGCGAGGCCGGCAGCGCCAGCCCGGGAAGGTAGCGGGTGTTTTCACGCGCGGCCGATATGGCATCGGCCTGGGCGCTGTCGCGCGCCCAGAGCGTGACCTCGTGGCGGGCCGCCGCGTTGACCGCGACGGCCGTGCCCCAGGCACCGGCGCCATGAACGCAGATCTTCATCGGCGTTGGCGGCGTCGTGCCGGTTTACTGGGCGAGGGTGGGAGCGGCTTGGCCGGCGGCCTGCGCCTGCTGCTGTTCATACATCGCCTGGAAGTTGATTTCGGCGAGGTGCACGGGCGGGAAGCCGCCGCGCTGGATGACGTCGGCCACGTTGCCGCGCAGGTACGGGTAGACGATCTGCGGGCAGGCGATGCCCAGGATCGGGCCCATCTGGTCTTCCGGCAGGTTGCGGATTTCAAAGATGCCGGCTTGCTTCGCTTCGACCAGGAACACGGTCTTCTCGCCGATCTTGGTCTGCACGGTGGCCGACACGGTGATCTCGAAGATGCCATCGGTCACGGGCTGGGCGTCCACGCCGAGCTGGATGTCGACGGTGGGCTGCTCCTGCTCCAGCAGGATCGCGGGCGAATTGGGTTGTTCGAGCGACAGGTCCTTGAGGTAGACGCGCTGGATCTGGAAAACGGGATCTTGGGCTTGCTGGTCGGCCATGGCTGAACTTTCGAGGATCAAAACAATGCCCGCCGGGGAGAGGTTCCCGCAGCGGGCTGCAGATGAATGAGCAAGGGATTATCGCCCTACCGCCGGATCACTTTCGTGACGGCGGTTGCTTTGTGTTTCAGGCGCTCTGAAGCAGCGGGACGAGGCCGCCGCGGCTGTCGAGCGCCATCAGGTCGTCGCAGCCGCCGACATGGGTGTCGCCGATGAAGATCTGCGGCACCGTGCGGCGCTGGGTGATCTCCATCATGGTGTTGCGGGCCTGCGGGTCGGTGTCGATGCGGATCTCTTCGATCTGCTCGACCCCCTTGGACTTGAGGATTTGTTTCGCACGCGTGCAGTAGGGGCAAACGGCGGTGGTGTACATCTTGACTGCTTGCATGCTCTTTACCTTGGGAAGCTTCAGGCCTTTTCAACCGGCAGGTTAGCTTCTTTCCAGGCCTTGAGCCCGCCGGCGACCGCTTGGGCCTGCTCGTAACCGAGCTTCTTGGCCACGGCAACGGCGCGCTGGGCGCGGGCTCCGGTGGCACACACCAGCAGCAGGGGCACGTTCTTGTTCTTGACGGCAGCTGCCAGTTTTTCTTCCAGCTGGTTCAGCGGGACGTTCTTCGCGCCGATCATGTGGCCGGTGGCGAATTCTTCCGCCTCGCGCACGTCGACCAGCACGGCGCGCTCGCGGTTGATGAGCTGCACGGCACCCTGCGCCGTGAGCGTTCCACCGCCCGCTCCGCGCACCAGGGGCCACGCCAGCATGGCACCGGAGCTGAGCGCGATCAGGATCAGCATCCAGTTCGTGGTGACGAATTCGATCAATTTCACGGGGGTTCCTTGAATGGCAAACCGGGGATTTTAGAATGCGAGGTTTCGCAAGCGCAGCCAAAGGCCTCCCACATGCACAAACTGGTACTGATCCGTCACGGCGAATCGACCTGGAATCTCGAAAACCGCTTCACCGGATGGACGGACGTCGACCTGACCGAGACCGGCGTGGCCCAGGCCAAGCAGGCCGGCCGGCTGCTCAAGGCCGAGGGCTACGACTTCGACGTCGCCTACACGAGCGTGCTCAAGCGCGCCACCCGCACGCTCTGGCACACGCTCGACGAGCTCGACCGCACCTGGCTGCCGGTGGTGCACTCGTGGCGCCTGAACGAGCGCCACTACGGCGGCCTGCAAGGCCTGAACAAGGCCGAAACCGCCAAGAAGTACGGCGACGAGCAGGTGCTGGTCTGGCGCCGCAGCTACGGCACCCCGCCCCCGCCGCTGGAAGCCGACGACCCGCGCAGCGAGCGCGGCGACGTGCGCTACGCCAAGCTGTCGCCCGAGCAGATTCCGCTCACCGAATGCCTGAAAGATACGGTGGCACGCGTGCTGCCGTTCTGGAACGAATCGATGGCGCCGGCCATCCGCACCGGGCGCCGCCTGGTCGTGGCGGCCCACGGCAACTCGATCCGGGCGCTGGTGAAGTACCTGGACGGCATCTCCGACGACGCCATCGTCGGCCTGAACATCCCGAACGGCATTCCGCTGGTCTACGAACTGGACGACGATCTCAAGCCCCTGCGCCACTACTACCTCGGCGATGCCGCAGCCGCCGAAAAGGCCGCCGCAGCGGTGGCCTCGCAAGGCAAAGGCTGAAAGAAACCCTCGTTTGCCGCTCCCCCGTGGAACCCCGGCAAACAATTTGCTTCCAAGCTGTGTATATTGGTTCGACAGCCGCCGACAAGGACAATCACTCATGATGGGCCAGAAACTGAAGATCACCGGCTGGGTCGCCGCCGGCGCCGTTGCAGGCGTCTTGACCACCGTCTCGTTGCAGACGGTCGCACGCGGTTCGCTTGCGCCGCTTCCCCTCGAGGAATTGCAGCAGCTCGCTGCCGTGTTCGGCATGGTCAAGAGCGACTACGTCGAACCAGTCGACGAGAAAAAGCTCATTTCCGATGCCATCTCCGGCATGGTGTCCGGGCTCGACCCGCATTCCCAGTACTTCGACAAGAAGTCCTTCAAGGAATTCCGGGAAGGCACCACCGGCCGCTTCGTCGGCGTGGGCATCGAGATTTCCCAGGAAGACGGCCTCATCAAGGTCGTTTCGCCCATCGAAGGCTCCCCGGCCTTCCGTGCCGGCCTGAAGCCCAATGACCTGATCACCAAGATCGACGACACGGCCGTGCGCGGCCTGTCGCTGAACGAAGCGGTCAAGCGCATGCGCGGCGAAGCCAACACCAAGGTGCTGCTGACCATCTTCCGCAAGGACGAGAGCCGCACCTTCCCGGTCACGATCACGCGCGAGGAAATTCGCACGCAGTCGGTCCGCGGCAAGATGATCGAGCCGGGCTACGGCTGGATCCGGCTGTCGCAGTTCCAGGAACGCACGGTCGACGACTTCGTCAAGAAGATCGAAGAGCTGTACAAGGAAGACCCGAACCTCAAGGGCCTGGTGCTCGACCTGCGCAACGACCCGGGCGGCCTGCTAGACGCGGCGGTGGCGGTGTCTTCGGCCTTCCTGCCCGAAAACGTGACGGTGGTCACCACCGACGGCCAGCTGGCCGAAAGCAAGTCGGTCTACAAGGCCGCGCCCGAGTACTACCAGCGCCGCTCCGGCAGCGACCCGTTGCGCAACCTGCCAGCGGCCCTGAAGACCGTGCCCCTGGTGGTGCTGGTGAACGAAGGCTCGGCCTCCGCGAGCGAAATCGTGGCCGGCGCCCTGCAGGACCACAAGCGCGGCGTCGTCATGGGCAGCCAGACCTTCGGCAAGGGCTCGGTGCAAACGGTGCGCCCCTTGGGCCCCGATACCGGCCTGAAGATCACCACGGCGCGCTACTACACGCCGAGCGGCACCTCGATCCAGGCCAAGGGCATCGTGCCCAACGTGCTGGTCGACGAAAGCGCCGAAGGCAGCCCGTTTGCCGCCCTGCGCATGCGGGAAGCCGACCTTGAAAAGCACCTGGCCAGCGGCCAGGGCCCCGAGACCAAGGACCCTGAACGCGAAAAGGCCCGCGACGAAGCCCGCAAGCGCCTCGAGGAAGAGGCCAAGAAGCCACCGCAAGACCGCAAGGTGCCCGAGTTCGGCACCGACAAGGACTTCCCGCTGGTGCAGGCGCTCAACCGCCTGAAGGGCCAGCCGGTGCTGGTCAGCAAGACGCAGGTCATCGTCGACAACAAGGACGAGAAGAAGGAAAACTGAAGCCGTTGACCCGGCCGCGAACCGCACGCGCAGTGCGGTTCGCGCCGGCAACACGGCTTGGTTGCTTCTTCATTCCGTCATTCGCGAGGCCCGGAGCGCGCATGGACGACCACGACCTGCTGCGCTATTCGCGCCACATCCTGCTTGAAGAATTCGGCATCGACGGGCAAGCGCGCGTCGGTGCCGGCCACGCATTGGTCATCGGCGCGGGCGGACTGGGCTCACCCGTCGCGCTGTACCTGGCAGCCGCCGGCGTCGGCCACATCACGCTGGTGGACGACGACGAGGTCGACCTTACCAACCTGCAGCGCCAGGTGGCCCACACCCATGCGCGCGTCGGCAGCCCGAAGGTCGAATCGGCCGCACAGGCGATGCGCGACATCAACCCCGGCATCGCCATCGAAACCCACGCCCTGCGCGCCGACGAGGCACTGCTGTCGCGCCTGGTCGCGGCGGCCGACGTGGTGATCGACTGCTGCGACAACTTCGCCACCCGCCATGCCGTGAACCGCGCCTGCGTCGCGCATGCCAAGCCGCTGGTGGCGGGGGCGGCGATCCGTTTCGACGGCCAGTTGAGCGTGTACGACACGCGCGATGCCACCTCTCCCTGCTACGCCTGCCTGTTCCCACCCGACGCGGCGTTTGAAGAAACGCGCTGTGCGGTGCTGGGCGTGTTCGGCCCCGTGGTCGGCACCATCGGCACCCTGCAGGCCAGCGAAGCACTCAAGCTGCTTGCCGGCATCGGCCCGTCGCTGGCGGGCAAGCTGCTGATGTTCGATGGCCGCAGCACGGCCTTCGACACGCTGCGCGTGGCGCGCGACCCGCACTGCAGCGTCTGCGCGCAACGCCCAGGCGGCTGACCTAACCCCCCCTCGCCCGGCTTTTTCAGGGCTGGCGCGCGCCCTTTGCCCTCGCGGCACCATTGGCGGCAGCCCCGGCCGTCGGCTGGTTCGCATCCGCCAGCACGCCCTTGCAATCCGAATCCTGGCCCGGCCCGGTCTCGATGGTCGCGGCCAGCGCCAGCAGCGGATTGATGGCGCCCAGCGCCAGTGCCGCAAGGCCCCGGCCCGCCAGCGGCGCGATCTCCACGCCGCCCTTCGGGTCGCCGAAAGTACCGCTGACCACCAGCGGCGTTCGAATCGACAGGATGTTCTTGCTCTTGGGCTCCGGGTGAACCACGAAGTCCAGCGTTTCATTGGCCAGGCTGGCCTGGCCGGTGGCGACGAACACGGCGTTGGTCGTGTCCACCACCAGCGTGCGCCCGGTCATCAGGCCCTTGTTCACGTCGAAGGCGATGGCCGCGCAACGCAACTCGATGTTGCGGTCGCCGCGCAGCAGGAACTTGATGATGTCGCCTCCCACCAGCGTCGCGAACACCGGCAGCAGGTTGCCGAACTGGCCGCGTCCCGACAGCACCGCCACATCGCCCGAGGCACCGCCGAGCCAGTTGGCCACCGAGCTGCCCGGCCCCGACAGGTTGAGCCGGCCGTCGAGCCGGCCCACGCTGTTGCCCGTGGTTTCGAGCTTGGGGAACAGGCGCGCCAGCTGCATGCCGCGCAGGTCGAGCGAGGCACGGATGTCCGCCGGGTTCTTTGCCGCGTCGATGCGGATGGCGCCCACCAGCTTGCCGCCGCCCACGCCCAGGTCGAGCGGATCGAGCGTGAGCACGCCATCGTTCAGTTTGACCTGCACGCTGCCCCGGTCGAGCGGAACCTCGCGCACGTTGCGGATGCGGTCGGCCGTGTACTTCACGTCGGCATTCATGGCGCGCAGGCGTTCGAAATCGAGCGGCGCCGTGGGCAGCACCTTGCCGCCCGCCGGCCGCTTGACCTGCGTGATGGTCGGCGGCGGGGCCACGCCCTCCACCGCGTTGGCCGTGCGCGCCGTGGGCGGCAGGCCGATCAGCGGGCCGAGGTCGTCCATGTCCATGACCTTCGAGCGCAGGTCGCCCGCCAGGTGCGGCAGGCGTCCGGCCTGGTCGAAACGCATGTCGCCGGCAATGTCGGACAGGCCCAGCTTGCCCTTGAGGCCCGCCACGGTCCAAAGCTTGCCGCGCTTGCCCAGGTTACCGCTGAGCGCATACGGCGAGGTTTGCGGCAGCGCGATGCCCAGCAGCGGGAACAGCGCGCCCAGCGTCTGCCCCTTGAGCTCGAACTTGGCGTCGATGCCGTCGAGCCCCGACAGCTCGGCCACGGTGCCCGAGGCCTTGAGCTGCGTCTGCCCGGCCGCGGCGGTGATCTCCATCGGGAACGGCGGCGCGCCAGCGGCATTGATCTGCAGCACGTTGCCGGTGCGGCCGTTGGCGGTCAGCGGCTGGCCCCTGTAGCGGCCCTTGATGCGGTAGCTGAGCGGCAATTCACCGCGGTTGCTGTCGTAGCTCAGGTCGGCATGCAAGTCGACGCCCAAGTGCTTGGCGAGGAAATCGACCGCCCCGGTGTCGACCTGGATGAGCCCGATGCTCGGCACGGTGCCCGAATCGGAAGTGTCCTTGCCGAACGCCCAGGTGCGGCGCCCGTCTTCTTCCATCTGCAGGCCGAGCGTGGGTGAAAAGAGCGACAGGCGCGGCATGACGATCTTGCTGCCGATCAGCGGCCAGATGCGGATGTCGAACTCGGCGCGGTCGGCCTTTACAAGGTAGGGGTCGCGTGCCCAGGAGGGGTTGGCGAATTCGATGCCATCGAACTTGACGGTGGCCGTGCGCCAGCCCAGGTCGACGTCGAGCTTGCGCGTGATCTCGAACTTGCGTCCCGTCTTCTCGCTCACGTAGCGGTTGACCGGCTCGCGCAGCACGTCCCAGGGAAAGAAGACCAGCGCGACCAGAAGCGCGGCGAGCAGCAGCACGAAGGACGCCAGCAACTTCTGCCAGAGCGGCCGGGTGCGAAAGATGTGCGTTGCCATGTTCAAGTAGATACCTCAACGGTTGCGACTGCCGGGTCGGCAAGGGACCGCACAAACCGTGCGGCATTGCCTACGAATGCACACCCGTCGGTGCATGCGTCGGAACCCGCCTACAACGCCCGGCCCACGAACCCTGCATGATGCGCAACGGGAAAGCCGCAGTGTCCATGTGCAGGCATTCCCCCAGCGGGGCGCTTCGGGTGCACCTGTCAACGTCAGAGGAAGCGCGGTTCGGCATGGATTCCAGATTGCAGACATACGTCGTCGAAGACAACCTCACGATCCGTGAAAACCTCATTGGCACGCTGGAAGAGCTCACCTGCACCACGGTCGTCGGCTTCGCCGAGACCGAAGACCACGCTCGCGAATGGCTGCTCGGCCACGGCGCCGAATGGGACTTGGCCATCGTCGATCTCTTCCTCAAGCAGGGCAGCGGCCTGGGTGTGCTGCAGGCCTGCCAGGCACGCAATCCGGCCCAGAAGGTGGTAGTGCTCAGCAACTACGCTACGCCCGACATCCGCCGGCGCTGCGCCGAGTTCGGGGTCGACGCGGTGTTCGACAAGTCGAACGAAATCGACGCACTGGTCGACTTCTGCATCGCGCAGGCCGAGGCCTTGCGCCCCGCGCCCAAGGCAGGCTGAAGAAGCAGCCGCAACCGGCCCCCTCCCCCGCGCCACCCTCATGCGTTTTTCAGTCGATCAGCTTGTTCTTCAGCGCGTAGTACGTCAGGTCGCTGTTCGACGAGAGGTTCATTTTTTCCATCAGGCGCGTGCGGTAGGTGCTCACCGTCTTCACCGAAAGCGACAGCGTCTTGGCGATGTCGCCGGCGGTTTCGCCCTTGGCCAGCTTCAGGAACACCTGGAACTCGCGCTCCGACAGTTGCTCGTGCGGTGCCGCGTCGTCCTTGCGGTCGAGCTGGCGGGCCAGCAGTTCGGCCACGGCGGGCGTGATGTAGCGGCGGCCCAGCGAGATGGTGCGAATGGCGTTGACGATCTCGATGGGATCGCATTCCTTGTTCAGGTAGCCGCTCGCGCCCTGACGGATCAGGTTCATCGCGTAGTGTTCTTCCGGGTAGCCGCTCAGGATCAGGATGCCCACGTCCGGCGCCTTGGCGCGGATCATGGCCAGCGCGTCGATGCCGCTCTGCCCCGGCATCGAAAGGTCCATGACCAGCACGTCCAGCTCCGTGGTGCGCACCAGTTCGATGGCTTCGCGGCCGCTGGCTGCTTCACCCGCCACGCGCAGGTCCACGTGCTCGGAGAAGAACTGCCGGAGGCCCGATCGCACGATGGCGTGGTCGTCCACAATTCCAATTTTGATCATCTGTTACTTTCGTCGTTGTGTTGCGCGCATGAAGGCCGCAACATGCCGGTCCCTGATTGTTGTCAATTATTCACGAACTTGCGTTGAAAGCATCTTTGAAAGTTTCATGCACTGGTTAGCCCCTCCAAAAATGGCCGTGAGCCTGCTGCTCGCGGCACTGGCTGCGCTGGCGCTTGTCGGCATCAACGAGGCCGGCTACCGGCAGTCGAGCCGCGCCCTGGCCGACATCAACGAGGCCCAGCAGGTGCGTGGCACGCTCAACCAGATTTTGCAGAGCATGCTCGATGCCGAAACCGGCCAGCGCGGCTACCTGCTGACCGGCGAGGCCAGCTACCGGCAACCCTACGACATGGCGGTCAAGCAGGTCGACGGCCACCTGGCGAACCTGCGCCGGCTGTACGCCGACCGGCCGACCGAGCTCACCCAGATGGCCGAGCTGTCCAAGCACGTGCTGCGCAAGATCGCCGAGATGGACATGAGCGTGCGGCTGCGCCAGGACGGCAAGGAAGACGCCTGGAAGTTCGTCATCACGACCGACGTCGGGCGCGAGGAAATGGACGCCATCCGCGCCACGGCGGGCGAGCTGGTGAAGATCAGCAACGCCACCCTGCACGAAAGCCAGGTGCAGGTGCTCAAATCGCTGCAACTGGCCCGCATCGGCACCGCCATCGTGGCCCTGGCCGCGCTGATCGCCTTCTTTCTCTACCTGCGGCAGACGCATGCGCTGCGTTCAATCGGCGAGCGCCAGCAGGAGGCCTTGCAGCGCGAGCGCAACGCCCTCGAAGACGAAGTGCGCGAGCGCACCGCCTCGCTGGCCGAATTGGCCACCCATCTGCAGGACGTGCGCGAAACCGAGCGCGGCTACCTGGCGCGCGAGCTGCACGACGAGCTGGGCTCGCTGCTCACCGCCGCCAAGCTCGACGTGGCGCGGCTCAAGTCGCGGCTGGTGGAGGCGCCCGACGCCATCCAGCGGCTGCAGCATCTGACCGAGCTGCTCAACAGCGGCATCGCGCTGAAGCGCCGCATCATCGAAGACCTGCGGCCATCTTCGCTGTCGAACCTGGGGCTGGTGGCATCGCTGGAAATTTTGGGGCGCGAGTTCGCCGAGCGCTCGGGCCTGCAGATCGAGATGGCGCTGGAGCCGGTGACGATGGACGAATCGCACCAGCTCACGATCTACCGCATGGTGCAGGAGAGCCTGACCAACATCGGCAAGTACGCCGAGGCCAGCGAAGCCACCATCGTGCTGAAGAACTACGACAACCACGTGATCGTGGAGGTCGCGGACAACGGCAAGGGCTTCGACGTGAACCGGGTGCGCCCCTCGACGCACGGCCTTGCGGGCATGCGCCACCGGGTGGAGGCCGCCCGAGGCAAGCTCACCGTGTCGTCCACGCCGGGCAGCGGCACGCGCCTGAGCGCCATGCTTCCCGTCGTCAAGCCGACCGTCTGACCGGTACTCCTTCACAGACCCGCGTCGGGTGACTCGGCCATCTCCTACGCACCCCGTCCCCGACCGCTGACAGGTCCCGCGCGGCCCCCCACTTAAGGTTGCTCCTAAGCCCTCCGGTTCTTCCTTGTGAAGCCCCGGAAGGGCTGTTCATCAAGACAACGAGGGCCACCTCGAAGGAGTTCCGCATGTTGCATTACGCCGTGGTGTTTCTGGTCATCGCGCTGATCGCCGCCCTGTTCGGTTTCGGCGGCATCGCCGCCAGCGCAGTCGGTATTGCCAAGATCCTTTTCGTGATCTTCGCCGTGCTTGCCATTGCCAGCTTCCTAGCCGGCTTGCTTCGACGCAAGTAGCGTAGTTACGATCCACAGGCTCCCGCATTTCATCTTCCCGAAAAGGACTTTCACATGAACACGACCAAGACTCCCTCGCAACTCGCCGACGAAGCGCGCCAGACCGCCAACGACGCGGTCGAATCCACCCGCGCCTATGCACAGAACGCGGTGAATGCGGCGGGCGAAAAGGTCCGCGACCTTCGCCGCGACGCCGAACCGGCCGTCGAGCAACTGGCAGCCCGCGTGCAGCAGGCCGTACAGCGTGGCCTGGACGCCGCGTCGACCACCAGCGCCCGTGCGCAGCGCCGCATCGAGCAGGCTGCCGACGTCACCGGCCGCTACATCTCCGACCAGCCGGTGCGCTCGGTGCTGCTGGCAGCGGCCGCCGGTGCCGCCATTACCGCGCTCATCGTGCTGGCCAGCCGCCGCAACCGGGACGACTACTGATCCGCAGCGCCTGATTTCCCGTTCCACGGATTCCCCGCACCATGCTCCATCCGATTTTTTCCACGGTGCTCGGGCATCCGGAACTCGTCGCTGAACACGTCGCCAACTACGCCGCCCTCGTCAGGCAGGAAACTGCCCAGGCGGGGCGCGGACTTGCCGCCCGCCTCGTCGCGGGCGTGCTGGCGGCGGCCAGCGCCATGCTGGCGCTCGGGCTGATCGGCGTGGCCGTGCTGCTCGGCGTGATGCATGGCAGCTTTCACTGGGTGCTGGTCATCGTGCCGGGCGTTGCGGTGCTGATCGCGGCCTTGTGCACCTGGTACGCGACGCGGCCCAACCCCGGCTACGGCTTCGACGACCTGCGCGCGCAACTCGATGCCGACCTGCAAGCCCTGCACAACGCCGGAGCCCATCATGGCCAACGCTGACCGCGCGCCCCTGACCCCGCAGCAGCGCCTGGCCCTTTCGCGCCGCGCGCTGGTCCGCCAGTTGAACGGCGGCGCGCCCGAACCGCAGCAACGCACGGCAGCGGCATACGAGCCCGACGACGACCTGGAATACGCGCACCACGACCACCTGGCGGCGGCAGCGCTCGAAGCGCCAGCGCAAGGCCGTGGCGGCAACGTCTGGGGCTCCGTGGCGCGCAGCGTGGTGCAGCGCTGGTGGCGCCGCCACCCCGCCCACGCCGTGGGCCAATTGGCCCGCCCCGTTCTCGAACACTACGCACGCAAGGAGCCGGCCAAGCTGATGGCGGTTGCGGCGGCCACCGGCGCGGTGCTGGTGCTCGTCAAGCCGTGGCGCCTGCTGTCCGTCACGGCAGTGCTGGCAGCGGTGCTCAAGACATCCGACGTGGCGGACATCGTCAACACGTTGATGCAGAAAACCACAAGCCCCCCACGAAAGGACCCTCCATGAAAGCCGATGTTTCCGCTTCTCCCAAGGCCTCCGATCACAAGCACCTGGTGCTCGACCAGAAGGCCATCGACGCCGCGGGCCGCAGCCTGGACGAAGGTGCGGTCACGCCCAGCTACGGCCCCTGGCGCGACGACGTCGTGAAGCTGCTCAACGACGCGCTGGCCACCGAGCTGGTGTGCGTGCTGCGCTACAAGCGCCACTACTTCACCGCCAACGGGGTCGAGTCGCCCGCCATCGCCGACGAATTTTTGGTGCACGCCAACGAAGAATCGGCCCATGCCGACCGCATTGCGGAGCGCATCGTGCAGCTGGGCGGTGAACCCGATTTCGCGCCCAGCCACCTGCTAGACCGCAGCCACGCCGCCTACGACGAATCGACCGACCTGCAGGCCATGGTGCGCGCCAACCTCATTGCCGAGCGCATCGCCGTGGAGTCGTACCGCCAGATGATCGCGCTCATCGGCGACAAGGACCCGACCACGCGCCGCATGCTCGAAGACATTCTTTCCGACGAGGAAGAGCATGCCGACGAACTGAAGGACTGGCTCGGCCACTGAGCCGCTTGTTGTTGAAAGCGGGCCCCGCGGCCCGCCACGACGAAGCCAAAGAAAAAGCCCGGTTCTCGCGAACCGGGCTTTTTGCTTTTTTCTTTGGGAAAGACCGAAGCGGTCGATCAGCTCTTCACGTCGAGCTGGTTGTCCACCGAGGTCACGCCCTGAACGCCCTTGGCGATCTCTTCGGCGCGGGCCTTGGCAGCGGCCGAGGGTGCCGGGCCCTTCAAGCTCACGGCGCCGCCCTTGGTGTCCACGTTGATCTTGATGGCGCTCAGGTCCGGGTCCTTGGCCAGGCCGGCGGAAACAGACGCGGTGATGGCTGCGTCGTCGACCGTCGCGCTCACGGCGGCACCGGCTTCCTTGGCGGCTTCCTTCACGTTGGCCATGCCTTCCTTCACTTCGGCGGTGGTGCCGGAAGCGTCGGCCTTGGCCTTGGCGTCCTTCAGGGCCTGCTCGGTCTTGGCTGCGGCGGTATCGGCGGCCTGCTCGGTCTTGGCGACCGCGCTGTCGAGCTTTTCACCGGCCGTGCGGTTGTCCGACTTGTCGCAGGCGGCCAGCGTCAGCGCGGCGCCGGCCACGACCACGGCAAGCCACGCGCGCGAATGCGGCATGGCGGGGTATGGGTTTGCTTTTTTCATTGGGAAATCCTCCAGTCGCTCACGGGGAAACAGAAACACGGAAACACGAAAAAGGAAAGGAGATTGCGCGCACCCGGCGCGCAACCCCGTTCGCTCGGTCAGAGCTTGTCGGCGCCCGACTTGATCGCGTCCTTGGCCTTTTCCTTGACGTCGCCGTAGGTCTTCTGCACCTTGCCGGCAGCCTGGTCCGCGAGGCCTTCGCCTTCGAGCTTTTCGTTGCCGACGACCTTGCCGGCGACTTCCTTCAGCTTGCCCCTGGCCTCTTCGACGCGGCCTGCCACTTGGTCCTTGTTCATTTCGATTCCTTCCTGCTTGGGGGGTGAAACACGTGGGCCGGGGTTGACTCACTGCGTTCAATCTAGGCGCTGCCAGAGGGGCAGGAATGCCGCCGGAAGCCCGAAGCGGTGTAGGACAAGAAGGCTCAAGCCGTGACGATCCATCCTTCAAGCGCATCGAAACGCGCCGGCAGGCCATGGCCTGGACCCGGGCTTTCGGCACGCAGCAAACCCCAGGCAACTTGCAGGAGGCACAGCACGGCATCGATGTCGTCGCCCTGGGCGTCTGCCAGCAACTCCGCGCGCTGGCCGGGGCTGACGGCAAGCCGCAGGCCGAGCCGGGTGGTGCCGGCCTCGAGGGCAGCCAGCAGGTCGGTGCGCGCAGCCAGGCGCTCGGGCGTCTGCCTGGGCAGGTCGTCGCTCTTGTAGCTGCGCCGCCCGATCAGCTCGCGCGCCAGCAGGCCGGGATAGGCCTCCAGGGCCACACGGGTCCGGTGGCGGCCTTCATGCAGGCCGGGAATGCGTGCGCCGGCGGCCAGCAGGCGCGGCACGCCGGCATGCAGCATGTAGGCGACCGGCGGATTGACCCACTTCATCGACGGGCTGGAGCCCGCGGGGCCGTCGGTCGCGCGGTGCGCGAACTTGCCGCCGACGGGACGGGCGGCGCAGAAGGCGGCGAAGGTGTCGCGGATCTCGGCGCGGCTCAGGCTGGCGTAGTGCGCCATCAACGCACCCCACTCGGCGGGCCAGCCCAGGTGCTCGACCAACTCGCGCGGCAGGCCGAACGGGAAGTCGAAGCCACCAACCCAGGCGGGCGTGGCCTGAAGCCATTCGCCCCACGCATCGAGCGTGGCAAAGCGTTGCAGGCCGGTCAGCAGCACCACGCCGTCGCCGTCGGTATCGGCATTGGCATTGGCCAGTTCGCCGACGGCCACGACGATGGGCTTGCGCCTGGTGGGCGCGCTTGAAAAATCGCACCCGAACAGCATGGCGGTCAGCCCAGTGCGAGCGCCACCACGCCGGCAGCGATGAAGAGCGCACCCAGCAGGCGCAGCAGGCGGTCGCCCTCGCGCAGCAGATGGCCGCCGATCAACGCGGCGAACAGCATCGACACTTCGCGCGCCGGCGCCACATGAGAGATGGGCGCCTGCTGCACCGCGTAGAGCACAAGCACGTAGGAGATGGGGCTGATCGCCGCCACCAGCAACGCGTATTTCCATTGCTCGCGCCACATGCGCGCGGTCGTCGCGCGGTCTTGGAGTGCCGCGGGCAGCAACAGCACCAGGCGCACGAAGTTGCTCATGTAGTCGAGCAGGATCGGCGACATCGCGAGGAACTTCACCGCGTAGCTGTCGGCCACCGTGTAGGCCGCGATGAACGCGCCGGTCAGCACGCCGTAGCGGATGCCCTTCTGCACCCGCTCGCGCTGGGCAGCGTCATGCTTCTTGTGAAAGAGGCGCGGGCCGCCGGCCACCAGGAACACGCCGAGCACCACGCCGAAGATGCCGGCCACGCCGACAAGGCTGATCTTCTCGCCGAGGAACAAGATCGCCACCAGCGAAGACAGCAACGGCCCCGAGCCGCGCGCCAGCGGGTAGACCACCGTGAGGTCCGACTTGCGGTAGCCGCGCAGAAGAATGACGTAGTAGAAAACGTGCAGCACGCCGCTCAGCGTGATGAAGCCCCACTCGCGCACGCCCCAGGTCGGCACCACGCTCCAGCCCAGTGTGATGCCCACGGGTGCCCACACCACGGCCATGAAAACGCCGCTCTGGAACGCGAAGCGCGCGTCGCCGTTCGCCTTCTTGGCGGCGATGTTCCAGCTGGCGTGAATGACCCCGGCGAGCAGGATCAGCGCAAAGGCAGAGAGCGGCACCCCGGCGAAACCGGGATCAGTGGCGGCCGACGATGGCGGCCGTGGCCATCAGTTCTTCCAGCAGCGCCAGCGAGACCTTGCCCGAGACCTTGTACGGGTCGAGTTCGGGCTTCTCGGAATACTTGAGCAGCGTCGAGGCGTTGAGCTTCGACAGGTTGACCTGCCCCATCGTCCAGCCACCGAAGCGGCGTTCGGAGATTTCCTCGTAGTGCAGCAGCACCACGTCTTTGTGGCGCGCATCGCGCTGGATGTGGCCGTACAGGTCGCTGATGGCGTCGCGTCCGCCCTCGATGGCCTGCAGGAAGGTACCCGCGCCGTAGCAAAGAATGCCGGTGATGCCGCACGCCGGGTTGTGCGTGCGCGATTTTGCAAGGATCGCCTCGATGGCCGCGGGGCTGGTGTCGACGGCGCGGCTGGCGTAGAGAAGTCGGACCAGCATGTTCAGCTCCTTCTCGGCAAGAGGGAAAGGAATTCGCGACGCAGGCTCGGGTCCTTGAGGAACACGCCGCGCATCACGGAGTTGATCATCTTGCTGTCCATTTCCTTCACGCCGCGCCAGGCCATGCAGAAATGCTCGGCTTCCATGACGAGCGCCAGGCCGTCGGGCTGGGTCTTTTCCTGGATCAGGTCGGCCAGTTGCACCACGGCTTCTTCCTGGATCTGGGGGCGGCCCATGACCCATTCGGCCAGCCGGGCGTACTTCGACAGGCCGATCACATTGGTGTGCTCGTTGGGCATCACGCCGATCCAGAGCTTGCCGATGATCGGGCAGAAGTGGTGCGAGCAGGCGCTGCGCACGGTGATCGGGCCGACGATCATCAACTCGTTCAGGTGCTCGGCGTTGGGGAATTCGGTGAGCGCGGGTGGCGGCACGTAGCGGCCGCGAAATACCTCATTCAGGTACATCTTGGCGACGCGGCGCGCGGTGTTGTCGGTGTTGTGGTCGTTCTCGACGTCGATGACCAGGCTTTCGAGCACGGCCTTCATCTTGACCTCGACTTCGTCGAGCAGCCCCTCCAGCTCGCCGGGCTCGATGAACTCGGCAATGTTGTCGTTGGCATTGAAGCGCTTGCGCGCTGCATTCAGTCGCTCGCGGATCTTGACGGAGACGGGCGTACCCTCGTCATCGTCTTTTCGATCGGGAAGCGGTTCGACGTCGGTTTTCCTCAGCATCCGCGCATGGTATCAGCGATCTTTTTTCAGTGCCCCCGCAGGGAAACACCTCGAAACCGGGCTCAGGCCAGCGCGAAATCGGCCACCAGCGGCAGGTGGTCGGACATGCGGGCCCAGATCGGGCCGCGCGGCACGGCGCACGACAACGGCTCCAGCTTGCGTCCGTAGACGAAATCGAGCTGCGCCACCGGCAGGCGCGATGGGTAGGTGAGCGTGCGCGGGCCGCGCAGGTCGCTGGTGTCGCGCAGGCCCATGGCGTTCATGGCGTAGCGCATGCGCGCGCCCCAGTCGTTGAAGTCGCCCGCTACCACCACGGCCTCGTCGGGCGGCACCTCGCGGTCGATGAACTCTCGCAGGCGCGCGATCTGCCGCACGCGACTGCCTTTGATCAGGCCCAGGTGCACCACGATGGCGTGCACGGGCTGGCCCTCGACCTCGATCACCACGTGCAGCAGCCCGCGCTGCTCGAAGCGGTGGTCGGAAATGTCCTGGTGGCTGGTACGGATGACCGGCCAGCGCGTGAGCAATGCATTGCCGTGCTCGCCGTGGCGCGTGACGGCATTGGTCTCGTAGACGGCGGTGTAGCCCTCCGGCGCGAGGAAATCGGCCTGCGGCAGCTCGGGCCAGCGCGCGAAGCGGGCGGCCGCCTGCCGGTTCATCTTGCGCACTTCCTGCAGGCAGACGATGTCGGCATCGAGCTGCTCGATGGCGTGGCCGAGGTTGTGGATCTCGAGTCGCCGGGCGGGGCCGATGCCCTGCACACCCTTGTGGATGTTGTAGGTCGCGACCCGAAGGGTGTGTGCTGCCGGCTGGTTCATTGCGCAAATTCTGGCAGCAACAGAATGGCTTCGGCGTTCGACGGTGAAAAACAGGCATCGGCCGCCTGCTGGTACGGCAGCCATTTCCACTCGGTGTGCTCGCGCGGATCGAGCGTGGGCACCAGCCGTTCGGGCACGCACAGGCCGAACAGGTGCTCGGTGTTGTGCGTCACGCCGGGGGCGTAGCGGGCGCGCCAGCGTGGATAGATTTCGTAGACGTTGCTCAGCTGCCAGTCGACCAGCCGCGGCGCAAGCGCACTGCCCTCGCCGCACTGGATGCCGGTTTCCTCGGCCACCTCGCGCGCCGCCGTGAGCGCGAACGGCTCGTCGGGCGTGTCCTTGCTGCCGGTGACCGACTGCCAAAACTCGGCGGCGTCGGCGCGCCGGATCAGCAGCACGTCGAGCGCCGGCGTGTGGATCACGACAAGCACCGACTCCGGGATCTTGAATGGCGGCACGGCAGTGTTCAGACGCCGCTGATGACCGCGTCGAGCGCTGCCACCAGATCATTGGACGCCAGGCGCACATTGCCTTTCGCGGTGCCCAGATCCTTCACCCGGAAAGGCGCGGTCATCTGGGGCAACGCAAAGAAGGTCTCACCGTCCCATTGGACGGGCGGACACAGCCGGTGCGGCGCCTTGGGCGGCAGGTATTTCCGGGTGGTCAGCGGCATGACCAACCGCGTGGGCAACACGCCGAGCAGGTCGCTCTGCATGTCGACACACCACGGAAATGCGGTGCGCTGGGTCTTGTCGGGATTGGCGTAGATGTCGAATTGCGCCACAGGTGCTTACCAGGGGCGGAGGTTTTCGCCGAAAACACCGTGCGTCTCGACCAGCTCATGCTGCGCGGCAATCCAGTCTTTGTATTCCTCGTTGAACTCGCGCTTGCGCTGCGCCATCGACTTCTGCTTTTCGAACGCCTCGAGCTCTGCAAAGCGCGCCGCGGAAACAAGAACGACCGCCACGCGGTCGTTTTTCATCACGTGCACCGGTTCGCGCTCGGCTTGGCCGAGGTAGTAGCCGAATCGGTTCTTGGCTTCGGTGGCGGTGATGCGCATGGCTGGCTCCGAGGAGTGATTAGCCATTTTAGCCAATCACCCTGCCCGTGCCTACCTGCCGTCCTCAAGCAGCAGCTTGAGGGGTGTTGCGCAGCTTGATGTGCAGCTCGCGCAGCTGCTTCTCGTCGACCGGGCTCGGGGCCTGCGTCAGCAAGTCTTGCGCGCGCTGGGTCTTGGGGAAGGCGATCACGTCGCGGATCGACTCGGCGCCGGTCATGAGCATGACGAGGCGGTCCAGGCCGATGGCGATGCCACCGTGCGGCGGCGCGCCGTACTGCAGCGCGTCGAGCAGGAAGCCGAACTTCAACTGTGCGTCTTCGGCGCTGATCTTCAGCGCGCGGAACACCTTGCTCTGCACTTCCTCGCGGTGGATACGCACCGAGCCGCCGCCCATCTCGATGCCGTTGAGCACCATGTCGTAGGCCTTGGCAATGCACTTCTCGGGCGCGGTGTCCATGAGGTCTTCATGGCCGTCCTTCGGGGCGGTGAACGGGTGGTGCACGGCACTCCAGCGTTGGCCGTCTTCGTCGAACTCGAACATCGGGAAGTCGACCACCCACAGCGGTGCCCAGCGGTCGTCGAACAGACCGGTCTTCTTGCCGAAGGGGCTGTGGCCGATCTTCACGCGCAGCGCGCCGATGGCGTCGTTGACGACCTTTTCCTTGTCGGCACCGAAGAACAGGATGTCGCCGTTGCGGGCACCCGTGCGGGCGATGATCTCGGCCAGCGTGTTGTCGTCGAGGTTCTTCACGATCGGGCTTTGCAGGCCTTCGCGACCGGCTGCCGCGTCGTTGACCTTGATGTAGGCCAGGCCCTTGGCGCCGTAGATCTTGACGAATTCCTGGTAAGCGTCGATTTCGCCGCGCGACAGGCCGCCTTCGGCACCGCCGCCGGGCACGCGCAGTGCCACGACACGGCCACCGACCATGGTGGCGGCGTTCGAGAACACCTTGAACTCGACGCGCTTCATCAGCTCGGTGAGTTCGGTGAATTCGAGCTTCACGCGCAGGTCGGGCTTGTCGGAGCCGTACTTGAACATCGCGTCGCCGTACGTCATGGTCGGGAACACCGGCAGGTCGATGCCCGCGGCGTTGCGGAACACGTTGCGGATCATGCCTTCGAACATCTCGCGGATTTCTTCTTCGGCGAGGAACGAGGTCTCGATGTCGATCTGCGTGAATTCAGGCTGGCGGTCGGCGCGCAGGTCTTCGTCGCGGAAGCACTTCACGATCTGGTAGTAGCGGTCGTAGCCGGCCACCATCAGCAGCTGCTTGAAGAGCTGGGGCGACTGCGGCAGCGCGAAGAAGCTGCCGTCGTGCACGCGGCTGGGCACGAGGTAGTCGCGCGCGCCTTCGGGCGTGGACTTGCCGAGCATCGGCGTCTCGATGTCGATGAAGCCGTTGGCATCGAGGAACTTGCGCGTTTCCATCGTGACCTTGTAGCGCAGCATCATGTTGCGCTGCATGGCCGGGCGGCGCAGGTCGAGCACGCGGTGCGTGAGGCGGGTGGTTTCCGAGAGGTTGTCGTCGTCCAGCAGGAACGGCGGCGTGACCGACGGGTTGAGCACCTTCAGCTCGTGGCACAGCACTTCGATCTTGCCGCTCTTGAGGCTGTCGTTGGTGGTGCCTTCGGGGCGCGCGCGCACCAGGCCCGTGATCTGCACGCAGAACTCGTTGCGCAGGTTTTCGGCCACGGCGAAGGTGGAGGCGCGATCGGGGTCGCACACCACCTGCACGTAACCTTCGCGGTCACGCACGTCGATGAAGATCACGCCACCGTGGTCGCGGCGACGGTTGACCCAGCCGCAGAGGGTAACGGTCTGGCCCATCAGGGCTTCGGTCACAAGACCGCAATAGTGAGTACGCATGGCCATAGGGATCAATTCCGGCGCCGTTGGGGCGCGTTCGTTTTTATGAGTTGGATGGCTTGATTGCCACCGTGGCGGGGCCGCCTGGAACGACCACCCCCATCGAGACGATGTACTTGAGCGCTTCGTCCACGCTCATCTTCAGTTCGACGCAGTCGCTGCGCTTGAGCATCACGAAATAGCCGCCCGTGGGGTTGGGCGTGGTCGGCACGTAGACGCTGAGGAATTCCTCGGTGCCCAGGTGCTCGGCCACCTCGTTGCCCGGCGCACCGGTCACGAAGGCGATGGTCCAGACGTTTTCGCGCGGCCACTGGATCAGCACCGCGGTGCGGAAGGCATTGCCGTTCTCGGAGAACAGCGTGTCCGACACCTGCTTGACGCTCGAGTAGATGGAGCGCACCACCGGGATGCGCCGCACCACGGCGTCGCCCCAGCCGAGCAGGCGCTTGCCGACGAAGTTGCTCGCAATGGCGCCGACCACCAGCAGGATGGCCAGGGTGAGCAGCACGCCGAGCCCGCGGATGTTGTTCTCGTAGAGCCATTTCTGCCAGACCCCCGGCAGCACCCAGAGCGTCTGGTCCAGCGTGTCGATGATCCACTTCAGCACCGCCAGGGTGATGAACAGCGGAACGATCACCAGCAAGCCGGAGAACAACCATTTGCGCAGGGCGAGCATGGGCAGGGTCTCAGTCGCCGCTCTTGGCGGCAGCAGCCGGCGCGGGGGCCGGTGCCGCGGGCGCCGGAGCGGGGCTCGGCGCGGCGGAAGAAGAACTGGAAGAAGACTCGGCGGGCTTGGCGCCGTCGCTTGCAACGGGTGCCGTGGCGGGTTCGGCCTTCTTGCCGCCGCCTTCGCGGAAATCGGTCACGTACCAGCCCGAGCCCTTGAGCTGGAAGCCGGCGGCCGTGACCTGTTTTTCAAACGCACTCGCGCCGCACGCCGGACACACCGTCAGGGGCGCGTCGGACATCTTTTGCAGGGCGTCTTTGGCAAAGCCGCAGGCGCTGCACTTGTAGGCGTAGATGGGCATGGAGATTGGGGTCAAAAAAGCGGCGCAGCTGCCGCTCGCAAAGCCCTCGATTATAGGGGCGTACCCGCCAATCGCCATCCCGCCCGGGGCCTGAGCCCCTGTCTCAGGCGGGTTCGGTGGCCAGCGGGCGGTGCGGCGTGTGAGTGTTCACCAGCCATTGCGGCAGCAGCGAGCCGGCCACCATGCCCGCGAACGAGCACAGCACACCCGCGAGCTGGGCCGGAAAGGCCGCACCCCAGGGCATGGCCAGGAACAGCAGCCAGACGCCGATGCCCAGCGCGATCGAGGCCACGGCGCCCTGGGTGGTGGCGCGGCGCCAGTACAGGCCGCAAACCAGCGGCACGAAGGCGCCCACCAGCGGTACCTGGTAGGCACCCGAGACAAGCTCGTAGATCGGCGTGCCCTGCATGCGGATGGCGTAGGCCAGCACGGCCGCGCTGAACAGCAGCACCGTGATGCGCATGGTCAGGAGGTTCTCGCGGTCGGTGCCGGCCGGGCGGAACTGGCGCCAGATGTTCTCGGTGAAGGTGACGCTGGGCGCCAGCAAGGTGGCCGAGGCGGTCGACTTGATGGCCGACAGCAGCGCGCCGAAGAACAGCACCTGCATCACGAACGGCATTTTTTGCAGCACCAGCGTGGGCAGCACCTTCTGCGGATCTTCCTTCAGCAGCACGGCCACCTCGTCCGGCATGATCAGCAGCGCGCTGGCCACCAGGAACATCGGCACGAAGGCGAACAGGATGTACGCCACGCCGCCGATCACCGGGCCGCGCTGGGCCGCCTTGACGCTGTTGGCCGACATCACGCGCTGGAACACGTCCTGCTGCGGAATGGAGCCCAGCATCATCGTGATGGCGGCCGCGAAGAAGAACACCATGTCGTGCCAGTTGGGCTCGGGCCAGAACTTGAAGAGGTCCTTGCTGACCGCGAAGGCCACCACCTTGTCGGCGCCGCCGGCCATGTTGCCCGCGAACACCGCGATGATGGCCAGGCCGGCCACCAGGATGATCATCTGGATGAAGTCGGTCACCGCCACCGACCACATGCCGCCGAACAGCGTGTAGGCCAGGATCGACACCACGCCGATCACCATGCCCAGCGGAATGCTGATGGCACCGGCCGACAGCACGTTGAACACCAGCCCCAGCGCCGTGACCTGCGCCGACACCCAGCCCAGGTAGCTCAGCATGATGATCAGCGTGCAGGCCACCTCGACGCTGCGGCCGTAGCGCTCACGGTAGTAGTCGCTGATGGTCAGCAGCGTCATGCGGTAGAGCTTGCCCGCGAAGAACAGCCCCACCAGGATCAGGCAGGTGCCCGCGCCGAACGGGTCTTCGACCACGCCGTTCAGCCCGCCCTCGATGAATTTGGCCGGAATGCCGAGCACCGTTTCGGACCCGAACCAGGTCGCGAAGGTGGTCGTGACGATCATGAAGAGCGGCAGGTGCCGCCCCGCAATGGCGAAGTCGGTGGTGTTTTTTACCCGCCTGGCGGCGTAGAGGCCGATGGCGATGGTGACCAGCAGATAGACGATGACCAACGTCAACAACACGGCAAAGACTCCTCTAGAACAAGCGCACGCGCACCAGCAACTGCATGGCGAGCAACCCCAATACAAAACCTATGCCACCGTAGACGATGGTCTGCAGCAACCGGTTGGTGCGCTTTTGCTCGGCCAGCAGTTCGAGCAGTTCGCGCCGGTTGTCGGCGGGCCGATTTTCAAGGAAATCGTGCAGCAGGCGGGGCAATTGCGGCAGCAATTTCGCGTAGCGCGGGGCCTCGGCCTTCAATTGCTGGAACAGCTTCTTCGGGCCGATCTGGTCGACCATCCATTTTTCGAGGAAGGGCTTGGCGGTGTGCCAGAGGTCGAGCTCGGGGTCGATGCTGCGGCCCAGGCCCTCGATGTTGAGCAGCGTCTTCTGCAGCAGCACCAGCTGCGGCTGGATCTCGACGTGGAAGCGGCGCGAGGTCTGGAACAGCCGCATCAGCACCATGCCGAGTGAAATTTCTTTCAGCGGCCGGTCGAAGTACGGTTCGCAGACGGTGCGGATGGCGGCTTCGAGCTCGTCGATTCGCGTGCCCTCGGGCACCCAGCCGCTTTCGAGGTGCAGCTCGGCCACGCGCTTGTAGTCGCGACGGAAGAAGGCCACGAAGTTCTGCGCCAGGTATTCCTTGTCCGACTCGGTGAGCGTGCCGATGATGCCGAAATCGAGCGATATGTAGCGCCCGAAAGTCTCGGGCTCCAGGCTCACCTGGATGTTGCCCGGGTGCATGTCGGCATGGAAGAAGCCGTCGCGGAACACCTGGGTGAAGAAGATCGTGACGCCGTCGCGCGCCAGCTTGGGAATGTCGACGCCGGCCGCGCGCAGGCGGTCCATCTGGGCAATGGGCACGCCGTTCATGCGCTCCATCACGATGACTTCGGGGTGGCAGAAGTCCCAGAACATCTCGGGAATGAGCACCAGCTCGAGCGATGCCATGTTGCGGCGCAGCTGGGCCGCGTTGGCCGCCTCGCGCACCAGGTCGAGCTCGTCGTGCAGGTACTTGTCGAACTCGCCGACCACCTCGCGCGGCTTCAGGCGCTTGCCGTCGGGCGAGAGCTTCTCGACCCAGGCGGCCATCATGGCCATCAGCGCCAGGTCTTTCTCGATCACGCCGCGCATGTTGGGGCGCAGCACCTTGACGGCGACATCGCGCAGCGCGCCCTCCTTGGTGCGGATGACGGCAAAGTGCACCTGCGCGATCGATGCACTGGCGATCGGGGTTTCGTCGAACTGCACGAAGACGTCGCTCACCGGGCGGCGGAATGCGCGCTCGATGGTCGCCACGGCCACCGCCGAAGGGAACGGCGGTACGCGGTCCTGCAGGAAGGCGAGTTCGTCGGCAATGTCGGGCGGCAGCAGGTCGCGCCGGGTCGACAGCACCTGGCCGAACTTCACGAAGATGGGGCCCAGGCGCTCCAGCGCTTCGCGCAACCGCTGGCCGCGCGGCGCGTCGAGGTTGCGCCCGACCGAGACGATGCGCGCCACAACACGCAGCCATGGCTTCTGGAAGCTCGTGAGCACGAGCTCGTCGAGACCGTAGCGCAGCGCGACCCAGACGATGAATACGCCGCGGTAGAAGCGCCTCATTCGGCCCGACCTGCCGAGCCCGCTGCCGAGCCGGTCGACGAACCATCGGCGCGTGCCGTGCGGTCGCCGACGAACTGGCGCAGCGCGCCCACGACGCGGCGCACGCCGTTGCCCAGGGTGTGCGCGGGGACGTCGCCGATCACGCGGGCAAGGTCGTCCTCGACGTCCCAGCGCACGTGGTCGACCAGCCAGTTGACCTCGGCGGCCAGCTGCACGTCGCCGACGATCTGCACCGCGGGCTTGTCGCCGCGCAGCGTGGCGCGGGCGATGTCGAAGGGGGAATCGTCGGTCACGGTGAGGGTGAGCTCGGGCACCGAGCCTTCAGGGGCCAGGTCGAGCAGGCCTGCCGGCGTGGCCACGAGTTCCATCGTCACGAAGCGCCACTGGAAGCGCACCACCCGCCCCTGCTGGCGCAGCAGCCGCTGCTGGGCTTCTGGCTCCTGCTGCAGCACGTGGTTCAGGAACAGGACCGCGCGGTGCTGGATCTCGTGGACCGCCCAACCCGGAGGCTGGAGGCGTTCGCCGATGCGATTGAAGAGGTCGCCGAGAAAAGAAAAAGGGGACGATGGTGTAGCCATGTCCCCATTATCCCGTCACTGCCGCGGCCCTGTGACGGGCGCGCTTCAGCTTTTTGCTTTACTGCAGCGCTTGCACGCCGGCAACCAGCCAGCCGCTGTTGCCGCTGGTCGGCTTGGTCATGTTCCAGACTTCGCGGAACGGACCCGGGCCCGCCGACGCGTCTTCGCGGATCATGCCGGAGAACTCCACGCTGGCCATGTAGGCGTCGGGCAGTTCTTCGATGCCCAGCAGCTTGGCGTCGAGCATCACGACTTCGGTCTTGTTCGAGGCACCACCGGTGTGGCTGGCGCGGTCGGCCAGCTGCGTGCGGATCTCGTCGACCATGCTGTCGGTCATCATCGAGCGCAGCGTCGTCACGTCGGCGCGGTCCCATGCGTCCTGCAGCGTCACGAAGTTGCGCTTGGCGGCACCCAGGAAGCCTTCCACGTCGAAGCCGGCGGGCGTACCCCAGGCCTGCGAGCCGGCCAGAGCCGAACCGATCATGCTGCCACCAGCCGCCGCGCCTGCCGCGGAAAGGCTGCTGCCGTGGCGGTCTGCGTCCGTTGCGGGCGTGGCATCGAAGGCGGTGGCGCTGCGCTCCCACGGACGGGCCGAAGCATCGTTGCCCACGTTGGCCGGGCTGTACTGCGCGGGGGCCGTGGCGTTGGTGGGGCTGGCGCCCGCACCCTGGAACGCGAAGCCGCCCTGGCGGTTGCCGCCCGAGGCTTGCTGCGAGCGCGCCTTGATCATGCGCCACACCACCACGCCGGCCAGCACCAGCAGGCCGATCAGCAGGATGTTGCCGAAGCCTGCACCCAGGCCGAGCGAATGTGCGAGCCATGCCAGGCCCAGGCCGGCTGCGAGGCCGCCGAGCATCGCGCCCCACGGACGCTTCGGCGCGGCCGCGGCCGGTGCCGCCGTCGCGGGCTTGCCCGCGGCGTTGGTGGCGTTCTGCTGCGCGGGTGCGCCGGGCGCCGCGGGCGGCGTGGCCTGGCGTTGCGTCACGTTGGACGACTGGCGTCCGACCGACTTGCCACCGCCCATGCGAGCGGCCTCGGCCTGGACACTGCCCAGCACCATCACAGCCGCCAAAAACAAGGTTCCCAAACTCTTCATGTCGTCTCCTCTTGAGCGAAAGATTCGCTTCATCAACATTTGATTCCAACATGGAGAGCAGCCACGCCACCCGTCATGTTGTGATAGTCCACATGTCCGAAACCGCCCTCTTTCATGAGGGTCTTGAGCTCCTCTTGCGCGGGATGCATCCGGATCGATTCGGCGAGATAGCGATAGCTCGCATCGTCGCCCGCCACGAGCTTGCCCAGGCGCGGCAGCACGTTGAAGGAGTACCAGTCGTAGACCTTGGCAAGCGGCTTGGCGACCTTCGAGAACTCGAGCACCAGCAGCTTGCCGCGCGGCTTGAGCACGCGATTCATTTCCTTGAGCGCGATGTCCTTGTGCGTCATGTTGCGCAGGCCGAAGGCCACCGTGACCACGTCGAAGTGGTTGTCTGGAAAGGGCAGCTTCTCGGCGTCGCAGACCATGGTGGGCAGCGACACGCCGGCGTCGAGCAGACGGTCGCGGCCGGTGCGCAGCATGGCTTCGTTGATGTCGGTGTGGACCACCTGGCCGGTGGCGCCGACCTTCTTGGCGAAGGCCATGGCGAGGTCGCCGGTGCCGCCCGCGATGTCGAGCACGCGCGAGCCTTCGCCCACGTTGGCAACCATCACGGTGTACGCCTTCCAGGCGCGGTGCAGGCCGGCCGACATCAGGTCGTTCATGATGTCGTAGCGCGAGGCTACCGAGTCGAAGACGCCGCGAACGCGTGTCGCCTTCTCGCTTTCGTCGACTTTCTCGAAGCCGAAGTGGGTTGTACTCATGCAACCGATGTTAGGCCGGAAGCCTGCACATCAAGCCGACGACCCCGCGCCTACGGCGGACATTTGTTGCTTTTTTCTTCAAACGCGGGCGCGCTGAAACGCCCGCCCTTCTTGCCTGTAGGGCTATCTTTTCAATAGCACGAGGAAATCGCGAGCTTCAGCGGAAGCCTCAGTGGCTGCTGCAGGCGGAACCGCTCTTCTCGATCATCGGCGTGTCGCGGTCCACCCCTGCTTCCGCCAGCCGGTGCTCGTACTGGGCCCACAGTTCGGCCTGCTTCGCGCCCAGCTCATAGAGCAGGTCCCACGAGTAGATGCCGGTGTTGTGGCCGTCGCTGAAGGTCGGTTGCACGGCGTAGTTGCCGACCGGCTCCAGGTTGGCCAGTTCCACGTCGCGCTTGCCGGTCTGCAGGATCTCCTGGCCCGGGCCATGGCCCTGCACCTCGGCCGACGGCGAATAGATGCGCATCAACTCGAAGGGAATGCGAAAGGTCGCGCCATCGGAGAAGCCGACTTCCAGCACACGCGACTGGCCGTGCACGGTGATCGATTGCGGCGTCGGTGCGCCCGGTTTCAAACCTGCCATCAGAAACTCCTTGTGCCCAGTGTGACCAGTCGCCCGATCATCGCAGCCTCGATGGCCGGCAGCCGCGCCGCGACGTCCGCCTGCTGCGCCGCGTTGGCCTCGCGCTGCACCGGCGCCCAGACCGAGCCGGGAAAATGGCTGTCGTCCGCAAAGCGGGCGATCACGTGCCAGTGCAGGTGCGGCACCATGTTGCCGAGCGCGGCAAGGTTGATCTTGGCCGGCTTCAGGTGCTCGCGCAGGCATTGCTCGACCACCGTCACAGCCTCCATGCACAGCACGCGGTCAGACGCGTCGAGGTCCGAGAACTCGGCCGCATGCGCGCGCCACACCACGCGATAGAACGCAGGGAACCCGGCCTCTTCGGCATGGATGACGCGCAGCTTCGCGCCCTCGAACACGACACGGCCGCCGGGGCCTTCGCACAAGGGGCAGCCTTGCACCGTCATACCAGCACCCGTTCGATGCCGCCGTGGTTGGCCGCTTCCACGTAGGCTGGCATCCAGTCGGCGCCGAGGATCTTATTGGCCATCTCGACCACGATGTAGTCGGCTTCGAGCAGGCCGTTGTTCAGGTCGTCGCCGTAGCGCGAGAGGCCTTGCAGGCAGCTCGGGCAGCTGGTGAGGATCTTCACGTTGTCGGTCGCGCCGACCGTGCCGCTCTCGCGCAGCGCGGCTTCGCCCTTCTTCAGTTCCTCTTCCTTGCGGAAGCGGATCTGCGTCGAGATGTCGGGCCGCGACACGCCCAGCGTGCCCGACTCGCCGCAGCAGCGGTCGTTCTTGAGCACGTTGTCGCCGACCAGCGCCTTCACGGTCTTCATCGGGTCCTGCAGCTTCATCGGCGAATGGCAGGGGTCGTGGTACAGGTAGCCGCCACCGCCCGCACCGGCCAGCGTGATGCCCTTTTCGAGCAGGTACTCGTGGATGTCGATGATGCGGCAGCCCGGGAAGATCTTGTCGAACTGGTAGCCCTGCAGCTGGTCGTAGCAGGTGCCGCAGCTCACCACCACCGTCTTGATGTCGAGGTAGTTGAGCGTGTTCGCCACGCGGTGGAAGAGCACCCGGTTGTCGGTGATCATCTTCTCCGCCTTGTCGAACTGGCCGCTGCCGCGCTGCGGATAGCCGCAGCACAGGTAGCCGGGCGGCAACACCGTCTGCACGCCCGCATGCCAGAGCATGGCCTGCGTGGCCAGGCCCACCTGCGAGAACAGCCGCTCCGACCCGCACCCCGGGAAGTAGAAGACCGCCTCGGTTTCGGAGGTGGTCGCCTTCGGGTTGCGGATGATCGGCACGTAGTCGGCATCCTCGATGTCGAGCAGCGCGCGCGCCGTCTTCTTCGGCAGGTTGCCCGGCATCTTCTTGTTGATGAAGTGGATCACCTGCTCCTTGATGGGCGCAGGCCCCAGCGTGGCAGGCGGCGCGCCGGTCTGCTTCTTCGCGAGGCGGCTCAACAAATCGTTGGCCAGCCGCTGCGCCTTGAAGCCCACGCCCACCATGCCCGCGCGCACCGCCTTGATGGTCTGCGGATTGGTCGCGTTGAGGAAGAACATGGCGGCCGCGTTGCCGGGGCGGAAGCTCTTCTGCCCCATCTTGCGCAGCAGGTTGCGCATGTTCATCGACACGTCGCCGAAGTCGATCTTCACCGGGCAAGGCGTGAGGCACTTGTGGCACACCGTGCAGTGGTCGGCCACGTCCTCGAACTCTTCCCAGTGCTTGATGCTGATGCCGCGCCGCGTCTGCTCTTCATAGAGAAAAGCCTCGACCAGCAGCGAGGTCGCGAGGATCTTGTTGCGCGGGCTGTACAGCAGGTTGGCGCGCGGCACGTGCGTCGCGCACACCGGCTTGCACTTGCCGCAACGCAGGCAGTCTTTCACGCTGTCGGCAATGGCGCCGATGTCGCTCTGCTGCATGATCAGCGACTCGTGCCCCATGAGGCCGAAGCTCGGCGTGTAGGCGTTGGTCAGGTCGGCGTGCAGCGTGACGGCTTCGCCGGCCGGTGCGCGCAGCAGCTTGCCCTTGTTGAAGCGGCCTTCGGGGTCGACCCGCTTCTTGTAGTCGGTGAAGGGCTTCAGCTCTTCGTCGCTGAGGAATTCAAGCTTGGTGATGCCGATGCCGTGCTCGCCCGAAATCACGCCGTCGAGGCTGCGCGCCAGCGCCATGATGCGCACCACTGCGGCATGCGCGGTCTGCAGCATGTCGTAGTTGTCGCTGTTGACGGGGATGTTGGTGTGCACGTTGCCGTCGCCCGCGTGCATGTGCAGCGCGACCCACACGCGGCCCTTGAGCACGCGTTTGTGGATCGCAGTGCATTCGGCCAGGATCGGCGCGAACTCGGCGCCCGAAAAAATCTCCTGCAGCGGCTGGCGCAACTGCGTCTTCCAGCTGGCGCGCAGGGAATGGTCCTGCAGCTGCGCAAACAGGCCGTCGATGTCCTGCAGCCAGCCGGCCCACAACGCGCGCGTGTCCTGCACCAGCGACACGGCCTGCGCCACGCGGTCTTCGAGCAGCTCGGCCGCCGGAATCTCGTGCGCGTCGTCGGTCTTGCCCAGCGGCAGGTTGCCCCGTGTGAGAAAGGCTTCGAGCTCATCGGTGAGCGCGAGCTTGTTCTGCAAAGACAGCTCGATGTTTATGCGCTCGATGCCGTCGCTGTACTCGGCCATGCGCGGCAGCGGGATCACCACGTCTTCGTTGATCTTGAAGGCGTTGGTGTGCTTGCTGATGGCGGCCGTGCGCTTGCGGTCGAGCCAGAATTTCTTGCGCGCCTCGGGGCTGATGGCAATGAAGCCTTCGCCGCTGCGCGAGTTGGCGATGCGCACCACTTCAGAGGTCACGCGCGCCACCGCATCGGCGTCGTCGCCCGCGATGTCGCCGAACAGCACCATCTTCGGCAAGCCGCCGTGCTTCTTCGACTTGGTGGCGTAGCCGACCGCCTTGAGGTAGCGGTCGTCAAGGTGTTCGAGGCCAGCCAACAGCACGCCCGAGCGCTTCTGCTCGGCGAACATGAAATCCTTGATCTCGACGATGCTGGGCACCGCGTCCTTGGCGTTGCCGAAGAACTCGAGGCACACGGTGCGCGTGTGCGCCGGCATGCGGTGCACGACCCAGCGGCAGCTGGTGATGAGGCCGTCGCAGCCCTCTTTCTGGATGCCCGGCAGGCCCGAGAGGAACTTGTCGGTCACGTCCTTGCCGAGGCCTTCCTTGCGGAAGGTCTTGCCGGGAATGTCGAGCTGCTCGGTGCGCAGCTTGGTCTTGCCGTCTGCCGCGAAATACTGCAGCTCGAACACGGCGCGCTCGGCGTCGTGGATCTTGCCCAGGTTGTGGCCGATGCGCGTGACTTCGAGCCACTCGGCCTGCGGCGTGACCATGCGCCACGAGGCGAGGTTGTCGAGCGCGGTGCCCCACAGCACGGCCTTCTTGCCGCCGGCGTTCATCGCCACGTTGCCACCGACGCACGAGGCTTCGGCGGAAGTCGGGTCGACCGCGAACACGAAGCCCGCGCGCTCGGCCGCATCGGCCACGCGCTGCGTGACCACGCCGGCTTCGGTCCAGATGGTGGGCACGGGCGCCTCGAGGCCAGGCAGCGAGACGTGCTCGACCTCGGTCATGGCCTCGAGCTTTTCAGTGTTGATGACGACGCTGTTCCATGTCAGCGGGATCGCGCCGCCGGTGTAGCCGGTGCCGCCGCCGCGCGGAATGATGGTCAGGCCCAGCTCGATGCAGCCCTTGACCAGCAGCGCCATTTCGGTCTCGGTGTCGGGGCACAGCACGACGAACGGATATTCGACGCGCCAGTCGGTGGCGTCGGTCACGTGGGACACGCGCGAGAGGCCGTCGAACTTGATGTTGTCCTTTGCCGTGAGCCGGCGCAGCACGCGCGTGGCCTTGCGGCGCAGGGCGGCGACGTCGCGGAACATGGTGTCGAAGGTGGACACCGCGTTGCTCACGAGGCCGGTGAGCTCGCCCACCAGTTGGTCGCGCGGCAGGTCGCTGTCGGGGGTGCGGCGCTTCTGGACCTCGGTCAGCCGGTGCTTGAGGGCATCGACCAGCTGGCCGCGGCGGCGCGGGTTGTCGAGCAGGTCGTCGACAAGATAGGGGTTGCGCTGCACGACCCAGATGTCGCCCAGCACCTCGTAGAGCATGCGCGCCGATCGGCCGGTGCGGCGCTCGGCACGCAAGGTCTGGAGCAGGTCCCAGCCTCGTTCGCCGAGCAGGCGAATCACGATCTCTCGGTCGGAGAAGCTGGTGTAGTTGTACGGGATCTCGCGCAGTCGTGCGGGCTCTGCGGCCTGCGACAACAACGCGTTCAACGCGGTCGGAGCATTCATCGGGTGGGGCCCTTGGCCAGGCGCTGCGCGCCCATGTAGCCGGGGGGGTGGATTTTAGGGCAGGGCTTGGGGGCTTTGCCTGTGTGTTTTTCGTTGCCCTTGTGCTAGGGGCGGCCGCGGGGCATCCGTTGTGGAGAGCGCCCGGTACGCGGTACGGCCCGGTCAGCCCCGCTGTGCCGGCCCTTCGGGCTGCCCTGCGGTGCTCGCGTTTCGCGGGGTCTCGCAGAACTCGCCTGCGGCTCAGACAGCTGCGAGCCCTGTCCGC
>NZ_QAJK01000130.1 GCF_003852515.1 Variovorax sp. KBW07 | reverse complement strand
GCGCGGGCGTCGCCCTGAACAGCAGCCCGGGACCCACGCACCCAAGGCACGACGCGACGAGCAGAGCGGCATCTCAAGGCCGCACCGACATGGCATGGTGAAAGATGTTGTTCGGGTCGTACCGGCGCTTCACCTTCTGCAGGAACCCGTAGAGCCCTCGGTCGCCGTAATACAGCTGCGACCAGAACGGGTACGCCAGCATGTCGTTGTCCGGGTAGTTGATGTAGCACCCCTCGTAGCGCTCGCCGGGGTAGGGCGTGCCCGCGTAGCGTTCGGGGACTTCGGGCGTGCCGTACACGTCGCGGTAGAAATCGCTGATCCAGCGCAAATGGCCGGCGTCGTCCTTCGCGCTGCGCCAGTAGGTCTGGTATTGCAGCTTCATGATCGATGCGCGTTGCGGCACCGCCGTGTCGTCGATGCGCTCCGGCTTGTTGATCGCACCACCATACGAATCCACCTGAACCAACGACTGGCTCAGGTCCACCCCCGGCATCACGCGCGTCAGGTGCGTGTAGATGCGCAGGGCCTCGCGGGCGCTGAAGTTCTGCTTCATGTAGGCCGACTTGTACTTGCCGCGCTGGTTGTCGCCCGAGCCGTTCAGATATTGCGTCGCCGTCAGCCAGTCGTAGCGCGTCACCGTGTGCGGCTTGGAGCACAGCAACTGCCCCGCATCGCGCTGCGGAGCCGGCCCCACGCCCGGCGGCCGGCCTTTGAGCGGCACCGGTGCGCAGGCGCGAAAGCGGTCGAGAAACTCGTTCAGCACCGTCAGGTCGTTGCACGTGCCGTCGGGGTTGCAGAACTGCGTCAGCATCACGATCTGGCCCGACGAGCGGTGCGTGAGCTTCAGCAGCGAAAACATGCCCCAGGTGTCGGGGGACTTGCCGCGCGTTGCCCAGTAGTCGCCGTAGGTGGTCAGCAGGGCGGTGAAGCGCTCGGGCGTCATGGTGGCCCAGTCGAACGCGACCACGGCCAGTGCCACCTCTCTCGGCGCCGGCGGCAAGGTGTCGAACACGTAGCTGGTGATCGCGCCGAAGTTGCCGCCGCCCGCGCCGCGGCAGGCGCGGAACAGTTCGGGCTCGCGGCGCGCGTCCACCGTGCGCGGCACCACCTTGCCGCGCGAGTCCACCGTCAGGATGTCCACCGCCGAGAGCCAGTCGACCGTCAGGCCCTGCAGGCGCGACAGCAAGCCGTAGCCGCCGCCGCAGATGTGCCCGCCGGCACCGACCGAATAGCACGAGCCGCCGGGCAGCGTGACGTTGCTGTGCTTGTACAGCTCCAGGTAGCCGTTCCAGTTCTGCGTGCCGGGGCCGATGCGGTAGCGCCCGTTGGTGGTGGCGTTGTTGCTGCTGTTGTCGTTGCCGCTGCCGTCGTTGCCGCCCGCATTCGCCCGGTTCAGCAGGCTCAGGTCGAGGATCGCGCCGTCGGGGTTGTTCGACACGAAGTCTTCATAGCAATGCCCACCGCTGCGCAGCGTGGGCCGCAGGCCCGCATCGACGATGCGCTGCAGCGCCGCGGCGGCATCGGCGGCGTTTTCCGCGAGCTCGATGCGCGATGCCGCGTCCGATTCCGTCGAAGGCCATCGCAGGTTGAAGCCCTTTTTCAGGGTGTTGTAGCGGGCATCCTGGCGTGTCACGGTGATGGTCATGCGCACTTTCTGAAGGACGTCTTGCGACGGTGGAAGCCGGAAACAAAGACGGGCCGCGCTGCTTTCGGCGACGAACCGCAGTGCTTTTCCCTCGCGCGAATCCGATGCCAAGGCAGCTTCGAATTGAAAGATTTTTTCTTAACTTCTTTGAATCGAAGTGAATTTCACGCGATATCGCCAATATTGCCGTCAATTTCAGACTTTGTGAAATATATTTTCATGAAGCTGGAGGCTGGTCGGCAGCGGCCGATACCGGCATGGCGCTGCCCGAAATGCCGAGGCGCCGCCCAGGCGAATACTGACTTTCGCCATTGGGGACTTCTAAAGTTCTAACGCTCTTGTCAAAAATCAGTCAAACTGACGCAGGAATCAGGGCGGTGGTCACGAGGACAGGAACGCAGATGGACAAGGACGCGGAAGGTCTGGGCGCCGACTTCGAGCAGTGGCAAAAGCTCACCGACGATTACGAAGAAGCGTTGGCAGCCTTGGCCCGCGGGGAGCCGGGTGCGCGCGACCTGGCCATGAAACTGTCGCTCGTCCTCCGGCAACGCCACCCCGAGCCTTTGCGCCCCAGCTTCGGGGAGTAGTGGACACAAGAGGCGCCTACCGGCAATGGCGCGCCGGCCGTCAGGTATGTAGGTAGGCAGGTAGCATGCGGCAGCCTCACCCACCGCTCCCTTTCTCCCCATGCACACTGCAGCGCGGCATCTCGTCTTTCACGGCGCCATCGTCCTCCTGTTCGGACTGTTGCTGGGTGCCCCCTATGCAAAGGCGATCAAGCGCGAAGCTGCGGCGCACATCGTCAATTCGTGGCGCGTCGCGCACCTGAGCCTGCCCATCGGCGCGACGCTGATGCTCGCGACGGCGGCCGTTCTTTCTTCGCTCGCCGTGCCGGCGTGGATGCCGTGGCTCATCGCGGTTTCACTCACCGTGTCGGCCTACGGCTTCTGCGTTTCCACGCCGCTCGCGGCCATCTCGGGCCAGCGCGGGTTGTCGTCCGATGGCGCAGTGGGGCTGGGCAAGCTCGTCTACCTCGGCAACATGGTCGGCGCGGTGGCTTCCATCGTCGGTGCCGGGGCGCTGCTGGTGGCGGCCTTCATTTCGCTCTGACCGGTCGGCAGGCAGGCAGGCGCATGCAGGCCGGGACGCTCCCCGTCGTCCAGCTCATCGGCCCCGGAGGCGCCGGAAAAACCACTGTCGGGCGCGCACTCGCCGGATTGCTCGGCTGGCCCTTCGTGGACCTCGACGCGGAGTTCATGTCGCGCGAAGGCGATGTCGCCGAGTGCATGGCGACCCATGGCTACCTGGGCTACGCAAGGCGCAACCTGGCCGTCCATCGGGAGGTGCGCGGCGCTTTCACCGTGCCGACCGTGTACGCGCTTTCGTCGGGCTTCATGACGTACCCCATCGATGCGGACAGCGGATATGCGCAGGCTCGCGAGTGCATCGAGCGCAGTGCATTGACCGTGCTGCTGCTCCCGCATTTCGACCTGGAGCCCTGCGTCGAAACCATCGTGCAAAGGCAGTTGGCCCGGCCTTACCTGCGAGGCGACAGGGCGAGCGAAGAATCGCGCATACGCCAGCGGTTTCCGCTGTTCATGGCCTTGCAGTGCGAGCGCTTCCGCAGTGACGCAGTGCCATTGCAGGCGGCCTCGCAGATCGAGCGCTTCGTGAAGCAGCGCATCGGTTCACTGCCGGAACCCGCTATGGCTTCGGTGCCGCCCGATCCTCTTCTTCCGCCTGCGCCTGGAACATCCGCGTGAAGTCGCAGCATTCCTGCGCCAGCATCACGATCGACGACGTGAGGGCGCTGCGATGCTCGCCCTTGTGCATCGCCACGTAGCGCACCACCGGCAGGGCCGGCGTCACGTCGATCACCGCGAGCATGCCCGCCGCGACCAGCGGCTCCAGGCACTGGCGCGGCAGGTAGCTCACGCCCAGCCCCGACACGGTGAGCCCGGTCAGCGCCACGAGGTTGCTCACGACGATCACGTTGGTGGGCTGCACGCCCTGTTCCTTCATCCATGCGTCGTAGGCGCGCCCGGTGCCCGAGTTGTTGCCCTGCACCAGCATGCGGTGCCGCGCCAGTTCGTGCAGCCGCACGGCGGTGGTGCTGGCCGGCACCACGCCGGGCTTGCACATCCATGCGCTGCGCACGCGGCCAATGGTCTTGTGCGGCAGGCGGGAGTCGGCAAAGGTGTCGGGCACGATGACCAGGTCGAGCTCGTCGGCCAGCAGCTTGTCGCGCAGCTGCAGGCTGTCGTCCACGTCGGGTTCGAGAATCACCTTCGGGTATTGCTGCTGGATCAGCCCGACCAGCCGCGGCAGCCATGTCATGGCCGTGAGCTCGGTCACGCCGATGCGGATGCGCCGCTCCACCACGCCGGGCTTGCCGAACTGCTCCACGGCCGCGTCGCGCTGCTCCAGCAGCTTCTTGGCGAGCACGAACATCTCCTCGCCCTTTTCGGTGAGGCGCGCGGTGCGCTGGCTGCGGTCGAACAGCTCGGTGTCGAACAGCAGCTCCAGCTCGTGCACCCGCTTGGACACGGCCGACTGCGAGGTGTGCAGCTGGTTGGCCGCCTGCGCAAAGCCGCCCAGTTGGGCGATCCAGTACAGGGCTTCGAGCTGCTTGAAGGTCATCACGGTGCGGGTCTCCAGCGGAAACGACTCATAAGAACACTTTTATTCATGCGATTCGATCACAAAAAATCGCTTTTAGAAATTCATCGAGACGCAGAAGATTCGCGGCAGGCCACCGTCATTGCAAACCAAGGAACACACCATGGACTTCAAACTGCCCAAACTGCGTCTTGCTTCAGCCCTCGCCCTTGTCTTCGCCTGCGGCGTCGCCAGCGCCCAGGACGGCGGCACCCTGCAGAAGATCAAGGAGAGCGGCACGGTGCAGATCGGCGCGCGCGACAGCCAGATCCCGTTCTCGTACAAGCTCAGCGCCGACAGCGCCCCCATCGGCTTCACCAACGACATCTGCCTGAAGATCGTCGACGCCATCAAGGCGAAGCTGGGCCTGCCGAAGATCGAAGTGCGCTACACCATGCTCAACTCGACCAACCGCATTCCGCTGCTGCAGAACGGCACGGTCGACCTCGACTGCGCCACCACCACCAACACCACGCAGCGCCAGGCGCAGGTCGACTTCGCGCCCAGCCACTTCGTGACCAACATCACCGCCGCGGTGAAGAAGGCCTCGGGCATCAACGTGCTGGCCGACCTGAACGGCAAGAACGTGGCCACCGTCTCGGGCAGCACCTCGATCCAGCTGCTGCGCGGTGCGCGCAAGAGCGGCACCATCGAAGTGAACGAGATCGCCGGCAAGGACACCTCCGACGGTTTCCTGCTGCTGTCCACCGGCCGCGCCGACGCCTACGTGCTGGACGACGTGCAGCTGGCCGGCATGGTCGCCAGCGCCACCAACCCCGGCGAATACAAGCTGCTGAAGGAGTCGCTGCGCCAGGAGCCCTACGGCATCATGCTGCGCAAGGACGACCCGCAGTTCAAGGCGCTGGTCGACGAAACCGTCACCGGCCTCATGAAGTCGGGCGCCATCGAGCAGCTGTACACCAAGTGGTTCATGTCGCCGATTCCGCCGAAGAACGCGAACCTGAATTTCCCGATGTCGGACGCGGTGCGCGAGATCTACAAGAACCCCAACAACAAGGGCGTCTGAGCACATGGCGTCCGCACTCGACAACCACCCCCGGGGCCTGGCCTTTTCCGATGCGCTGATGCGCGAGGTGAAGGCGCGCTTCCTGCTCGTCGACCACGACCACCACGGCCGCGAGCGCCTGTACTTCGACAACGCCGGCGGCTCGTTCCGGCTCAAGGCCGCGGCCGAGCGCTTTGCGCAGGTCGATGCCATTCCCGACAACGCGGAGCGCATCCACGCCACCGCGGTCGAGCTGCAGCAGATCCAGGCGAAGGCCGGCGACGACCTGCGCACCATCCTCAATGCGCAGGGCGGCAGCGTGTACGCCTCGCTTACCGCATCGGGAGCCATGTTCGACATGGTGCGTGCCATCGCCGAGAACGTGCCGGGCACGAACATGGTCACCACCGTGCTCGAGCATCCCTCGGCCTTCGACGCGATGAGCCTCTATGCCAACCGGCTGGGCCGCGAGCTGCGCGTGGCAAAGAGCAACCCGGTGACGGGCGGCGTCGACGTGGAAGAGATCGTGCGCCTTGTCGACAAGGACACCTGCCTGCTCAACGTGATCTACGCCTCGAACATCTCGGGCGCCAAGCTCGACATGGCCGAGATCGTGCGGCGCGCGCGCGCCATCAAGCCCGACCTGTACATCCTGGTGGACGCCGTGCAGCATGCGCCGCACGGCCTCATCGACCTGCAGAAGACGCCGGTCGATGGCATCAACCTCGCGCCCTACAAGTTCTTCGGCTGCCGCGGTTCGGGCCTGTCGTGGGTGTCCGAGCGCGCGGCCGTGCTGCCGCACCACAAGCTCGCGGGCAAGAAGCCGGACTTCTGGGACCTGGGCAGTTCCGCGCCGTGGCAGTTCGCGGCGCTCACGGAGATCGTCGACTACGTGTGCTGGATCGGCGGGCAATTCATCGATGCCATCGATGCCACCGGTGCCACCGGTGCCACGGACCGCCGTGCCCTGTTCGTCGCGGGCATCGGTCACATCGAGCTGCACGAGCGCGCATTGCTCGCAGCGCTGCTCGACGGCACCGGCAACGCCACCGGGCTGCGAGAGATGCGCGGCGTGGAAGTGTTCCTCGACCACGAAGACCTGACCCGGCGCGACCTGATCCTGGGCATCGGCTTCGACCGCATCGACTGCACGCAGGCGGTGGTCGAGTACGGCAAGCGCGGCGTCACGGTGTACGAGCGCGTGGCAACCAGCATCTATTCGAAGCGCATGCTCGAGTCCTTCGGGCTCGAAGGCACGGTGCGCGTCTCGCCGCTGCACTGCCATTCGATGGCCGACGTGGAGCGGTTCCTGAAGGTCACGCAGGACATTGCGACCGCTGTGTGACAGCACTGTCATATTCGGTAAGTAGCATGTTTCTCAGCCCCATCACAGAGGGCCTGAGGAGCATGAGATTTGGAAATTCGAAAGCTGATCGCGCCGGTGCTGGCCGTGGTGCTGCTGGCGGCGGTCGCGTCCGGTGTCTGGTACTCCAACACCCGCCTGCACGATGAATCGGCCACTGCCGCCGCCGCGCGCATCGAGCAGGAAAAACAGGTCACGCTGCGTGGCCTGATCGGCTCCGAGAAAGAAGCCTTCTTCGCCGATGCGCGCGTGCAGAAGGCGCTGGCCGCGCAGGGCATCACCGTCACGGTCGAGAAGGCCGGCTCGCGGGCCATTGCCAGCCGCTACGACGCCAGCAAGTTCGACTTCGGCTTTCCCTCGGGCGCGCCCGCGGCGGCGCAGCTCAAGTCGCTGGCCAAGGCGCCGAACGTCTTCAATCCGTTCTACACGCCCATCGTGCTGGCCAGCTGGCGGCCCATCGCCGAGATTCTGGTGGCCAACGGCATCGCGCAAAAGCAGGGCGACTTCTACTACGTGGTCGACCTGCCGGGCCTGATGGCCATGATCGAGAAGGGCACGCGCTGGAAAGAGCTCAAGGCCAGCAACGCCTTTTCCACCAGCAAGTCGCTGCTCATCAACTCGACCGACGTTCGCACCTCCAACTCGGCCGCGATGTACCTCGCGCTGGCGAGCTACCTGGCCAACAGCCAGCAGATCGTGCAGAGCCAGGAAGACGTCGACCGCGTGATGCCGGTGGTGGCGCCGCTGTTCCTGCGCCAGGGCTTCCAGGAGCAGTCGTCGGCCGGCCCGTTCGAAGACTATCTCGCGCTCGGCATGGGCAAGGCGCCGCTGCTGGTGGCCTACGAATCGCAGATGGTCGAGTTCTGGCTGAAGAACCCCGACCGCCTCAAGAGCGACATGGTGCTGCTCTACCCCAAGCCCACCGTGTTCTCCAAGCACGTGCTGGTGCCCTACACGCCGGGCGGCGTGCGGCTCGGCGCGGCACTCGAGAACGATGCGGCGCTGCGCGAGCTGGCGCACGAATACGGCTACCGCACCGGCGGCGACACCAAGGGCCCCGAGACCTGGGCCGCGCGCGGCGTGAAGGTGCCCGACGTGCTGGTCGACGTGATCGATCCGCCCAGCTTCGAGTGGCTCGAACGAATGACCGTGGGCATCGAAGCCCGCTTCAAGTAATGAATCAAGGAACCCTCATGAACGTGCCCGTCACTGCAACGAACACCAGCACCACGGCCCCCGCACCGGTCGAACTCCAGCCGCCGCAGGCCTTCACGCTCGAGCCGCCGGCCGCCGTGGCCGTGGTGCCGGTGGAGTCCGCCAGCGGCAAGGTGCGCCTGAAGCCGGAAGACGTGGCCGAGCTCGATGCGCAGGTGGCGCGCTTCATCGACGACATCACGCAGCACGACAGCCAGCATCCGCAGTTCAAGGAAGCCGTGGAGCGCATCCACGCGATGGGCAACAAGGACATCGAGGCCTCGGCCTCGGTGTCCAACCGCATGCTCGACCGGCCCGTGGGTTCGCTGCGCAACGGCCTGTTCGACAAGGGCGCGCAGATCGGCCAGTCGCTGATCGACCTGCGCCACCAGGTGGAAGACCTCGATCCGTCGAAGCAGGGCGACCTGTTCTCGGCGCGCAAGCTGCTGGGCATCATTCCACTGGGCAACAAGCTGCTGGCGTACTTCGAGCGCTACCAGTCGTCGCAGACGCACCTGAACGCGATCATCGAATCGCTCAAGCGCGGCAAGGACGAACTGCTGCGCGACAACACCGCCATCGAGCAGGAAAAGGTCAACCTCTGGACGCTGATGGAGCGGCTCGAGAAATACGTGCACATCGGCAAGGCCCTCGACAGCCGGCTCGACGTGAAGGCGCGCGAGCTCGACGCCACCGACCCTGAGAAGGCCCGCGTGGTGCGCGAAGAAATGCTGTTCTATTCGCGCCAGAAGGTCACCGACCTGCTGACGCAGCTGGCGGTGAACATCCAGGGCTACCTGGCGCTGGACATGATCCGCAAGAACAACCTGGAGCTGATGAAGGGCGTGGACCGCGCCACCACCACCACCGTGGCCGCGCTGCGCACCGCCGTCATCGTGGCGCAGGCGCTGTCGAACCAGAAGCTGGTGCTCGACCAGATCAGCGCGCTGAACGCCACCACCGGCAACCTGATCGCCAGCACCAGCGAAATGCTGCGCGACCAGAGCAGCGCCATCCACCAGCAGGCGGCCTCCAGCACCATCGAGATCGCCAAGCTGCAGCAGGCCTTTGCCAACATCTACCAGACCATGGACACCATCGCGGACTTCAAGAGCAAGGCGCTCGACTCCATGCAGACCACGGTCGACACGCTGACCAACGAAGTCGCCAAGAGCCGCACCTACCTGGACCGCGTGCGCCGCCAGGAAACCACCGAGGCCATGCAGCAGCCGCGCGGCGAGGTCGCGCTGTGAGCCTGTTGCCGCGCATGCGCTGGCTGCTGGCCATCGCGCTGCTGGCGATGGGCTTTCTTGCGGGTTGCGAGCCGCAGCAGGCCGCGCAGGCCTCCAACGGCGCACCGGCGGCGGCATCGGACGCCGCCTTCACCATCCTCGCGGGCTCGGAGCTCAAGGACCTCGAAGCGCCCATCGTCGCTGCCGCCAAGGCGGCGGGCGTGGACGTGAAGCTGTCGTACGCCGGCACGCTGGACATCGTCGAACGCATCAACGCCGGCGAGCACTTCGACGCCATCCTGCCGCCCAACGGCGCGTACCCCGCGCTCGCGCTGCAGGCCAAGCCGCTGGCGCGCGACAAGCTGTTCTATTCGCGCATTGCGCTCGGCGTGAAAAGCGCCAAGGCCGCGCAGCTGGGCTGGAACAAGCGCGCGCCCGGCTGGGCCGAGATTGCCAAGGCCGCGAGCACGGGCCAGCTGCGCTACGGCATGACCAATGCCACCAGCTCCAACACCGGCATGAGCGCGCTGTTTGCCGTGGCGTCCGCGCTGGCCGGCAAGACCGAGGACCTGGGCGCGCAAGACGTCGACGGCAAGACGCTGAAGGCCTTTCTGTCGGGCCAGAAGCTCACGGCCGGCAGCTCGGGCTGGCTGGCCGAGGCGTACATCAAGGACCCGTCGGCCATCGACGCGATGGTGAACTACGAGGCCGTGATCCTGCGCGCCAACGAGAAATTGCCGGCCGCCGACCAGCTCACGCTGATCTACCCGCGCGACGGCATGATCTCCGCCGACTACCCGCTGATGCTGCTCGACGCCGGCAAGCGCGAGGCCTACACGCAGCTGGTGGCCACGCTCAAGGCCGTGCCGTTCCAGCGCGATGCGCTGTCGGCCGCGTTCCTGCGCCCCGCCAATCCCGAGGTGGCCGCGGCCAGTGCGCTGCCCACCGCCGCCGTGGCCGAACTGGGTTTTCCCAACCGGCTGGAAGTGATCGACGCGGTGCTCGGCACCTACCAGTCGCAATGGCGCAAGCCCGCCACGTCGATCTTCGTGCTCGACCTCAGCGGCTCGATGGCCGGCAAGCGGCTGGCGTCGATGCGCGAGGCGCTCAAGCTGCTGTCGGGCGCCGATGCCAACACCGCCAGCGCGCGCTACAGCGCCTTCCAGAGCCGCGAACGCGTGGTGCTGATCCCCTTTGCCACCGAGGTGTCGGCGCCGGTGTGGGTGCGCTTCGAAGGCGACCGCATCGACAGCGCGCGCACAGAGCTGCGCATGCAGGCCGACGCCATGACGGCCAACGGCGGCACCGCGATCTATTCCGCGCTGGCTGCCGCCGAAGAGCTGGCGCGCCAGGAGCAACTGCGCGAGCCCGACCGCTTCGTCAGCATCGTGCTGCTGACCGACGGCGAGAACAACTCGGGCCTGAAGCTGCACGAGTTTCGCGAGCGCTATGCGAAGGGCCTGCCGGCGCGCATCTTCCCGATTCTGTTCGGCGAGGCCAATGCGTCCGAGATGCAGCAGATCGCGCAGCTCTCGGGCGGGCGCGAGTTCGATGGCCGCAAGCTGCAACTGGGCCAGGTGTTCAAGGAAATCCGGGGCTACCAGTGATGCCGGAGCGTTCGCTGAAACTGCGGGCGCTGCTGTTCTTGTACGGCAACGCCAACATCCTGGGCTGCGCGCTGGCGCTGCTCGGGCCGGCCCTGCTGTTCGCCGGCTTCATCGACCGCGGCTGGCTGCTCATTACCGCCGGCCTGTACGTGGCCGGCTTGCTGCTGGGCCGCAAGGCGCCCGAGCTGGAGCGCCGCATCGAAGACAGCCTGAGCATCGAGCAGACGCTGGAGCGCCTGGACCACGTGGTCGCGCAGGCGCAGCCGCACCTGACCGAAGACATGCGCAAGAGCCTCGACAGCGTGCGCGGCTCGGTGGGCGAGGTGCTGCCGCGGCTGGTGGGCGACCGCTCGAATGGCGACGACCTGTTCACCGTGCGCGAGACCGTGCTGCGCTACCTGCCCGAAACACTGGCCAACTACGTCGCGCTGCCGCCCGCCTTTCGCATCACCCATGCGGTGAAAGACGGCAAGACCGCGCGCCAGCTGCTCGGCGAACAGCTGGGCCTGCTCGACGCCAAGCTGCGCGAGATCGTCGCCAACGTGGCATCGAGCGACGCGGCCGCGCTGGTGGCCAACGGGCAGTTCCTCGAAAAGAAATTCCGCCAGCCCGATTTCCTGGTGGGGTAGGCCGGCCGCCGCAAGACACGGGGTCGGCATAGGGTTGTTCGCCCGGACGGGCGGGCACCTCGGGGATAATGCGATCAATTCCCATTTGAGTCGCTTGCGCGATCCGTCCGAACTCCAAGCCATGGCCCGAAGTGCTGCGTCCGCTGTCCACGTTGTCTCCCGCATTGCCGCCGGTGTGCTGGGCAGCTACGTGTTCTGCTGGGGCTTCATTGCCCTGGGCGTCGGCCTGCTGTTCAGTGCGGGCATGCCATTCCACGACGCCGAATCGCTCAGCAGCATGCTGGCCTTTCTCGTGTTTCTCGTCGCGTTCCTCTGGGCCTTTGCAGCGAGCAGCCTGACCCGTGTGTGGCTGGTGCTGCTGGGTGGCGGGCTCGTGATGACGGGGGCGGCCTCGCTCGTGCAGCGCGCCCTGCTCTGACCTTTTCTCTTCAGGAGCTTCCCCGTGTTTCAGAACTTCCGGCTGTCCATGGCCTGGCTGCATACCTGGTTCGGCCTGACGCTCGGCTTCGTTCTGATGGTCGTCTTCTTCTTCGGCTCGCTGTCGGTGTTCGACCGCGAGATCGACCGCTGGGCCATTCCGCAGACGCGTTTCGAGCCGCAGCCCATGCCGTCCTTCGACCGCATGCTGCTGCCCATCTTCCAGGACATCAAGCCGACCGCCGAAAGCATCGAGCAGGCGCGCAGCCGCGTGAACGGGCCGATGGCCACGAGCTTCGGCCCCAAGCAATGGGCTGCCTACACCACCCACCGCGACCCGGTGCTGAGCCTGTTCACGAGCTACACGCTGCCCAATGCCAAGGACCCGGACGATGGCGTCTTCGGCCAGCGGACCATCGATCCGCGCGTCGGCAAGGCCCTGCCTGACGACCGGCTCAAGGTCGGCAGCGAGTTCTTCTATCCGCTGCACTACAGCCTTCACCTCGAATGGCTGAACCTGGGGATGTGGATCGTCGGCCTTGCGGCCATGGTGATGCTGGTCGCGCTGGTGAGCGGCGTGGTGATGCATCGCAAGATCTTCCGCGAGCTGTTTACTTTCCGGCCGGCCAAGCACATCCAGCGCAGCGTGCTCGACCTGCACAACCTGACGGGCGTGGTGGCTCTGCCCTTTCACTTCATCTTCGCGCTGTCGGGCCTGGTGGTCTTTGCGGGCATCTACTTTCCGGTCACGCACACCCAACTGCATTCCCTGCACGAGCTGCACGAAAAACTCGACGCCCAGAAGACCGGCCTCCCGCACGAGCGCGCTGGCGTTCCCGGCACGCTGGCGTCGGTGGATGCCATGGTGGCCGACGCCAAGCGGCGCTGGGCCGCGCGAGGCGTGGCGGGCGAGGTGGGCCTGCTCACGGTGCAGCACGTGAACGATGCCAACGCCTATGTCAGCGTCTATCGCGCCGGCAGCGATCGCGTCACGCTCACCGGCGAGGGCATTCATTTCAAGGGCGCCACGGGCGAGCTGATCCGCGAAGACCCGGCGCCCACGGTCGTGGCCGGCGTCGTGGACTTTCTCACGGGCCTGCACCTGCAGCACTTCGAGCACTGGATGCTGCGCTGGCTGTACGTGCTCGGCGGGCTCTCGGGCTGCGCGTGCATTGCCACCGGCTTCATCTTCTTCGTGGAAAAGCGCAAGCGCCAGCACGCCAAGCAGGGCGTGAGCGGCGCGCGCTGGGTCGATGCCTGCGCGGTCGCCACGGTCACCGGCCTGCTGGTCGCGACCTTCGCCATGCTCATCGGCAACCGGCTGCTCCCCGACAACCTGCCGATGCGTGGCAGCTGGGAGAAGGGCATTTTCCTGGGCGCGTGGCTGCTGGCCTTCGCGCACGGCATCTGGCGCACCGCGCCCACCGCCGAAGGGCGCCTGTCGCCCGCGTGGGCGGAGCAGTGCCGGACCGTGGCCGTGCTGGCCGTGGCCGCCGTGCTGCTCAACTGGATCACCACGGGCGATCACCTCGTGCGCACCATCGGTGCCGGCTACTGGCCGGTGGCCGGTGTCGATCTTTCGTTGCTCGCGAGTGCCGCGCTGGCCATCGTGGCCGCGCGCGTGCTCAAGCGCCGGGCTGCCGCGGCGGTCATCGCGCCGGTGCGGGCCACACCCGACAACGACAACACCTCGGCCGCCCGTGCCTGACGCCATGCTCCTGTTCATCGCACTGCTCATCAGCATCGCCGGCGCGGGCTTTCTCGCGCTGTCGATGGACGTGCACTGGGCGCAGGTGCGCGCCGACGCGCATTGCCCGCAACAAGTGGCCCGGCTGCTGCGCGTGCTGGGCGCCGCCTGCCTGGCCGGCTCGCTCGTGCTGTGCCTGCGCGTGGACCATGTCTCGATGGCCTCGCTGGTCTGGTTCATGACGCTCGCCAGCTCGGCGCTGGTGGTGACGTTCACGCTCAGCTGGCGCCCGCGCTGGCTCGCCCCGCTGGTGGCGTGGATTCCCGCGGCCACCGCCACCTCCTCGTCCTCGGAGAAGTAGCGCGGGCCGCAGCCCGGCGCCGCGTGGCTCGCGTGACGCTGTGATTCAGAACGGGTAGTGGCGCGGCGTGGTCTGCACGGTAATCCAGCGCAGCTCGGTGAACGCCTCCACGCCGGCCCGTCCGCCGAAGCGTCCGTAGCCCGAAGCCTTGACGCCGCCGAAGGGCATCTGCGCCTCGTCGTGCACCGTCGGGCCGTTCACGTGGCAGATGCCCGCTTCGATGCGCTGCGCCACGTTCCATGCGCGCGCCACGTCGCGGCCGAACACCGCCGACGACAGGCCGAAGGCGTTGTCGTTGGCCGTGGCCACCGCCTTCTCGACGCCATCGACGCGCACCACCGCCTTCACCGGGCCGAACGATTCCTCGTGGTAGATCTGCATGGCCGGCGTGACGTGGTCGAGCACGGTCGCGGGCATCAGCGTGTTGGTGGCCTTGCCGCCGCACACCAGCTTCGCGCCCCTGGCCAGCGCATCGTCGATGAGCGCGTTGCAGCGCTCGACCGTGCTCATGTCGACCACCGAGCCCAGCACCACGGGGCCTTCGCGCGGATCGCCCAGCGGCAGGGTCTGCGCGCGGGCGGCGAACTTCGAAACGAATTCATCGGCCACCGCGTTGTCGACCACGATGCGCTCGGTCGACATGCAGATCTGGCCCGAGTTGGCGAACGAGCCGAAGATCGCGGCGTTCACCGCAGCGTCGATGTCGGCATCGTCCAGCACCACGAACGGCGCCTTGCCGCCGAGCTCCAGCACGGCGGGCTTCAGGTATCTGGCGCAGGTCTGCGCAATGAGCCGGCCGACGCGCGTCGAGCCCGTGAAGTTGACGCGGCGCACGGCCGGGTGCGCCACCATGGCCTCGACCACGGCGCCCGCATCGGCCGGTGCGTTGGTGACGAAGTTCACCGCGCCCCTGGGCAGGCCGGCTTCGGCCAGCGCTTCGATGATGAGCGCGTGCGTCTCGGGGCACAGCTCCGAGCCCTTCAGCACCACCGTGTTGCCGCAGGCCAGCGGCGTGGCAATGGCGCGCGTGGCCAGGATCACCGGCGCGTTCCACGGCGCAATGCCGACCACCACGCCGGCCGCCTGCCGCACGCCCATGGCAAGGCTGCCCGGCACGTCCGATGGAATCACCTCGCCGCTGATCTGCGTGGTGAGCGACGCGGCTTCGGTCAGGATGCCGGCCGCCAGGTGCACGTTGAAGCCGGCCCACAGCGCCGAGGCGCCGGTCTCGCGCGCCATGGCCTGCACGAAGGCATCGGCGCGCGCTTCGAGCGCATGCGCGGCTTTGAGCAGCAGCGCGCGGCGCGCACCGGGTCCGGTCTGCGACCACTCGGCGAAGGCGCGCTGCGCGGCATCGACGGCGGCGACCGCATCGGCCGGCGTGCCTGCGGGCGCGCGCGTGGCGACCTTGCCGTCCAGCGGGTTGCGGCGCTCGAAGGTGGCGCCACCGGTGGCGGCGCGGCGTTCGCCGTCGATGAACATGGAGATGTCGGTCATGGGGTGTGTCCTTGCGAAAAAAGAGGAGGAGGAGGGGAGATGCGTCAGGCAACGCCCAGGTAGGCCTGGCGCACCACGTCGGAATGCAGCAGCGCCTGTGCTTCGCCCGAGGCCACGACGCGGCCGCGTTCGAGCACGTAGCCGCGGTCGGCGGCCTGCAGCGCCTTGCGCACGTTCTGCTCGACCATCAGCACGGTCACGCCTTGCGCCGCGATGCGCCGCACGATGGCCAGCAGCTCATCGACCATGCGCGGTGCCAGGCCGAGCGAGGGTTCGTCGAGCATCAGCAGGCGCGGCCCGCTCATCATGGCGCGCGCCACCGCCACCATCTGCTGCTCGCCGCCGCTCATGGTGCCGGCCAGTTGCGTGGCGCGTTCCTTCAGGCGCGGAAAGTCGTCGAAGGCACGCACCAGCCGTTCGGCGCGCAGGCGCGCGGGCAGCAGCCAGCCGCCGAGTTCGAGGTTCTCGGTGACGGTCATCTGCGGGAACAACTGGCGGCCCTCGGCCACCAGCGCCAGGCCGCGGCGTACGCAGGCCGTGGCTTCGCCCGAAGGCAACGCGGTGCCATCGAGCAGTGCCTCGCCGGTGCGCGGCAGCAGCCCCGCCAGCGCCTTCAGCAGCGTGGTCTTGCCCGCGCCGTTGGGCCCGAGCACGACGGTGATGCCGGGCGTCACGTCGATGTCCATGCCCTGGATGACCTGGAAGCCGCTGTAGCCCGCACAGAGGCCGCGCACGGTCAGTTGGCTTGCGGTGGTGCTCATGCCGTGGTCTCCATCTCGTCGCCCAGGTAAGCCTCGACCACCTCGGCATTGCGCACCACTTCGGCCGGCGTGCCGTCGGCGATCTTGCGGCCCTGGTGCAGCACCAGCACGCGCTCGACGTACTTGAGCAGCGTGGCCACCGCATGCTCGATCCACACCACCGTGAGGCCGTGTTCGTCGCGCAGCTTGCGGATGCGCCGCGCCATCGCGTCCACTTCCGCTTCGGTCAGGCCGGCCGCCACTTCGTCGAGCAGCAGCACGCGCGGCCGGGTGCCCAGCGCCATGCCGATTTCAAGCAGGCGCTGCTGCGAAGGCGTCACGTCGGCCGCGGTGTTCTTCGCAAGATGGCCGAGGCCCAGCATGTCCAGAATCTCGCCCGTGCTGCCCAGCCCCGCGATGGGTGCGCGATGGCGCCCCGCAAACTGCATGCCGAAGCGCACGTTGTCTTCGAGCGTCATGTCGGCCATGACGCGCGGCGTCTGGAAGGTGCGCGCAATGCCGTGCGCCGCGTACAGGTGCGGCCCGCGCCGCGTGAGATCGACACCGCCCTCGACCAGCAACTGGCCCGAGGTCGGCATGACCACGCCCGAGATCGCATTGAAGAAGGTCGTCTTGCCCGCGCCGTTCGGCCCGATGATGCCGACCAGCTCGCCCGCATGCAGCGTGGCGCTGACCGCATCCACGGCGGTGAGGCCGCCGAAGCGCACCGTGAGCGCGCGGGCTTCGAGCAGCAGCGCCGGTTGCCTGTCATTCATGGCCGTGCCTCCGCAATGCCGCCGCCTTGCGCTGCCACAGCGACGCCAGGCCGTTCGGCAGGTACATCACGCAAAGAATCAGCAGCAGCCCCAGCACCATCATGTAGCCGTAGGGCAGTTGCAGCCGCAGCGTCTCGGCCAGCAGGCTGAAGACGATGGCCGCGGCCACCGGCCCGCCGATGCTGGCGGCCCCGCCGATCATCGCGATCAGCACGGTCTGGAAACCGATGAAGGGGCTGAACACGGCCGGCGGGTCGATGTAGGTCCAGCGCACCGCCATGGCCGCGCCCACTGCGCCGGCAAACGCGGCGGTGAGCGCGAAGCCCATCACCTTGACGCGGCGCGTGTCGACGCCCAGCGTCTGCGCGCGCTGCTCGTCGGCACCGATGCCGGCCAGCGCCAGCCCGAAGCGGCTGCGCTTGACCAGCAAGGCCGTGGCAATGGCCGCACCCGCAATCGCCAGCACCGTGAGGTACACCGTCTCGTTCGATGGCACCACGGTGAGCACGCGGCCGACCGTGCCCGACACCTGCTTTTCGACGAAGGTCACGGCATGGCGGATCAGCTCCGTCATGCCGAATGTCAGCACCGCGAAGTAGGTGCCGCGCAGGTGCAGCACGGCCGCGCCCATCAGCACCGCCACCGCGCTGGCAATGGCTGCGCCGCACAAAATGACCAGCGGCCACGGCAGCACGTCGAGCAGCGTGGCGCTGGCATAGGCACCGAGCCCGAAGAAGGCCGAAGTGGCCAGCGACAGGTAGCGCGTGGCACCGCAGAACAGCGACCAGCTGGTGGCCAGCGCGATGTACATCAGGCAGCCCAGCGCCACCGAGGCGATGAACTCCGACGCGATCCACGGCACGGTGGCCGCCAGCGCAAGGCCGATGGCCAGCACCCGCCACGGCTTGTCCTGCAGGGTCCGCAGGTTCTTGAGAGGGGAAGTCATTTGCGGGAAAACAGTCCGTTGGGCCGCCAGATCAGCACGCCGATGAACACGGCATACGACAGCAGCATCTTGAGCGAGGGGCTCGTGTAGTGCATGCCCAGCGCTTCCACCACGCCCAGCAGCAGGCCGCCGACGAGGCTTCCCGCGATGCTGCCGAAGCCGCCGAGCGTGATGACGATCAGCGCCGTCACCGTGTAGGGCTCGCCCATCGAGGGAGAGATTTCGTAGGTCATCGACAGCAGCGCGCCGGCCACGCCCGACAGGCCCAGGCCGATGCCGAACATCAGCGGATGCAGCCGCTTCGTGTTGATGCCCACGAGCTGCGCGCCGGTGGGCGACTGCATCAGCGCGCGCACCGCCTTGCCCAGCAGCGTGAGCTTGAGCAGCGCAATGAGCCCGATGCTCAGCGCCAGCGCCACGCCGAACAGCACCAGCTTGTTGGCCGTGAAGCGCATCTCGCCGAACTGCACCGGCTCGGCCAGGTAGTCGTAGCCGCGCAGGTCGCCGCCCCAGACCAGCAGGGCGGTGTTCTGCACCAGGAACATCAGCCCGAAGCCGACCATCAGGCTGCGCGCCTCGAACACATCGACGTTCGGCGCGCGCGCCGCCACCTGGCGAAAGCACAGCCAGTGCACCGCCATGCCCAGCACCATCAGCACTGCGAACGCCACCGGCATGAAGACCAGCGGCGAAATGCCGAGGGCCGTGTGCGCCCACCATGTCAGGAAGGCCCCCAGCATCAGGAACTCGCCGTGCGAGATGTTCATGATGCGCATCAGCCCGTACTGCAGGTTCAGTCCGATGGCAACCAGCGCGTAGATGCCGCCCGTGATCAATCCGCCGGCAAGAAGCTCGGCCCATCCAGTAAGAGACACGTCTTTATTTCCAGGCCGGCTTGGGCATCAGTTGCGCGGTGGCGCGGTCCTTGGGCCAGACCACTTCGAAGTCGCTGCCCTGCCATTGCGCGACGGTGCCGGGAATCGAGGCGTTCTCGCTGCCCTCGAAACGGATCGGGCCGAGGATGGTCTTGAACTCGTTCTTCGCGATCTGCTCGCGCAGCGCCTTGCGGTCCAGGCCCACCTTCTCCACCGCCTGCTGAAGAATCTGCAGCCCCGCCCATGCGTGGCCGCTGGCCCAGCGGTCGGGTTCCTTGCCGAACTTTTTGGTGTGCGCATCGAAGTAGGCCTTGGCCTCGGGGCTGGTCTTGCCGTTCCACGAGCCCATGCCGATCACGCCTTCGGTGTTGGCCGCCATCACGTTCTTGTAGAGCTGGAAGGCGGTGCCCACCGACGCATAGAAATACTTCGGGTTGAAGCCCACCTCGCGCGCCTGGCGGCTCGCAAGAATGGTGTCCGGCGGGTAGGTGATGCCGATGAAGGCGTCGGGGTTCAGGTCCTTCATGGTGCGCAGCACCGGCGCCAGGTCTTTCACGCCCAGCGGGTAGCTCTTGCGCTCGAGCACCTGGATGCTGGTCTTTTTCAGCGCGGCATTGAGCGCGGCAAAGTTCTCCAGCCCGAACAGGTCGTCCATGTAGACGATGGCAATGGTCTTCACGTTGTTCGCCACCAGCATGTCGACCAGCGCGCCCATCATCTTGTCGGGCTGCTGCAGCAGCGAGAAGAAGAAGGGCAGGCGCATGTCGATCAGCTTGCGCGACAGCGCGGTGGGCGACAGCAGCGGGTAGCCGAAGCGGTTGGCCAGCGGGGCCACCGCGAAGTTGGCGCCCGAACCCCAGGGCGGCAGCACCAGGTCGACCTTGTCGCTGCCCATGAGCTTCTCGAAGGTGCGCACGCAGGTCTCGGTCTCGCTGCGATCGTCGTAGCCGATCAGCTCTATAGGGCGCCTGGCGCCCTTCACCGACAGGCCGCCGGCGGCGTTCACCTGCTCGGCCCACAGCAGGTAGTTGGGTTCCTGGCTGACCTGCGCGCCGGCAGCCCACGGGCCAGTGCGCGCGATGGCGTAGCCGATGCGAACGGGCGCGCCCTGCGCGAACAGTTGCGGTGCAACGGCGGCCGCGCCAAGCGCGGTGGCGGTGCCCTTGATCCAGTGGCGGCGGTTGGGGTGAAGCATTCAGGTCTCCTGTGGGGCGTCGGTATGCGCCCGCTGCAGGGATCGTAGAAACGCGGGCCTTCGGGTGCTGTGCCCCCCGCGCACAAAGCACTTGACGCAGCGTGCAGGCGCCTAGTGGTTAACCCGCAATCCCTTGGGCCGCGAAGGCGCTTCACAATGCGCGGCACCCCGGCTTCGTGTTGAAATCTTTCGTTCTCGTCGTCCTTGCAGTCCAGCCCGCATGACCGCCTCCTTGCTCCTGTCCACCGACCAGATCCCGCCGAAGGAGCGCGGGCCGCTGTGGTGCGAGTGGGTGTGGCGCCACTTCGGCGGCCTGGGTTCCGACCTGTACGACGACAGCGAATTCGATGGCCACCTGGCGGCCTCGCATGCCGGCGACGTGATCCTCACGCGGCTCGAAGCCAACCGGCACCGCGTGCTGCGCACCACGCAGATGGCACGCATGAGCGAAGCGCCGTACCTGAAGATCGTCGCGCCCTGGCAGGGCTCGGCCGAAGTCACGCAGCGCGGCCGCGCGGCAGCGGTGCGCTCGGGCGGATGGACGCTGTACGACACCACCGCCGACTACACCGTGGCCAACCCCGAGCGCAGCGACCACCTGATCGTGATGCTGCCGAAAGACCAGCTGGCCACGCCCGCGTTGCCGCTCAACGACCTGGTGGCGCGGCGCATCGGCGGCGGCAGCGGCATCTCGCGCGTGGCGCTGGAGACCATGCGCAGCACCTACCTGGAGCTGCCCTTCATGAGCGAGGCCGCGGCGCGTGGTGCCGGCGAATTGCTGATCCAGCTGGTGCGGCTGTCGCTGATGGAACTGGCGGGGCAGGAAACGCCGCAGACCCAACGCGAGGCGTTGAAAGACCGCATCCGCCGGCACGTGGCGCAGAACCTGCACGACCCGGCGCTGTCGATCGACAGCATGGCGCTGGCCCTGCGCTGCAGCAAGCGGCTGCTGCACAGCGCCTTTGCGGGCGACGACGAAACGCTGACCGGCTACATCCAGCACCAGCGTCTGGCCGTCAGCATCCGCGAACTGCTCGACCCGGCGAACGCGGCGAGGTCGATCACCGACATTGCGCTGGCTGCCGGCTTCGGCAATCTCTCGCACTTCAGCCGCGTGTTCCGCGAGCACACGGGCGGCAGCCCGAGCGAGTTCAGGCGGCAGGCGGCGCAGCGCTGACGGTCGTGGCGGTGCCCGTGCCCTGCGAGGCCTGCACCGCATCGTCCACGCTCCACGGCGCATACACCTCGGCGGACAGGTCGGGCGAATCGACCTTGGCCAGCAGGTCGCGCACGTTGTCCTTCACGCGCGCCAGCGACAGGCGCGCGCCGCGCACGCGCACGTAGGCGGCAAAGTCGCACAGCGCCTCGATGCTGGTGGCGTCGAGGTCCGGCGATTCTTCCAGGCTCAGCACCATGCGCCGCAGCGCCGGCGTGGCGTCGATGCGCGTGCGGATCGACGCGAACACCGCATCGGCATTGCCGAAGAACAGCGGCACTTCGGGCCGCGCGATCAGCACGCCCGGCGGCACCACGGCCTCGGGGTGGCGCCCCGTGTCGACGTAGTCGTGGCTCTGCCCCAGCCGGCCGAGCCAGCTGACGGTGGTGCGCGAGAAGCCGCGCAACAGCAGCAGCAGGCTCACGCCGATGGCCGCCAGCAGCCCGTCGAGCACGCCCAGCAGCAGCACGGCCGCGACGGCCACCAGCGCCACCAGCCGGTCGCGCCGCCAACGGAAATACGGCCGCATCGACGACGGGTTCAGCGAATGGCTCACCGCATTGATCACGATGGCGGCCAGCAGCGGCTCGGGCGTGTGCGCGATCCATGGCAGCAGCGTGAGTACCGCCACCAGCACCACCAGCCCGGCCACCAGGCCCGCCGCACGGCTCTGCGCGCCCGCCGATTCATTGGCCGAGGTGGCCGAGTAGCCCGCGCCCACCGGCATGCCCTGGAACAGCGCGGACAGCAGGTTCGCGCCGCCCAGCGCCAGCAGGTCGCGGTTGGCCGATACGCTGTCGCCGTGGCGCATCGCGAAGGTGCGGATCGAGCCATACGATTCGGCATACAGGATGAGCGCCATCGCGAATGCCAGCTCGCCCAAGCCCAGCCATTGCGCGCGGTCGAGCGAGGGCACGCCCGGGTGCGAGAAGTCGAGCGAGATCGGTCCCACCGCGGCCACGCCCCAGGCATGGCACAGCCCGCTCACGTCGAGCACGATGCCGCCCACGATCACCAGCAGCGCGGCCGGCACCGCGCGCCAGCGCGCCAGTCCGCGCAGCAGCACCAGCGCAACCAGCGCCATGGCCGCGCCGGCCAGGTTCCAGTGCCGCCAGTCGGCCGCGAGGCCCGCGATGAGCCTGAAGAAATCGCTGTGCGCGGGCTGCACCGCCAGCACCTTCGGCAACTGCTTGATCACGATGGTCAGCGCCAGCCCGAGCGCGAAGCCGCGCAGCACCGGCTTGGCGATCAGGCTCGACACCGCGCCCAGCTTGGCGATGCCCGCAATGACGAAGAAGACGCCGGCCAGCAGCACGATGCCCGCGCCCAGCGCCAGCCGCGTCGCGGCATCGATGCCCGGAACAGAGGTGGTGGCCGCGAACAGCACCGCGGCCGACGACGAGGTGGCCGAGACGATCGCGAAGCGGCTGCTGCCGAAGAAACCGTAGACCAGCAGGCCGGCGAAGAGCGCGATCACACCGGCCTGCGGCGGCAGCCCCGCAATGCCCGAATACGCGACGGCCTCGGGCAGCAGCAGCCCCGCGATGGACACGCCCGCCACCACGTCGGCGATGCCGGGGCGGCGCCCGGGGAGGCTGCTGCCCAGGCTCACTTGGCGGGCTTGTGGTCGTTGTGGTCGTGGGCGGGCTCGATGGCCGCCGTGGCGGCCACGGGCGCTGGCGCCGGCCCCGGATTGGTCACGCCGGTCCAGCCCGGCAGGTAGCGTGCGGCGGCGGCGCGCGCCAGTGCCACGGCCTTGTCGATGGTGGCTTGCGGCAGCGGCTCGGTCGCCGAGGGCTGCAGTTTTTTGGCCGGCAGCAGCGGGCGGAAATGATCGGCCCAAAGGAATTCCGCATACGGCGCCGCGTCCTTCGCGTAGCCGCCGGCCTTGCGCACGAAGCCGGCGAGCGCGCGGTACGGATCGTCGCGCAGCCTAGCCACGCTGGAAGGTATCGCGCTGTACTCGCGCCGCTTGCCCTTCTCGTCGAACGGATGCGCCCAGCGGTGGAATTCCATCAGCCGCCAGAACTGCTCGCCCTTGACCTCCGAGAGATCGTCCAGCTGCATCACCCACACCGTGTCGACCGACTCCTCATGCAGCGCACGCCCCAGGTGATGGTGGTCGACGATGTAGTAGCGCCCGCCCGGCCCGCGCACCGCCGGAAACCAGTGCGCGGCCAGCGTGCGCTCGCGCTCCTTGCGCTTGAGCTGGCTCCACTGCGTGCGCTTGGTCGCGACCTCGGCGCCGCCGACCGTGATCTGGGTCGGATGGAGTTCGCCGAGGGCGACGGAAATCAGGTTGGGTTTGGCGGTCATGGCAGGGCCTGTTGTCGGGGTTGCGGGAACCGGTGGCGGCGCGTCGGAAGGCATCATCGCCATCGACGGGCAGCGCCACAAGTGCCGCGCACGCTAGCAGCCTCAGGCGGACCGGAACCTGACGGCGCGCGCCACGTGCGCCGCGCCGGCGGGCCGCAGCCCGTTGGCGCCCGCGGCGTCGTAGCGCGCCAGGGCCTGGTGGTCATCGAGGTCTTCCACCAGTTCGAGCCCGGTGTCGCGCAGCTGGGCCGCCAGCGTTGTCGGATCGAAGCCCGACAGGAAGGCTTCGCCCACGGAAGACACGTCGCCGCGCAGCTTCTGGAACGCTTCATTGGCCGTGCCATCGGTGCGCAAGGCTGCCTCGTCGACGTAGGTGAAGACCAGCTCGCTGCCTTCCGGTGCACAGGAGGCAATGGCGCGCAGCGCGGCCAGGTTGGCTTCGCGCGTGAGGTACACGGTAACGCCGAGCCATGCGAAGAAGGTCGGCAGGGCGGGCTGGAAAGGCGAGCGTGCGAGCGCGGTGCCGAGGTCTTCGACCGACAGGTCGGCCTCGACGAAGTGCACGTCAGCCGATTCGGCAACGCCGCACTCCTGCAGGCGCTGGCGCTTCAGTTGCTGCGTGGACGGGTGATCGACTTCATAGATGCCCAGGCCTTCGGCCCACGCAGGGCGGCGGCAGACGAAGCTGTCGAAGCCCGCGCCGACGATCACGTACTGGCGGACGCCCCGGCTCACCGCGTCTTTCAGTGCGTCTTCGGTGTAGCGCGAACGCAGGATCACATCGGGGTAGGCCGCGTTCGCGCGCAGGCCCGCATCGAGCACCGCTTCCGGCGACAACGACGACAGCGATGCGGCTGAAGCTGAAGCGCCGAGCCGTGCCATGCCCCGTTCGCGAAAGGCCGTGCGCACGGATTCAGGCACGAGGCGGTCGCCCCACGGATCGTCCAGCAGTGGCGCGGGGTCGCTGCGCGAATGGAGTGCCCGCATCAACGAGGTGGCGAGGGCGGTGCGGCTGGCTTGCGATGGGTTCATGAAGAGAAAGGCTCCGGCGTTGCGAGGGCGCGAAGTTTCAACCCGCCGGACGCATCTGTACAGGGCATTGTTCAAGGCAATGGCCTGCGTGAAATGAATTCCATGGGCCTGAACCTGCTCGCGGCGCTCGATGCATTGTTGAGCACCGATGCGCGCGCGCATTGGCGGCACGAGGTGCCATGAATGCTTAAGCAGCGGTTGCCAACAGGTAAGCAGGAAACTTAAATCTTCCTAACTACCAGTCTTCGGCGCTGCCGTTTGCGATAGAAAAAAAGAGGGCCCCGATGGCCTGCAAAGCGTCTCGCATGGCACTTCCCGCTGGTATGGTCGTGCGCGCAAATCAAGCTTCACGCCATCACGCCACCTCGCCCGTTGTCGACGCACTGGGCCACGCACATGCCCATTCGTCACGCCCGAATCTTTCCGCGCTACGCCTTCTATTGCGTGCTGGGCGGCCTTGCCGCGATCTATCTCTTCTGCGCCATGATGCTGGTGCCGGCAAAGATCTACATCCTTCCGTATCTCATCACGCCGGACATCGTTCGCTACAAGGCAACGCTGTTCGTGCTGGTGCTGGCGATTCCCGCCGCGATCTACCTGATCTGCTGGAAGGGCAGCGACTTCTTTGCATGGTTGCGCGCGCCCGAAGTGCTGACCGTGGGCGCGCATGGGCTGCAGATGGGCAAGAACATCGTGGCCTTCGCCGACGTGACGCGGCTGCGCCACCGACACAACCGCAACCATCTGCTGCTGACCACGCGCAACGGCAACACGCTGCGGCTTCGGCTCGACCTGTGGGACAACGCGCACGCGCTGCTCGCCGAAGTGGAAGAAGCCGTGGGCGAGGTGCTGCGGCACGACGTCGAACGCCGCGTGCATTCAGGCGAGACCGTGGCCTTCGGCGCACTGGGGCTGAATGCGGAAGGCCTGGTGCACAAGGGCCAGCTCATTGCGTGGTCGAACATCGACACCATCCGCACCCAGTCCGACGAAGAGGGCATGGACGTCGACGAACACCTGGTGATCGTCGCCAACGGCAAGACCCGCAAGATCGATCGCTCGAAGATCGACAACGAGCCGGTGCTGATGGTCTGCCTGATGCAGCGCCTGCCGTCTGCCTGAGCCAATCCTTTCTTCTTTTCGCGTTTCTCTTCCTTCCTTTCTTCAACCACTCCAACACACATCGAATCGGGAAAAAATGGAAATCTACAGCTCCGCCAGCCAGCAGGAAAAAACCCGCCAGGACCGCCCTGTCTTCTATTCCCGCACGCGACTGATCGCCGGCGCCGTCCTCTGGGTGGTGGTGGCCTGCGTGCTGGCCGTGCTCTGCATTCGTGCGCAGGACAAGAACATCGGCATCCTCATTGCCGGCGCGTTCGGCCTGCTCGCGGCGTGGCTGGCCATCAAGTGCATCCGGCAGCTGGGCAACATCGATACGCCCGCCTTCGTCGTCGGCCACCAGGGCCTGACCTTCGAGAACGACATGCTGATTCCGTGGCACAACATCGTCGAGAACATCTGGGTCAACCAGAGCTACATGGGCATTCCCATCGGCAAGCAGATCCAGATCAGGACCGACCTGCCCAAGCCCAAGGCCCGCGTGCTGCGCCGCGCGACCGCGCTGCAGATTTCGGGCGACGAATACCTCGCCCTGTGCGACGCCTATCGTTGATGCCAAAGTGAAGCGCCCGGCGAGGCAAGGCCGGGCCCATGCTGGTACGCTGGCGTGCTTCCATCCCATGGACTGGGCTTTGCCGGTCTCACGCGCATGAATGCATCACACCGCCGGCCGGTTCCGTTGAACAAGGCCTACCGTCTGCTGAACCACGGCCCCACCGTGCTGGTAAGCGCCGCGCACGGTGGCCAGCGCAACATCATGGCCGCGGCCTGGGCGATGCCGCTCGACTTCGATCCGCCGAAGGTGGCCGTGGTGATCGACAAGAGCACGTGGACGCGCGTGCTGCTCGAAGGCGCTGGCCATTTCGCGCTGCAGGTGCCGACGCGCGCGCAGCTGGACCTGACGGAAGCGTTGGGCAACAGTTCGGGCCGCGAGATCGTCGAGCAGGCGGGACACGACAAGTTCGCGGCCTATGGCCTGCAGACTTTCGTGGGCACGGCGACCGATGCGCCGTTGCTGGAAGACTGCGTGGCGTGGCTCGAATGCCGCCTGCTTCCCGAGCCGCCGATCCAGCAGCGCTACGACCTGTTCCTGGGCGAGGTGATCGCCGCGCAAGCCGACTCGCGCGTGTTCGCCGACGGACGCTGGAACTTCGCGGGCCACGACGAACTGCGCACGCTGCACCACGTGGCGGGCGGGCACTTCATCGTCGATGGCGAACAGGTCGATGCGCGGCCTTTGCCGATGCCGATGTCTACGCCAGGCGCGCGCTGATCCGGTAGCGGGTGCTGAAGGTGCGACCGGCAGTCAGCGGCAAGCCGCGTCGGTGCGACAGCGGATGCCTCCCGGGCGGTTGCGCGACCCGGCTCAGGTCGAAGCACGAGTTGCAGGGCTCGATGCCCAACGCCTGGTTGCGTCCGTTCCAGGGCGCCTGGCGGCGTCCGCGCTGGCTCACCCACAACACGGCATCGGGCAGTTGCGCGCGGTCCCAGTCGAGCACCACCTCGATGCCCGAGGGATAGCGCAGCACGAAGGCCGATCGGCAGTCCTGCAGCTGAAGAATTTCTTCGGTCTCGAAGTCCAGCGGCAGCTTGCTGAAATCGGTTCTGCCGTCGGCACATGGCAGCGCTTCCAGCGAGGCCGCCGTGCGGTCGGGCGTGAGCCGCGACACCCCGGGCTCGGGTTGCATCGGATAGGTGTGCACGGCCGCGTATTCGCCCGGCAGCAGTTGCATGCCGCTCGAAGGCACGGCGAAGGTCGGGTGCAATGCAAACGGCAGCACGGTGTCGCGGCGCGGGTGCATCGTCAGGTCGATGTCCAGCGCCGGCGCATCGGGGTTGGGGCGAATGACGCGCTCCATCCACGCCAGCGGGTCGCTTTCGGGCAGCTCGATGCGCAAGGTGATGGCGCCGTCGCTGCGATCGACCAGCGTCCACGCATGGTTGGCCGAATGGCCGTGGTCCCATGGCGATCCGCCGTCGCGCGAAGCCCAACCCGCAGGCAGGCCATCGGGCGTTTGCGCCGGGCCGAAGGGCGCGCAGGGCCATTCGCCGCGCAACCCGCGCATGAGGCCGGACAGCGCCTGCGTGCCTTGCTCTTCGGCCCAGGGCGCGGTGTACAGCGGGGAAATGCGCTGTCCGTCGGGCAGCGTGAATTGCAGTGGTGCCAGCATGCCGCCGATGGCGCGCACGGTCAGCGCGCCGTGCGGCCAGTCGATGGACCAGAACGTCTCGTCGTCGCGGTTCGGTGTCATGCCTGGCGTGCCCTTGTAGTGGATCGATGCGAAAAGCACGATGGCGGTCATTGTCCGCGACGAACCTGCCGGGACAACGGCGCAAGCACGATGTCGCCCGTGTGCTCCTGCATCGGAAACGCCAGGCGCTGCAGCACCGCGTATTCGCGCAGCCGCGCTGCGCCGTGCGGGTCGCTCGGCAGATTGGCACCGGCCGATGGGTGGCACATCAGCACGTCGCCAGTGCGGCATTCCGAGAGCCACTCCGACAGGCAGGTCTGGTAGTGCTGCGTGTCGCCGGAAAAATCGTAGACGCCCAGCAGGCGGCGGCTCAAAGGAATTCCGCGCTTCTTCGCGAGCGCCGCCAGCCGTGCACCGCCCAGTGCATGAACGACCTCGGCCTTCAGCCACCCGCGGCCGTAGCGCCAGCCCGGTGCCGTGGCGCGGACCCAGGGCGGCGACACGGGGTAGCGACGCGCGATCTCTTCGACCAGGAACGCCCGCACGACGGGGAACTGATGCACGTGCCGGTGCCCATCGATGAACGCGGGCGCGCGGCCCATGGCGTCTTCAAAACGGTTCAGCTGATCGCGAATGTCCGCGTGGAGCGCGGCTGCGAACACCGTGCGCGTGTAGGTGCGGGCGAGCAGGCCGAACAGGCCGGGCTCGAAGCCGTCGACCGTCTCGGGGCGCGTGAGGTCCAGGTGCAGGCCCGTGTCCAGCAAGGCGGGGTCGAAGCGCCTCAGTGTCTTCGAGCCGGCGGCCCAGGCGCTGCGGCGCACCATGCAGCTGGTGGCGGAAATGTTGCCCCTCTCGGCCAGGTCGAACACGGCCGTGTTGATGCCGGGGCTCAGGCCGAAGTCGTCCGCGCAGATGCAGAGGTAGCGTGTCATCGACCCGAAGGAGTCTGGAGTTTCAGTCGTCGCCATTCGTTCCGGGAGCAGGGGGATGGGCAGATGCGGGTGTCACGGATGCAGCGGATGCGGCAGGTGCGCTGGCCGCGACGTCGAGGCAGTGCGGGTCCTGCCCGGCGCTGCCCGCGAAGCGCCATGCGGCAACGCTTCCGTGAACCGCGACCAGCTGCGCGCGGGCCAGCCAGGGGTGCGCGAGCTGCGCATTGCTCGGCGCGACCAGCCAGGTGATGCGGGGCACGCAGAGCGCGGCGGCAAGCTGCGTGCGATCGACCAGCGTGTTCGCGGCGCGCGCCGGATCGAAGCGGCCGGCATCGACGATTTCCTTGCGCCAGTTGTCGCGGGTGTCGGCTGCGGCGGCTTTCCAGTCGTCCGCAATGCGCACCGGCTGGCGCAGGTTCCAGTAGAACGGAATCTCGTAGAAATAGCTGTCGAGCATCAGCACCTGGTCGTCGGCGGCCACGGCCTGGCCCACGGGCAGCCGGAGCCGGGTGCCGGGCGGTACGGCATACATCGCGAGGCCGGCCACGCAGGCCACGCTCACGGCGGCGGAGGCCAGCGCCGTTGCGCGCACCCTGGGCACCAGCGCCTCCATCGACCGGCCCGCCAGCACGCGCTGCGCAATCAGGTAGGCCAGCGGCGGCAGTGCCGGCAGCACGTAGCCGATGAGCTTGGAGCGCGGCAGCGAGAAGAACACCACGACGACGGCGAACCAGATCCACATCAGCCAGTCGATGTCGGACAGCCGGGGCCGCGCCACGCCATCCCGGCCCCGTGGCACCAGCACCCAGGCGAACCACGGCAGCGTGAGCCCCGCCAGCACCGGCAGGTAGAACCAGATGCCATGCTCGTTGTTGAAGCCCGAGGAGGCGAAGCGCCTGAAGTGCTGCGTGACGACGAAGTAGTCGAAGAACGCCGGGTACTTCAGCTGCATGGCCACGAACCACGGGCCGGCCACGGCCAGCAGGATCGCCCAGCCGGGCAACCACACCGACAGCCGCAGGGCCGACGGCCTCCGCGTGACCGCGCACCACGCCGCCAGCACGCCCACGGGCAGCACGATGCCGATCAACCCCTTGGCCAGCAGCCCGGCCGCGGCGAACAGGTAGGCGCCGGCCAGCAGGCCGCGCCACGGCTCCTCGCGCTCGCGGGCCAGCACCGCGGCGGCGGCCAGCAGCACGGTGGGGGCGATGCAGCCGGCCACCAGCATGTCGAGGTTCGCGAACTGCGCACCCATGAAGAAGAAGGGCGTGGTCACCAGCACCACGGTGGACAGCAGCGCCAGCCGCACCGTCGACCAGCGGCGCAGGAACAGGAACAGCGCCGAAGCCGCCGCGCCCGCACCCACGATGGAGGGCAGGCGCGCGGCCCATTCCACCGGGCCGGTCACCGCCATGGCGGCCGCGCCGATCCAGTAGAACAGCGGCGGCTTGTGGAAGAAGGGCAGGCCGTCGAGCCGGGGCACCAGCCAGTCGCCCGAGTGCAGCATCGACAGCGCGATGCTGGCGTAGCGGCCTTCGTCGGGTGCCATGAGCGGGCGCATCCAGGCCGTTGCCAGCAGCCACGCGAAGATCGCGGCAACCAGCCACAGCGGCTGCGGCGACGTCCACCGGGCGTGGCCGGCCTGCCTCGTGTGGCCGGCCTGCCTCATGGCTGGCCGGCCTCGAGCCCGCTGCCGTGCTCGCGGCGCACCACGTACAGCGGGCGGCCCTTGACCTCTTCGTAGATGCGCGCGATGTACTCGCCCACGATGCCGGTGGAGATCATCTGGATGCCGATGAAGAACATCAGGCTCACGACGATGGTGGTCCAGCCCGAGACGGCGTTGCCGAACAGCACGTGGTCCAGGGCCACGTAGGCGCCATAGGCGAAGGCCGGCACGGCGAGCATCAGGCCGGCCACGCTTACCATGCGCAGCGGCCAGGTGGTGAAGGCGGTGAGACCGTCGATGGCCAGGTTCAGCAGCCGCCGTGCGTTGAAGGTGCTGGTGCCCTCGGCGCGCGGCGCGGGCGTGTAGGGCAGCGCCACGGCCCGGAAGCCGACCCACGCGTACAGCCCCTTCATGAAGCGGCTGCGCTCCGGCAGGCTCATGAGCGCATCGACCACCTTGCGGTCCATCAGGCGGAAGTCGCCCGCGTCGCGCGGCACCTCGAAGCGGTCGGACGAATTGACGAAGCTGTAGAAGAGCCTGCTGCCGATGCGCTTGAAGCGGCTTTCGTCGTTGCGCGCCTCGCGCACCGCGTACACCACCTCCGCGCCCGCGACCCACTGCGCGACCATGGCGTGAATGAGCTGAGGCGAGTGCTGCAGGTCGCCGTCGAGCAGCACCACCGCATCGCCATGGGCCGCGGCAAGGCCGGCGGTAAGCGCCGCTTCCTTGCCGAAGTTGCGCGACAGCGAGATGCAGCGAAAGCCCGACAGCTCGCACCACGCCTGCGCGACGGCGGCGGTGTCGTCGGTGCTGCCGTCGTCCACCACGATGATCTCCCAGCGCATGTGCGTGGCCCAGAGAATGTCTTCGAGCAGGGGCAGCAGGTTCCGCAGGTTGGCCGCTTCGTTGAAGCAAGGAATGACGCACGAGATGGTGCGTGCGCCCACTTGCGGAGCGGCCGGCGTGTTGGTGGCGGGCCCGGCTTGTACGGTGCTGTGTTCCGGTTGCGTGGCCTGCGGCACATCGATGCGCGCACTGGCGCGCGAGTGCCGGTTGGGGGTCGAAGAAATCATGGATGCCTCCAGAGCGATGCGGCCGCTTGCCTGTCGTCGGAAGCGCGGCCGGCTCTCGACGTGAAAAAACCCAGGAGCCACTGCCCCATGGCGAGCGCTCCGACGATGAGTGCCGCGAGCAATGCGCCGGCCGCGATGTCGAGCGGAAAATGAACCCCCACGAAGACGCGCGCCCAGCCGGTGGCGAGCGCCACGGCGAGCAGCGGCACACCCAGCCTGCGCAGGTCGGGCCGCAGCATGAAGGCGAACGCCACCATGAACATGACGGCCGCGTGCGTGCTCGGCAGCGACCCGCGCCCCGCGTGTTCGATGTACGACGGCGCCAGCCCCTGCATGAAGGGCCGCGGCACGTTCAGCGACAGCGCGATGCCATGCGCCACCAGCGAGGTCAGGCCGGCCACGGCCGTGACGATGCACAGGTAGGCCCGCTCGGAGCGATGGCGCCACATGGCCATGACGAGAACGGCCACGCTCACCCAGCTGCCCCAGAGGGCGAAGCCGGTTGCGACGGACAGCACCCAGGGCGTCGGCTGGCTGCCCGCGGTGATCCACTGGAACAGCGCGAGGTTGAGCGTGTTCACGGTGCGCTCCCCGCGAGCGGGTTGACGAAGAAGCTGAAGCTGAAGCTGAAGCAGTAGCAGGAGCAGGAGGCAGGCGCACGGCTGCGCCGGGTGCGGCGCGCGCACCCGAAAAATGCAGGGGTCACGGTCAGGACCTTTCGACGAGGAAGAGAGCCCGCTGCGTCGCGTCGGTGAATGAAGGCACCGGCGCTGGCGCGGCACGAAGAAGCGGCGCGCGTGGCGCCGCTGCTCAGATCCCCTGGGGCGGGGCAGCGGTGGGCGGCAGTCGCCGCCAAGGTCGCGAGGGCGTGGCCGGGGGCGGCGCGCCCCCGTGCGGCGGCACGCGCTCGGGTGCTTCTCGTTCGATGGGGGTGGCAAGGCGGGCCATGGCCAGCGTCAGAGGCAGCAGCGCGAAGACCATGGCCATGAAGCCGTCCAGCGCGGACATCAGCGCGTCGGGGTGATCGATGCTGGCCGGCGCCTGCGCGAAGACCGTGGTCTCGTGGTCGTTCGGATGGTCCGCGCGGTCGTCGGCCTCGAACTGCGTGGTGCCACCGAGGTTTCGAACCCGCAGCATGGGTTCGTCTTCGAGGCCGTCGCAGCGGAAGTGAACCGCGATGAAAGGCTGCAGAAGAATCAGCAGCATGCCCGCGACGCACCACGCCTTGTAGTGCGTTCGGGCGAAACGGCGGACACGTGCGAGCAGCATGCGCGGATGCTAGGTCGCGGTTGTGAACAGAACCTGATCGGCCCGGTCAGCCTCCAGCAAGGTGACGGTGCGAGTCGGGTGTAGACGCGCGTACGCGCGCCGGCCAGCTACAGCACGAACGGAATGAAGCGCCGCGTGCCGCGCATGTACGCGCGGTAGTCGTCGCCGAAATGAGCGATGCATTCCTTCTCGTCGCTCAATGCCGTCAGCACCAGCAGCAGCGTGGCCGCCACCACCAGCGCCAGCGTGAGCCAGGTGAACTGCTTCAGGAAGGCGCCCCAGGCCAGCAGCATCAGCGCCGTGTACATCGGGTGGCGGATGTAGCGAAAGGCACCGGTGGTCACCAGCGACGAGGTTTTCTCGAAACCATAGAGGGCCGGGTCGTCATTGCGCGCATCGCTGGGCTTGCCTTGCGCCTTGAGCCGCCGCACCGCGTGGATCGGCAGCCAGATCGACAGCGCAAGGAGCACGCAAGACAGCAGTTGCGTTGCCGAGAGCGGATCGACGTGCCACACGGGCAGGTTCACGATGATCAGCACCAGCATGCATTCCCACGCGAAGAAGCGGTAGAAACCGTGCGAGCCGGGCTGCCGCAAGGGGCCGCGCGAAACATAGAGCAGCGCGGCCGTGCCGGCGACGAACAGGAGGATCTGGAACCAGAAGAGCATGGCGGCCGAATTTACACGGCCCGCCCGTCTTCAGCCAGAGATCGAAAACCCGCCATCGACCGGGATGGCGGTGCCGGTCACGTAGTCCGATGCGGGGCTGGCCAGGAACACGGCGGTGCCGGCAATGTCGGCCGGCTGGCCCCAGCGGCCCGCCGCGGCGCGGGCCACCACGCGGTCGTACAGGCCCGGAATCTGGCTGCGCGCGCCGTCGGTGAGCTCGGTCTCGAACCAGCCCGGCAGGATGGCGTTGACCTGGATGTTGTCGGCCGCCCACGAGAGCGCGGTCGACTTGGTGAGCTGCACGATGCCCGCCTTGCTCGCGGCATAGGCCGGCGCGTAGGGCGCGCCGAAAATCGACATCATCGAGCCGATGTTGATGATCTTGCCGCCGCCGGCCGCCTTCAGGTGCGGGTGCGCGGCGCGGCTGCACAGGAAGGCGCTGGTGAGGTTGGTGCCCAGCACCTTGTTCCACTCGTCCAGCGAGAGCTGGTCGACCGGCTTGCGCACGGTGGTGCCGGCGTTGTTCACGAGAATGTCGAGCCGGCCGCAGCGCGCGGCCGCTTCGTCGACCGCCTTCTGCACCGAGGCCTCGTCGCTCACGTCGGCTTCGAGCGCGAAGCTGTCGCTGCCCAGTGCCTTCAGTGATTCGACCGCGGCGGCCGACTTCTGCGCGTTGCGCGCGGCAACCACGACGCGGGCGCCGGCCCTGGCCAACCCCTGGGCCATGCCCAGGCCGATGCCGCCGTTTCCACCGGTGACGAGGGCGACTTTTCCCGTGAGATCGAACATCAGGCAGCTTCCGGTTTCTTGGAGACGAGGGTCAGGATATCGTAGCTCGCGACCACGTCGCCGTCCTGGTTGGTCACCTCCACGTCCCATGCCACCACGCCCTGGCCTTGGCCGCTTGCGTCTTTCTTGTTGCGGTCGATCTTGCGCTTGCAGGTCAGGCGCGCGCGGATGGTGTCGCCGATGCCCACGGGCTTGACGAAGCGCAGGGTGTCCAGGCCGTAGTTGGCGAGCACCGGGCCCGGCGCGGGCGACACGAACAGGCCCGCAGCCGCCGACAGCACGAAGTAGCCGTGCGCGATGCGCTTGCCGAACGGCGACTCCCTGGCCGCCACTTCGTCGAAGTGCATGTAGAAATAGTCGCCCGAGATGCCGCCGAAGGCCACGATGTCGGCCTCGCCGACGGTGCGGCGGTGCGTGAGCAGCGAGTCGCCGATCCGCAGGTCTTCGAAGTGGCGGCGGAAGGGGTGCACCTCGCTCTCGCGCACGGCCGCGCCGCGCACGTGCTCGCCGGTGATCGCGGCCAGCATGGTGGGCGAGCCCTGCACCGCGGCGCGCTGCAGGTAGTGCTTCACGGCGCGCAGGCCGCCGAGTTCTTCGCCGCCGCCCGCGCGGCCGGGGCCGCCGTGCTTGAGCTGCGGCAGCGGCGAGCCGTGGCCGGTCGATTCGGCGGCGGCCTCGCGGTCGAGCACCAGCAGGCGGCCATGCCATGCGGCGGCCACGGGAATGGCCTTGGCCGCGATGGCCGGGCTGCGCGTGACCAGGGTGCCGACAAGGCTGCCACGGCCGCGCGCGGCCAGTGCCAGTGCCTCGTCGATGCCGTCAGTGCTGTCGTATGGCATCAGCGTGCTGACCGGGCCGAAGGCTTCGACGTCGTGCGCGGCATCGTGTTCGAGCGGCTTGCGGCTCAGCAGCAGCGTGGGCGCGAAGAAGGCGCCCTGGCCCACGCCGTCACCCACGGGCGAGAAGCCGTCGCGTTCGCCGTAGACCAGCTCCGCGCCCTGCAGCAGCGTGGCCACGCGCTCGGCCACGTCGACCTGCTGCGCGTGCGAGGCCAGGGCACCCATGCGCACCTCTTCGCGCGAAGGGTCGCCGATGACGGTCTTGGCGAGCCGCGCGCGCAGGCGCCCGGCCACCGCATCGAGGTGCTGGCGCGGCACGATGGCGCGGCGGATGGCGGTGCATTTCTGCCCGGCCTTGATGGTCATTTCGCGCGCCACTTCCTTCACGAAGAGATCGAACTCCTCGTCGTCGGGCGTCACGTCGGGCGCCAGGATCGCGCAGTTCAGCGAGTCGGCCTCGGCGTTGAACGGAATCGACTGGCGCACCAGGTTCGGATGCACGCGCAGCTTGGCGGCGGTGTCGGCCGAGCCGGTGAAGGTCACCACGTCGGGCCCTTCGAGCCGGTCGAGCAGGTCGCCCGTGCCGCCGATCACCAGCTGCAGGCTGCCTTCGGGCAGGATGCCCGACTGCACGATGAGCCGCACCAGCGCTTCGGTGAGGTAGCTGGTGGCCGTGGCCGGCTTGCCGATGCACGGCATGCCCGCCAGAAAGCTGGGCGCGAACTTCTCGAGCAGGCCCCACACCGGGAAGTTGAAGGCATTGATGTGCACCGCCACGCCGCCGCGCGGCACCAGGATGTGCGTGCCCGCGAAGCCGCCCTTCTTGCCGAGCGGAAAGGCCGGCCCTTCGTGCACCAGGTTGCCCGAGGGCAGCTCGTTGGTGCCGATGCCGGCGTAGGCGCTCAGCGTGCCGGCGCCGCCTTCGATGTCGATCCAGCTGTCGGCGCGCGTGGCGCCCGTGTGGGCCGAGATGGCGTAGAGCGTTTCCTTGTTCGCGGCGATGTATTTGGCCAGCGCCTTCAGGCGTTCGGAGCGCTGCTGGAAGTCGAGCGCCATCAACGCGGGCAGGCCGACGCGGCGCGCGTGGTTCAGCGCTTCGGCGAAGTCGATGGCTTCGGCGTGGGTGCTGGCCACGGCGCTGCCGTTGATGGCGCTGCGCAGTTGCTGCGCGGCTTGCTGGCCGATCCAGCGGCCGGCGATGTAGCTTTGAAGGGTGGTCATGAGGGTGTCCTTTGGCTTTGTATTGGCTCCTTCCCCTTCCGGGGGAAGGCTGGGATGGGGGCAAGCGGCGTGGGTTCGGCGCGGTGCCTCATCAAGTGCCGCTTGCCCCCACCCCGGCCCTCCCCCGGAAGGGGAGGGAGAAAGAGAAAGGCAAGAGGCGGTCAGTGCTTGTTGCCGATGCCCAGGTAGGTATCGATGATTCGTTGGTCGTGCAGCAGGTCGCGCGCATTGCCTTCCAGCGCCACGTCGCCCATCTCGAGCACGTAGGCGCGGTCGGCCACCTGCAGCGCGGCGCGTGCGTTCTGTTCCACCAGCAGCACCGAGACGCCATGCGTTCTCAGTTGCGCGACCACGCGCAGCACTTCGCGCACCACCAGCGGCGCAAGGCCCAGCGAGGGTTCGTCGAGCATCAGCAGGCGCGGCCGTGCCATCAGTGCGCGGCCGATGGCCAGCATCTGGCGTTCGCCGCCCGACAGCGTCGACGCCATCTGCGGCTTGCGTTCGCGCAGGCGCGGAAAAATCTCGAACACTTCTTCCATGCGCGCGCGCTGGTCGCGCTTGCCCTTGCGCCACTGGTAGAAGCCGCCGAGCAGCAGGTTGTCTTCGACCGACATCTCGCCGAACAGCTCGCGCCGCTCGGGCACCAGCGCCACGCCGCGCGCCACCATGGTCTCGACGCCGGGGCGTGCGATGCGCTCGCCGTGCAGCGAGAGGTTTCCGGTGGAAGGCAGCAGGCCCATGGCCGCGCACAGCAGCGTGGTCTTGCCGGCGCCGTTGGGGCCGATCACGGTGACGATCTCGCCTTCGTTCACGTGCAGGCGCACGCTGTGCACCGCTTCGACGGTGCGGTAGGCGACGCAGAAATCTTCGAGTTGGAGGATGGGGGCGCTCATCGTGCGTCTTCCAGCAGTTCGTCGTCGGCGCCGCCCAGATAGGCTTCGAGCACGCGCGGGTTGGCCTGCACTTCGGCGGGCGTGCCGGTGGCGATGACGGTGCCGAATTCCAGCACCGTGATGCGGTCGGCCAGGTTCATCACGAACTCCATGTCGTGTTCCACCACGAGGATGCCGAGGCCTTCGGCGCGCAGCTGGCTCAGCAGCTCCGAGAGCGCGCGCTTTTCCAGATGGCGCAGGCCGGCGGCGGGTTCGTCGAGCAGCAGCACCGAGGGCTGGCCGGCGAGCGCGCGGGCAATCTCGACCACGCGTTGCTGGCCCAGCGAGAGCGATGCGGCCGGCGTGTCGGCATGCGCGCCAAGGCCGCAGCGTTCGATCTGGCGGCGGGCTTCGGCCATCAGCGCGGCTTCTTCGGCGCGGTCGAGCCGCAGCATCGCGGCGAGCCAGCCGCGCTTGGCGCGCAGGTGGGCGCCGAGCGCGACGTTTTCCACCACGCTGCGCTGGCCGAGCAGGCGCACGTGCTGGAAGGTGCGGCCCAGGCCCAGTGCGGCAAAAGCGCGCGAGGGCCTGGTGGCCATCGACTGGCCCGAGAGCCGCACTTCGCCCGAGGTCGGATCGTCCACGCCCGAGATCATGTTGAAGAAGGTGCTCTTGCCGGCGCCGTTGGGGCCGATCAGCGCGTGAATCTCGCCGGCCTTCAGCGTCATCGAGATCGCGTTGTTGGCGACCAGGCCGCCGAAACGCTTGCTCACGTCGCTGGCTTCGAGCAGCAGCTGGCCCGTTGCGGGCAGCGTGCGCTGCGCGAGTTGCACGGTGGCGCCGTTCGATGCGGCAGCGGGCACGGCCTTGCGCCCATCGTCGCGCACCCAGCGCCGGGACAGCCGCGCCAGCGTGGGCCACAGGCCGTCCGCGAAGCGCTGCAGCACGAACAGCATCAGCAGGCCGAACACGATCACTTCGAAGTTGCCGCTGGTGCCGAGCAGCGAGGGCAGGATGTCCTGCAGCTTCTCTTTCAGCAGCGTGATGAGCGCCGCGCCGAGCACCGCGCCCCACAGGTGGCCCGCGCCGCCGACCACCGCCATGAACAGCAGCTCGATGCCGATGTTCAGGTTGAAGGGCGTGGGGTTCACGAAGCGCTGCAGGTGCGCGTAGAGCCAGCCCGACACCGCCGCGAGCAGCGCGGCCAGCACGAAGAGCTTGATGCGGTGGCGCGCCGTGTCCACGCCCATCGACTCGGCCATCAGCCGTCCGCCCTTGAGCGCGCGGATGGCGCGGCCTTCGCGCGAATCGAGCAGGTTGTGCAGCGCCCACAGCGCCAGCAGCAGCACGGCCCAGATCACGATGCCCAGCGCGCGCGGGGTGGCCAGCGACACGCCGGCGACCACCAGCGGCGGCACGCCCGTGATGCCGGTCTGCCCGCCCAGGAACTCCATGTTGCCGAACAGGTAGTACAGGCTCAGGCCCCAGGCGATGGTGCACAGCGGCAGGTAGTGGCCCTGCAGCTTGAGCGTGACCGCGCCCAGCGCCCAGGCCAGCGCGAAGGTAAAGGCCAGGCCCAGCAGCAGGCCGGCCCATGGCAGCAGCCCGGGACCCACCGCGCCGCCCATCCACGCGGCGGCGGTGGGCGAGGTGCAGATCCACGCCGTGGCATAGGCGCCCATGCCGACGAATGCGGCCTGGCCGAAGGAGGTCATGCCGCCCACGCCGGTCAGCATGACCAGCCCGGCCGCGACCAGCGCATAGAGGCCGATGTTGCTGAGCACCGAGACCGTGAACTCCGGCAGGAAGCCCCAGGCCAGCGCCAGCAGGACCACGAAGACCAGCGTGAGCTGGCGCGGCGTGACCAGCGGCTTGCCGGCGGGTGCGTTGTTGTTGCTGTTGCTGTCCACGGCGGCGGCGTTGTTCGAAGACGGGTTCATTCCTCGTCCTCCACGTGATGGCTGCGCAGCGAACGCCACCACAGCACCGGAATGATCAAGGTGAAGACCAGCACTTCCTTGAAGGGGCTGGCCCAGAAAGAGGCGAAGGCTTCGAGCTGGCCGACCAGCAGCGCGCCGACCAGTGCCAGCGGATAGCTCGCGAGCCCGCCGACGATGGCCGCCACGAAGCCCTTCAGGCCGATGAGGAAGCCGGTGTCGTAGTACACGGTGGTGATCGGTGCGATCAGCAGGCCCGACACGGCGCCGATGAGCGCCGCGAGCGCAAAGCTCAGGTCGCCCGACAGTTCGGTCGGAATGCCCGACAGCCGTGCGCCCACACGGTTGATGGCGGTGGCGCGCAGCGCCTTGCCGACCATCGAGCGGCCGAAGAACAGGAACATGGCGATCACCAGCAGCAGCGTGACGCCCACCACCACCAGCGATTGCCCGCTGACCGGAATGCCGCCGATGTCGAAGCGCGCGTCGGAGAAGGCCGTGGTGCGCGAACCTTCGGCACCGAAGAACAGCAGGCCCAGCCCGACCAGCACGCCATGCAGCGCGACCGAGACGATCAGCAGCATCAGCACGTTGGCATCCGCCAGCGGCCGGTAGGCCAGGCGGTAGAGCAGGGGACCGAGCGGCATGATGAGAAGCAGCGTGGTCAGCGCCTGCCCCGCCATCGAGGTGGGCTTGAGCAGCAGCACCAGCGCGGCGGCGGCCAGCGGCAGCACCACGCACCAGGCGAGCGCCGAAGCCCAGTCGACCACCGCGCCGCGCTTCCAGCGCACGGCCTCGACCACCAGCACCATCACCGCCAGTGCCAGCAGAAGCCACAGCGTGGCCGGCACGCGGCCGGCCTGCAGCATCGCCATCGAGAGCGCCCCGAAGGCGACGAACTCGCCCTGGGGAATGAAGATGACGCGCGTGACCGAGAACACCAGCACGAGGGCGAGCGCCATCAATCCATAGACGGCACCGTTGACGATGCCGTCCTGCCCCAGAAGCAGGGCGATCTGCAAATCCATAAGAAAACCTTCGGGCTCGGCCCGTGTGTCGAATCAGTGTCTGCACCGTTTGGCTCCTTCCCCCTTTGGGGGAAGGTTGGGATGGGGGCATGGCTCGTTCGGCGCAGTGCTTGATCAAAAGCCGCTTGCCCCCACCCCAACCCTCCCCCGAAGGGGAGGGAGCAAGTCAGAGGTGCTTCAGGGCTGGTACTTCCAGGCGCCGTTTTCGATCTTCACCATCACGCGGGCGCGTTGGTCCAGGCCCAGGTGGTCCTTCTCTGTCATGCTGAACACGCCGTGCGCGCCCGACACTTCCTTCACCTGTTCCAGCGCATCGCGCAGGGCGGCACGGAATTCAGGCGTGCCCGGCTGGGCCTTCTTCAGCGCGGCCGGCACGGCCGAGGTCATGAGCAGGCCGGCGTCCCAGGCGTGCGCGCCGAAGGTCGACACGGTGCCCTTGCCGTAGGCTGCTTCGTAGGCCGACACGTAGGCCAGCGCGGACTTCTTGACCGGGTTGGCGGCCGGCAGCTGCTCGGCCACGAGCACCGGGCCCGCGGGCAGGAAGGTGCCTTCGACGTCCTTGCCGCCGACGCGCAGGAAGTCGGCATTGGCCACGCCGTGCGTCTGGTACATCTTGCCGGTGTAGCCGCGCTCCTTGAGCGTCTTCTGCGGCAGCGCGGCCGGCGTGCCCGAGCCCGCGACCAGCACGGCGTCGGCCTTGGCGGCCATGATCTTCAGCGCCTGGCCGGTCACCGACGTGTCGGTGCGCGAGTAGCGCTCGTTGGCGACCACGGTGATCTTCTTCAGCGCGGCGGCCTTTGCGAATTCTTCCGACCAGCCTTCGCCGTACGCGTCGGAGAAGCCGATGAAGGCGACCGTCTTCACGCCGTTGGCGGCCATGTGCTCGGCGATGGCCAGCGACATCATGATGTCGTTCTGCGGCGTCTTGAAGACCCACTTCTTCTTGGCGTCCATCGGCTCGATGATGCGGGCCGAGGCGGCGATGGAGATCATCGGCACCTTGGCTTCGCTCACCACGTCGATCATGGCCAGCGAGTTGGGCGTGGTGGTCGAGCCCAGCACGATGTCGACCTTGTTCTCGGCGATCAGCTTGCGGGTGTTGGCCACGGCGGCCGTGGTGTCCGACGCGTCGTCGAGCACGATGTAGTTGATCTTCTGGCCCGCGATGGTCTTGGGCATCAGCGAGATGGTGTTCTTCTCGGGGATGCCGAGCGAGGCGGCCGGGCCGGTGGCCGAGACCGTCACGCCGACGTTGACGTCGGCCCAGGCCGCGGCGGCGGTGGCGCACAGCGCGGCAATCAGCAGGGGCTTGAAGAATTTCATTTGGATTTGTCTCCGGGTTGAAAAATGGTTGAAGCCTGAAGTATCTATCACCGCTCGTCGAAAGAGAGCGTGACGCGTTCGGTAAGGGGGTGGGCCTGGCAGGTCAATACGAAACCGGCGGCGACCTCATTCTTGTCGAGCGCGAAGTTCCGTTCCATGCGGACTTCCCCGTCCACGCACTTGGCGCGGCAGGTACCGCACACGCCGGAAGTACAGGAGAAAGGAACCTCGAGCCCGGCCGCCGATGCCGCATCGAGAATGCTCGGCTGGCCTTCGGTGAAAGTGATCTCGCGCTGCAGGCCGTCGCGCACGATGGTGATGCGTGCCTGCTTGGCGTCGCCCGGCAGCGCTTCGTGCACCACGGCGCCGACCTGGGCGGTGGATGTGGCCGAAGGCAGCGCAACGCCGAAGCGTTCGATGTGGATGCGGTCTTCGGGCACGCCGGCCGCGAGCAACGCGGCCTCGGCCTCGTCGTTCATCTGGAACGGGCCGCAGACGTACACGTGGTCGATGTTTTTCGCGGGCACCACCGACGCCAGGAACTCGCCGATCTTCTCGCGGTTCATCACGCCGAAGCCCAGCGGCGAATCGGTGTGCTCGTCGGAAAAAACGTGCTGCAAAACGAGCCGCGTCATGTAGCGGTTCTTCAGGTCCTCGATTTCTTCCTTGAACATCGTGGACTGCAGTTGCCGGTTGCCGTAGATCAGCGTGAAGCGGCTCGCGGGCTCGCGCGCCAGCACCGTCTTCATGATCGACAGGATCGGCGTGATGCCGCTGCCGCCCGCAATGCCGACGTGGTGCCGCGCGGCAGCCGGCTCGATCGGCACGAAGAAGCGGCCCTGCGGCGCCATGACCTGCAGGGTGTCGCCCGGTTGCAGGCTGGCATTGATCCAGTTCGAGAAAACGCCGCCGCGCACCTTGCGCACGCCGACGCGCAGCTCGCCGTCGTCGAGGCCGGCGCAGATGGAGTACGAGCGGCGCAGGTCCTGCCCGTCGATGTCGTGGCGCAGCGTGAGGTACTGGCCTTGCGTGAAGCCGAAAACCTGTTGCAGGTCGGCCGGCACTTCGAACGAGACGATGACGGCCTCGGACGTGTCGGGCTCGATGGCCTTCACGCGCAGGGGATGGAAAAGGGTGCTCATCGTGGGGACCGTCTCAGATTGGCTTGAAGTGTTCGAAAGGCTCGCGGCAGGCCATGCAGCGGTACAGCGCCTTGCAGGCGGTGGAGCCGAAGGCCGAGAGCCGTTCGGTGCGCTCGCTCGCGCAGCGCGGGCAGGCAATGCGCTCGCCGGCGATGCGGCCGAAGAGCTTGATGGGCATGGCGGTGCTGGCGGCGGCCTCGGGCGTGAGGTGGGCGGGCGGCGCAATGCCGTAGGCCTTGAGCTTGGCGCGGCCTTCGTCGCTGATCCAGTCGCTGCTCCAGGCGGGCGCGCGGCGCAGCGTGGCGCGAGCGCGGCCCAGCCCGGCCTGCTCGATGGCGGCCAGCACGTCGTGCTCGATGGCCTCGGTCGCGGGGCAGCCAGAATAAGTGGGCGTGAGAACGATCTCCAGCCCGTCATCGTGCTCGATCACTTCGCGCACGATGCCCAGGTCGCAGACCGACACGGCCGGCACCTCGGGGTCGAGCACCGTGTGCAGCACGGCCCACGCCGCATCGACGCGCGAGGCGACGGCCGCGCCGGTGCCGGTGGCATTCATCACCACACGCCTCCGGGAAAGCTGCGCTGCAGGTGCTGCATCTCGGTGAGGATATAGCCCATGTGCTCGCTGTGCACGCCTTGCTTGCCGGTGCTGCGAAACGCGGCTTCCTTCGGCATCGCGAGGCCGGCGGCGTCGAGCACCTGCTGCATCTCGGCGAGCCAGGGCTCGCGCAGTTCGCTCCATGCCGGGCCGAGGCCGCTGGCGCTGGCTTCGGCATCCACCGCATCGCTCTCGAAGAGTTCGGGCACGTAGAGCCAGAGCTGCTTCAGTGCCTTGTCGGTGCGCCGGTGCGATTCGTCGGTGCCGTCGCCCAGGCGCACGACCCAGTCGGCCGAATGCTGCTGGTGGTAGCGCGCTTCCTTGACGGCCTTGCCGGCGATGGCGGCCACTTCGGCGTCGCTCGACGAGGCCAGCCGTTGCCAGAGCAGCTTGAGCAGGGTGGCGACCATGGTGTTGCGCAGCACGGCAAAGGCAAAGTCGCCGCGCGGCAGTTCGACGAGCGTGAGGTTGAAGTAGTCGCGTTCTTCGCGCAGGTAGGCGAGCTGGTCTTCGTCGTGTTCGCGGCCCGAGCCGTCGGCGCCTTCGAGCTTGCCGGCGTGCGTCAACAGTCCACGCGCCTGGCCGACGAGGTCGAGCGCGATGTTGGCCATGGCAATGTCTTCTTCCAGCACGGGCGCATGGCCGCACCATTCACCGAGGCGTTGCGCGAGCACGAGGCAGGTGTCTCCGATGCGCAGCAGGTATTGCACGGCGGGCGTGCGGTTCAGTTCGATCGATGCTTGCATTTCAATTTTTCCAGCTTGCGTTGTGCTGTCGGGGGCTTGTGTTTTTGGCGCTGCTGTTTGGGAGCGGGAGCGGGGTCATTCTTGGCGTGTGCGAATGACACCGGGTACTTCCCTGGTTCGAGCGGCGCACCGACCGCATCGAGCTGAACGCGGCGCAGCCCGAGTTCCACCTGGTGCCCGACCGCTCGCGGCCGTTGGACTTCGAGGTCTATT